>NZ_VXKN01000003.1 GCF_008693185.1 Acinetobacter qingfengensis
TGTTTGTGGCATTGGACCATCAGTCGCTGCACAGACAAGGATCGCACCGTCCATTTGCGCAGCACCAGTGATCATGTTTTTCACATAGTCAGCGTGTCCCGGACAATCTACGTGTGCGTAGTGACGAGTTGGAGAGTCATATTCTACGTGAGAAGTATTAATCGTAATACCACGTGCTTTTTCTTCAGGCGCAGAGTCGATTGCTGCATAATCTTTCGCTTCACCACCATAAGTTTTTGCACAAATGGTTGCAATAGCAGCTGTTAAAGTTGTTTTACCATGGTCAACGTGACCGATTGTGCCCACGTTAACGTGCGGCTTATTACGTTCAAACTTGGCTTTAGCCATGATGATCTTCCTTTCTTAAACTGCTCATGAGGATCGCTCATGAGCGCTTGGTTTTTTAACTAAAATTAGTTGGTTAATATAGTAATCCAAAGATTACTCATCGTCACCTTTTTTGCCGCCAGTCTGGAATTTGGTGATAATGCCTTCTGCCACATTACGTGGAGTTTCAGCATATTTAGCGAATTCCATAGAGTACGTTGCACGACCTTGAGACATAGAACGCATTTGAGTTGCGTAACCGAACATCTCAGCAAGTGGAACTTCTGCTTTAATTGCTTTTGTTCCGCCAGGAAGATCGTCCATACCTTGAACCATACCACGACGACGGTTTAAGTCACCCATGATATCGCCCATATAATCTTCTGGAGTTTCTACTTCCACTTTCATGATTGGCTCAAGAAGTACAGGATCTGCTTTCATGAAACCATCACGGAAGGCATAAGAACCCGCCATTTTGAAAGATAATTCATCAGAGTCGACATCATGGTAAGAACCATCATAAAGAACAGCTTTTACACCTACAACAGGATAGCCTGCAAGGACACCGTTCTTCATACGTTCCTGAATACCCTTGTCTACCGCACCAAAGAATTCTTTAGGTACAACACCACCAACAACTTCTTCTGCAAACTCGTAATCCTTACCAGCAGCTTCGACATCAAGTGGTTCTAGACGAACATAAACGTGACCAAATTTACCTTTACCACCTGTTTGACGTACGAACTTACCTTCTTGTTCAACAGTCTTTTTGATGGTTTCACGGTATGCAACCATTGGTTTACCGATATTTGCTTCAACACCGAATTCACGTTTCATACGGTCAACGATGATGTCTAGGTGAAGCTCACCCATACCAGCAATAATGGTTTGACCAGATTCTTCATCAGTACGTACACGGAATGATGGATCTTCTTTGGCCAAACGCCCCAAAGCAATTGACATTTTTTCTTGGTCAGCTTTAGTTTTTGGTTCAACTGCAAGTGCAATTACTGGTTCTGGGAATTCCATACGTTCAAGCGTAATGATATTTTTTTCATCACATAATGTATCACCCGTAGTAACGTCTTTAAGACCTACACACGCTGCGATATCACCTGCACGAATTTCATCAAGATCCTGACGCTCGTTGGCATGCATCTGTACGATACGACCAATACGTTCACGTTTAGATTTAACTGGGTTATAAACCGCATCACCCTGTTTAAGTACACCAGAATAAACACGTACGAAAGTCAAGTTACCTACGAATTTGTCGTTCATGATTTTGAACGCAAGTGCAGAGAACGGTGCTTCGTCAGATGCTTCACGAGATGCTTTAGTTTCAGCTTTATCGTCAAGTACACCTTCGATTGCTTTTACTTCTGTTGGTGATGGCAAAAACTGAATCACTGCATCCAACATACGTTGAACACCTTTGTTTTTGAACGCAGAACCACAAAGCATGACTTGAATTTCAGATGCCAAAGTACGGGCACGTAGACCTGCAATGATGTCTTCTTTAGAAAGATCACCTTCTTCCAGATACTTGTCCATTAACTCTTCTGAAGCTTCCGCAGCTGACTCAACCATATTGGTGCGCCATTCATTTGCAGTCTCAAGCAATTCAGCAGGAATATCACCATATTCAAACTGCATACCCTGAGATGCTTCATCCCAGATAATGGCTTTCATTTCAATAAGGTCAACAACACCCTGGAAACTATCTTCAGCACCAATTGGTACAACGATTGGTACAGGATTTGCACCAAGACGTGTTTTCATTTGCTCTACAACACGGAAGAAGTTGGCGCCAGTACGGTCCATCTTATTCACAAATGCCAAACGTGGTACTTGATACTTGTTTGCTTGACGCCATACAGTTTCAGACTGAGGTTGTACGCCACCAACTGCACAGTAAACCATGCATGCACCATCTAGAACACGCATTGAACGCTCTACTTCAATGGTAAAGTCAACGTGCCCCGGAGTATCAATTACGTTAATACGGTGTTGTGGGAATTGGTTACCCATACCAGACCAGAAACAGGTTGTTGCCGCAGAAGTAATGGTAATACCACGTTCCTGTTCCTGTTCCATCCAATCCATTGTTGCTGCACCATCATGTACTTCACCAATTTTGTGAGATACACCTGTGTAGAACAAAATACGTTCTGTGGTAGTTGTTTTACCTGCGTCAATGTGCGCAGAGATACCGATATTACGGTAGCGGGAAATCGGAGTTTGGCGAGCCATAATGTCTTACATTCCTAAATATTTTGTTAAAACAGGACGCATCAAGATTTGATGCGTACGAATACTTAATATCGGGCAACTTAAATACCCGCAAATCCCCCACTTGGGTAAAGTGCGAGGTTAAATCGAGCTGCGGTACGCATAAGTATTCTCCTGATCAGGGACTGTTTTATCCGTTTAGAAACGGTAATGAGAGAAGGCTTTGTTAGCTTCAGCCATACGGTGCACGTCTTCACGTTTTTTGATTGCTGCACCTTTGCCTTCAGCTGCATCAAGCAACTCACCAGCAAGACGTAAAGCCATAGTTTTTTCAGAACGCTTTGCAGCAGCATCTACTAACCAACGCATAGCCAAGGCAGTACGACGGGATGGGCGTACTTCCATAGGTACTTGATAAGTAGCACCACCAACACGGCGTGCTTTTACTTCGACCATTGGACGAACTTTTTCAAGAGTGGTTTCAAAAAATTCTACTGGATCGACTTTATTTTTTTCTTGAACACGGTCTAAAGCACCATAAACGATACTTTCTGCAATAGATTTTTTACCATCTTGCATCACGTGGTTCATAAATTTAGCAATTGTTTGGCTACCGAACTTAGGATCCGGAAGGATTTCACGGGCAGCGACTACGCGACGTCTTGGCATTTTAATACACCTAATATTATGACACTTCAGGATAATCCAGCAGTTTGTGCAAGTGTCATGCACGCTACGCTGGCCTTACTATACGTCGCTTGAATTTCAAATCTGTTACACACATTCAAACAAGCGAAACGCTAAAGGATTTTTGGTACTTTTTTTCCTAAAAATTATTTCTTAGGACGTTTTGCACCATATTTAGAACGTGACTGGTTACGATCTTTCACACCAGCACAGTCTAAAGAACCACGAACAGTGTGATAACGTACACCCGGTAAGTCTTTAACACGACCACCACGGATTAATACAACACTGTGTTCTTGTAAATTGTGGCCTTCACCACCGATATAGCTAGAAACTTCAAAACCAGAAGTTAAGCGAACACGGCAAACTTTACGCATTGCTGAGTTAGGTTTTTTAGGTGTAGTTGTATATACACGAGTACACACACCACGGCGCTGAGGACAAGCCTTAAGCGCAGGAACTTTGGATTTCTCAACCAAAGTAGAACGACCCTTACGGATCAACTGATTTGTTGTTGCCATATGGCAATTCTCCCGTTATTAAACAACCTTAAAAAGTAAAAAATGCCACTTTTTAAGGGCATGGAATTGTAGTCTATATCAGAATGCCGGTCAACAATTAGTAATCAAACATGAGGTTTAAAATACGGTATTGAATTATGGATTAATCACGATATTTATAAAACACTAAGGCCTGCTGAAATTTTATGTGTGACGAATAAAATTCCAGCAAACCATTTACGTACGACTATTTACTAATTAATCAGACTATTGGTCACTACCCTGCGCTTTTGTTACTTTTTTCTGACGAGGTGATCGTTTTGCTTTTGCCTGACCAGAAGGTGTTTTTTGGGTAGTTTGTGGCACTGTATTATGCGTCGTTTGCTGGTTTTCATACTCTGGATTTAGAGATTTTTCGGCTACAGGAGTTTCAACGTACTGCTCTGCCAGTGCTTCAATCCCTTTTTGTATGGCAATATCATCCGGCACTTCAACAACAGCCTGTTCGGTATTTTGCTGTTGGTCTTTGTCCTGAACTTGTACTTCTACAATGGCATCATTCTTTGGTTCTGTAGCACTACTTGATTTCTGATAGGAAGATGACTCATGTAATTCAGGTATAAATGCTTTTTTATTTTCATCTACTCTATTTTGCTGGTAAGCATCAAATACAGAGATCTGTTGATCATGATGAATTTGTAAATATTGACGCGCTGAGGCAAACATTTCATCGGCCTGTTTAGCCACAGCATCAATCATTTTTACATTATAGTATGCTGCCACTGCACCACCAATGACCGGTGTCACAAACTTTAATACAGAAATTTTATGCAGCCATTGCAATTTAGACCATTTATACTGTCCTTGCTGATCTTTAAAATAATCTTGGAATTGTGCAATTGAGTAACCTGTACCCAAGAAATTTTGTAGTTGTTGATAATCACCAGATTTAAAAATACTCTGTAATGTACGCAATCCCAGAAGAATGGTTTGTTTTTCTGCAACCAAGCCAATGTCTGCTTTTGACAGTGCATGATATACCGCCCGTTGATCTTCATCATTATCCAGTTCAAAACCATACACATGACCAATTTCATAAATGGTTTTTAAGCTAATAATCACTGAAACAGGTAAATCAATCGCGGCACCAACCACACCTGTTGCACCACAAATTGCCCCTTGTGTCACAGCCAGGATTTTATTGTTTTCTTTAAATGCACGACTTGCTCGTTGTGAGCGTTCAAGATTTTGCTGTAATTCCTCGATATTTTTTTGTCCTGTTTGATGAAGCACATGATCTGTTGTAGCAATTTGTCGAGAAAAATCACTCAATAATTTAAACACTTCATCAGCGGCCTGATCCAGACCATTTGGGACTACAAATCTCGCCAATTGATTTACAGTTGTATAATGCCGACCCAAAACCTGACGGGTAATGGATGGAAACTGATGACGGAACATTTGCTGTACATCCGCATAATCTGTATCTAAGGGATCTCGGATTTTTGCTTCTCCTTCAATGACCTGATGATTCTGAACTTTTGAAGATGAGGAAGCAGCATTTTTTTTTGCAATTGTTTTCAGTTGTTTGACCATACCCAAAATAGCTGATGTTTTACTCATATCTTTTCTCTAATAAATTGTGTGTATTTATTCTCATTAAAAGCAGTTTTGTGTCGTGATGCAAGTTTGTTATGTTATTAAAGCGTTTAAAAATTATCTTTATTTTACCTTGAAAAGAATTTCACTTACCGACTTATAACACGAAAACTTTTGACTTTAACACGCTAAACCATAATATAAAAATCATCACTTTTATGAATAGATTCAGATGACTATCAACAATATTGCCACTACAGAACAATTAAGACAAAGTGCAGAACACAAATATGCTGATGAATTAAATTTACTTCGGCAACAAGACAAAAAAGTCAGACCTTCCGGTTGGCAACTTTCTGCCCACGCTGTACGAGATTTTATTTTGGGTAATGAGCATCTGAGAATTAGTAAAAAATTTTATGGTGATGATGCACTGGTTGATCGTGCATTGGTTACGCTAATGGGAAAGCAAGGATTAATGCTGGTTGGCGAACCCGGAACCGCAAAATCCATGCTTTCGGAATTATTGAGTGCAGCAATTGGAGGGAGTTCACAATTTACTGTTCAGGGAACGGCAGGCACGACTGAAGACCATATTAAATATTCATGGAATTACGCTTTATTACTTTCACAAGGCCCTACTGAACAATCATTGATTCCCTCTCCAGTTTTTTATGCTATGCAACAAGGTTGTATTGCGCGCTTTGAAGAAATTACTCGCTGCCCTGCGGAAATTCAGGACGTTTTGGTATCGTTATTGTCAGAAAAACAGATCATGATTCCAGAAATGGGACAAAATTTTAGCCTACATGCCAATAAAGGATTTAATCTGATTGCAACTGCCAATTTACGTGATCGTGGCGTGCATGAAATGTCTTCAGCCCTCAAACGACGCTTTAACTTTGAAACGGTTAAACCCATTAAAGATCGTGCGTTTGAAGTTGAATTATTACAATTACAACTTAAAAACGAACTTCAGGAGCTTAACAATGAAGTAAATATTCAGCCTGATATTATTGAGTTGCTGGTAACTGTTTTTCAGGAATTACGCTCAGGGCAAACGCAACAAGGAACGCAATTAAAAACACCAGATGCAGTGATGTCAACAGCCGAAGCAGTAAATATTGCGCATGCTGCCTGTTTACAAGCAATTTATCTGGATGGTGGTGAATTAAGTGCAGCTCACCTTGCGCAACAACTTTTAGGTGTCGTTTTTAAAGATAATGCAGATGATGCTAGACGATTACGTTATTACCTTGATACCGTCGTTAAAGAACGTAGTCGTCAGGATCGACACTGGAAAGCATTTTTTGAAGCCAGTCGGAATTTTTAAATCATGGATGTTTTTTCCACAGTATGTTGGCCAGAACGTTTAACTGAGGCACTGCAAAAACAGCAACAATTGATGCAACAGAATATCTTCTTTGCACCGATTCGCCATCATAGTCCTGCCTGTGCGTATACACTAAAATATTACATTCAAGATTTACAGCCTACACATATTCTGATTGAAGCACCATATAGCTTTCAACCGTTACTTACCGATTTATTATCTGAACATACCGTACCTCCTATCGCAATTTTTGCTCAGGCACACATGCCAAATAATCGTAAAAGCGAAGATTGTGAAGATACGGCTAATTTATTACATTCTGCTTATTTTCCTTTTTGCGATTATTCACCCGAATGGATTGCTTTGCATGAAGGTCACAATCTTGAGGCAAAATTACAATTTATTGATCAAAGCTGGGCAGAACAATGTCACCAGCAAATGTCCCTTAATCAGAACTCAACACAACAAAATAATTTAATGCAAGAACGTTATTTGGCACATAGCCAATTTATTCAGCAACTTGCACAACGTTTACATTGCCGCAACCATGATGAATTATGGGATCATTTATTTGAACTACAAACTCCTGAACAACTGCATCAGGCACAGGATTTCTTTAAGCATGTGTTTGGCTGGTGTGCTTTAGCACGGCTAGACTATGAACAAGAAGTATTATTAAGGGAAGGCTCACTACATCGTGAATATTGTATGCTACAGCATATTCAGCCGCTGATGGGACAAGACCATAAGATTTTGGTTGTGACAGGTGGATTTCACACATTGGCATTGATTGAGCAATTAACTGATCAAACACCACACAAATATTTAATTGACTCCGGAGCAGTCAAATGGTCAGAACAAAACTGGTTAATCCGCTATAGTTTTGATCGGCTGGATGCATTAAATGGTTATGCATCTGGCATGCCTTCACCTGCATATTATCAAAGTTTATGGCAAAATCTGAACCAGATGACTGGTAATCCTTTGTCGAAGCAAGAACATCCGTCAGAAAATACCACACAACACTGTCTTGATTATCTTAGCCGACTATGCCGAGAGTTGGCAGATAAACAAGCTCTGGAAGTCACGCCATACATTGCCTTGAAGCATACATCAGAATTGGCGCTTGGTCTGGCACAGTTAAGAGGACATTATCGCCCGAGTCGTTATGATATCTTAGATGCACTACAAACAGCATTAATTAAAGGTGAAATGGATGATGGTCAACACTATTTACTAAAATGTATCCATGACTATGTAAGTGGACAGCAATTGGGACAAGTAGCAAAAACTCAGCGTAGCCCGGCTTTATTACAAAATACTTATCAGCTTGCCCAAAATTTTCGCTTTAAACTGGATGACACTCTAAATAAACAACGAAAACTGGATATTTATCGAAAACCCCTACACCAAAAAATCAGCCAATTTTTACATTTACTGAGTTATATCAATGTGGGATTTGCTGAATGCTTGTCTGGCCCTGACTTTGTTCATGGTGTCAGCATGTCATTATTATTTGAAGAATGGCGTTATGCATGGACACCAAGTGTAGAAGCGCGATTAATTGAACTGGCAGAACAAGGTGATCAGCTTAAAATAATTGCTAGTCGGCAACTATTACAAACACAGCAACAATTACAAAAACAGGGGCTTGGGCAATCGGCAGATCATACCGCCAAATTATTTGCACAAGCGTGTCAATTGGGATTGAATCAGCAACTGGCTTTGTTTAGCCAGCAATTAAATCAATATTTGCATCAGGATCAAAATTTAGGTTCACTGATTAATGCCACAGAACAACTTTTTTATCTCTGGCATGGCAAAACACTATTACAATTACCTGAGCAATTATTAAAAGAAAATATTATTTTGGCACTGCAACAAGCGTGTTTTGCACTGGATCAAATTTATGATGAACATGAAGAAAAAATTGAAAAGAATCTTAAAAATTTAAAAACATTGCATACACTACTTCATAACAGCAGACAACAATTTAATATCGACAATCCTTTGGAATTATTTTATCAAAATATCGATGTTTCCAGACTGCAACATATTCAACTTGCTAAATTATTTGGCGCTTTGCAATGTTTACTTTACCTGGATGGCCATTTAAGTAGCTCTGCACTTCAACAATCCATCGTACAGGCGTTTGGCTCTGGGTCACATCCTGAGTCTGCCATACAATATCTTCAAGGTATATTATTTATCGCACCTGAGATCTTTGTACAATCTGACATTGCCATCAAAACTTTACATCAATTGATCGGAAAATGGCAAGATGAGGAATTTTTAAGACTTTTGCCGGATTTACGCTATATCTTCAGTCAACTTAGCCCTCAACAGAGTCAATGTATTTCAGAAAAGATTTCCCAATATACAGGCTTACAAAATGATCTAGTCCTTGATCAGGTCTATGGTCATATTTCTGAACAGGAAATGTTGCTAGGCGCAGCACTGAATCAGCAATTAAAAACCATGCTAGAAAAAAATCAGTTACAAGAGTGGATAAATACATCTATTCAAACAGGAGAATCATCATGACAAAACCCGATTCTACTGTCGAACACCCACCTCACGATCCATTGGAACAAGCCAGACGTTGGCGGCTCATTCTGGGACGATATGCAGATAAAAATTTACAACAAGCCAATCTTTCAGGTCAGCAATTGCAATTGGAACGCTCTCTGGATTTTTTATATCAACACGAATATAAACGCCGTGGTATCCATCAACACCAACACCGTCATGGTAGTCTGGATGCCTCACAACTGACGGCAATTAACTGGCTCAATCAAAGTCGTAAACTTTTTCCCAAATCTACATTTGAGCGCATGCAGAAGCAAGCGATCGAACGCTACCAAATGAGTCATTTATTAAAAAGTCCTGAACATATTCAGCAATTAGATCCCAGTCCCGAAATTGCTAAAGCCTTATTGAGTATGCGAGGACAATTAAATGCTGAAATGCGTACTGCAATTAAAAACTTAATTACTCAAGTCGTTGCAGATATGCTGGAAAAGATTCGTCCACGTTTTTTACAAACCATACAGGGTCGGCGTCATCGTTTTAAACGCTCACACATCAAACAATCACAAAACTTTGACTGGCGCCGTACAATTGCATTGAATTTAAAACATTATCAACCTTCTCTACAACAATTGATTATTCAACAGCCTGTGTTTAATGCTCGTGTACAGCAACATTTACCCTGGGAAATTGTATTGTGCGTTGACCAAAGCGGCTCCATGATGGATTCCGTGATGTACGCAGCAATTTGTGCCAGTATTTTGGCAGCTTTACCAGCAGTTACAACACATCTCGTATTGTTTGATACACAAGTGGTAGATCTAACACATCTGGCACATGATCCGGTTGAAATTTTACTGACGATTCAATTAGGTGGTGGAACGAATATTGCTCAAGCCATGCACTATTGTGCCCAAAAGATCACCCAGCCCCAGAGAAGTATATTTATTTTAATCAGTGATTTTGAAGAAGGTGGATCGATTCAAGATATGTTACGAGTAACCGCTCAATTAAATGAACAAGGTTGTCGTTTGCTTGGACTTGCCGCACTGGATCAAGCGGCACATCCTGTTTATGATAAAAATACCGCACAACAGCTACAGCAACGTGGCATGCAGGTTGCTGCCATGACACCTGAACATCTGGCCGACTGGTTTGCCGAGGTCATGCAATGAGTCAGCATATTTACACTCAATATGATGAAGACAGTCTGATGACTTTTGCTAATGCTGGTTTACTTAGACGTGCCAAAAAATCACTGGATACGGTGCAACCACAACAGGATATCGCAACTACAGTCTTACCTTTTAAATTTATGGTAGAGGGATATGAGGTAATTTTACCTGAGCAAGGTATTGTTGCAGCCAGTTGTAATTGTCCGGCACAGGAGTGCTGTAAACATATTCTGAGTAGTATTTTATGGCTACAAACACAGCAATTTATTGCAACTGATACCGCAACGATCACAATACCATCATCTGAGAATCAATGTTCTGCACTACAATCAGCAATGTCTTTGGACATAGAAAAACTGCAAAAACAGGTTGGTAAAGCACAACGTTTATTGGCTCAACAAATCGTACAGGACTGGTTGCAAACTCCAGATCATTGCCGCATTGACCTTCAACCAGAAAAAATCTTGTTTTACACTCAATACTCAAGTTCTGCGATTAATTATTTTGCCAATACAGGATTTTCCGGTATGTTGTCGGACATCGCTAATTCACAAAAGTCAGCAGTTCATTTGGCCTGTATTGCCTATTTATTTCAGCAACAGCAACAATTTTGGCACTGGCAAGACCAAACACAATTTATAGACGTAGCATCTGAACAATTACAACCTGATCAACGCCAATTCATTGAAGATATTCTTGATTTTTGTCTAAATCTCATTCAACACGGCTTATCACATATTACTCAGACATCTGTCATGGCACTACATTTATTGAACATGCAGGCGCGTACACAGGATTTACCCCGACTTGCTGCACAATTACGTCAACTTTATAGTCAAATTGAACAATTACTGGCAGAAGATATACATTGTCATGAAAGCCATATTTTCCAAGAACTTGCTGGCTTATATGCTTATTTAAATGTTTTAAAACAAAGTCATGAACCAAAACAGCTTATGTTACTTAAAGGACAAGCACGGCGTGATTACCAAAACACCTCCTTCAACCACTTACTAGCTCTGGGCGCAGAATGGTGGCAAATACCTAGTGGCGCACGTGGCTTGACGTTATGCTTTTGGGATGATCAACAAAACACTTTGGTCGAGGTGACTCAAGCTCGTAGTAATGCACTGGATTTAAGTTTTGATCAAAGTAGTGTTGCCAACAATGGAATATGGGGGTGTTCATTATCCTTTTTGCTTAAAAACCAGATACAACTTTCTCAGGCCAAAATGACTGAATCGATGCAGATCAGCCCATCAAAAGAGACCACTGTACACGTTTTAGCACCTTTAGCCGAACTATCGCCATCGGTTTTTCGGGATAAGCAGATTGGCATTCAGAATTGGCAACAATTACAAGATAAAATTCAGCAAAACAACCCATTATTTTCACAAACTACACAATATTTTTTCCTGAATATTGAAAGTATGAGTGAAATTGAACTTAATGAAATTAACCAGCGTTTTGAATTCTGGGTAGAGGATGTCAACGGACAACAATTACAGCTTTCCTTAGCTGTTCAATCCGGGCAACAATACAAAATTGAACAACTGGATTACTGGCGTAAACAGCAAAAAATTATCGGTATATTGGTACGCATACAACGCCAAGCGCAAGCATTATATTTTATCCCCGTCAGCTTAATGCTAAATCGTGAACATCCGGAAATTTTTAGTCTGGATTATGATCGTATTCCGGTAGTCAAAAAACAAAAAAGTCTATTGGAAAATCTGGCCGGACGAATCACTAAATTACTCGAAAAGCAACAACAGCAAGCTTTCGTGGCAAACTTTCCTCAAAATCAGATTGATCTGAGTTTAACACATACCCTGACCTTGCTGGAATTTTATGCCAATACAGGCAGACAACAATTTGATGAAGATGATCAACTACAAATTAATGCATTAATTGAACAATTTCGGTCGCTTGGATTAAATATCATGGCAGAAGTATTACAACAACAACCGTTTACAACCATGCTTTTAAAGACTCGATTTTTGATAGAGATGTTACATAACCTGCGTCAACAGTTACCTTTAAAGTGACAATTTGTGTCGTGCAACAACAATACTATACTTTTTTATCAATATCTTTTTTCCTAAAATTTTTTTAATGAAAAAAACCATCTGTAAGATAGACGGAACCGAATTATGCTGAATCAATTATTTAATAAATTAGGTAATTTACTTGGGTTACAAGACCAAGCTTCATTGCAACTCATTCAAACCATTGTGATGCCACTTGCAAAAATAGATGAGCAACTGGCTTTACAGGCCGTCAACTATATTGTTGAAGGGAATAATCCTGAAATTTTACTAACATTATCTCAGTATCCTGATGATAGACTTTGTACCTTATTAGATCATCCGGGAACGTATGGCTGGTATCACCCACAATATCATCCCAATCATGAAGAAAAAAAACTGATCAAGGCATCTGTTAATGCCCGTACCAAACTCTATATTCATTTATTTGAAAAACTCAGTGCAGAACAAATTATTCGTTATAGCAAATTTTTAGAGGCTGCCACCCAACTTCGAAATTTCAAACAGATTACACCAGATGCACCCAAATGGTTTATCTATCTGGTTGTCGATGCATTTATCAAAACCGATCATTCCCACCAGCACAACCTACCTGAAATTAAAAAATATCTGGAAAGTTGGCGTCTGGAAAAACTTTATCAACTTTTGGAGCAAAATCAGGAAGGAACGGGTATACAAGCTTTTTATGTGCTATTTGAACGCAATGAAGTAGACAGTTATCATCACGATCGCCTGCAAACCATGTTTCGCCTACAAGATTGTAGCAGCTTTTTACTCCAGCATATCGACACCGTTACCAAGATACTTCCGCAATTCAGTGCATCAGGACAATTACAATTTATTGAATTCTGCAAAAAGTTTCCTGAATTTCGCAAACAAGTTCCTGAACTGATAACAGCATTAAGTCTGAGTAATAGTAAAACTGTTCGTAACCAAGCAACACCGATGCTTTCGCAACTAAAAACAGAAGACAGCCAATACTATCTCAAGCATTATTTACAACAAGGTTCCAGTAAACAAAGAGGCTATGCCGCAGATCAATTGGCAAGACTTGGAGAGCATAATCTAACGATTTTGCAGCACGCCTTATCTGAGGAAAAACAGAAATCGGTGCAGGACAATATTCAGGCTGCAATTAACCGTATTAATAGTGTACAGGCAGTGACTCAAGCAGAACACAGCAATACACTTGTATTACCGGAATTAAAACCATTAACATTTCAGGACATTCCAGAACAATTTAAACAGGTTCTTCAGGAAAATTATCAACAAGTTCTGGACAAAGCCAGACAATCGGCAGAGAGTGAAAAACAAGATAATAAAACCCGCCAGTATAAATATGACTGGGCGCAACGGCGTTATAAAGAACTATCGGCATATACGCAACAGGATATCGATCAAATCTTTAATGCCATCAATGGCGCGAACAAACTCAAAAAAGCCGATAGTTATCCGATTATTTATCATCAAAATAAGTTACTAAATTATCCTGAATACAGCATATTACATGCAATTCGGATTATTTTTAATCGAGGTCGGGATCATTATATTCATTGGAGTAGTGTTTTTGAGAAACTCAAGCCGGAGCATTATCAACATCTTGAACTGCGTCAACTTGAGCAAATTTTACAACAAATCGGTGTGCATCAGCCTGAACGACAGATTGCCAGAACCATTTTGATCCATGATTATTGGGATTCCCTAAATCATTACTTTCAGGATAAAGATGCCATTTGGCCATTTTTTGCAGAGCATCTAGATCTGATTTCTGAGGCTTTAGGGTTATTGCCAAATCAGGAAAAAAATCAATATTACCAATACTCTCCAAGCAAAGCCATTATGATTCTCGGTACTTTCCCAACTTTGCCTGCGCAATATATTCCTCGTTTACTGGAACTGGCTTTGGGAGAAAACAAGAATCTAAGAGTAGAAGCTCAGCAACTGTTAAAAAATGTCCCAAACATCCAGCAACGTGCCATTGAGGCCTTACAATCAGGCAAACAGGAAATTCGAATTACCGCCATTGAGTGGCTAGCACGACTTCAACATCCTGAAGCCATACAACCTTTGAATGAATTGCTGAAGAAAGAAAAAAAAGAAGTGGTACGTGCAGCTTTACTCACTGCAATTGAGCAATTAGGACAAGATATTTCGGCTTACCTTTCACCAGATCTATTACAAAAAGAAGCTGAAAAAGGCTTACAAGCGAAAGTTTCCAGTAGTTTTCACTGGTTTAATCTTGCGCTATTGCCACAACTAAAATGGAAAGATGGCACAGATATCAACCCACAAATCATTCAATGGTGGGTAATTTTAGCAGAAAAACTCAAGGATCCGATTCCCAATGCTTTGTTACAACGGTATCTGGAGTTACTGGAGCATAAAAGTCAGCAAATATTAGCGCTATTCCTGCTACAAAGTTTTATTCAACAAGACACCCTACACCCAAGTATTGAAGAAGCAATAGAGCAAGCCATTCATCATGCTCCTCAACGCCTGAATAACTATCAGGATATGTTTAAACGTTACGGACAAAAATATCCCGAATATTACGGCAAATATGAACACGTCACACTAGAACAAGTACAAGATGAAATCAAACGTGAACATCTGGGAATCTATCTGGGTTCTGCCATTAAAAGTAAAGGCATACTGGCATTGACCTATCCGATAGCTGGCGCTCAAGCGGTCAAATTGTTACAGGATTATATGAAGCAGCATTATCAACGACGTGCGCAAATTGAATCCATGCTCAGTGCCTTATCAGTGAGTAATGATCCACTGATTATTCAGCTGCTACTCTCAATTTCAAGACGTTATCGCACAGCCTCAGTACAAAAACTTGCGAAACAATTTATTGAACAAATTGCTGATCGCAACCATTGGAGTAGTGACGAATTAGCAGATCGAACCATTCCAACCGCAGGTCTGGATGACACAGGGATCCTTACACTAGATTATGGTAGTCGTACACTCACAGCTCATGTTGATGCAAATGACAAATTTATCCTGAACAATGAAGATGGAAAAATAATTAAAGCATTACCAGCAGCCCGTCAAGGCGATGATGAAAGTGCCATTAAAGAATCCAAAGCGTTATTCAACAACAGTAAAAAAGAATTTAAACAAATCATAAACTTACAAACTCAACGTTTATGTGAAGCTATGTGTAGTGAACGATTATGGACTGTTGCAGATTGGCAGGAATATATTTTTGCACATCCAGTTATGCAACGCTTGATCCAGCGCCTAGTATGGCTGGAAGTCGATGATCAAGGACAAATTATACAAACTTTCCGTCCAAGTGATGATGGTAGCCTGCTTAATCTTGAAGATGATGAAATTCAACTGAATAGCCAAAATAAAATTAAAATTGCTCACACAGTGTTACTTAATCATGAGCAAACACAGGCATGGCAAACACATTTTAAAGATTACAAAGTTAAATTCCTATTTGAACAAATGCAGCATGCCCTACCCGAAATTAAAGACGCAACCAGTACATTTATTGAAGATCGTAAAGGTTGGTTAACGGATACCTATACTCTACGTGGCGTAATTAGCAAATTAGGTTATCAGCGTGCCAGTATTGAAGATGGAGGCTCTTTTGACAGTTATTACAAATTTTTTAGTCAACTGGAAATTTCTGCAGTAATTCACTTTAGTGGCAGTTTTGTTCCTGAAGAAAATATTCCTGCCGTGTTATATGACCTTACTTTTGAAAAAAATCAGATTCGCACATGGTCGGCACAGGGAATACCACTTGATCAAATACCAAAAGTGTTACTGGCTGAATGTTATGCAGACTATCTTAAACTTGCCGCTGCATGTTCAGGTTATGATCCAGAATGGGAGAAAAAAACACCGTGGTAAACTCTTCCAATATTTCTTTTGGATAGATTCAATTATTTTTTGAGATACGGGATACAATGTTAAATTACAACATTGTATCCACCGATCCAAATCAGACGATCGCTAACAGTAAAACTTTTATTGAAAAATAATCCAGTTCACCAGTAAATCTAATATCTTTCGCCATTGCAGCCAGATAATAAACAAGCTTAAATGACGTTAATCTTTTTAGTAACGAATATAAGGGATTTTACATGACTCGTCGTGTTGTGATCACAGGTATGGGTATTAACTCATGTATTGGAAATACACTTGAAGATGTTACCCATGCATTAAAAAATGGTATTTCAGGCACCCGTTTTAATCAAACCTATGCCGACCTTAACTTTAAAAGTCATGTAAGTGCTGCCGCAGAACAAGATTTTGATGGAATTGATCGCAAATTAAAACGTTTTATGGGCGTTTGTGCCATGTATGCCTACAATGCAGCAGTTGATGCAATCAAACATGCTGGGTTAACAACAGAAGACCTCACCAATAACCCTCGTTATGGAATTGCAGGAGGTAGTGGTGGTAACTCTACTGCATCTGTCGTTGAAATGACCAAATTATTAGAAGAAAAAGGCGCACGCAAAATTGGTCCATTTTTCGTCCCTCGCAATATGAGTAACACCATTACAGCCAATCTGGGTGTCGCATTCAAATTACAAGGTGTTGCACATTCAATCACCAGTGCCTGTGCAACTTCTGCTGATGCCATTGGTTATGCATACAATCTGATTCAATTGGGTAAACAAGACTTGATGCTCGCTGGTGGTGGTGAGGAAGATCATTGGTCACAAAGTCTATTATTTGATGCTATGGGTGCACTTAGCTCAAAATATAATGACACACCGGAACAGGCTTCCCGTCCATATTCTGCTGATCGTGATGGCTTTGTCATTGCTGGTGGCGGTGGTTTTGTTATTCTTGAATCACTTGAACATGCACAGGCGCGTGGTGCAAACATTCTTGCTGAAGTTGTGGCTTATGCTGCCAATAGTGATGGTGCAGATATGGTTGCGCCAAGTGGTGAAGGTGCAACACGCTGTATCCTGATGGCATTAGATGAAGCCAAACAACATGGAGTTGAACAGGTTGATTACGTCAATACACATGGCACATCTACCCCTGCTGGCGATGTAACTGAGCTTAAGGCTATGGAACGTGCTTTTGGTGAAGGTCAAGTTCCACCAATTAGCTCAACTAAATCCATGACAGGCCATAGTTTAGGCGCTGCTGGTGTACATGAAGCGATCTACTCTGTACTGATGATGCAAAATGACTTTATTGCGCCAAATATTAACGTTACCGACCTAGACGAAGGTGCAAAAGGCTTTGATATTGTACTTGAAAAACGTGATGCAAAACTGAATACTATCATGAGTAATAGTTTTGGTTTTGGTGGTGTAAATGCTTGCCTGATTTTCAAAAAATGGGCTAATTAACACTACTCACATTTAAGGGTTATTCATGGATGCGCCATCTGATGCTTTTCTTTGGGTAAAAGCATTACATATTATCGCAGTGATCTGTTGGTTCGCTGCGTTATTTTATCTTCCAAGATTATATGTTTACCATGCCATGAGTGATGACAACATCAGTCATCAACGCTTTCAAATCATGGAGCGCAAACTTTACCGTGGCATCATGTGGCCTTCTATGATTGCAACCTTAATTACAGCACATTTTTTGGTTGCCTGGGGTGACCCGATTTATCATTATCATGAAGCGATCTGGTTTTACCTTAAGGTAGCATTGGTTGCGATTTTGATTATCTATCATCTGGTATGTGGATATTACCGCAAGAAACTGATTGAAAATGCCCATTATAAATCACATAAATTCTGGCGTATGTTTAATGAACTACCCACGTTAATTTTAGTTGCTGTCATTATTCTTGTTGTTGTCAAGCCTCAGTTTTAATTTTTAAAACTATATTGTTTTTCCAAGCCTTATACTATATCTAAGGCTTTTTTTATGGTTTAAATACAATATATCCGTCCTGATTTAATATAACGTCAGTTCAAGACAAAATTTTTTATTTTCTACAAATAAATTTAATGTTAATCAAAGAGTCACGACTGAGTTTTACTAAATGAAGCATATTTTAGGATCAACCTTCGATTTGACCTACTTTTCTTTTAGTATCAGGAACATTGTTTTGCAACATTAAAACCATCTTGCGCATGAGAAATATATTTCGTAAAGCTGCTCACTGCAAATTCGGTCAAATACCGCTAAAAAATAAGTGAATTGACAAACATTATCTTACAAATGATGAGTAGACCTCAAACAAGCAGCAGACATTGCTATAAAACAAATTTCTTTTACTCATCTTATCCCTAATTTATGTTTAGTATAGGCTGACCATTTCAAACCAAGACACACACTTAAGGTATCAAAACTAAAATTTGGTATATATTTATGATTAATGAAAATCGTAGTATTCAGTCGGTAGAACGCAGTATGTTGCTTCTGGAACATATTGCACAACGACAAGGCTCTGCAAAACTTTCTGAACTTGCCAGTGCCCTAAACCTGCCCAAAAGTACTGTTTATGGTTTATTAAATACACTGGCTGCATTGGGTTATATTTCCAGACAAGGCACTGCCTATACTTTAGGACTGCGCTTAAATACCATTTCAAAACACGTTATCCATCTGGAAGATGAAATAAAACAATATTATCATACCTTTATACAACAGATTGCAAAACTTAGTGGGCAAACCTGTTATCTTGCTATCGCTTGTGGCAGTAAAGAATACTTATATTTAGCCGCTTATCATGGTACAACAGCACTAAATATCGAACAACATATTCGCAGTCCTCGTGAAAGCCTCACTGCTTCGGCAATTGGAAAAGTCATTCTGGCCAATTCACCGGATTTGATCCGAAGTTTGGGACGTGCCGATTTACTTCCCTCCGAATTAGTGCATGAATTTAAGCAAATTCAAATACAGGGTTATGCACTTGATCTGGAAAACACGCAACAAGGTCTCAACTGCATAGCGATCCCTTTGTTTAAGCAAGGTGTATTTACTGCTGCCCTGGGTATTTCCGGTAGCAAGTCAGATTTTACACAAGAAAATATGTTGGCATTATTGCCTAAAATTTTTTAACAAGTTTGTCATTATCAAACTTTTGGGTCTTTTGCTGTTCAACACTAGGTTCTGAAAAATCATTCTTCTAAACTCTTTTTCAGACATTTTTATGTATCAATTGAAAAGGGTTTGAATATGCGTGATCATTTATTGTTAGAAAACTTGTTTAAAGAAAAACTGGAAAAAGCTTATCAACTGGCAACAGAACAAGGGTTTTCGATTTCCATTAGTATTGTAGATTCATCGGGGTTATTAAGACAATTTATGCGTATGGATGGTGCTGTTGCTGGAACCATTGATGTATCAATAAAAAAAGCCAGAACGGCTGCACTTTTTGGCATGAACAGCTTTAATTTTGGTCAATTTGCCAATCCCAATGGTGCAATTTATAGTATTGAACATACCAATGGTGGCTTAATTAGCTTTGGCGGTGGTGTTGTTTTATATAATGAATATCAGGAATTAGTGGGTGCAATCGGTGTAGCCGGCGCCAGTGTCGAGGCAGATCAAAGTATTGCACTTGCTGCTGCGGAATAGCCTCATCATGAAGCGTGAAAAAATACATTCTGGTGTTTGGGCACTTGCGATCACCTCTTTTGCCATCGGTCTGGCCGAATTTATTGTGGTTGGTATATTACCGACCATAGCACATACATTTGATATTTCGATTGTCCTAGCTGGTAAACTGGTGGGTATTTATGCCTTTGCCCTCGCCATTGGCACCCCTGTTCTGGTATTACTGCTCAGCCAATTTAATCGAAAACATGTCCTGATTGGTCTGATCATCACCTTTATACTTGGCAATGGGATCTGTATTTTTGCGGTTAATTTCCCCATGTTATTGTTGGGTCGGATTGTCACTGCGATTGCCCATGGAAGTTTTTTTGCATTTGGTGCCAGTATGGTCATGCAACTGGTGGTAAAACAACAGACTGGTCGTGCAATCGCCATTATGTTTTCAGGCTTGACGATCGCCATGGTCATTGGTGTACCTTTAGGCAGTTTAATCGGTTATCTCTGGCACTGGTCTATTCCATTTTTTGCAGTCATTCTGTTTGCAGTCATGGGATTGGTTGCTGTGTTTAAGTATATTCCTGCACTCACCACGACCAATCATTTTCATTTTAAAATGCAATTAGATGCTTTAACACACTACCCGATCTGGCTTATGCTGCTACTGACCATATTGAGTTTTGGTGCAAGCTTTAGTGCGTTTACTTTTATCACTCCCATTCTGGTCAATATCACAGGTTTTAGCTATACCATCGCCAGCATGTTATTGATTATATTTGGTATCGCAACATTTATCGGTAACACACTCGGTGGCACGCTGACCGTCAAATTAGGCTGGCAAAAAACGTTATTTTATTTTTGTATAGCCCTACTGATCACTTTAACGTGTTTAAGCATGTTGATGTCATATCAAGTACTAATGGTACCGCTGTTATTCGTTTGGGGGATTGCTGCTTTTGGTGTTTCTCCAACATTACAGACCGGGGTTTTGACTATGGCAGAACGCTATAGTCCCAAATCTATCGACTTTAGTTCGGCATTAAATATTTCTGCATTTAATCTTGGTATTACCCTTGGAGAAACATCGGGAAGTTATTTTGTCGCAAAACAGCAACTCAGCCAGACACCTTTGGCGGGTATCGCCATGATCTGTGGCGCAATGATGTGTTTAGCCATGATCAAAAAGTACAGCTAAAGTCATTTCAGGTTCAAGCAGTTTAATCTGCGAATTGATACATCATCGCTATACAAATAATATGATACTCAACTGTGTTATATCCGACAGCTGAGTATCGCGACCCCATTCATTGTGCTATAAAACTATTTTAATTTAAACTTCCGGGAAACAGATACGCCACTCCTGAATTAAAAAATCAATAAAATATTTAATACGTGCAGGAATTGGTGCTCGGATGGTTCGGACAATATAAATGGGCGTATTGTCATCGTGCCAGTCAGGTAAAACATGAATCAATTTCCCTGCCCGAATTAATTCAGCCACTTCCCAGCTTTCACGTAATGCAATACCTAAACCCAATTCACTCCAACAGGTTAAAATATCTCCACTATCCGCAACCATTTGGCTCGATAAAGTAAGCTGCATTTGCTCATGAGTGTTGTTCAATTTCCAAATGATTTGAGACATACCTTGTGTCGAAAATAATAAACATTGATGTTGATATAAATCAGCAGGATGTTTGGGTATGCCATATTTTTGTAAATATTCTGGTGCCGCAACCAAAATACGCTGATTATTGGCCAATTTCCTTGCAACCAGATTAGAGTCTGTCAAATGTGCAACTCGAATAGCCAAATCAATATCACACTCATATAAATTCACCAGATGATCGCTTAAATGCACCATAAAACCAATATCCGGATATAATTGCTGAAATTTTGCGGTCATGATCGCCAATTGCTGACGTCCTAAAGGCAATGGTGCTGTAATTTTAATGATACCTGTGAGTTTTTCATGACTGTCCTGAGCAAATTGTTCTGCTTCATCTAATAATATCAAGGCTTGCCGAAATTTACTTGCCAGTATTTTACCTTCCTGTGTTAAACGCATTGATCTGGTACTGCGCTCAAAAAGATGAATATTTAAGTTTTTTTCCAATCTTGTAATCTGTTTACTGACTGTTGTAGGCGATAAATTCAGTCGATTGGCAGCAGCAGTAAAACTTCCACTTTCAATCACTTTAATAAAAATACGTATATCTTCCAGATTTTTTAAGGTTTGATTCATGACAATTCATCATATATTTTTTACTTTTATACAGATTTTTAGCATAAATTAAAACCCATATAGTGTTCCTTGAAATATTTTTCTTTGGATCATCTATGCCCTTTATTATTTATATCTTTGCGCTATGTGCCTTTGCCATCGGGTTTACTGAATTTGTTACGATTGGTTTGGTTCCTGCCATTGCTCAGGATCTAGCCGTATCTATTCCTACCGTAGGTTTAGCAGTTACCATTTATGCTCTAGGCGTTGTGATTGGTGCTCCTTTTCTTACTGCACTTGCCAGCCACTGGCCTAGAAAAAGGTTATTAATTTTTGCTATGTTGATGTTTGTGCTTGCGAATGCTGTTGCCGGATTCTCTTCACAACTCATCATACTATTAAGCGCACGTCTAATTTCAGGATTTGCACACGGTATTTTTATTGCCGTTGCTGCTAGTGCAGCAACGCAATTGGTAAAAAAACAACAGGAAGGTCTGGCGATCTCTCTAGTATTTGGCGGCGCAACCGTCGCAATGGCTTTTGGTGTACCTGTGGGTACATGGTTAGGTAATTTATTTCATTGGCAATGGGTCTTTTTTATGCTTAGTCTGTGCGGTTTTTTCGCTGTACTGGGTTTAACTTATTTTATGCCATTTCAGCCCGCCAATGTAACGACATTAAGTTTATCCCAACATCTTGGCGTTATTTTTAATCCACAATTATTATTGACGACTTTAATTCCTTTGATTTCTTATCTGGGTATTTTTACCTTCTATACATATATTTCCCCTACACTTTTGCAATTGACGCATTTAACACCTTTTTTTAACAGCTTGTTATTGCTTAGTTTTGGGATTGGTGCTGCTATTGGAAACTATCTTGGAGGTGTATTAACCGATAAATTGGGCTATGTTAAAACGGCCACTTTAATGTTAACAGGCATTGTCGTTGTTCTGATGATGATTCAAACCAATCTTCCCCATGCTCTGACAATGTCGATATGTGTAACGCTTTTGGGGCTAGCAACTTTTGGTGCCATTTCACCATTACAAACCAGAATTATTGCACTTGCCAAACACCAGCTCCCTTATGCAGTTGATATTGCTTCTGGTTTAAATATCGCCGCATTCAATGCAGGTGTAGTCGGCGGATCTTTACTTGGTGGTATGATCATTCAATATGCTGGTTTAACTTATCTTTCTGGAATTGGTGCCATATTTGCATTATTAGCTTTAGGTTTATTTATTTTTCAGTCCAGATCCAAACAAATGACTTTTATAGACTAAAAACATGGCTGAAGGCTTAAACCAATCAATCCAATTGTTTTGTTTAAGCCTTTAAACAACGACAGTGAACAGTCATTGATATATATTGTCTTCAAACTAGTCTAGTGTGAATGAAAATAATCTAATAACTCAGAAAAGCCATTCACTTGCGCAAAAGGTTGTGCTGCATCTATTTCTTGCTGTGTACCATATCCATAACGTACTGCAATGGTATTTATGCCATGACGTTTAGCCCCAAGAATATCATGCTCACGATCACCAATCATGATACATTGCTCTACTAATAAATTTTGTTGCTGTAAAATATAAGCAATTAAATCCCCCTTATTGGTACGTTCACCTGTCAGCTCACTACCGTAAATATGTTGAAAATATTTTGCCAAATCAAAATATTCCAGAATACGTTTGGCGTAAACAGTCGGTTTGGCTGTGGCAACAAATAAACGATAACCACGTTGATGAAGTAACATCAAGGTATTTGCCACATCAGGATAAACTTCATTTTCAAACAAACCCGTCACACTAAATCGTTCCCTATACATTTGTAAGGCTTGCTCAGCTAAGGCATCATCATCAGTATTTAGAATTTTTGCCAATGCCTGCTTTAAAGGCGGACCAATACACCAGTCCAGCGAAACATCTTCTGCAACAGGATATCCTACTTTTTCCAGCCCATAACGAATAGAGGTGGTAATGCCAACTTTCGGATCGGTTAATGTACCATCCAGATCAATTAAAATATTTTGAATCGCCATATCTTCAAGAAAATCATTTATATCACTGTTAAGTGTGCCATAACCCTTGTTAAAATAGAAAACAATAAATTATCAATTATTCAGGAAGATTAAAAATGCGCCCGACCGTCTTATGTTTTTCAGGTTTAGATCCTTCCGGTGGAGCTGGTTTACAAGCCGATATCGAGGCCATTGGACAAAGTGGTGCGCATGCTGCGATTGCCTGTACTGCCCTGACCATTCAAAACTCACAACAAGTATTTGGTTTTGAAGCCACATCAAAAGAACTCTTACTGGCGCAGGCCAATGCAGTTATAGATGACTTACCCATTAATACTGTTAAATCCGGTATGTTGGGAACAACGGACAATATTTTTGCGTTATCTGAATTTTTAAATGAGCATGCAGATTTAAACTATGTACTAGATCCGGTTCTGGTGGCAAATAGTGGCGGCTCTCTTGGCGATCTGCCTACACTGGTCGAAGCTTTTAAAATCCTGATTCCACGTGCAACACTCATTACCCCAAATACAGTTGAATTAAGAGCGTTAACAGGTTGTGAAAATCTTCAAGATGCCACACAAAAAATCTTTGAATTAGGTGCACAAGCCGTTTTAGTAAAAGGCGGCCATGAAAAGTTACCTGCCGATCTGTTAATTAATCGGTTATATATTCAGGGGCAACTGGTACATGAAAGCGAACAGCCCCGACTTGATGGTGAATTTCATGGTTCAGGCTGTTCATTGGCCAGTTTTATTGCCGGTCGACTAGCATTAAATGACTCATTGGAAAAAGCAGTAGATATTGCCGAAAAATGGCTGTTTCGTGCATTACAACGTGCCGATGTCCCACATGCTGATGGACAGCGCATGCCAAGACGCTTTATTTAAAAATAGCCAAGTTATTGTTAAGCATCGTCACATTCAAAACGAAAAGAGCAGCTTATCCTACTGCTCTTTTAAAGTCTATTGAGATGCGTTCTCTGCCTGAGAAAAGTATAAATTAAAAGCTTGTTATTTCTAGTCCAAATATAGAATATAACTTAGACTTAATATTTACCAAAACATCAAACTTATTATGGGATACGCAGCACTTGCCCCGGAAAAATTTCATTCGGATCCTTTAAAAGAGGCTTATTGGCTTCAAAAATTTGCTGATATTTATTGGCATCACCATAAACTTCTTTAGCAATCTTCGAGAGATTATCACCAGATTTTACCGTATAAAATTTGCTTTCAGGTTCAGGAGTTGCAACCGTTAATTGATCATCAACACGTGCAACATGGTCCACATTTCCTACAGCCAATACTGCTTTTTCTTTAGCAGCCTGACTGGGTGCTTCACCTTTTAAGGTTGCCAGATCTGTGGTCGCATTATATTCAACCACAAGCTGCTTTATTCCTAAATCCAATCCTTGTAATAAACCCAGTAACTTATTTGCAACTTCTTGTGCAGAAGGTTCATTTTGTACAGCAGGTTCACTTGTAGATTGTACTGCTGGCTTTTGCTCAACTGGTGATGCTGTGTTCTTTTTACCAATACCTTTTACAAAATCAAAAAAGCCCATGATATCGTTCTCCTGTTATGTTTATTTCATATCATTTATAACGCATTTATTGTTTTAACTGTTCATATCAATAAAAACAAGAATTTGGTCACGTTTTCTTGTTAATTTCTGTTCATAATCAAATCATTTATATAGAAAAGACCGCATTATTGCGGTCTTTTGGGGATAATAAATACAGTATTTGTAATTATTGTCCTAATTTTGCAGTGATATAATCAATTGCAGATTGAACTGTTGTAATTGAATTTGAATCTTCGTCAGGGATAGTGACATCAAAATCATTTTCAAAAGACATAACAAGTTCTACTAAATCTAGTGAATCTGCACCCAAATCATCCATAAAAGATGCTTCGTTTTTAATATCTTCAGCACGTATACCTAGTTGCTCTGCGACTGCTTGCTTGACACGTTGTTCGATATCGCTCACAGGAATTCTCCTCATTGCTTGTGGCGGTGTTTGAATCTCGCCATAGTTTAGATTAAAAATCAAAATTATTAAAGCTAATCCTATTCGGTTAGCTCATATACATACCACCATTCACATGCAGTACAGTACCTGTAATGTAAGCTGCTCGCTCACTTGCCAGAAAACTCACTGCATCAGCAATATCTTGTGGTTGCCCCAAACGATTAAGTGGCACTTGTGCAATCATCTTGTCTTTAAGACTATCATCAAGTGCATCTGTCATATCTGTTGCAATAAATCCAGGCGCCACTGCATTGACTGTAATTTGGCGGCTACCCATTTCTTTGGCTAAACTACGACCAAAAGCTTCAATTCCAGCTTTGGCAGCAGAATAGTTGGTTTGCCCCGGGTTAGCAAAATGTGCCACCACAGAACTAATATTAATGATTCGTCCAAAGCGTGCTTTGGTCATTCCTTTTAAAACACGCTTAGATAGGCGAAAAACAGCTTTAAGATGAGTATTCATAACATCATCCCAATCATCTTCGCTCAAGCGCAATAAAAGATTGTCTTTGGTAATACCCGCATTATTGACAAGTACAAGTACAGCCCCATATTGTTGTTCAATCTGTGAGAGAACTGTATCAATCGCATTTTGATCACGCACATCCAGAACCAAACCTGTACCATTTTCAGCTAATGTCTGTGCAATTTTTGCAGCACCAGACTCACTGGTTGCAGTTCCTACCACAAAAAATCCATCCTGTACCAGTTGCTGTGCAATGGCTGCACCAATTCCACGACTTGCACCAGTCACTAATGCAATACGTTTATTTTGTTCAGTCATGCAATTTTCCCTTCAGCAGTTAAAATAGTATGTAATGCGTCTTCAAAACGATTGACCGTATCAATTGGCAATGCTTTGCTTACAAATGGCAAGCGTTTTGCAAGATTACTCAATACATTTCCAGAACCACATTCCACAAGATATTGCACATCATATTGTTCCAAATATGCAAGTGTTTTAGTCCATTGTACAGGTTGATACAGTTGATTAACCAAAGCTTGTTTTAGACTATCAAGGTCATTGGCAATTTGTGCATTCACATTATTAATCACAGCAATTTTTGGTAATTGCAAATCAACTTTCGCCAATGCCTGTGCAAACTGTTCTGATGCAGATTTCATCAGACTACAGTGTGAAGGAACTGATACCGGTAGAACAATGGCTTTTCCGCTCAATTCCTTGGCTTTTTCAATTGCAATTTGTACAGCCTCAGTTGCGCCAGCAATCACCACCTGACCTTGCGCATTAAAGTTTGCTGCTTCAACTTGTCCTTTATTTTGCTGCGATGCATCCTGACAAAGTGTAATGACCTGCTCATCACTTAAGCCAAGAATCGCAGCCATGGCGCCTGTTCCCTGAGGTACAGCCTGTTGCATTAATTGACCACGTAGATTTACCAGCTTGACTGCATCCACCAAATTCAAAGCTTCTGCTGCAACCAATGCACTGTATTCACCTAATGAATGTCCAGCCAAATACTTTGGTGCAGGTCCCCCCCCCTCAAGCCATATACGCCACAAGGCAATGCTAGCCGTTAATAAAACAGGTTGTGTATATTGTGTTTGATCCAGTTTGTCACCAGTCTGGGCAATTTCCCATAAATCAGAACCCAAAGCGTCGGAGGCTTCTTTGAATGTTGTCAGAATACTTGGAAAACGTTCTGCAAGCTCTGCGAGCATGCCAACTTTTTGTGAACCTTGCCCAGGAAAAACAAATGCTGTTTTTACAGCTTGTGATGCCAAAGCAGATTGTAATGTGGACATAAAACTTCCCATTGACTCTGTATTAACTTTAAATTTCGCTTAGCTTAACAAGCTTAAATACAGTGCGCTATCGCAAAAAATACCGTTTTTACATTTATTTAACTTTATAAAATATTGACGGAATTATCTTGAATCACTTAAAAATACGACAATATCGCTGCAAAATTTTTCTTCTCAATCCTTTGATTACTAAATTTATAGTGTTTGATTGTATAACGATCAACTTAAGGCAATCATAATACCCAAGCCATAAAAAAGGGAGCAAACGCTCCCTTTTTTGTCTTTTACGCTTTATGCGTGACAATTATTCCGCATCAGTTGCTTGAGCGAATAATTGACGACCACGATATAAACCATCTTTGGTTACGTGGTGACGACGATGAGTTTCACCAGTAGTCTGGTCTACAGTCAAAGTGCTCGCAGTCAAAGCGTCATGAGAACGGCGCATGTCACGGCGTGAGCGACTTTTACGGTTTTGCTGAACAGCCATGATAGGCTCCTTACAAAGATCGAAAAAATGGATCAAACAATCAATATCTTGGTCTAGTATAACACATTATGAACCAAGTTTGCCTTTCAAACCTGCTAAAATTTCAAACGGATTGTCACGTTTTTCCTCAGCGATGGCTTGAACTACAGGTCGATGCTTTAATTCACAAGCCTGATGCTTGGGTGAATTTGGCACCGACAACAGCAATTCATCCTCAAGAATATAGATCAGATCAACAATAGCGGGCGTCTTATAGTCGCCTTTTTGCGTCCCCGGATCTTCACCCAAGATGATGAAATCAGCATCCTCATCCAAATGATCTATTTCAGATTCATCATCTAGAATGGCAATATGTACATCTGACTGAACAGGTAACGTTACACCTTCCAGACAACGCTGGCACTGTAAAGTCACTTGTGTTGTTAAATGTGCATCTAACCATACTATTCGATGATAAGCATCTATAGATAACTTACAGTCGACCTGAACCCATTGATTATCAATCGATCCAACAGCTTCATGAGCAATTCGAGTAAAGCGAGATAATGGCAGTTGTCCTGACCATGTAAAGCCTTGCTCGGCCCATTTAAACGGCTCAATCTGTGCCGGAAAGGTATTTGCTGACATAATTAAGGCGGCAATTCTACAAATTCATCAAACTAATGTCAAAGATTAAGATACAATTTCGTCGCTAAATTTTGCATCGTTTGAGAGAAATCACTGGTTATGAGTCTGTTGCAAGCACAAAATAATGCAATTACAACATCATCTACGATAAACACTACTGTACCGAGTACATGGTCATTATGCAACAATGAAATTCAGCAGGTAGATTGGTTAATTTTACACTTTAACCAATGGTTTTCCCACCATAATGTTGTTTTAATCCGTGGTGAACATGAACCTGAATATTTTCCGGCAGATAGCAGGCAACCGGCTAGGATTCAATTTGCACATGGTTTTTTTAATAGTGCCTTACATGAAATCAGTCATTGGTGTATTGCAGGTCATAAACGCCGCACTTTGCCAGATTTAGGTTACTGGTACGCACCCGATGGTCGAACGGCTGAACAACAAGCATTATTTGAACAAGTAGAAGTAAAACCGCAAGCACTTGAATGGTTATTTGCCCAAGCCTGTTTGCGTCCTTTTCGAGTATCTCTGGATAATTTAACCGGCGTAAGCGGAGATGGAACAACATTTAAAGACAATGTTTACCATCAAGTACAAGATTATCTAAAAAATCCGCATCGTATTCCTAAAGATGGCCTGTGTTTTATCCAACATTTATGTTGGCATATCCGAAAAGGTCAAACATTACGTCAGGAAGAATTCCTAAGGCAAGCTCTTGATTAAACAATACTTGCAAAAAGTGCTATAATTTCCGTCAGCAAAACTTTTAGGATAGCCACAATGTTACATTTACGCATTCACCCAGAGAATCCGCAAGCACGATTGATTCAACAGGCTGTAGAGCGTATTCGTGCCGGAGATGTTGTGGTCTACCCTACAGATGCCGCCTACGCAATTGGTTGCCAGATTGGTAATAAATCGGCAATGGAACGCATTGCGCAAATTAGACAACTTGATGCTAAACACCAATATGCCATTTTATGTCAGGATCTATCAGACATAGCAACGTATGCCAAAGTCGATAATGCCATGTATCGTTTGCTTAAAGCCAATACTCCGGCCTTAACTACATATATTCTACCAGCAACAAGCGAAGTCCCTCGCCGTTTGATGCATCCTAAAAAGAAAACTATTGGTATTCGTATTCCTATTAATCCGATTTGTCAGATGTTATTAAAAGAACTCGGTGAGCCACTAATTACCAGTACATTGGTTTTACCAGGACAACAAGACCCTCTGGATGATCCATTTGATATCGAAATGCAATTAGGTAAACGAATTGATGTATTTATTGATGGTGGTTTAGGGATGTTGGCGACCACCAGTATCATCGATTTATCTCAGGATCACCCAATCATCATCCGCCGAGGATTAGGCGATGTAAGTGCCTTTGAATAATATAAAATTTATCAAGCCTCATAAAAACTTTACAGTTTGAAATAAAAGTATTGCAGTAGCTTGAAGTTTATACAGTCTAATTATTTCTTTCACTGTGTAAATCAGCTAAAATCCAACTTGGATTTGATGTGCAATTTTTTTTTGTGATCTGCACAATTTCATGCTTTTGAAAATTCGCGTGGCCTAATAACTGTAATGAATAACTCAGATTGTATTAAACAAGAAGATACGCATGCTATACGTGTCATAGATGAATATTATCCTGATCTTCCTGACGATTTATATATTCCTCCTGAAGCATTTGCCATTTTACTTGAACAATTTGAAGGCCCATTGGATTTTTTACTTTATTTGGTTAAAAAAAATGGCTTTGATCTAAAAACTCTGGATATTGCACCAATCGCACGTCAATATTTATCTTATATGGAGAAAATGAAATCTCTAAATATCGAATTGACGGCTGATTATATGGTGATGGCAGCTTTATTGGCGGATCTAAAATCCCGTTTATTATTGCCTAAACCCGAAAACAACTCTTCTCTTGAACATGACCCAAAAAAACTTTTGGTTGATCGCCTTGAACAATACTTGACAATTAAACAGGCAGCAGAACGTTTAGGGCAATTCAATATTCTGGAACGTGATGTATTTGATGCACAAGTCAGCTTGGGAGAACGAGGCATTATCTACGAAGGATATAATGCACAAAGCCTACAGGATGCATTAACCTGTATCTTTACTCGCCCTGATCCAATGATCCATCAAGTTGAGCATGAACCCGTCTTGCTTGAAGAACGCATGCATTATATTTGTGAAAAAGTTGCATCTGGCGGTATCCTTGGTTTTACCGAACTACTCAATCCTTTGCAAGGACGTATGGGAATGGTGGTCACTTTTATGGCAATTCTTGAATTAGTAAAGCAACAACAAATCAGTATTGTTCATGATGGCAATCAACATGCCTTAAGTATTCAGGGAAAATACTATGCCTAATCCAAATTATTCTGACAAAAGTACATCTCTGGACGAATTACATCATGAAGCCTTGATGCAAATTGAAGCAATTATTTTTGCTAGTGATGCACCCGTCTCGATCGCTCGTTTGAAACAAGCGTTAGCTGGAAAATTCAGTAGCCAACAAATTCGCCAACTTTTACAACAACTATCCATTTTACAGCATGGCCGTTCAGTTGAACTGATAGAAACTGTACAGGGCTTTAAATTTCAGGTTCGTGCTCGTTATCGTCAGGCCATTCATCAGGCTTGGCCGGAACGCCCAATCAAACTATCTCCAAGTTTATTAGAGGTTCTGGCAGTTATTGCCTACCATCAACCTGTAACACGTGCTGATATCGAACAAATTCGAGGTGTCAGCAATAATAGTCAAATTCTGAGAACGTTATTTGAATGGAATTGGATTAAAGAGTCAGGTTTTCGGGATATTCCCGGACGCCCAGCTTTATTAGTAACAACTTCGCACTTTCTCAATGCCTTTGGTTTGGCATCTCTAGGCGATCTCCCGGTTATTCAGAATCACAAGGATGCTTTAACGCAGCTTGAAAATACTATGCTACGTTCTTAAGCAAGTGTACTGATTAAATTTTAATTTTTAAGGTTTGCAATTATGAGTGAAAAATTACAGAAAGTACTTGCCCGGGTTGGACTCGGATCACGCCGTTACATGGAAGAAGTCATTGCTGCCGGACGTGTTAGCGTCAATGGTCATATCGCTCAGGTCGGTGAACGCATCGAACAAGGAGATGAATTACGTATTGATGGTCGTAAAATCAACTATCAAGTGGAAGATGAAATTCGTCGTCGTGTATTGATTTACTACAAACCTGAAGGTGAAATCTGCTCACGCAATGATCCGGAAAACCGTCCAACTGTATTTGATCATTTACCACAAATTGCCAATGATCGCTGGGTAATGGTGGGTCGTCTGGATATTAATAGTACAGGCTTACTCATATTTACCAATGATGGTGAACTGGCAAATCGACTGATGCACCCATCTAATGAGATCGAACGTGAATACGCTGTACGTGTCATGGGTGAAGTCACGCCACAGGTTCGTACCACACTATTAAAAGGCGTAGAGCTGGATGATGGTCCAGCTAAATTTGAATCTTTTAGTGAACTGGGTGGTGAAGGAATTAACCGTTGGTATCAAGTCGTAGTAAAGGAAGGCCGTAATCGTGAAGTACGCCGTTTATTTGAATCACAAGGCCTTAAAGTCAGTCGCTTATTACGTACCCGCTATGGTTCAGTCATTTTACCTCGTGAATTACGTACTGGTCGCTGGTTAGAACTAGACAAGCAAGACATTGATAATCTGACAAAACTGGTAGAACTCAAACCTCGTCAAGGTACAGGTTTATATGGTATGGCAAAACGCCGTGCCGAAAAAATGATTGATAAACCAATGCCTGCGCGTCGCGGTGGTTTTTTACGTCAACAACGCCGCGATCATGAAGCTGAAGCTGCTGAACAGGCAAACGCAACGGCGCCGACAACACGCAAACCTATTGAATATGCCAACAAAGGCTTCAAAAAATTTAATGCAAAATAAATTTTATGTTGTTATGCAATCAAGTGTCCATCTGTAATTGATGCCTGATGGTTATAAAAAAGCCCATAATCAAAATTTTCAATTATGGGCTTTTTTAACCTCAAGCCATTTAACGCAAACGTGATAACCACTCACCTAACATTTGAACCAATTGAACAATCAGCAATAAAACAATCACTGTCAGAATCACGACACTGGTATCAAAACGCTGATAGCCATACGAAACAGCCAAATCTCCTACACCACCCGCACCCACTACACCAGCCATTGCTGTTGCGCCAATCAAACTAATAGTCGCTGTAGTTAAATTCAGAATCAGGGAACTTCGTGCCTCAGGCAGAATAAATTGAAAAATAATTTGCCAAGGTGTTGCACCCATTGCCTGAGCAGACTCAATGATGCCATCATTCACTTCAAGCAATGATGTTTCAATTAAACGTCCCATATATGGACCAATATAAATAGTCAAGGGTACAATTGCCGCCCATGTCCCAATTGTGGTCCCTACGAGTAATTTGGTTAATGGAATCACAGCGATCAATAAAATAATAAATGGTAACGAACGTAAAGCATTGATAATCGGATTCATCACATGATAAATAAGGCGATTTTGTAAAATACCATTTGGTCGGGTCACTAGCATGAGAATCCCTTGTGCGAACCCCCATAATCCCCCAAAGATCAATGCAAAGAATACCATCTGGAAGGTTTCTTGTAACGCAGTCACAAACTGATCCATCGTCAGACTACTATGCCAATAAGGTGCAGTAATCTCTGTCAACCATTGTACAAATAATTCTCTCATACTGATGCTCCAGATTGAATTACACGTACACCCTGTTGTCTTAAAAATGTAATTGCATCGTTAAGGATCGTTTCTTCGCCCAAAAGTTGTACAAACATTTGACCAATCACCGTGCCATTAATTTCAGTCATATTGGCAAATAGAATATTTAAGCTCAGATCAAATTGTCTGATTAATGACTGAATCACCGGTTGCTGTGCAGTTTTTCCAAGAAATTGGAAACAATAAATACTGTGATGATGCTGATTTTCTAATCTTGCCAAAATATTTTCGGGAAGTTGTTGCTGCAAAACAGTTTGAATAAAATTTTTGGTGGTTGAATGTTGTGGCCGACTAAACAAATCTACAGTATTTCCAGTTTCAATAACTTTACCTGCCTCCATAACAGCAATTTTGTCACAAATACGTTCAATGACATCCATTTCATGGGTCACCATGACAATAGTAATATTTTGTTCACGGTTAATTTTTTTTAATAGATCTAGTACAGATTGCGTAGTTTGAGGATCAAGTGCTGATGTGGCTTCATCACATAATAAAATTTTAGGATGATTGGCCAAGGCACGCGCAATACCAACACGTTGTTTTTGTCCACCTGACAATTCATCTGGAAAGGCATTACGTTTTTGTTTTAGATCAATAAATTCCAGTAATTCTTCTAAACGTTTCTCGCGCTCAGCTTTCGCATAACCGAGAAGTTTTAATGGCATTTCAATATTTGCAGCGACTGTTTTGCTTTCCAGTAAATTAAAATGCTGAAAAATCATCCCAATATTTGCTCGGGCCTGACGTAAGGCTTTGGCATTTAATTGTGTTAAATTCTGCCCATCGACAATAATTTGCCCATGATTAGGCCGTTCCAGCAAATTCATCAAACGAATCAGTGTACTTTTTCCAGCACCGCTATAGCCGATAATGCCAAATATGCAACCTTCCGGAATTTCCAGGTTAATGTCATCCAGTGCATTTAAGGTTTGCCCTTTTAACTGATACTGTTTAGAAATATGTTTAAATTGAATCATTTTGCCAGAAAAAACCGTCTAAAAATAAGAAACAGGCGGTTACCCTGCCTGTTTCAGATGGATTGGATATTATAATACTAGTTTGAACCAGTGAGATAGCTGATTGGTTTATTCACATCAACTTTTGTACCACCAAAATGGTCTTGTACATACTTTTTCACAGCTTCTGTATGATATAGAGCCCCCAATTTTTGTAAGATTGGATCATTTTCACGCCCAGCAGCAGTAGCCAAAATATTGACATTTAATTTTGTACTTTGATCGACTGGCTCATAAAAAATTGCATCTTTCAATACATTCAGACCGCCTTCCATTGCCAGAGTATTTCCAAGCACAATTGCATCAACATCATCTTTTACACGAACTGCTGAGGCCATTTGAACTGGTTTTACCGCCAAGTTTTTACTATTTTCAATAATATCTGAAGGTGTACCTTTAGCAGGGTTAAAATCAGCTTTTAATTTAATTAAACCAGCACTTTGTAGTAACAATAACGCACGTGCTTCATTTGCGGCATCATTTGGAATAGCAATGGTTGCACCTTGAGCTAATTCTTCCACTTTCTTGTATTTATTAGTATAAATTCCCATTGGCTCAAGATAGGTTGTCGACACTGGTGCTATTTTATCTTTATTTTCAGCATTAAATGCCAATAGGTAAGCATAGGATTGGAAGGCATTAATATCTACTTCTTTATTTGCTGCTGCAGTATTCATGGCAACATAGTCAGTAAAATTCTGTACTTTTAATTCAATACCTGCTGCTTTTGTTTCAGGTAAGGCGGCAATATAACGCCAGACATCAGCATCCGAACCTGTTGAAGCCAAAAGTACGGTATGTGTTTTTGCCGTATCGTTGCTGGTGGCTGTTGTGGAAGCACTCTCTTGTTTGCCACATGCAGCAAGTAACAATACAGATATGCTCAGGAAAAGACCAATAAGCTTTTTCATAGATTTATCCTAATCAGCTAAAGCACTTTATCTCTCAAATATGCTTTATCATTTCAATCAAAGTAGATTATTATGGCATGAAAATTAATAATATATTAATTGCCATATTCCAAAGCAGTAAAGTTGCAAAAAGTGGACAACTTATCCAGTATTTTTTAAAGATTCATACAAATTAAACATTAATATGAAATTTATATGCGGCTTTAAAAATATTGGCAATCATAACAATAAACAAATCATGATCATATAAATTATGCTGCTGTACTTTACAGATTTTTTTATTAAATCGCATATCTGCATCAATTTATATTTAATAAATTTGATCGGAATTCTTGGAATTAGAATATTAGCTTTCTTGTCAAAATATCTATATTTCTTGTCCAAGAGATTTTATACCATTTCTTAGAAACTCAATCAGCTTAAATCGAATGTTAATTTTTTATCTCAATCGGATTGGTATTCAAGCTCATGACTTAAGCCTATAATATTTATATTAAAAAATAACTTATTGCATCTAACTTCATAAAAATAAGGTTAAATTGTTATTTAACCTTACGATATCTTAATTACTCAAATTTTCCATGAATAATCGCTTATTTCATGTATGCACCAGCATTTTGCGTATGGTCAGTCTTATCAATGACTCGACCCAATTCTGGAATATGTGATTGCAATGTGGTTTCTACGCCTTGTTTCAAAGTGATATCAATTGCGGAACACCCCTGACATCCACCACCGAATTGTAATACCGCAGTTAAGCCATGTTCCGGATCTTCAAAAATTTCAACCAGACTACAATTGCCGCCATGACCAGCAAGTCCCGGATTAATCTCTGCCTGTAAAACATATGCAATTCGTTCTTCAATGGATGCATCCGGTCCTACACGCGGTACTTTGGAATTAGGTGCTTTAAAGGTAAGCTGACCACCAAATCGATCCTTGTTATAGTCAATCACAGCATCTTTAAGATAAGGAATAGATGGTGTATCAATAAACGCAGGAAAATCAGGGTAATCTTGCTGATAGTCGGTCGGATTAACTTCATCTGGTGCACTATAGGCCATACAACATTCTGCACGTGCGGTTCCCGGGCTTTCAACAAAAATACGTACACCAATTCCGGGAGTATTTTGTTTCGCCAATAAGTCTCTCAAATACTCCTGTGCTGATGGGGTGATGATCATATTTGGGATGGTTTCTTCAGCTACAGTTGAATTTGTCACGTCTTCTGACATAAATATTACTCCTCTGGTATCTGCCTATATGATACATCAAGTTGTATGGTTTTTTGACTAAAACACTCGGAATAAAATAATGGCTTGCTCAAAAAACAAAAGAATGACTATTGCCATTCTTTCATATCAATGAATTGCTTCGATAAAAACCAGCAAAGCAGTATATTATTGCGGTTTATATTCAATCACAAAATGACGCCAATGATCACGAAGTTGTGGTGTAAGCTCTAAAGATTGTTCATCATAAATTGTACCTTCCATATCTCTTGCCATTAAGCCAGAAAGGCTAATCATCATATCAAAACCTTCAACTGCATTTGCATTTGGCAAAGCTAAAAAGAATGCCAATCCTTTCACTTCCTCACTTAGCAATGTTTCCAGATCAAAACCTGTAGGTGCACCTTCTTCATTAATTCTTAATACGCTAAACATTAAGGGACTACTATGTTCAGGATCCTGATAACGATGGAAGCAAGACATTTCGCCATAACGCAAGCCATATTTTAATAACATTCTTAATGCGCGTTCACCGGATAAAGCACGTGCTGGATTTGGATATAAATACAATGCGACAAACTGCTGTGCTGTTGCCAAGGCGCTTTCTTCATCCTGACGATTTTGTTCACTGATATGTGCATCCAATACATCACTTTCTCCCTGCCATTCAGAAAGTTCTACAGCATCAAGTAAACTTTTATCTTCAATTTCTTCCACAACTTCATTTACTTGTTCAGCCTGCTGCTGAATGGGTTCTGAGATTGTGTGCTGTGTTTGTTGCTGTTGATTTTTTTGTTTGCTGTCAGCCGGTAATTCTGGTTCGACATCCAATTGCTTTAATACTTGATCCAGTTCATCCGATGTCGTGTCAGTTTCGGTTTCAGCAGGTGAATCAGTATGTTTTTGCTCAACCACGGAAGTTGATATCGCTGAGGCTTTTTCATCGATAGTACTAACAGGTACGACTGTTTTCTCGGCACTGTCTATGACATTGTTGGTAGGCTGAATAGTTGTTTCTGGCATCTGGCGTAAGTGACGTGGCACGATGGGTTGCAGACTTTGCGGCTCTACGATCAGCTCTGTTTGCTCAATCGGTGCTGTAGGTTTGGGTTTACGAAAAATAAGTACTAATCCAATGAGTACCATAACTACCGCAATAACAATTCCTGCGATTTGCCAAGCTTGATCCATTTTTTTACTCCGTTGTCATTACGTAAGATTCAGCCTGTGCCAAACTTACTGCCACCAGCTTTGAGCTACCTGCATCCGGCATCGTAACCCCCAGTAAATCTGTTGCCATTGTCATGGCAAGTTTATTATGTGTAATGTAAATGAATTGTACTTGTTGCGATAGCTCTTTTACCAAATTACAAAAACGATTCACATTTGCATCATCTAAAGGTGCATCTACTTCATCCAGCACACAAAAAGGCGCCGGATTAAGTCTAAATATTGCAAATACCAATGATAGAGCGGTTAATGCTTTTTCACCACCAGATAATAGCGCTAAAGTGCTGTTTCTTTTACCGGGTGGGCGAGCCATTAGTTTTACACCAGATTGCCAGCCATCTTCCAAACTTAAACTTGCTTCACCGCCAGTAAATACTTTAGGAAATAACACTTGCAATTCCTGATTAATTTTCTCAAAGGTATGCATAAATATTTGACGAGTTTCCTGATCAATATCCTGAATTGCCGCATGTAATTGCTCAACTGTCTGGGTAAGATCTTGAATTTGATGATCAAGTTCGTCATATCGGTGTTGCAATTGTTGTAATTCTTCGTAGGCTGCCAAATTAATTGCACCAATTTTTTGGCATTGTTGCTCGGTTTTTTCCAATTGCTGTTTAATTTGTTGCGTATTGATTTCTTCACGAATTGGCTGTGGCTGTCCAATCTCCTGCAATTGCGCCATGACATGATGTTGTTCAGCCTTGTGCTTTTGCCAATCTAAACGTACATTTTCCAGTTGATCACGTAACTGGTTTTCAATCTGTTGTTTATCGACACGTTGTTGATTTAAATGTTGATGGGTTTGTTGAAGCTGCTCTAGTTGCTGCTGCCATTCCTGCCATGCCTGATGTGCAATCTCAGCCTGATTACCAGCCTGCTGCTCTTGCGATGTTGCTGACTGTAATCTTGCACTTAGCCCCTGTAATTGTTGTCGTTGTTGCAATATTTGTTCACTTAAATCTTCAATACGTTGCTGTTTGAATGCAATATCCTGTGTAAGTAATGCTTGTTTGTTTTGTTGCTGCACACATTGCTGATCAAATTGCTGTAATGTCTGTTGATCCTGCTGTACCTGCTGCTGTATGCACTGTAATTTCTTTTGATATTGTTGGAAGCTATCTTGCATTGCAGTCGCTTCTGGTTGAACAGTTTCCAGCTTAAGTTTTAAACTCACCAGATCCAGATTGATTTGTACCTGATCTTGCTGGTCATCATACATTTGTTGCTGAAGATGTTGAATTTGCTGTTCCAGTTGTCGTGTTTTTTCTTGATTACTGGTCAAAATTGTTTGCAGACGAATTTCTTCCTGTTGATATTTCTGCTGTTGTTGCTGCGCCTGTTTTAATGTAGATAACGTTTGTTTCAGTTGCTGTTGCTGAAAATTAAACTGTTGCTCAATTTGTTCCAGTTGCTGTTGCAAAGGTACAACCTGTTCGGCAACCTGTGAAAATTGTTGCTCCAGTTGCTGTAAATGTATTCGATACTGTAACTGTCCGTATGCAGAATCTTGTTGATCAATATTTAAATTAATCTGCCAATAATGGCTACACCAATAACCATCTTTGCTTAAAATACTGTCCAGATTAGAACATTGTGCCAATTTCTGCTGTGCCTGATTTAGATCCTCTGCAATCCAAATGGTTTGCCACAATGAGGTTAAAGGCTGCGCAATCCAGTTTGAAATATGTGGCAAATCGAGCCTGTGGGATGGTTGATCAAACAAAATTTTTATTTGTCTGGCAATTTCTGTACAACTTTCAAAATTTTCGACAACATCAGCGCTTAACCAAGGTGCCAATAATTTTTCCAGTAATGCACCGTAATGTTGCCCTTCCTGAGTTAGCTGTAATTGATCCAGTAGTGTATATGAGCTTTTCGGCTGGTCTGATTTAGACAAATTATTCAGTAATTTTTGTGTCTGCCGAATTTCTCTTTGTAAATTTTGGTGCAACATGCGTGCGGACTGCAATTGCTGCTTTAGCGTTTCTTGTTGCTGCTGCGTTTGTTCCACATGATCTTGTTGATGTTGCTGCTCTTTCGTTAATTCATTCACTTGCCCATTTATCTGTATAAGCAATTGCTGCACATCTTCCAACTGTTGCCGATGATCTGTCATTTCAATTTGTTGTTTTTGCAATTGTAACTGCTGTAACAGTTGCACTGATCGCTGAACGGTTTTTTCGGCCTGTTGTAATTGAAACTGTAACTGCTTTTGCTGTTGCAACAATTGCGTGAGCTGCTGCTGGTGATTTTGATTTCTATGTTGATAATACTGAAATTTTTCCTCAATCTGTATTAATTCAATTTGATTGTCTTCAGTCGTTTGCTGCAACACTTTATACTGTTGTTGATAACTGCCTTGTAAATGCTGAAGTTGTTCAATCTCAGTATTTAATTGCTGATGTTCATCCTGTAATTGCTGATGTTGCTGTTCTAACCCCATCAAAGAATGTTGTAATTGCTGTTGCTGCTGCTGATCTTGCTCAAGTTGCCATAACACATGTTGATGTTGCTGCTGTGCCTGCTGCCAGCTTTGTTGTAATTGTTCAGCTTGCGGTAATTGTTGTTGGATATTTTGCTGTAATAAATGACTTTCAATTTCTATCTGTTCAAGTTGTTGATGGTGCTGTTGAAATTGGTCAGTCAAATTTTTCAGGCTTTGGGTCAACTGTTCAACCTGATCAAATTCTTGATGATATTGCGCCGATAACAATTGAATTTTGTATTGGACAATTTGTTTTTGCAAGCTTTGATATTTTTCTGCCTGTTCGGCTTGTCGTTTTAACGTTTTAATCTGGCTATGCAATTCAAGTGCAATATCATTTAAACGAAATAAATTATTTTGAGTATGTTCAAGATGTTGTAAGGTTTCACGACGGCGAGCCTGATAACGTGAAATTCCCGCAGCTTCTTCAATAAAGACACGCATTTCGTCTGGCTTTGCATCAACCAGACGATTGATCATACCTTGCTCAATGACAGCATAAGAACGTGGTCCCAATCCCGTTCCAAGAAAAATATCGGTAATATCACGGCGCCGACATTTCGTACCATTTAAAAAATAATCAGATTTACCTTCTCTCGTCACCTGACGCTTAACACTTAACTCAGTATAGGCATTGTATTCACCGCCTAATTTGCCATAAGTATTATCAAAATGAAGTTCTACACTGGCCAGACCTATAGGTTTACGGTGGGATGTACCTGCAAAAATAACGTCCTGCATATTACCGCCACGTAATTGTTTGGCACTGGACTCTCCCATAACCCAGCGTATAGCATCAATGACATTGGATTTTCCACAGCCATTGGGACCAACAATCGCAGTACGATTATCTTTAAAATTCAGGGTTGCAGTATCAGCAAATGACTTAAAGCCTGCCAGTTTTAAACGACTTAAACGCATAACTTCTCAATTAATGGGGTGAGCATTGCGCCCATGCCAATTCCGCCTGTTTAATATGAATCAGCGATGCCTGCACGAGCTTGCATAAGTTTCGGCAAAAATCCTGCATAAATAAAGCGGCTTGATGTGTATTTTTGCTTGTTATTGCATCAATCACTTTAGAAATCAGGAAAAATTCTTCCTGTAGCGCATAATTTGACACATGAATCGCATAAAAATAACCACGGCGTATTGCCGGCAATAAATCTGTAAACATGCAATGTAAATATAAATGTTCACAGCTTGCAGAGAATTGCGATAGATAAGCAAAAATTTCATCATAAAACTGTTGTGGCTGAAATGCCTGTACCTGCTGAAATAAACGCTGTTGTAATGTCTGTAACAACCCATCAAATTGATGATGATCCACCTTATCATGCTGCATTATGATCTCAGTAATCAGTAAGTCAGCCATCCGAAATAATGATTCTATATGTTGTTGATCCAACTCACTGACTAATGCTCCACGTCTGGGATAAACGTTGATTAATCCTGTACGTTTTAAAATTTGTAGAGCTTCCCGTACCGATGCACGACTCACCTGCATGGCATTGGCAATACGCACCTCCTGTATACGCTCTCCAGCAATCAATTGTCCTGTAATAATTTGTTCTGCAATCTCCGCTGCAATTTGTTCAGATAGTCCTTCAAATTTAAAAAAGCATATTGATGATCCCACAACCGATTTATCCTAACTTGGAGTGATCATTGATCTAATTCGTAAATATTAACGTTTTACACTTTCTGGCGGCTACCTACCATTTTCATATTTTTAGTTAAAACTTTAATCGAGATACTGTATATATTTTTTTAAACGACCAGATACCACATCATGGCCTTATAAATAAAAAATGTTCCTACACAGGTTAGCAACAATGCAAAACACTTTTTCAACATTGCTGGTGAAAGTTGATGTGCAACTTTGGCACCGATTTTGGCTGTAAAAAAGCTCATAAAACTAATGCCAAAAAAAGCATAAAGATGGATATAACCAATTGCTCCAGGAATATGTTGCATTTCATGTGAACCAAACCACATAAATCCAATCGCCCCGGCAATTGCTATAGGGAAACCACAAGCAGCAGATGTTGCCACCGCTTTTTGCATCACAATACCATGACGATTCAAATACGGTACAGTTAAACTCCCACCACCAATCCCAAAGATTGCAGATGCAATGCCAATAACCCCACCTGCCAAATTCTGTCTAAATGTTGAAGGCAGTTGTTTCGTCGTATCTACAATAGCACTTACACCTTTTAGCATTCGATATGCTACCCATACAGCGAAACAACCAATAATCAATTGTAAAACATGGCTAGGCAGTAAATCTGCAATACCCGCACCCAATAATGAACCAATGATTAATCCCGGGGTTAAATTCTTTACAACTTGCCAAATGACAGCACCTTTTTTATGATGCGCAGAGACTGAACTTAATGATGTAATAATAATTGTCGCTAATGATGTCCCCAGCGCCATATGCATCACATACTGAGGATCATATCCCTGCTGTAGAAATACCCAGTACAGAATTGGCACAATGATCAACCCACCACCCACGCCAAATAGCCCTGCGGTAAATCCAGCACATGCACCAACCAATAAATAAACGAGTATGACCATGAATTTTGCCCTGCATCTTCAAACACCTGAGCAAGAGCAACAGGAAATCTCTGCCTGCCTTGCTGCTGCACATGCTACGCCAGAAATAGTGATTTGCAAACAAAATACACAATCAACCAATGATGATGCATTACAACTTTTTCAACAAGGTTATCAGACTGCACTGGTGACTAGTCAGCAACAAAGTCAGGGACGTGGACAACATCAACGACAGTGGGTTTCACAATCAGGTAATATTTTTTTTAGCGCCTTATTACCATTGCAACGTCCTATTGATGGTCGTCTGGCATTAGAATGTGGCTTAAGTCTAATTCACTGTCCAATGTTCGCTGAATTAGAACAATTGCAACTAAAATGGGCCAATGACCTTTATAGCCCGCAAGGAAAATGGGGTGGAATTCTGGTTGAACCAGTACAACAAAAACAAGTTATCATCGGTATCGGGATTAATGTGCTTCCTATTGTACAACAACAAGGATTACCCCCAAATACCAATTTACTTACGCTTGGTTTAAAAGACTATCAGCGTAGTGAATTGATTGCTCAGATGTATGTCGCCATGCAACAGGCGATACAATGGTTTAATTTTGGTAGCCAAAATCTGGCACAGCGATTCAATGCAGTTGCTGCATTCAGGCAACAAAACATGCATATCACGCGTCACAATAATCCGGACTTATCCGGTATTTATCAAGGCATACAAGACGATGGTGCATTACTGATTCAGGTTACTGATCAACCCAATCCAATCGCTTGTTATGATGGCCGATTAGTCATTCCTACACATCCAACTGCGGACGACCATCACAATGCATCATAATTTATGGCTGGATTTAGGCAACAGCCGTCTAAAGTACTGGATCTGTAATAGCGAACAACACATTATTGAGCATGGTGCAGAATTACATCTACAATCCCCTGTCGATTTACTTCTTGGTTTAATTCCTTATCTTAAAAAGCAACACATCCAATCTATTGGAATTTCTTCTGTTCTTGATCAAACCACCAATCTACGTATTCAGCAAATTCTGTCTAATCTAAAAGCTCCTGTTTATTTTGCGCAGGTTCATGCTGAATATGCAGGATTGATCACAGGCTATGATCAGCCTAAACAACTGGGGATTGATCGATGGTTACAAGTATTGGCAATGACACGCCAACCTGCAAAATACTGCATTATCGGATGTGGCACAGCACTGACCATCGACTTACTTGAATATCATCAACACTTAGGTGGATACATTTTACCTAATCTCTATTTACAACGTGATTCACTGTTACAAGGCACCAAAGGTATTAAAATCCCTGAAAAAAACTTTGATTCTCTCAGTGCTGGACGTAATACCAGTGATGCTGTACATCATGGCATTTTACTGGGTTTATTGGGTGCCATTCGCTATACCATGCACTCTCATCCGGATTATCAACTCATTTTTACTGGCGGCGATGCTGCAATTTTTTCAAGTTATTTAACAGAATTTAAACCAAAGATCGTATCTGATTTATTATTAAACGGTTTACAACATTATGTTTTAATGCAATCTTAAACATTGAGGGTATCAAAACACTCAACTTATTTTAGAAATGTTTTATCAGGATATAATCACATTCAGGGTATTTTAATATGTTAAAAAAAACATTAATTCTCACTGCATTATTGAGCACCACAGTACTGACATACGCTGCACCCACACCTATAGCTGCCAACCAAACAATTGCCGGCAGTCAGGTGAGTACAACACAGGCCATTGTCGCTTATTTCAAAAATTCAAAAGATGACTACAAATATAGTTCAACACCTGCATCCAATGGTTTTTATCGTGTTTATTTGGCACGTGATGCAAACGGTCGTTTTCTAGTTCAGGATTTTTTTCAACAAACTAACAAAAAGCAAAGTGATCCTTACTGGGTCAATGACATTCAAGGTCTTGCCAGTTTTGAAATTGATTATATTGACGGCCCAATCACCGGTTACTACAGCAATGGTAATGTGTCTTTCAAAGGAACATTTAAGAATGGAGAATTTTCGGGACAATATGATAATTTTTATCCAAATGGTCGACTGGCCAGTCGTTATCAACCTAAAGGCAATAATGAATATAGCGATGAATATTTTTACGAAAATGGTAAAAAAGCAGCCATTTTAGAATACCGTAATGATGAACTCATCAATGAAACTGGCTGGAATAACACTGGTAGCAAAATCACGGATAAAAATCAGATCCAAGATATTCTAGATACGATTTATACCAAAATTGAGCTTGATCAATAAAGGTCAAATTTAATTTCATAGATTGATATGCAAAATTATATTTCAAAATAACAGAGTATCATTATGTTAAAAAAGACATTATTTACCGGAATGTTTATAAGCAGTGTGTTGATGGTTACGGGATGTAGTAGCACACCGCCAACATCATCCACAGTTGCGCCAGCTCAACCTCAGCCATCTGAAAATCAGACACAAATTACCACAACACAACCAATTATTGCCTATTACGATCTAGAAAGTAATTATTCGGCAACGCCTGTCAAAGGTGGCTTTTATCGAATCCTGCTAGGGCGTGATCATCAAGGACGTTTTTTGGCGCAGGATTTTTTCACTGACAGCAAACAAAAACAAACTGATCCTTTCTGGTTGGATACTATTACTGGCTTTTATGACTTTGGTACTGACCATATAGACAGTTTTATTCAAAGCTACTACAAAAATGGAAAACTCCATTTTAAAGGTACTTATAAAAATGGTGAAATTGTTGGCTTATATCAAATGTTCTATCCATCAGGTCAGAAAGCCTTAGACTGGACAGAAACCGATCAGAAGATACATGCGATTTACTATTATCCATCTGGTAAGAAAGCTGCTGAAACTTTATATCTCAACGATAAAATGCTCACAAATCAATATTGGGATCACAATGGTAAAATTATTAAAGATGACACATTAGGAGAACAGATTATTGAGCAAATTAACACACAAACGAAAATTGGCCAATAAACTAATCAACTCCCTTACCTTATTGTAAAATAGTCATTTGCAGCAAATGCTTCATAAATTTCATGAGGCATTTGTATTTTAACAACACCATTATATGACCTCATAAATCTCAATATATATCTGTATGTTTTTATTTAAATAAATAGATATATTATCCTCTAAATATCATTTATTTTCTCCTCAGGTATTTTAATAATATCGTTATATCATGGAACAAATATATTTTATTTAAATTAATAAAATATTATAAAAAAATTTATTAATTTAATTTTTCTATGATGAACTTTAATTTTTAAACTGATCAATAATTGATAACTTGAAAATCAAGCCATGACTTTGCGATGTACGCTAAAATATTGTTCTTATTATATTCTCCAACTTTTAGTTTAAAAATCATCCAAATTCCCAAATACGCTTATTCGACTTTTTTGTTATTTGATTAAAATCTCCACAATATTCACATAATTATAACGATAATGTAAATAATTATTATTCATGGATCTTGAAAATGAATTTTCGTCAGTCTTATCGTTACCATGCACTCTACACAGCCATGATCTCCTGTATCATCTGCTCCCATGCTTATTCAGAAGATCATAATATTCAGCAGCTCCCTACGCTAGAAGTTCAAGCTAACGATTCATCTCAAAGCTCTGAACAAAGTCAGGCTTATACTGTCAAAAAAACATCAAGTGCGACAAAACTCGATATTGAAACCAAAGAAACTCCACAGACAATTAACATCATCACACAACAACAATTACAGGATTTCAGTATAAATAGTATCCGTGATGCGCTGAGCTTAACACCCGGTGTAACGGTATCTAATGAAGAAACTGATCGAAGTTCATATTTGGCTCGTGGTTTTGAAATTTCAAATATTCTAATAGATGGTGTCGGTTTTCCACTTGGTAGTTATAACTATAATGATCTAAATCAAGATACTTTCATTTATGACCGCATTGAAGTCGTTAAAGGTGCTGATGCCTTAACAAATGCTTTTGGTGATCCAAGTGCTACAGTCAATATGATTCGTAAAAGACCAACCAAAGATTTTAATGCATCTGCAAATATCAGTTATGGTTCATGGGACACAAAACGTTATGAAGCAGATATTTCAGGATCATTGACAAAAAGTGGTAATGTCCGTGGTCGTATCATGGGATATGAACAAACTGGCAACTCCTATCTGAATAATTATTCTAAAGAAAAAAATGGCCTTGCGGCAATTATAGAAGCAGATTTAACAGATTCCACATTATTAACTACAGGAATTTCCCAAACAAGGAGTTATGCGAACGCCCCAAACTGGGGAGCCAACCCAATATACAATACCGCTGGTGAACAATTAAGCTATTCTAGTAGTTATAACTATAGTCCAGACTGGAGCTATAAAGATCATAAAGTTACCAATTATTTTGTTAATTTAGAACAGAAGCTTGGTGACAACTGGAAATTAAAACTTGGCTATGATGAAACCAAAGAAAAAAATAAATCCTCACTACTTTACCTATACGGCACACCATCAAGTACAGACAATACGAGTGGAATATTATTATGGCCTGGAAACTATGCCGGTGAAATTAAAACTCGCCAAGCCAATATTAATTTAGATGGATCATATACATTGTTTGGACGTCAACATGAAGCTATGCTTGGTTATACATGGAGCCAGTACAGTTATATACAATCTGAAGCAGCTGCAACAAATTATCTTTATACGACCGATCTGGCCAGTTGGACACCATCAAGTCTTTCTGAATTTAGTATGGGAGATTTTTATGAAGCAGCAAATTACAAACAAACTATTCACTCTATTTTTGCAGCCACGCGTTTTCATCTGAATGACGATCTAAAACTTATTCTAGGTGGAAATTTTGTAAACGCAAAAAGTGAAGGAACCAGTTATGGGACAAGTGTATATTATGATGTAAATAAATTTTCACCATATGCAGGTTTAACCTATAACTTTACACCTGAATACACTGGTTACCTAAGTTATACTTCAATTTTCCGCCCGCAAACCAGTACAAATTCACAGGGTAAAGTCAATGATCCAATTGATGGTGACAGCTATGAAATCGGTATAAAAAGCGCATGGTTAAATGATCGCTTAACAGGAACATTTGCCATCTTTAGAACAACAGAAAGCAATTACCCTCTGCGCACAAGCGACAACCCATTTAACCGTATCATCGATACAACAGATATGCGTTCACAAGGTGTAGAAGTCGGATTAACTGGGAAATTAAATGACAACCTGAATCTATCTTTTGGTTTTACTCAATTTAGTCTAAAAGATCTAAAAAATGGCGGTGCTGCACGAACATATAATCCTACGCAAACCATTAATCTCGCTGCAACTTATACTTTAGATTCTCTACCACAATTAAAAGTTGGTATAGCAGCACGTTATCAGAATGACATAGAACAGTATTTTGATGGATACGGTACAGTACGCCAAGATGCCTATGCACTGCTAGATTTAATGGCCAGTTATGATATTAACAAGCACATTACAATTCAAGCGAATGGTTACAATGTTACCAACACAAAATATTTAAATAGCATTGCATACGGACAAAGCTATTATGGTGCACCAGCCAACTATACTGTGGCATTAAAATTTAAATATTAATTTCAGCAAGCTCCACTTTATCAATTTAAAGTGGAGCCAAGAATAAAAACACAAAAGCCTACAATTACCTAGACTTACAAAAAGATAAATATGCGATACTTATTGCAAAGCAAAATATAGGATTAACAACATGAAAAAGGTCCACTTCCTTTTAATTGGTATCAGCACAATACTATTTACAGCCTGTCAAACTGCACCCCAAGGTTATAATGGTGTTTCCGGTTATCAGATTGAACAACAAAATCAGAATACAGCATTACTCAGCTATACACTTGCTGCAAGAACCAGTGAACAGAAGACCGCTCAACGCTTACAGGCAGCATGTCAAAAAGTTCTAGGACAAAGACAAAACTATCAGATTAAAATTCTCAGTCAAAATGAAATTATTAATCCTCAACAAGACAATTCATCACAGGGAATACAAATTGGACATTCTCGTGCATCGTTTGGTTTGAGTAATACACCTGATTTAAAAAATGCAGATAATTATGCCGCCAATCAAGCTTTGGACGCCCGCCCTGATACGCTAAAAGTTATTCGTTATATTTGTGAATAAGCAAGTGTCCGATAAAAACTTACAGAATTAAATTCTTTTGCCTCATCTAAATCAGGCCATGTGGTTGCATATCGTTGGTCAAGTTTTTGATACCTCGGGTGAGTAAAATTCTTCACCCGACTATCTGCAACCCATACTTCTGTTGCAAATTTCAAAAAATCATCCAAAAAGAAGCGATTACATTGATCATATAACACATCTGCCGCAAGCAGAATATCGACATGCTCTGTCTGATATAAATCATCCAGATAATCAAGTGAAACATCATTTAACTGTGCATTCGCATAACAGGCTTTTAAACTAACCGGATCAATATCACAACAAATGACTTTCTTGGCACCAGCAAGTTTGGCTGCAATTCCAACCACACCTGAACCAGCACCAAAATCAAGCACTGTTTTACCTTTAACATGCCAAGGTTCCGCCAGCAACCACTGTGCCATCGCCAAACCCGATGCCCAACAAAAAATCCAGTATGGTGTATCATTCCATATTCGCCGAATCACCTCATCATCTAAACGATCATGATCGAATAACGGTGGAATAAGCCATAATGAAATAGACGTTTCAGGCAATTGTTGCGCCTGAAGTTTAACATTGGGAATAATGTGCTGTAGTGCTTCAAGTAAATCTTGAGGCACGACAGGATCTTTTATCATCATTTAGATAATGCTTGTTCTGCTGCTTCAACTGTCTGACGAATTAACGTAGTAATGGTCATTGGTCCAACGCCACCCGGTACTGGTGTATATGCAGAGGCAATGTCTTCAATATCCTGTAACTGAATATCACCTACACCACCATTTTCCCGTGGATGAAAACCTGCATCAACCACAACAGCACCCTGTTTAATCCAGTCTTTTTGAATCAACTCAGCTTTACCCACAGCACCGACAATAATATCAGCTTGTTTCACAAATTCTGGCAGATTTTGTGTACGTGAATGACAAATTGTAACCGTTGCATTCGCTTCCAACAACATTGCAGCCATTGGTTTACCTAAAATAGCAGAACGTCCGACGACTACAGCATGCTTTCCTGCGATTTCAATACCATATTCCTTAAGAATAGTCATAATACCTTGCGGAGTGGCAGAACCATAGGCAGCTTCACCCATTGCCATACGACCAAATCCCAGACAAGTCACACCATCTACATCTTTATTTAGACGAATTGCATCAAAACAAGCACGCTCATCAATCTGAGCAGGCACAGGATGCTGTAACAAAATACCATGCACATCAGGATTGGCATTTAACTTTTCAATTTCAGCCAATAACTGCTCAGTTGTGGTTTGTTGTGGTAATTCAATTTTTAAGGAATCCATACCAACACGACGGCAAGCATTACCTTTCATTCGTACATAAGTTGCTGAAGCACCGTCATCCCCTACTAAAATAGTTGCCAGAATCGGGGTACGTCCTGATTTTTGTTTTAATACTTCTACTCTAGCTAATAAATCTGCTTCAATTTTTTTTGCTAATGCACGACCATCTAAAACCAACGTCATGACACATCTCCAAATAAGGATAAAGAAATCAATTTCTTCAATGATACATGATAATTTTGAATTTTTTATTTTATATGCTGTTTTTATGTGCATATTCATTGGCTATGCTATTGTTTTTTTCTCAAAGATTGCTAATATGTGCTTCACCAAATATGGCGGGGTGGCAGAGTGGTCATGCAGCGGACTGCAACTCCGTGTACGCCGGTTCGATTCCGACCTCCGCCTCCAATTTGGTAAAAGCCCGGGTGGTGAAATAGGTAGACACAGGGGATTTAAAATCCCCCGCCCACAAAGCGTGCCGGTTCGAGTCCGGCCCCGGGCACCATTTTTATTATATAAAATGGTGTAAAATATCCAGCGTAAGCTGGTTTTTTTATGTAAGTAATTTTATAACTTATGACTTAGAAATCTAAATAATTCAAAATTCTGTCATAATTTTTTGCTGTAATCCTATTAAAAAATTGCAATAATTTGAGAATATTTTGACAATTACTTACACACTAGAACAAATAAAAATGCTTGTACCTAGCTTCCTTAGAATTTTAACGATCCTATTTCTTACAATCATTATGTTTTCAGCGCCATCATACGCGGAAGTTAAAACTAAATTAGCGTCGCAATTGACTGAAAAAATTGTACAGATCGGACAACAACATGGTGCTCCACTTGAAGCAGCCATTGTCTGGCCAAATCAACCTGCAAAAGCTCTCGTGGTACTTATTGCAGGAAGTGGTAAGATGGATAAAAATGAACACGTCGGCCCATTTTATCCTTTTCTGGATATTGCCAATGGCTTGGCTGATCAGGGTATTGCCTCAATTCGTTTTGATAAACGCACTTTTTCCCATCCAGAAGAGTTCAAAAATAAATCTTTTACACCTGATCAAGAATTTGTATTTGATGCAATTGATGCTACTGAAACGCTAATGAAAGATTCTCGAAATCACGATTTACCCGTAATTTTATTGGGACATAGTCAAGGAGGAACGATCATTGCAAGAGTTGCCAAACAACTGAATCCACATGTAAAAGGTCTGATTTTGTTTGCATCACCTAGTGATTCCGATCTACCAAGAGCAGCTTTACGGCAAATGGTTTATCTCCAATCTATTTCTCCCCAGAAAAATCAGGCATTGTTTCAACAACAAATTAATCAATTAGAAACTGAAATTAACCATTGGGAAAATTATGAAAAAACTAGTGTTCAATCTGGTAATTTTCCATTTGGAGTATCTGCAAATTATTTACAATATCTAAAAAATTTGCATCCAACAGAAGAAATAAAAGCCTTAGCTTTACCAACACTGGTCCTACAAGGTGGTAAAGATTATAACGTTCTTGCGACAAAAGACTTTTTAGAATGGCAACAGGTATTACAGCCACTTGGAAAAAATGTAAGTTTTAAATTGTATCCAAATCTTCATCACTTATTTATTGATCCCGATCAATATACTTCTGCCTCTATTCAACATGTGGATCAAACAGTTTTACAAGATTTGGGGCAATGGATTTTACAACAAACTACTTTGATGCCGAATCCTTAATGCTGTTTTAATCAATTACAGCAAATCATTGATTAAAATTAATCTATTCCTTATATTTGCATAAAACTTCCACAATCAGATCAACTGTAGTCTTGCTAATGATCCGCTCATCCTCTATGATTGCGCACATGCCCGGGTGGTGAAATAGGTAGACACAGGGGATTTAAAATCCCCCGCCCACAAAGCGTGCCGGTTCGAGTCCGGCCCCGGGCACCATTTTTATTATATAAAATGGTGTAAAATATCCAGCGTAAGCTGGTTTTTTTATGCCTTCTCATTTAAATTCAATAATTAAAAAAGTCAGCTTAACTGAGCTGACTTTTGCTTTGCGATTACTGGCTATTTATTTTTAATTTTATAATAATCGATTGTTGCATGATCAGTATATGCCAAGATAATATTTTTACTCTCTTGTAGTTCTATAAGTTGTTGTGTATTTAAGTTAAAATTTTCCGCAAAAATATCTGGTCTAGTATTTGCAAATTTAGAACGTCTTTCTGTTTTCCTAAATCTTAACCAGTTATAATTTGCCCAAAGCAATAATAAACCACCACAAACTAGAATAGCCCAACCAATGTGCTTTAAATTATTATATCGCGCCACATCATAATCAATAAAAATATAACTTGAAATAGTTTTTGCTTCATACCACCAAAAAAATAATGTAAATAATGGCATGCAAATCAACATCCATAATGCCCAACCAATAATTTGTAAGGTATAACCAGATAATTTATTGGTCACATATTTAGGATTATCGATATATTCTGGTAAATCCAGTTTTGATGGATCAGTGACAATATGGAATTCCTGTAGTATATTTTTCATAATTATTTTCCTGTGAAACCACGATCCGGGCTGACCCATCGGGCACGTTTTCTTTTTTGAAATAATGCTTTAGGTACAGAAACAACAGTAGTTAATGTTGTAAGTAACCAAAAAAATATGGGATACCAGATAATCCAGAAATAATTTCGAAAAAACCGATAATCTCCATCATATCTTTTATCAATCCAAAGGCTGACTGAAAATTGAATCAGACAAGTTAATCCCAACATGGCGCCATACCATTCTGGCAATAAGGTTTTTACATATAATGCTTCAGGCATTGGAATAATTAATCCAATCAAAAATAAGACAATAATCAAAGTCATAGAATATGCCCAAGTCACACTAATAAATGTTTCCAGAATGACAAGCCACATTCGCCGTAACCGCCATTTAAACATTTTTGGTAAATAATCACGTAAAACTTCTATACCGCCTTGTGCCCAGCGTAATCGTTGCTTCCATAATCCCTGAAATGTTTCTGGCATATAAATGTAACATAAGGCCTGTGGTATATAATGAATATCCCAGTGGTCAAACTGAAGCTTCCAAGAAATATCAATATCTTCAGTGATTTTATCGTCTGACCAGAAGCCTACCCGTTCCAAGGCTGTTTTTCTAAAACCTGCAATGACACCAGATACTGTAAAAATTCGTCCATAAGTCCGTTGGGCACGTTTAATTAATCCAATAATGGAAGAAAATTCACCTACCTGTAATTTACCTAATATACTTGAGCGGTTTAAAATTCTAGGATTTCCTGTCACTGCGCCAACCCTTGGTAAATGAACCAATTGTTGCATCATCCAAAGTACCGCATGTGGATGCAGTAAAGCATCTCCATCAATACAAATTAAATATTCATATTGACTTACCAATGCACCTGAACGTAAGGCAATCGCTTTTCCCTGATTTGTTGCAAGGTGTACAACTCTTAAATTATCGTATTGTTGCTGTAATTCATCCAGAATTTGTGCAGTTTGGTCTGAACTTCCATCATTGACTGCAATCACTTCAAAAGTTTGATATTGCGTCTGTATGGCATAGCGTATCGTATCCCTGACATGGTCTTCTTCATTAAAACATGGAATAATAATGCTGCACCCATCACTTGTAGGTATTGGAATTTCAGGTGTAGGAAATTCTCTTTTGAAAAAAAACCATAATCCACCAATAATCCAGATCCATGCCATTAGTAATGGGTAATAAAATGCAAAGTCAAACAATATACTTAACCAATTCATTATCGTACTCCCTGATTTTTATATTGCATAAACGGATCACGATAATTTAATGGGCTGATATTTTTACTCATTGGAGAATATAAATATTGATGAACATATTTTGCATTATTTTCTTGATATCCACTTAAACTAATATTTTGTATACCTGCCCTTTGTATGGTATATAAAAATTCCTGTGTATTTTTCCAGTCTTTTGATGTTTTTAGTGAAGTAACATTTATGTTTATTAAAATACGTTCTTTGATCATTGGCGTTAATGCATCAAGTTTTTTCTGCCAGTCTTTTAAATTATGTTTATCTTGAGGCTGATTAATTTCAAAACTCACCATACTGACATGATCCAATATTTTAAGTAATAGTTGTTGAAAATTGGTTATTTTTTTAATATCAACTTCACCATTTAAAATAATTTTAATTGGTAACATAGTTTCGCTAATATTGGTATAAATACTGGCTTGCTGCTGAGCTTGTTCTATTAATTTTAAACGTTGCTGCATTAAATTAGTCTTTTCTCCCCCAAATATCATCTGTTGTAAATCATTTTTAATATCAAGTTGGATACCGGAAATACTATGATTACTTTTCATTAAATCAGTTATAAATGGTACCAATTGATCCGGATGCGTATGAAATTTATTAAATGGAATATTTGCATAAACTCTGGTAAATAATCGAGTTTTTGATTGCCAAAGAAAGCGATTTAATAAATCTTCCTGCATTGGAAAAATTTGATTAGGAAAATAAGTTTTTGGGTGCTGTTGATCGGAATTAAATACATTGACAATTAATCGATCCACACCTAATGCCTGAACTTTATCCAGAACTTTACCCAATTGTTGATCTGATTGTACTACTGATGAACTAACTAACCCATCCAGATTGAGATTAAGACTATGTCGTGGTTCTATTTTTAATTCATCATGATAATGCGTTAAACTTAATAGTTCCTCCTGAATACTTTCCTCGGTTGGGTTATCAACCATCAGCATGCGCTTTAATGTTCCATCTGTTACAGTATTAACGCCAGAATTTCCCAGACTAAAAGAAAATGTCAAACCTGCCTGATGTGCAATTTTTTCAACTTCTGTGGTCACTGCACCATAAGGCCAAATCATGGTATCAATATGAATACCCAACTTTTCATCCAGAATTCGCTTGGATGTCGTTAAATCCTGATAAATTCTTTGTTGAAACTCCTGATCGGTTTCATAACGTTTTTTATCTGCAAAATATTGTCTAGTAATCGCTGCAGGTTGCTGATTACCTTGAGGATTAGCCAAAATACCCTGATGTAAATTATGGCTATGGCTAGCAAATTCTACTAGTCCGGATCGTTGCATTTCCTGCATCTGAGGCCAAGTCATTAAATTTCCTGCACCATACGCTTCAATACCCCCTTGATTAGTGCCTTCTGTCCAACCAGTTACAATGGCAAACACCGCCGGAATTTTATACGTTTTTAATAGTGGAAAAACTTTGGAATAACTACTGAGCATGCCATCATCAAAGGTTAATAAAATGGCATTTGCAGGAAGTGGCTGAATACCTTCCCGTGCAGCTTTGATTTGTTTTAAAGTGACAGGTTGCCATTTTGATGTACTTAACCAGTCAAAGAACTGCGCAAGATTTTTACTATGAATTGCATACACGTCACGGTCACCACGCTTGGCAACATCATCACGTACATCATGAAAATTTAGAGCAATAGACTGATTGTATTGTAAATCTTCATTAAAATTTTCTGCCATACAGGAAACAGTCATAAAGTAGCCTGTAATCCCTAAAATACAACTCATGGCTTTTTTTAGAATATTGTTATACATTAAAAAATCCCCTGAAAACCAAATAGACCGTAGCTATAACGTTCTTGTTTTCCATCGTATGGATGCTGTGATAATCCTATGCCATAGCTTAATTTCCATGTACGGGATAATGACCATAAATGCAGATATTGCACATTCCATGTTAGCTTGGCACCATAATCCTGTTGATGATAAAAACCAGCCCCTACATCAAATTGCTGAGTAAACGAACGTTCATACCAACGCCAAGTCAACCAGTCATGACTGAAATTCAGTGATGCTGCATAATAATTTTCCGGACTAAAATAATTAACATTTTGTGAACGATTACTTCCGATTCCAGCAGCAATCGTCATGTCGGTGATATGGTGTGGCAATGCAAATAATCTTTGAGTGAATGACGCAGATAAATCCTGCTGAAAATTACCATCTAACACATCAGTTGCAAGATAATTGATATTGGCAGACCGCGATTCATTCTGCTGCCACGTGATGCCGGCTGTATAGGATTGTCCATCATATCGGTCACGTATGGCTTGCAAGGCAATTGCTGCCTGACTGTTATAAGCCAGAGAATATTGCCAATGATCATTTAACCATTGCGACCAGTTCAACATAATTCCGGTGTTATGCTGGTCCGTATCCTGTGTCAAAGCAACCGACAAATTTTTACGTTTTGATGCCCACTCCAATCCGAAGCCATAGCGCTGATCACGGACACTGCCGGATTCATACTCAGCGCTACGATCCTGATGAGTCGCAAAAATACGATAATTTCCAAATATCCAAGGCGCATTCAATCGGGTATTAGATGTCCTGTCATGATTACCTTTTAGAGACTCAGTAATTTGATCATGTTGACGACTTCTGCCCCAATTTGTTTCATGTTGAATGCTAAATCTGGAACGATCATTGAATTCTTTTGTACTTAAAATCACACTGCCATCATTAGGATAATATTGATTTAATTCATGTAATTGTCTTTTCCATGCTTGAATATCTCCGGCAGCCTGCGTATTTTGTATCTGATTAATTCTGGTTGATTTATCAACAGGTGTCATACCATTTAATCGCTCAAGTGTCTTTTGCGCAGTTAAGGGTTGCTCACGCCAACGTTGAATTTGTACTAAATTATTTAAATATCCAGCATTATTGGGCGCTTTATTCGTTACGGATTGATAATAACGTTCAGCCAAATCAAGTTGATTGCGATACGCCAGATCTAATCCAGTGAGTCCAATATAATCATAACGATCCGGCGCAGTTGTTCGATCCACACCTTTTGCTGCACTGTATTGATATACTGGAATTAATCGATCTACTTTCTGAATAAATTGCTGTGCCTGTTGATATTTTTCCTGTTCGATATAGCTGTAATACAAACCACTATAAACTGTCATATCGGGATAATTTTTTTCATTTAATAAGCCAAGATATAATTTTTCAGCTATTTTGGGTTGTTTTAACGCCAGATAACTATCTGCAAGTGCATGTCTGACATAAGCCGGCATCGTGTCTATGGGTTTATTTAATTTTTGTGCTTCAAAAATAGCTTGTTTAGACGATCTACGTACACTCAAGGCATAAATATAATTATAATAAAAATTAAAGTATTCTGGACTACCAACTATAACTTGTTGTTTTAACTGCGCGGCAGTATTAAGAACATGATCAAAATCAGCATAACTTAAAACATCAGGTTCGCCTTTTGCAGATAAAAACCGATACCTTGAAATTGCAAAATTAATATCCTGACTAAACTGCAAAAGTTTTGCAGTTAAATATAATTGCTGCTGCTGAGGTTTTTTCTTGATTTCCTTAATCACATGAAAAGCCTTAGTAACTCCCCCCATAGATAATAGCGCTCGAACATACTCTTCCTGCACAGCCCATTGATCAGGGGCTTTTTGGTATGCTCTGGTCGCTGCATCAAGGCTTTGTACTGGTTTTTCAGAAATTCTATAAGCATAGGATACCTGTATCAATTGATCTACTTTTAACTGTGATAAAGGTAAAGTCACCAATAATTGTACAGCATGCTGCGTATCCTTTAATTCTGCATATAACACCGCCTGTATCAGGATTAAATCTTTATAGTATCGTTGCTGATTAAACTTTTTTGCCCAGAATAATGCCTGATCAAATTGTTGGGTATTTCTTAAACCTTGCACTACAGGCAAATAAGCATATTCCGGAAATTGTTGTAACTGAACAAAATTTAATAATCCAAGCTCTTTAGAACTAAATCTGTCTTGTTGTGATGCCAATGTCAAATAATCTGCCAGTAATAATTGGTCATAGGGATATTGTTGAAGTAGGCGTTTTAATTGTTGTAATCCCTGATCAACATTTCCTTGTCTAACCAATAATACTGCCTGCTCTCGTTCAGCAGTCAAATGATCTTGTTGCAGACTTTGAGCGATTACATTTTGTGCAGATAATACAGCAATACTTGTAATCGAGAGTGAACGAAATCTTTTTATTAAAATCTTTCTAATGTGCAGCATCTTAACAACCGACAAAATAAATAATGTTAAATGCATCACACTATATACAATAATAGTAAATTATGTCAAATAAATACCTTTTTTACTTAACCTATCGTTTAAAATGATATAAAAAAAACCAGATATTGTTTAAATATCTGGTTTTTAAGTAAAAAACTAAATTTTCTGTCGAATATATTGTAATGCAATCTCTGCAATCTGTTTTGGTGTTTGTGTCGCATCTAGACAAACAACTCGTTGTGGTGACTGCGTGGCAATAGCTTGATATGTTTGTCGGACTCGATTAAAAAATTCGGTTTTTTCCTGTTCAAAGCGATCCAATGCGGCTCGTTTTTGCGCACGTTGCATACCCACTTCAACCGGAGCATCTAACCAAAATGTAATATCAGGTAATCTTGAAACAAAATTTTCAGTTAATAGGTCAATATGCTGCCGATCCAATCCTCGTCCACCACATTGATAAGCAATACTTGCATCAACAAAACGATCACATAGAACAATTTTATTGGCATTAAGCGCAGGCAAAATCACCTGATCCAGATGTTGTGCCCGTGCAGCATATATCAGCAATAATTCTGTTGAGGCACACATTTTTTCTTGATCAGGTTGTAATAATAATTGACGAATTTTTTCTGCCAAAGGCGTTCCACCTGGTTCTCGAGTCAGAATCACATCATATTGTTGTGCAACCAAAGTCGCTTGCAAGGTCGCAATTAACGTACTTTTACCTACGCCTTCTGTCCCCTCAAAACTAATAAACATATTAATTACCCTGACGCTTTTCTTTTAAAACCTTAAGATATTGTTGAACTGCCTGATTATGCTGCTCTAGTGTTGCACTAAATTGATGACCACCATTCCCAGTTGCTACAAAATATAGATTATTAGACTGATCAGGATGTAATGCTGCTTCAATAGAGCGCTGACTTGGTAAGGCAATGGGTGTTGGTGGTAATCCATTAATGGTATAGGTATTATATGCCGTAGGTGTGCGTAAATTTTCTCGGCTAATATTCCCCCGATACTTATCCCCCATGCCATAAATTACTGTTGGATCAGTTTGTAGACGCATACCTGTTTGTAAACGGCGGACAAAAACTCCGGCAACCTTTTTTCGTTCGGCTTCAACGGCGGTTTCTTTCTCAATAATTGATGCCATAATTAATGCCTGATATTTATTCTCATAAGGCAAGTTTGCAGCTTTTTTCTGCCAGGCTTGATCCAAAATATCTGTTTGACGTTCGTATAAACGTTTTAAAATATTTAAATCTGTTTCACCTTTAGCAAAAAAATAAGTATTGGGAGCAAATAACCCTTCAGGATGTGTATTATTAGCACCCAGTTGTTGCATAATTTGCTGATCAGATAAATTCAAAATAGTATTTTTAACATTTGCATCATTTTTTAAACGCTGTTTAAGTTGTTTAAATGTTGTACCTTCAATTACCTGAATACGATTCATGTGTGCATTATCGGCATCACTCACCATAATCAGCACTTGCCTGACACTCATTCCCTGATGAATCTCATAAACACCAGCTTTCATACTGTCATGAATAAATAATTTTTGATAAAGCTTTAAAATAACAGGGAATTTGATGCCTTGCTTTTCCAGTTTACCAATGAATGCACTGTAATTCTGTCCTTTTTCAACAGATAACCACTGTGATTTGCCTTTAATCGGAAAGGTTTGTAATAAACTTTGTGAAAGAATCCAGCTCACAATTAACACAAATACAATGACGATCAGTAAGGGCCATTTCCACCAGAGCTTTATGCTAGAGGTTACTTTCTTTTTTACAGGTTTGCGTTTTTGCGCCATAAATATTAAACCAGTTCTGCCAGTTGCAAGGTTGTAAACAGATTATGGCATGGATGTTGTGCCAGTAATCTCTGCTCAAGCTGAGCAATGATTTGCATGGGATGTAAAGCATTACATAAAAATGCAGCGTCTATCTGTTGCAAGTCTACAAGGCTAATCATACGGATTTGACAAGGAATTTGGTAGTCGTGCATTCGTGTCAGAATTTCTTGCCGCATTGTGCCATCAATTCCTGCATTTTCAAGGGTTGGCGTACACCATTGTCCATCAATAAAAATGAAGCAATTGCTGGAAATTGCTTCAATGAGTTGTTGTTGTTGATTTAAACATAAACCTTCATCCCAACAATATTGCATGGCTTGCCGCTTGAGTACAATTTGTTCTAACCGATTCAGACTTTTAATACCCACTAATTGTGGCATCACTGTGCCAAGTGTATCCTTTAAAATTCCCACTCTGGACAACACTTTAGGAGATTCCATCGCGACATTATGATCAGGATAAAAATAAAAATAAACATCAACCGGTTGCTCTGGTAATGCATAACCTCTAGGCCCCACACCCCGGCTTAGTAGAATTTTGATCACGCCATCGGTATATTTCTGCTGATTCAAATGCCCCAGAAATATATCTTTTTCCTGTATTAATCTAGACAAATCCAAATTTAGATCTAGTTGTTGCCGACTTTGTTCAAACCGCTGTAAGTGCCTATTCCACAATAATATTTCCCCATGTCTAAAACGAATTGTAGTAAAACAGCCATCACCGTATTGAAATGCCCGATCCTCTACAGAAACAACTTGTGTAGTAATTAAATTTGCATTTTTTTGATACAACATCACTCTATCCTAATGACCTTTTTGCATAAGCTAAGCATTAAAAACAATTATCTTATTTCTGTTTTTTTCATATAGAATGACACCTATATCTCTTATAAGGATAAAACATTGTGTATTTATGCTAATTCACATTATTTTATCCTCAACAATGAGCAAAGACTCATCATGATTTAACAGGAAGGTATACTTTGAACTTTCAGCAACTTCGTATCATACGTGAAACAGTACGTCAGAATTTCAATCTGACCGAAGCCTCGACAGCATTATACACGTCCCAATCCGGTGTAAGTAAGCATATTAAAGATTTGGAAGATGAATTAGGCGTACAGTTGTTTATTCGTAAAGGTAAACGCATTCTAGGTTTAACTGAACCTGGACAGGCATTATTAAGTATCGTTGAGCGTATGTTAGTCGATGCAGATAATATCAAACGTTTATCGGATGATTTTAATCGTGTGGATGAGGGAACACTGACCATTGCCACCACACATACACAAGCACGTTATGTATTACCACCAATTGTGAGTCGCTTTAAAAAACAATTTCCTAAAGTACATTTGATATTACAGCAAGCCAGTCCAATCGAAATTTCAGAAATGCTTTTACAGGGTGAAGCAGATGTCGGCATTGCAACAGAATCTCTGACTACAGAAGAGCAACTGGCCAGTATTCCTTATTACCAATGGCAGCACTGCATTATTACACCTGTCAATCACCCATTGGCAAATCAAACCCATATTACTTTGGAACATATTGCCCAATACCCATTGATTACTTATCATGGTGGATTTACTGGACGTTCAAAAATAGACCAGGCTTTTAAGGATGCTCATATTGACCCGAATGTTGTGATGGCTGCACTTGATGCCGATGTCATTAAAACCTATGTTGAACTCGGCATGGGAATTGGTATCGTTAACCATTTGGCTTACGATCCCGAGCGGGATTTTCGCTTAAAACAAATCAAAACTGATTTATTTGGATTAAATACCACATGGATTGCTGTACGCAAAGGACATTTACTTCGCGGGTATGGATATGATTTTATTTCTCTCTGCTCCCCTGAAACTGATATTAAAGCGTTAAAAAAAGCAGCTTATCCTGAAGAATAGACATAAAAAAAACCTCTCATGCTATTGAGTGAGAGGTCGTTTAAAATCTGTAGAAATTAAAAAATCTGTAGAAATAACCAATATAAAGTACCTGACAACACAATAGTTGCCGGTAAAGTCAGTACCCATGCCGATAGGATACTTTTAACCGTTGACCACTGTAGCCCCGATTTATTTGCAACCATCGTTCCGGCTACTGCACTATTTAACACGTGCGTTGTAGAAACAGGCAATCCAAAACCATCCGCTGCAGCAATTGTTGTCATCGCAACCAGCTCAGCCGACATTCCCTGACCATAAGTCATGTGATGTTTACCAATACGTTCACCAACAGTTACCACAATACGTTTCCAACCCACCATAGTGCCCAGACCTAAAGCCAACGCTACAGCAACTTTTACCCAAGTTGGAATATATTGTAGAAATGAATCCAGACTTTTACGGTAGTCCTTAACTGCCACTGTATTCTCAGCAGTCATTTCAGGTAATTGTTTTGCTTTATCCAGACTCTTAAAGGCTGTAGTGCTGAGATACATATCATTACGGATGCTATTCACCTGATCTTCAGGAATATTTTTAAGATCTCCATGTACAGCAACTCGCTGTCCTAAATGATCAGTTAAACTTGCCAATGCAGGCACAACCTCAGGTGTAACCTGTTTATTCTGAATATACTGGGTGATTACTTGTCGTGCTTGCGCATCCGGAACTTGTTGATGATTTGGAGCAATCGCAACAGCGGCTTGTTGAGACAGTTTTTTAAAAGACTGTATATGTGTCTGATCAAGATTTTTGTTCAAGGAATATGCCATAGGTACTAGACCAATTAAAATCAGCATAATTAACCCCATACCTTTTTGACCATCATTTGATCCGTGTGCAAAGCTCACCCCAGTACAGGTAAAAATAAGTACCGCACGGATGATTGGTGGAGGTGGACGGTTACCTACAGGAGGTTTGAATAATTCCAATTGCTTACGAAAAATCTTTTTCACCAATAAAAATACAATAATCGCAAAAGCGAAACCAATTAATGGCGAAAACAGTAAAGCCTTACCTACTTTCAGCACCTGGGCTGTATCAATACCACTACTTGCAATACCAGCCTGAACATTCAAAATATGATTCATTATGCCCACACCAAGAATTGAACCAATCATTGTATGAGAACTAGATGCAGGAATACCCAAAAACCATGTTCCGAGATTCCAGATAATCGCTGCAATCAGTAATGCAAAAACCATGGCAAAGCCTGCACCACTGCTGACATTCATAATTAACTCAACAGGCAACAATGCAATAATACCGTATGCAACTGCACCACTGGCAAGCATTACACCTAGAAAGTTACAAAATCCTGCCCACATCACTGCAACAGGCGCAGAAAGAGAGTTGGTATAAATAACCGTAGCGACCGCATTGGCCGTATCATGAAAACCATTGACGAACTCAAAACCCAGAGCAATAAATAATGCCGTAGACAGCAATACCACTGAATACAAACTTAAAGGTGGGACATGTGATAATTCAGCGCTCACTTGTAACCCAATATAGATTAAAGTACCAATAATGATCGAGAGAAATACAACCATAAAATACTTGGGTTGCTTGGTATGAACATTTTTGGAAACTTGTTGTAACTTTGAATCTGTAGTCATGATCTTTGCAGTCATAAAAGTGTAACAATTATAAAATTCGCATAGTTTTATCTTATTTTATGACAATTATATGACAAAGCGTATTAAAACTTTATCAATTAACCGTTAAGCACTTAATTTTACATGCAAATAATTAATTTATAATATTTTAAATTACCAAATAAATCATCTTAGATCGCTACGCTATCTATTGCCTTTTACTATTGAATATTACCATTCATTTCATTTAACGGACTGGATTGTCGCGTGATATAGCTTTGTTGTTTTTGTGCAATCACCGCACGGATTTGATTGATCTTTTGCCTTGCTGAGTTTTCTCCTGCTGTTATGGATTGCTGTCTTGATTTCGTAGAAAACACATGCTGTTTTTCACGAATATCTGGCTGAATCAAAATATCTGCTTGTTGCGACTCATAGGCCGCAAGGCGATTTTGCATGACATTAATATTTTGATTAAATAATCCCCAAACATTGGTGGTTTCTGTATATTCTGGACGGGCTAAAATATCAACCGCAATAATAATATCTGCTCCCAGTTTTTTGGCAACTTCAACAGGTACAGGACTAACCAAGCCACCATCGACATATTCAGTGTCACCTATTTTAGTAGGGACAAACATACTGGGAATACTGGTCGATGCACGTACAGCTTGCCCAGTATTTCCTTGATAAAAAATAGTTTGCTTACCACTTTGTAATTCAGTCGCAACCACATAAAGCGGAATTGGCATTTCTTCAAGCGTTTTTTGATTAATATTTTTATTAATAAAATCTTCTATTTTTTGTCCATCAAAAAAACCCTGTTTACTCAAGGTAAAATCTCTTACATCTGAAGGCTTAAAGTTCATTGCAATATTTTTTAATTCAGCCGGGCTTTTCCCACTGGCATATAAAGCACCAACAATACTTCCAGCACTCACACCAATGATCATATCAGGTTTAATACCATAATCTTCCAGAACTTTAATTACACCAATATGAGCATACCCTCTGGCACCACCACTTCCGAGAACCAATGCAATTTTGGGATGATCGACAGGAATTGAACTGATTTGAGTTTGTTGTAGATGTGCAGGTACAGGCATTACATTGGCATGACTAAACACTCCACAGAATATGGCGATGCAATATACACTTATTTTCAATATCATTGCGTAATATCGCATGATTTTCCCAAAACTCATCGAAAGCAACAGCGCATGATACTTTATTTATAAAGATATTTTCTCTGATTCTTGTTTATAGTCTTGTAGCCTTTTGTGCATTATCGTGAAGAAACCTTTAAAATCATAACAACAGATAAAATCAAGAATTGCAATTGTTTACTTTTCCTAAAACTTTTTTAAAAATATCCTGATTTAAATTCCACGCAGTGTATCTTTTTGCGCTAAGATAGCACTCGTTTTTGTGAAACATTTATCAATCCCAAATAGAAGGAATGCTGCCGTGGACGTACGTCTGTCAGATCGTGTCAATGCCATCAAACCATCCCCAACACTTGCAGTCACCAACAAAGCTGCTGAATTAAAAGCTGCGGGTAAAAATGTTATTGGTTTAGGTGCAGGGGAACCAGATTTCGATACCCCTCAACATATTAAAGATGCAGCCATTAAAGCCATCAATGATGGTTTTACCAAATACACAGCGGTAGACGGTACGCCAGCACTAAAAAAAGCTATTATTGCAAAATTCAAACGTGACAATCATTTAGATTATGAAGCTAACCAGATTCTGGTATCTTGTGGCGGTAAACAATCATTTTTTAACCTTGCCCTTGCATTATTAAATAAAGGCGATGAAGTCATTATTCCTGCACCATATTGGGTAAGCTATCCAGATATGGTGATCATTGCAGAAGGTACGCCAGTTATTGTCAAATGTGGTGAAGAACAACGCTTCAAAATCACACCAGAACAACTGGAAGCAGCCATCACACCAAATACCCGGTTATTGGTATTGAACAGCCCATCCAACCCAACAGGCATGATCTATAGCAAAGCTGAACTTGAAGCACTGGCAGAAGTTTTGCGCAAACATCCTCAGGTTTATATTGCATCTGATGATATGTATGAACCAATTCGCTGGGAAGATGAATTCTTCAATATTGCAACTGTAGCACCTGATCTTTATGATCGTACCTTTGTACTAAATGGTGTATCCAAAGCCTATGCCATGACAGGTTGGCGTATTGGTTATGCTGCAGGTCCAGCAAAAATCATTGGTGCAATGAAAAAAATCCAGTCGCAATCTACATCTAACCCAACCTCTATTTCGCAAGTTGCTGCTGAAGCGGCATTAAATGGCCCTCAAGATGTACTTAATCCAATGATTGAAGCATTTAAACGTCGCCATGATTTAGTGGTCAATGGCTTAAATGACATCAAAGGTATTTCTTGTCTACCTGCTGACGGTGCATTCTATGCGTATGCCAACATTCGCCCATTAATTCGCGCCAAAGGATTAAAATCCTGCACAGAGTTTTCAGCATGGTTACTTGAAGAAACCGGTGTTGCCGTTGTTCCGGGTGATGCGTTTGGTTTAGGCGGTTATATACGTATTTCTTACGCAACAGCGGATGAAGTGCTTGTAGATGCGCTGGCTCGTATCAAAAAAGCAGCAGATTCTATTGAAGGCGTTGATGACGCGATTGCTTCTATTGCTGCTGAAAAAACTGCCTAACGTAACAAAGCATATCAAACAACTCTGCCTTGCACTGTATTTTTTATGCTTTAGTACATAAAGAGTGGCTCAGACCACTTGCTAGGAAGCATCCAATATCATTATTGGATGCTTTTTTGATTGAATTAATAATAAAAAAGAAAATTATCATAATGGTTTTAAAGCAATTTCTGATTTTTGATTGGCATTGATGCTGCAATAAATGGAATACAATCTGCCAAATCCTGACAAGACTGCCCCGTTTTGGATTTCAAAAAATAATCTTGTACCATCTGAGCCTGCTGTTCGACGCCATACTGTAAAAATTTTTTACCTTCTTTTAAAACATAACGATAACGTCGATCAAATAAAGCCTTACGAATTAACGCCATCCCCTGCTGTACCTGCCATACATGCGTCAATTCATGAATTAACCATGATTGTGTCGCAATCGATTCTTTTGAAAAATCCTCGACCCAATCTTTTGGATGAAAATAAACATTACCGTTTGGACTCATAGCATAGTGTCTTAACATCAACCGATGCGCTACAATTTCAATCTGATCAAGTTTTAAATGCTCTGCAAAAACCTCGAAAGCCAGTTTTTTCTCCCCTACAGTAAGAAAACGCCGCTGTACAACCATTTTTTTTGAGAATAAAAAATGCTTTAAAATCTGTATCATTGAGAATTCACTGTATAAATAAGCATCTATAGAACAAAAAGCCATCTAAAATGCTATGATTTAAATAAAATTTTAAAATACAATAGCCAAAGTTGAATTTCAAAAAACAACTTTAGCAATATCGGTACTGTATACTAGCGTGATTAGCCAAATTTCCGATAGGCAAATGTATCATTTTGCTATGATTGTTGTTATCAATATAAAAGCAAAAATTTTGATGATGACAATATTAAAGCACCCCAAAAAACAGGAATAAATTTCAAATGCGTAATTTTAAAGTCGCTCTTTCACAATATTCTCCATCTATCGGCAATATTGCCCAAAATGCGCAAAATATGTTGGCACTTGCGCAGCAAGCTCAACAACAAGGTGCAGACATTATCGTCTTCCCAGAGCTAGCATTGATCGGTTATCCACCAGAGGATTTATTACTTCGTCCAAGTTTACTCAAGCGTACTCAACAAGGACTAAGCACATTACAGCAAGCCAAAGATATCATTATGTTGGCAGGTTATGTACATGTGGATGAAAATGGTCAACGCTATAATTCTGCTGCTCTTATCAAAAATGGTGAAATTCTTGGGATTTATCATAAACAAAATCTACCCAACTACAGTGTCTTTGATGAAGAACGTTATTTTGAAGCAGGACATCAACACCTGATTTTTGAACATGCAGGACATAAGTTTGGTATTTTAATTTGTGAAGATATCTGGATTGAAAAAAATACCCAGCAATTATCAAAACTTGGTGTAGACACGATTTTAGTTTTAAATGCTTCACCTTACGAAGCTGGTAAACCACAACAACGTCAAGCACTGGTCAGCAAACTGGCGCAACAATACAACTTGAATATTGTTTATGTCAATCAGGTAGGTGGTCAGGATGATTTAATTTTTGATGGTGCATCAACAGTCATTAATGGTGATGGCGAAATTGTTGCACAAGCCAAACTTATCGAACAACAAATGCTCTACGTTGATTTTGATGCGCAACATAAAAAGTTTATTTCTCAGGAAAAGCCACAGACACTTGATACGATTGCTGAAATTTATCAATTACTGGTGATGTCTGTACGTGACTATGTCAACAATTCTGGTTTTCCCGGCGTTATCTTGGGCTTATCTGGTGGAATTGACTCTGCACTCACACTGGCGATTGCCGTAGATGCATTAGGCGCAAATCGTGTACAAGCGGTCATGATGCCTTATACTTATACTGCACAAATCAGTGTTGAAGATGCTGCTGCACAGGCACAGCGCTTAGGAATTACCTTTGGTATCGCAGAAATCAATCCAATTGTAAATGGTTTTATGCAGACTTTGACTCCATTTTTTGGGAATAGTCCGGCAGATGCAACCGAGGAAAATCTACAGGCGCGTTCACGTGGTACGTTATTAATGGCGTTATCCAATAAATTTGGTAATCTGGTTCTATCTACAGGTAATAAATCAGAATTGGCTGTTGGATACTGTACGTTATATGGCGACATGGTAGGAGGATTTGCACCACTTAAAGATGTCTACAAAACCATTGTTTTTGAACTCGCCAAATATCGTAACTCCATTGAAGAAACTCCTGTGATTCCTGAACGTGTGATTACCCGCCCACCTTCCGCAGAATTGCGCCCAGATCAAAAAGATCAAGATTCCTTACCAACCTACGATATTCTTGATGCAATTTTATATATGTACATCGAAGAAGATCTAAGTCAGGAAGATATTATTCAAAAAGGTTTTGATGCAGATGTGGTGAAAAAAATCATCCGACTGGTCGATCGTAACGAATATAAACGCCGTCAAGGTGCAATTGGCCCACGCATCAGTTCTCGTGCTTTTGGCCGTGAACGTCGCTATCCAATCGTTAATGGTTGGACAGCTGGATTATAATTTTTAAGTAAACTACAGCGCCATCAATTCATAATTGATGGCATTTTTTATTTTTTACAGACAAAAAAAGAGACCATACTGGGATGTATGGTCTTGAAAATGGTGGCTATGACGGGACTCGAACCTGTGACCCCAGCATTATGAGTGCTGTGCTCTAACCAACTGAGCTACATAGCCGTAAACTGTGGACGCATTATTATATTTTCATTGCTATCCGTCAAGTGATGAAGTCATTAAATGACTAAACTACATCCAATCATACTGTATTCAGCGAATTTCACTCATAATCCCATGCAGATTCTTATAGATCACGGAAAATGCATTGACCGACTACCATCTCAACAGTTATGTTTAGATCATTAACTTCATTCGATTCCTTGATCAAGATTTCATGTTTAATTTACCGATAAATCATACCATCTCGCTCATTATTATTACCGTTGTCGTTTCACTCGTAGCTTTTAGTCAACCAAGAGTTATGGGACGACTGATTTTTTGGAGTCCAGCAATACGACAAGGCCAGATTGATCGCTTTATTACCTATGGTTTTGTACATGCTGATGGTTTTCACTTACTATTTAATATGATTACCTTATTTTTCTTTGGTAGTTTCATCGAACAATTTTATCGTCAATATGCATTCAATATGGGATTTGCCTTGTTTTATCTTGGCGCCTTGATTGTTTCTATTTTACCGAGTTATCTACAACATCGTGATGATCCACAATGGATGAGCTTAGGTGCTTCTGGTGCAGTATCAGCAGTATTATTTGCCTTTATTTTGTTTCAACCATGGAATCTGATTTTTGTATTTTTCATTCCTGTGCCTGCCATCATTTTTGCCATTTTATATATTGCTTATAGTATCTGGGCAGCCAGACGTGGTAATACAGCAATCAATCACAGCGCACATCTTTGGGGAGCAGCTTACGGCATTCTCTGCACTATCTTGCTGGAACCACGGATTATTTCAGTATTCTTATATCGTTTAAGTCACCCGAATTTTTTAAACTAATTTAATTTTAATGGTTGAAATCATGTCTTGTCTTAGTTTAATTCTAGATACCGAAACGCATACCTTAAATGGTTATCCCATCGAAATTGCGTATTTACCCATAACCTTAGAGCAACAAATCCTGCATACAGATCAAACAGGTATTTTTGATGAATATTATAGTCTGGATGCAGATACATCCATTCATTTTGCATCAATGGCTGTACATCATATTTTACCGCAGGACTTATTAAATAAACCCAGTTTCCGTCAATTTCGATTACCGCAGGATTGTATTTACCTGATTGGTCATAATATTGATTATGATATACAGGCGATTGCGCGTTGCGGTCAAAGTATTCAGCATATAAAACCCATTTGTACTCTAGCATTGGCACGTTATTTATGGCCACAGCTAGAAAGCCACTCCCTGAGTAGTTTAAGCTACTTTATCTCGGATGATTTTGAAAAAACCCGGGAAATGCTACGTAATGCACATAATGCCAAAACAGATATTTTACTCACAGCAATTTTGCTACAAAAAATTATTACTTTGCTTAATATTGATAATATTGGTGCATTATATCAGCAGTCACAATTGGCACGTCTACCACAATTTATGCCTTTTGGAAAATACAAAGGCTATCCACTGACTGATATTCCAATTGATTATGTACAATGGTTATTACGTCAGGATAATCTGGATCCATATCTGAAACAGGCACTGGAACAAACCTTTTAGTGATTGGGGAACAAGAATGAGTCAACGCTTTACTATACAGCCGATTGACGTTGGAAATTCATTACAGAATTACATCTGGATATTGGTTGATGAACAACAACGTACTGCTGTTGCCATTGATCCAACTCAAGCAGATCTGGTATTGGATTATTGCCAACAACGACAACTCATTCTAGAACAAGTCTGGATTACTCACAAACATCATGATCATATTGGTGGATTAGCACAATTACGCCAGCAAACTCAGGCAAAAATTTATGTACCTGAACTAGAGATGGACTGTATTGAATATTTTGATCATACTTTAACGGATCAAGATCAATTTTATTTTTCTGGATTAAAAATTGACGTAATTGCAACAGCAGGCCATACACTCGGACATATTTGCTTTTTTGTTGATGAACTAGATGCATTGTTTAGCGGAGATACACTGTTTGCTATGGGGTGTGGTCGGATTTTTGAAGGTACCTATGCACAAATGTATCATTCTCTGAATCGCTTAGCGGCGCTGCCCGCCTATACCAAAGTTTACTGTGCGCATGAATATACCGAAGCCAATGCAAACTTTGCTATTAATATTGAACCTGACAATCTGATACTTCAGCAACGCTTAAAGCAAGTTCAACAATTGCATCAGCAAAAGCAAATCACCTTACCCTCAGAAATTGCACTAGAACTAAAAACCAATCCGTTTTTACGGTGTCAAAATGTAGAGGAGTTTCAAAAACTAAGGCAATTAAAAGATCAATTTTAACTGTTGATCTTGACATTAGAGTCGGATGTCTTCAAAATATGCGACTTGTTTACGGGCTGGTTTTGCTTTGAATTTGTAGAAGTATAAACAAAAAGGCCCGCCCCAGACTAACTGATTTCAAGGAGTGCAAGAGTGGCAAACTCTGCTCAGGCTAAAAAACGTGCGCGTCAAAACCTTAAAGCGCGCAAACACAACGCAAGTTTGCGTTCTATGGTTCGTACTTACATCAAACGTGTTGTTGCTGCGATTGCTGCTGGTGAACACGCTGTTGCTGCTGAAGCATATCAAAAGGCTGTTCCAGTCATTGACCGTATGGCTGATAAAGGTATCATCCATAAAAATAAAGCTGCTCGCCATAAGAGCCGCTTAAATGCTCAAGTTAAAGCATTAGCTGCGAACTAATTTGAAGCAATAATAAAAACCCAACTTGTTTACGCAATGTTGGGTTTTTTAATCACATAAAAATAACTTGCCACGAATGATTGCTCATTTCTTATCAATATGCTTGATCAATCGAGCAATATCTAGACGCTGATGTTGACCACGCCAAATCCAATGTACAATATTTTGTTCAAAAGGCGCATCTACATATTCAAACCAGACAAATATTCCTTCCATCATTTCAGGCCAATCTTTTGATTCTACCTGTTGATGTCCCGCAATGATCGCAATAAATGCAGCAAGAATCGTATCGTGACTTACAGCTAATGATAGATGTCCACAATGGTCTAAGTGCTGCTGTTCCACCTGATAGGTCTGATACAATAACTTCAAAACATCTAATACACCTGTCACTGGATGTTTCATCCCCGGTAGGCAATTCTGTACAAAGCTATTAATAAAACCAACTGCTCCCTGCTCTCTAAAATAAGGGGCTGCCTGTTTGATATCCACGACAAAGCTACCTGGCTCAACCAATAAGGATTCCTGCGCAATATCAATTTTATGTGTATTATTTTGTTTAATCTGATCTGCGCCCATAATCATCAGCTCAGCAGTATCAACGCAACGCTGAATTGGACTACTGATACAATTGGTAATATTGCGACTGGTTTGTTGGGTTAAATGTTCTCCCCATGCAAAAGCCAACTCTCGACCTTGATCAGTCAGTTGTAAATCATAACCAGCCAAACCAATCCCACGGACTACTTCACGTAAAGAATGGCGGGTAAATAATAATACGGGTGTTGCTTGTACTGGCAACAATTCTATTGCCTGCAACATACTTTTAGGTAAACGATTTAACACAGTCACAGTATCAAAACTTCATCAGTTCAACCTGATGACTATAACATGATCTGGCCGCGACTCAATTGTTCCTTGACAGAAGAGCGATAAATTGTGAAATTTTTTGCCAATCATCCGCATAACGCAAAGCAATAAAATTACCATTAAGAAGTTGTTTACGCTGATTGTAATAAAATGGCTGATGTTTCAGGCTATAGACCTCTCCACCAATACTTTTCAGTAAACCTTGCCCTGCTGCAGTATCCCATTCACAAGTCGGATGAAAACGTGGATAAATATCAATTTGATCTTCCAGCATCATACAGAACTTATAAGCACTACCTGCCATAATTTTTTGATAATTAATATGATGCTGTTCCAGAAAAGTTAAAAACTCGGCATATATCGGACTACGTTCCGGGCGCCGACTCATTGCAATACGTAAAGTTTCCTGATACCTGAATTGTCGCTGATATTGTGTCACAATCACTTTTTTTTCTTGATGCCACTGCCAACGAAAAGGCAATAGGTCTTTTTGTGTAATATAAATTTTATGTTGTAACGGTACAGCTAAAGCCGAAATGACTGATTCTCCTTGATCAATCAAGCTTAAATTAATCGTGAACTCGCCAGTTTGATGTAAAAACTCCTTAGTACCATCGAGCGGATCCAACATCCAGAATTGTGACCATTGATGACGTAATTGATGTTCCCCCTCTTCTGATAAAATGGGTAATTGCGGTGTAATGTGCTGTAATTGCGATTGAATCATTGCATTACATTTCAAATCTGCTTGTGTTACTGGAGATTGATCCGCTTTTTGTTGAATTTCAAATGCAGCGCCTGCAATATAGTCTTGATATTCTTGTTCAAGCAACTCACTGGCACGTTGTAAAATTTGACAAAGCTGTTGCAATTTTTCCGGCATTTGTTGTAATGCAACTTCAATAAACATCTCTTTTATTCCTGTTCATCATGATTAATTTCAGTCATTCAGTTGGCACACCACAGCCTATTCAAACTTTATTTTTCGACATGGATGGTACTTTACTGGATCTCGCTTTTGATAATTTTATCTGGTTAGAATGCGTCCCCAAACTCTGGGCTCAACAACAGCAATGCTCAATTATAAAGGCAAAAGAAATACTGTATCAGTTTTATCTTAAGCATCAGGGACAATTAAACTGGTATTCATCCAAATTTTGGCAGCAACAATTAGGGATTGATGTTCTTGCCTTACAACAAAATTACCGACAACGTATTCAACCAAGAGCTGAGTGTTTTGAATTACTCTCTTCACTTCAAGAAAAAGGCTTTGATTGCTGGTTAGTTACCAATGCAGATGAAGCAACCTTACAATTAAAACTTGAAACTATTACTTTGCGCCCTTATTTCTCTCATATCATTAGTAGTGAATCACTTGGATTTCCCAAAGAACAGATTCAATTTTGGCAACAGCTACAACAAATGCATCTATTTGAACAACAGTATGTCGCTTTAATTGATGATAATTATGCTGTACTTGAAAGTGCGCAAAAATTTGGCATCAAGCATTTGTGGAGCATCAGCCAACCCGATTCCACAACTATTCGAAGCCAATATCATGCTGACTTTACACACTTGCAACAACTGACAGACTTACTTGATCAAATCATTATCCATCACGAGGACTATGTGCATTGATGAATTCATCAGATAGCTTAAATCACGACAGTATGCGTGTCGATAAATGGTTATGGGCCGCACGTTTTTTTAAAACCCGTTCAATCGCCAAAACAGCAATTGAAGGTGGCAAAGTACACCATGAAGGTGAGCGAGTAAAAGTTTCTAAAGAAATTAGAATAGGTATGGAACTCACTATCCAACAAGGCTTTGATAAAAAAACCGTTGTGATTAAAGCTTTATCTGCCAAACGTGGTGGTGCGCCACAAGCACAATTATTGTATGAAGAAACACCGACCAGTATTGCCCGCAGAGAGTTAATTAGCTCACAACGTAAATTAAACAATCTGGCACGGCCAGATCATCGTCCCAATAAAAAGGATCGTCGTCAGATCAACAAATTCAAACAGGAAAATAATTTCAGTGATGACTGGCTTGATTATACCAATTAATTATACGACACAATCTGTCGCAAACATGTTTTACAACACTCGCATTGTTCTACAAATTCTGCCATTATGCTTGCATTCAAAATGATCACCTGATCCTGAATACAAACTAAGGCATCCACTTTGGTCATTAATTTAACAATTTACAGTTTAGAGGTTTTGAGATGGATGATAATAAAGCAAAAGCACTCAACGCAGCGCTCAGTCAAATTGAAAAACAATTTGGTAAAAACACTGTTATGCGTTTGGGTGATGAAACCGTACAACCTGTAGAAGCAATTTCTACTGGCTCACTCACCCTTGATATTGCTCTTGGGATTGGAGGTTTACCAAAAGGCCGTATTATCGAAATTTATGGCCCTGAATCTTCTGGTAAAACCACAATGACATTACAAGCAATTGCACAATGTCAAAAAGCTGGTGGTACCTGCGCATTCGTAGATGCAGAACATGCCCTTGATCCAGAATATGCCAAAAAGCTTGGTGTTGATATCGATAATCTGTTAGTTTCACAACCAGATAATGGTGAACAAGCTTTGGAAATTGCAGACATGTTGGTTCGTTCAGGTGCAATTGATCTGATTGTTATCGACTCCGTAGCAGCCTTAACACCTAAAGCCGAAATCGAAGGTGAAATGGGCGATTCACACATGGGACTTCAAGCCCGACTAATGAGTCAGGCATTACGAAAAATTACTGGTAATGCCAAACGATCCAATTGTATGGTCATTTTCATTAACCAGATTCGTATGAAAATCGGTGTTATGTTTGGTAGCCCAGAAACAACAACTGGTGGTAATGCCTTAAAATTCTATGCTTCTGTTCGTCTGGATATTCGCCGTGTTGGTGCAGTTAAAGAAGGTGATGAAATTATTGGTAATGAAACCAAAGTCAAAGTCGTCAAAAACAAAATGGCGCCACCATTCAAAGAAGCACTATTCCAGATTCTATATGGCCAAGGTACCAATCTACTTGGAGAAGTGATTGATTTGGCAGTTGCTCAGGAAATTGTACAAAAAGCAGGTGCATGGTACTCGTATAAAGGCGATAAAATTGGTCAAGGTAAAAATAATACCATCCGATTCCTTGAGGAAAATCCACAGATTGCTCAGGAAATTGAAGGAATTATCCGCCAAAATACATTAGTTAAAGTTGTTCCGGCAGATCAAATGGCTGAATCAGATAATGAAGCTACATTTGATTTAAATCACTAATTAAAAAACTTTGCAGCCTGAGATTATTCAGGCTGCTTTTCCAGAATATAATGACATCACATTCTCAATCTACACCCTCTCAACCTGCTTATCGAGGTCAAAAACTACGTGCTTTTGCTTTTGCACTTTTGGCAAAACGAGAGTATTCCAAAACAGAGCTATATCAAAAATTGATGCTATATGCAGCCGATGCTGACGAAGTTAAATTACTACTTGAGGAATTATCTCAGGCGAATTATCAAAGTGATACACGTATGGCAGGTATGCTAGTTAGGCAGGAAATTAGGCAGGGACGTGGCCCTAGACGTATTCAACAGCGCCTACAAAAACACCAAATTGATCATGACTTGGCTCAGCCAGATTTGGCAGAAATAGACTGGTTTGAACAGGCATTACAATTAAAAATTAAAAAATTTGGTGAAAACATTGCGCAAGATCAAAAACAACTGGCAAAACAAATCCGATTTTTACAATATCGTGGTTATGCAATAGATATCATCATGAAAGTTGTAAAATATAAAGAAAATGATTAAGACGCAATATTATTGTAATTATAAAGACTGGTGGCAACCCTACTAGCAATACTTCGGCACATCATAGATCTGCTACCGTTGCTACCTTCCGGTCCTGGCGGGGTTCACAGAGTACAATTGCGAAGCCACCAGCAGGGCTACCATTGCAATGCAAATTATAGAGTAATTTTGATTACTTGCAAGTAAAATTCTATTAGAGATTATAGACTTGTTTAATTTCTCCGCAATTTTCACAATATCAATAGCAAATCCATAACAATCTCTAGTTTACATCCCTGATCAGAGTTGGCATTATCATTAACATTGTTACACAACAGTATTGATTTTTCTTATGAAGAAAATAGCATTTTTAAGTTGTACACTGCTTTCTTGTTCTGTTTTTGCCGCGCCAATTCAACAAGGCTCTCTATCTGTAAACACACCTATTGCTGAAAACAATAGTGGCACAACGCCCCTACAGCAACAGCCTTCTCAATTGTGGGAGTTACGGCAACTTGTAGACCAATTACAAACAGAAGTTCGTCAACTACGCGGTCAACTAGAAGAAAAAGATAATCAGATTGATCAACTTACGCAAGATATAAAAAGTCGTTATGATGACCTTGATCAACGTTTAGAATTATTAAATCAAAAAGTTGATCCAGATTCAGCAAATACAGATGATGAAAACAATGGTCCAGCCGAAACTGACCAAAAGCCAGATGCAACGCCAGCTTCAAGTCCGATTGGTTCCAATACTGCAACAACAAATAAGCCCAACACTGCAAAAAATGATCAGGAAGCTTATGAACTAGCTTATGAAGCCTACCAACAAGGCGGCGCAGCAAAAGCCATTAAACCGATGGAAAATTTCATTAACCAATATCCTCGCAGTCCGTATGTCAGTCATGCATATTACTGGTTAGGAGAATTTCATTTATCAACTACTCCACCCAATTTTAAAGCTGCCAAAGACAATTTTTCTATTGTCGCCGGCAATTATCCCCAATCTTCCAAGGCACCTATTTCCTTATATCGTTTGAGCGAAATCAGTAAAAATATTACTCACAACATTCCTGAAGCTAAGGATTATTATCTAAGACTGATTCAAAAATATCCAAATAGTGATGAAGCCCAAAAGGCAAAAAAAGAGATTAATCTTTAAAGCAAAAAGCCTTTTCAATAAATGAAAAGGCTTTGAAATTGATCATTTTATATAAAAAAACTAACGGACTATACCACGCTTGGAATTTTTCAGTGAATCAATTAATAGTTGTGCTTCAGGAACTGTTGGCAAAATGTCTTGTTCAATTTGTTCAATGGCTTCTTTAGTCGTTGCATTGGAACGATATAGAATCTTAAATGCCTGCTTTAAACCATCTATTGTTTCTTTAGTCCAGCCTTTACGCCGCATACCTTCAAAATTCATTCCGTGAGCATGTGCCGGGTTACCCGATGCCATGACAAAAGCTGGAACATCTTTCACAATCAGTGATGCACCACCAATCATGCTATAAGAGTCGATATGGCAAAATTGATGAATACCTGAATTGCCACCAATAATGACATAGTCAGCAATATGAACATGCCCTGCAATGCCGGCATTATTGGCAATAATATTATGATCACCAATAATACAATCATGTGCAATATGGGTATTTACCATCAATAGGTTATGACTCCCTACTTGGGTTAGTCCCTGATCTTGTATTGTTCCACGATGTAAAGTACTGTGTTCACGGATAGAATTGTAATCGCCAATTTCCAGCCAAGTATCTTCATCTTTATATTTTAAGTCCTGACAACGCTCACCAATACTACAAAACTGAAAAATTTCGTTATGGCGACCAATACGGGTATTTTCAGCAATTACAACATGGGAGAAAATTTTAGTGCCTTCAGCAATGCTAACATTTGGACCAATAATTGAATAAGGTCCGACCTGTACATCAGCTGCTAATTGTGCATCCGGATGAATAATCGCCGTTGGATGAATCAACTCAATATTGATCATAAAGATAATGTTTGTCTAGATAAAATAATTTCTGCCTGTGCTACGACTTTATCATCAACACACGCTGTTGCATTAAATTTAAATACGCCACGACGATTTAAAATCAGTTCAGAGTTTAAAACAAGTTGATCCCCTGGTACAACCTGTTTTTTAAAGCGAACATTTTCCATACCTGCAAATAGGAAAGTATCACCATCTTGCGGTTTTTTATTAATAATCATCATGCCCAAGATTCCTGACAGTTGTGCCAAGGCTTCCATAATCAATACACCTGGCATGATTGGATATGCAGGGAAATGCCCCTGAAAAAACTCCTCATTCATGCTAACATTCTTATACCCTTGAATTTTAGTAGCATTTTCAATCGCAGTGACCCGATCTACTAATAAAAATGGATAAGCATGGGGTAAATATTCACGAATTTTCTGAATATTCATTGGTAATTGTGGAATGATTAAATCATCCTGAGTTTGTATATCTGTCATATTTAATCTTTTGTATCAGTGTGTTTTTCAAGTTCTAGCTTCTCAATGCGGTTTTGCAAAAGATTGAGTTGCTTAACGAGTTTATTGATTGGCGTTTCTGTTAATTGCCTAAATCCGATAACTGCTTTTCTCCAGTTAAGATTATCAAATAACCCTGTACCAGAAGAATATAAACCAGATTTATCAATGGATTTAGTTACCATTGACATTCCGGTCAAATGCACATGATCTGTAATTTCTAGATGCCCTGCGATACCACATGCACCGCCAATAATACAATGTGCACCTATTTTCGTACTGCCAGCAATGCCTGTCTTGGCTGCAATCGCAGTATGTGAACCGATTTGTACGTTATGGGCAACTTGTACTAGATTATCAATGATTACGCCATCGTCAATGACCGTATCATCCAAAGCACCTCGATCAATACTACAATTTGAACCAATACGCACTTTATTTCCTATACGTACTTTACCTAACTGTGCAATACGATGCCATTGCTCCTGATACGGAGCAAAACCAAAACCTTCCCCACCAATACTGGTATTGGCATGAATTCTAACATAATCACCTATCTCCGTACCCTCAGAAATCGTTACATGGCTTTCAATGTAAGCAGAATGACCAATTTTGACATGATCAGCAATAAATACTGATGGGTGGATAATGCTATTATCACCAATTTGAGTATCTTCACCAATCACAACAAAATCACCAATTGTTACATTCTGACCAATTGTTGCTGTTGGATGAATTTTGGCAGTGTTGGCTATACCCTGCTGGTTATATGGCGGTTTAGCGAATAAATGTGTCAGTATTGCAAATGCCAAATAAGGTGATTTCACTTCAAGGACAATACATTGATCTTTCAATTGATCTACCAGATCAGAAGATACGATCAGTACACCTGCTCGAGATGCTTTAGCCTGATCGAGATATTTTTCACCATTGACAAAAGAAATATCCTGCACGCCAGCTTGTTCGAGACTTTTTAATTGTTCGACAATAAATTCAGTGTCACCATGTACAGTTCCCTGAACATGGCGACAAATATCAGCAAGGTTAAAACTCACAATACAACCTTATTTTAATACAGTATTCACTTGTTGAGTGACTTGCATGGTTAGGTCAATAGATGGGTCATAGCTTACCACTGCTTTACGATCAATCACCATGCTATAACCACCCTGTTTACGCAAGTTTTCAACCACTTGCTCAATTTTAGGACCTAAAGTCTGATTAATTGTTTCCAAAGAAGTCTGTACACGTTTTTGCATATTGGCAGCATTTTCATTATACGCATTCATTTTTGCAGCATAATCTTGTTCCAATTTACGTAGGTCTGCTTCTTTCATGTTTTTACCTTCAGCTTGCGCTTTATTTTGAAGGCTTGTAATTTCTTTGGTCAAACGCTCATGTGTTTGTTGTTGCGGCTTAAGTGCTGCATCCAGACTTGCCTTTTGAGCTTTCATATAGTTTGTGTCAGTTGCGGCTTTTTGCATATCCACAACTGCATATTTTTCTGCAAATGCAGCTGTAGTCATGGATAAACCGATTGCTAGCATAGATGATACAAGTAATTTATTCACAACAAACTCCTTGGTTAATTTTTAAATGTGATGATGTATTGCAGTTAGAAGGTTGTACCAATCTGGAATTGAACACTTTGTGTATCATCGCCATCTTTTTTGTTTAGCGGGTATGCATAACTAAGTGATAATGGCCCAATCATAGTATTCCAAGTGAAACCAACTCCCACACTATAGCGTAGCTCACTCATATCAATATCATAATCTGCTGATTTAGTATCAAAGACCTGTCCGCCTTCAGCAAATATTACAGGTCGAACCTGACTTGCCCAGTCACTCTTGCTTGGTAAAGGTAGAACTAATTCTACCCCCCCCTGAATCAAAGCATTACCACCTGTTTCTTCTGGATCGGAATCTGATTGCCCAGCATTAGTATAATAATATGAGTCATATCTAGGACCTAAAGTATTAGATTCATACCCACGTACTGAACCCCAGCCACCAGCAAAAAAGTTTTTAAAGAATGGTAAATCATTACCATAACCAAGTTTACCGTAGCCATGCACAACAAAACCTTTACCTATTGGGAAGTAAGCTTGTGCATCATAGGTAATTTTTTGGTATTCCTGATCACTACCTGGTAATGCAATGTCTAAATTGACTTTGTTATAAAAACCTTTGGTTGGAAACATTGGGCGGTTTAGTGAATTATAAGCCCATGCCAAACTCAAGTTATAAGATAAAAATTCACTTGATACACCATCAGGATATGTCACCAATGCTGCATCGCTACAACTATCATTAGTACCATCACTATCAGAATCGGTATCATAATTTGCACTTGGACACCAGCTTCCCGTTGATTCTTTACGATTCGTTCCATGATCACGCAAATAATCTACAACCAGAGATGATGCATAAGGACCTGTGGTTACCTTAGTCTTATCAACGCCAACTGTTGCACTAATACTCTGATTTTCATCTAAGGGATAACCAAAAGTAACGTTTGCACCAATAGAGTCTGTATAATAGTTACTAACGTTATAGTCATCATCCAGTTTGGTTTTACGGTAGTAAACATTATAACCACGGCTTACACCATCAATTGTCCAGTATGGGTCATATACGCCAATATTGTAGGAGTCGTAGTAGGATGAACGGCTTAAATCAATATTAAATTTATTACCCGTTCCCATAAAGTTATTTTGGCTTAAACCCAATTGATAAGTTACACCATAACTTTGTGAGTACCCTACTGCAATAGTACTGGTTCCCGAATGCTGCTCTTCAACCTTGACATCCAGATCCACCTGATCAGGTGAACTTGGAACTCGGACAGGCTTGATATCTACTGTTTTAAAATAACCTGTCCGCTCTAGACGTACTTTTGACAAATCAATTTTTTCATTGCTTGCCAATGCACCTTCCATTTGACGCATTTCACGACGCAGCACCGCATCATTGGTTTTGCTGTTACCAGAGAAGTTAATACGGCGTACCGTTACTTTCTGGCCAGGATTAATATAATAATTCAGATTAACTGTTTTAGTTTCTGCATTAATTTCAGGTACTACATTTACTTCAGCAAAGTAATAACCTGCATTACCAAATTTACGTAGCAATTGTTGTTTTAGTGCGTTGACCTTCGCTTGAGAATAGGTTTCGCCATTCTTATATATTTGCAGTGCTTGTAGATCTTTATTTTCGAATAAGGCATCACCTAGAAACTTGGTTTCACCAAAATTAAATTTTTCGCCTTCATCCACATTTACTTCAATAAAGATGTGCTGTTTATCTTCACTTAAATTTAACTGTGAACTATTAACCGTAAAGTTAATGTAACCATCGTTTAAATACATGGCACGCAAGGCTTCTAAACTTGCACTCATTTTTTCTTTAGCATAACGGTCATTGCGTGTCACAATTGATGACCATGAGCTTTCTTTTACGGCAAAGGCACGTTCGATGTCTTTATCACTAAAAACATGATTACCAATCACATTAATACTGACAACTTTTGCTGCCTTACCCTCATCAAATTTCAATTTGACTGCAACGCGGTTATTTGGACGAGGCGTTGTTTCAACAGTAATATTTGCGTTGTAACGACCTTGCTGTGAATATTGTTGTTCTAATTCATTTTCAACATTTTGTAATGTGGCTTTTTTTAATACCTCACCCTCAGCAATACCCATTTTTTTTAGGCCATCAAGTAAAGCTTCTTTTGGAATTAACTTATTTCCATCTAGCTCTACACTTGCAATGATCGGACGTTCAATAACTTTAAATAAAAGTGTATTGCCTTGTTGGTAAGATTGTACATCATCAAAATTACCAGAGTCATATAAAGCTTTAATTGCATTCGCAATAGAAGCATCACTTGCTTGATCTCCAGCACTGATTGGAATAAGACCATAAACATTGGCTGGGGTTAAACGCACTAAGCCTTCAACACGAATATCACTTACTTGAAAACTTTCGGCATGTGCAGTCTGAACGATCGCCATTGCACTGACTAAAGCTAAAGGCATAAAAAGAGGGTTGTGCCGCATGTTGTTCATTTCCAGTTTTTCAATAATTTGGTCAAAATACTTTAAAAACGCATAATATCGTTAAATAAAGCTAATAGCATCATTGTTCCAAGTAGCGCCATACCTATTTTTAGCCCAAAAAGCTGAACTTGCTCCGATACAGGGCGTCCACGCAATGCTTCAATCAGGTAATATACTAGATGTCCACCATCTAGCATAGGAATTGGTAACAAATTTAACACACCAAGACTTACGCTCATGAGTGCCATAAAAGATAAAAAAGTTTGCCATCCCATTTCTGCACTTTGACCTGCAACTTTGGCAATGGTAATTGGGCCAGAAATATTATCCAAACCAATTAAACCACGAATCATTTTGACAATACCATTGACAGTCATGGTTGACAATTGCCATGTTTTATCAATTGCTAATGAGAAGGCTTCCAATGGCGTATATTTTACCGTCAAAGCATATTCACTTGGAATTTTAAATTTTTCTGCCTGAATCCCTGCACCAATCATACCAGTTACATTACCCATAGAATCTTTTTTGGCTTGAGGCATAATCTCCAGTGTATATATTTGTCCCTGACGTAATATCGTAAAAGATAATAATTTTTCAGGAGATTTACGTATAATTTCAACTGCATCTAGCCAGTCATTGACAGCTTGCCCATTAATTGCCCCAATCTCATCACCAACTTTCATGCCCTGTCTGGCTGCTGCACCATCTGCATTAATCTGCCCAATAATTGGTTTAATTTTAGGCTGATAAGGCATAAAACCTAAACTTTGCAATGCTGATTGGTTTTGATCCTGAATAAAATTTTTAATCGGTAATTGTTTCTGTAATATTTGCCCTGCACGATCTACTTCTACAGTTACCGTACCAGTTTCGCCCATACGTTCCAGCAAGGTATAATTTAATTTTTCCCAAGTTGGTGTGGCCTGTTGATCTATGGCAGTAATTTTATCCCCTACACGTAAATCCACTTGCGCTGCCGGTGTTTGCGGAATAACTTTACCAATTCGAGTATTTAATTGCTCACTGGCAGGTAAATATAAAATCCAGAACAGAATCACCGCAAGTAATAAATTAATCAATGGACCTGCAGCAACAATCGCAAACCTTTTCCATACCGATTGTCGATTAAAGGCCAAATGTAACTGATCTTCGGGAACATTGCCTTCCCGCTCATCCAACATTCGGACATAACCACCAAAAGGTAAAGCCGCAAGACGATATTGAATACCAGATTTTTTGGATGTCCATTGAAATATTTTTGGTCCAAAACCAATGGAATAGACTAATACTTTGACACCCATACGACGTGCAACCCAATAATGACCAAATTCATGAATGGCAATTAAAGGACCCAACAATAATATTGCTGCAACAATAATAAATAGAATATTCATCACTGTACCCCGTATTGTGTAATCCATTGCTTGGCAGTTTGTCGTGCAATCTGATCAGCCTGTAAAATACCTTGCAGATCATGTGCCAAAGCAATTGTCGTTTTATCCAACGTATCCGCCACAATTCTGGTAATGTCCATAAAGCTGATTTGATCTGTCAAAAAAGCTGCAACTGCAACCTCATTAGCAGCATTTAAAATCGCTGGAGCCGTACCACCTGTTCTCATCGCCTGACGTGCCAATGTTAATGCAGGAAAACGCTCTATATCTGGTGGATAAAAATCCAGTTGCTGAATATCGAACAAATTCAAAGCCTGTACATGAGTTGAAATTCTTTTTGGCCACGCCAAAGCATGAGCAATTGGTGTACACATATCAGGATTGCCCATTTGTGCGAGCGTAGAGCCATCAATGTACTGCACCATAGAGTGAATGATACTTTGTGGATGAATAACAACTGTAACAAAATGTTCTGATATTGAAAATAAATGACAAGCTTCGATGAGCTCTAATCCTTTATTCATCAAAGTTGCCGAATCAACAGAAATTTTACGTCCCATCGACCAGTTTGGATGTTTACAAGCCTGCACTGGTGTTACACAGTCAAGTTGCTCTTGCGTAAAATTTAGAAAAGGGCCACCAGATGCTGTTAATAAAATTTGCGCAACACCCAATTGTGGTGTCTTATCTGCCTGACGATAATCAAAATATTGCTCTGGCAAACATTGAAAAATTGCATTATGTTCTGAATCGACAGGTAATAATAACGCATGATGTTGCTTTGCTTCTGCCAACATAATGTCGCCTGACATCACCAATGCTTCTTTATTGGCAAGCAAAACACGTTTACCTGCTCGAATCGCGGCAAGTGTAGGTTGCAGCCCCGCAGCACCAACAATAGCAGCCATAACAACATTTACTTCTGTTGCTGAAGCAATTTCAATCAAACCAGCTTCATCAAAAACCAGTTCAGGAACAGGCGTTAGTTTTTTTTGTTGCGCAAGCTGTAAGAATTCTTGTTGTTTTGCTTGTGGCAATGCAACAATCTTTGGGGAAAACTGCAAACAAATGTCTATAAGTTCTGCAATATGCTGATAACCGGATACCGCATACAATTGATATATTTCCGGATGTTGCTCCAATATTCTAAGTGTACTTTGTCCAATTGAACCGGTCGCACCCAAAATCGCAACTAACTGTTTCATTAAATATCAAATCCTAATACTTTAAATAGATACATGCCTGCTGCAAAAATAGGTGCTGCGGCAAGTAAAGAATCTACACGATCCAGTACACCACCATGTCCTGGTAATATACGTCCGGAATCTTTAATACCTGCACGGCGCTTAATCATTGATTCCACCAAATCGCCTTGTACTGAAGCAATGACTGTAATCAATGACAATAACATAAAACATAAAAATGGCAGGACATGTAAATCCAGAAAACTAAAAGCAACCACCAGAATAATCAAACTAGAAGTCATCAATCCGCCAACCAAACCTTCAATCGATTTGTTTGGACTGACTAACGGTGCCAATTTACGCATACCAAACTTACGTCCAACAAAGTATGCACCACTATCTGCACCCCACACCAATAAAAATACATACATCAACCACCATGGCGATAATTTCCACAGTGAAAAAATGGCTGTGACCGCAGACACGATCAACAATGAACCCAAACCATATAGCGTAGTATTGTACCAACCGTCATATTCAGGGTAACGTTTCACCCAATAAATACTGACCAGCCAAACTGCAATTGATGCCAACCAGAATAAAATCCATAAATCTTTAATAAGATAAAAAGAAATTAGGGTAAATATGGCATTGAATAATCCCCAAGCCCAAGCAACAGTTAATTTAAATGGTTTATTTTCTGAATGAGGCATTAATTTTGACCATTCATAACCTGCACCAAGTGCAGCAAGCGTCATAAGTCCCAGCATCGGATAATAAGATGTCGTTGCAAACATACAACCCAGTACTACCGCAACCAGCACCAATGCAGTCACTATACGCTCTAACATAGTTTTAATTCTCTTGCATGGTTTTCAGGCTTTGCACCTGTTCAGAAGTTTTCCCGAATCGGCGCTCTCGATGCGCAAAAGATTGTAAAATCTGATCAAACTCCCGAATCGTAAAATCCGGCCATAAAGTTTCGGTAAAAAATAGTTCTGCGTAAGCAGATTGCCAGATCAGGAAATTAGATAAGCGATAATCCCCACCCGTGCGTATTAGTACATCTACAGGTGGCAAATCACTCAAACAAGTGTAATGATTAAATAAATTTGCATCAATTTGATCCGGCTGAACTAGACCTGCCTGCACTTTGATTGCAATTTGCTGGGCAGCCTGAGCAATGTCCCACATCCCACCATAGCTCATGGCAATGGTTAATGTCATGGCAGTATGATGTGCTGTTGTTTGCTCAGCTTCGAGCATTAATTGCCGTAACTTAGCAGATACTTTGCTGCGATCGCCAATAAAACGCAAGGCAATATTATATTTTTCCATTCGAGGCATTTGTTCATGAATCGCCTCCTCAAGCAACACCATAAGTAATGCCACTTCCTGCTCAGGGCGATTCCAGTTTTCACTGGAAAAGGCAAAGACTGTTAATGCTTCTATGCCAATTTCACGACAATGCTCAACAATCGGATCAAGTTGATTTTTACCGACACGATGACCTTCACCCGTAGCAAGGTGATTTTTTTTACCGTAACGATTGTTGCCATCCATGATGATGGCAACATGCCTGGGAAGCTGATGAAGTTGTTGAGTCAATGCATTATACCTGCAGCAACTCAGCTTCTTTTGCTGCCAAACGTTTATCAATTTCCGCAATAAATCTATCAGTTAATTTCTGAATTTCATCACCTGCACGGCGCTCATCATCTTCAGAAATTTCTTTTTCTTTCAATAAATCTTTGATATCACCTAAAATATCACGACGAATATTACGGATAGCAACCTTGGCATTTTCAGCTTCAGAACGTGCCAATTTTTGCATATTACGACGTGTTTCTTCTGTCAATGCTGGCAATGGTACTCGAATCGCATCTGCTGTGATTGGGTTTAAGCCAAGATCACCTTCACGAATGGCTTTATCAATGGCAGAAACCATAGTGCGCTCAAAAGGTTGTACAATCAATGTGCGGGAATCTTCCACGCCGATATTGGCAACCTGATTCAGAGGCACATCTGAACCATAATAAGGAACCATTACACCATTTAGCATAGAAGGATGCGCACGACCTGTACGTACTTTGGCAAAACCCTGTTCTAAAGACTCAAGGCTTTTTTGCATACGTTGTTCGCCATCTTTTTTCAGATCATTAATCATGGATCATTCCGTATTGGTTTTCAAAAAATTTGTCTATTATAAAATGCTTTTGTACAAAATGCGCCATTAATTACTGACGCGAGTACCTTCATTTTCGCCCATAACAACTGACAATAACGAACCATTCTTATTCATATCAAAGACTTGTAACGGAACATTATGGTCACGACACAAACAAATTGCCGTTAAATCCATCACACCAAGTTTTTCATCAAGCACTTGATCGAATGTTAAATGATCATATTTCACAGCATCATCATATTTATTTGGATCTTTATTATAGACACCATCCACTTTAGTGGCTTTTAAAATCAATTTAGCTTCAATTTCGATACCGCGTAAACATGCTGCCGTGTCTGTAGTAAAGAATGGATTACCTGTACCTGCAACAAATACACAAACCTCACCATTGTTTAAGTGCCGAATGGCATCACGACTTGAATAAGGTTCAACCACTGTACCAATTTCCAATGCAGACATTAACCGAGTTTTGATATTACGACGGACCAATGCATCGCGCATTGCCAAACCATTCATTACTGTGGCTAGCATTCCCATCTGATCACCGGTTACACGACCAACCAGACCATCTTTTTGCAATTGGCTACCACGATATAAGTTACCACCACCCACAACAATGCCAACTTGTACGCCTAAACCTACCAGATGGGCAATTGCTAAAGACATTTGATCAAGGACTGTTGCATCAATCCCCATTTCACGATTACCAGATAAGGCTTCACCAGATAATTTAAGCAAGATACGTGAGTAGCGAGGGCTTTTTTCGCTCATATTCAACTCCAAGAGATATTTTAATCTGATTTATGATGTACAGAATTAAGCATTCTGTACACGAATTAATTTGGCAAATAAGTCATATTCATCAGCATCTGTGATTTCAACTTCGAGTAAATCACCTGATTTAATAAGATTACGGTCAATATCTTCAACAAAAACATTGCCATCAATTTCTGGTGCATCAGCATAGGAACGAGCTACTGCAACAGGATAATCCAACTCTAGCTCATCTACCAATACAGTCATGGTTTGACCGATACGTTGTTGTAATTTTGCTGATGAAATTTCCTGCTGTACTTGCATAAAGCGGTCGAATCGCTGCTGTTTAATTTCTTCCGGAACCGGATCTGGTAAATCATTGGCCGTTGCACCTTCTACAGGTGAATAAGTAAAACAACCCACACGATCCAGTTGTGCCTCTTTTAGCCATTCTAATAAATATTCAAAATCCTGTTCTGTTTCACCCGGAAAACCAACCACAAAGGTTGAGCGGATAACCAATTCAGGACATTTTTCACGCCATGCTTTAAGACGCGCTAAGGTATTTTCACTGTGCGCAGGTCGTTTCATTAATTTTAATACATTCGGGCTGGCATGCTGAAAAGGAATATCCAGATATGGCAATATTTTCCCTTGCGCCATAAGTTCAATTGCAGCATCAACATGTGGATAAGGATAAACGTAATGTAAACGTACCCAAATCCCCAATTGCCCCAAAGCTTCACATAAATCCAAGAATTTGGTTTTTAAAGGTTGGCCATTCCAGAAATCCAACTTATATTTGGTATCTACGCCATAAGCAGAAGTATCCTGAGAAATCACCAGTAATTCTTTTACTCCGGCACGTTTTAAAGCTTGTGCCTCATTCATGACATTCCCAATCGGGCGAGAAACCAAGTCACCACGCAAACTTGGAATAATACAAAATGTACAGCGGTGATTACAGCCTTCAGAAATTTTTAAATAGGCATAATGTTTTGGGGTCAGGCGAATGCCCTGTTCTGGAACCAGATCAATAAATGGATTATGTTTTGGTGGTGGTGGCACATACTCATGCACTGCTTCCATGACATCTTGATAAGCCGCAGCACCTGTAACTTTTAAAACATTCGGGTGCATCTGACGTATTTTATTTTCATCTTTTCCCAAACAGCCGGTCACAATGACTTTGCCATTTTCATTAATTGCCTCTCCGATGGCATCCAAAGACTCTTGTACGGCAGATTCAATAAAACCACAAGTATTGACCACGACAAGATCAGCACCGTCATAATCCTGTGCAACCTGATAACCTTCAGTTTTCAACTGTGTTAAAATACGCTCAGAATCAACCAGTGCCTTTGGGCAACCTAAAGAAACAAAACCAACTTTGGGGGACTTCATTCACACACACTCCGAAATAATCCGCATATTGTAAGGCGTTTTAACAGAGAAAAATAGTCAACCCATGCAGATGAATGATTGCATTATTTTGGTGCAAACCATTAATCCAATAAAAATAATGAACCAAATTAGTGCATTTTAAAATATAATACCCTTTCCTTTAAAATATGTTTATCACTGTACTGAATCAAAAATATCAATAACATCGAGATATGATTTGTTTTAGTGCAAATATGAACCATCATTTATAAGTTGGCTTAATTTTTGCAGAAAAATATCCATTCTTAAATGACATCATGGTTCCATTTTGAACAGATTAATAATTATGCGCTATTTTTACACTTGGATATAATGCTCTATGAATGTGCGCACCAATATCGACTATAAAATGATGATTGATCATTTAGCAACAGCCGTACTGATTGTTAATGGTGATCTCACAGTACATTACATGAATTCATCTTGTGAAACCCTTTTTGAAATTAGCTATTTAAGAATTCATTTACAGCCAATTGCACAATTTATCGAGCTAAATGACAGCCACTTTACCTTTACTGAAGCATTAAAAAAGACATTACACACCTATCAGCCCTATACGCATCGAGAAGCGCTACTCAGTATTGGTCTAAAGGATCGATATGTTGATTACACAGTATCCTTATTGCCTACTTCTGCCCAACATCCAGACCCATTACTACTGATTGAATTCCAATCAATTGATCGTTTATTAAGAATTTCCAAAGATGATTTACAGGATCAACAACATCAAGTTGCCCGCCAATTAATCCGAAGCATGGCCCACGAAATTAAAAATCCTCTTGGCGGTATTCGGGGTGCAACTCAATTACTGGCACGCAATGTCAAAGATCCACATATTAATGAATACACCGAAATTATTATCAATGAAGTGGATCGTTTGCGTAATCTTGCCGATACCATGCTGGGTTCACGTCAGCTACCAAGTTATGAACCTGTCAATATTCATGAACCACTAGAACGTGTGCGCTCACTGGTTCTGAGTCAAACCAAAAATAAAATTCCAGTACTTCGGGATTATGATTTATCTTTACCCGATATTATTGCAGATCGTGATCAACTGATTCAGGTAATCCTAAATATCAGTGTGAATGCAGTACAAGCCATGACTGAAAACAAAGCATTTTATGTGGATAAAAAACCACAACTGATTTTCAGAACCAGAATTCAGCGTCTGGTTACGATTCAGGGCGTTCATCATCGTAGTGCTGTACGTGTTGATATTGAAGATAATGGCCCCGGAATTCCACCTGAAATTATTGAATCAGTATTTTATCCAATGGTCACTGGGCGAGCCAATGGCACTGGTTTAGGATTAAGTATTGCACAGAATATTATGCGCCAACATCAGGGAATGATTGAATGTAATTCAGAAGTTGGCCGCACCATTTTTAGCTTATATTTACCTTGGGAGAATAAATCGTGACACGTAATAAAATCTGGGTAATTGATGATGACCGGGCCATGCGCTGGGTTCTGGAAAAAACGTTTAAGGAAGAAGGTTTTGATGTCACAAGTTTTGAAGAAGCACAAAGTGCGCTGGATTTGTTACTTACCAATCAACCTGATGTCATTTTAACTGATATTCGTATGCCGGGTATGGATGGCTTAAACTTTTTATCTAGAGTTAAAAGTAGCTATCCTGAATTACCTGTAATCATCATGACTGCACATTCGGATTTAGAATCTGCTGTTTCCAGTTATCAAACTGGTGCATTTGAATATTTACCAAAACCATTTGATATTGATGAAGCATTGGCACTGGTCAATCGTGCAATCTTACACATTACCAAACTACAGCAGCAAGAAAACACCAAAACCAGTATCGCTTTACCTTCCACTGAAATCATTGGTGAATCTCCAGCAATGCAAGAAGTTTTTCGGGCAATTGGTCGTTTATCACAATCTCACATTACCGTATTAATTAATGGTGAATCCGGTACAGGTAAAGAATTGGTTGCGCATGCGCTACACCGCCACTCGCCACGTAGCAATAAACCATTTATTGCATTAAATATGGCAGCCATTCCAAAAGATTTGATTGAAACCGAACTTTTTGGTCACGAGAAAGGAGCATTTACCGGTGCCAATACACAACGTCAAGGGCGCTTTGAACAAGCCAATGGCGGCACCTTATTTTTAGATGAAATTGGCGATATGCCCTTTGAAACACAAACTCGTCTACTGCGTGTGCTGGCCGATGGTGAATTCTATCGTGTAGGTGGACATATTCCGGTTAAAGTCAATGTACGTATCGTAGCTGCAACACATCAGGATTTGGAAAAACTAGTTCATGCAGGCAAGTTCCGTGAAGATTTATATCATCGCCTCAATGTTATTCGCATTCATATTCCAAAACTTGCTCATCGCAATGAGGATATTCCAATGCTTGCGCAGCATTTTCTTGCTCAAGCCGCCAAAGAACTTGCTGTTAGTCCCAAAATCTTAAAATCTGAAACAGTAACATATCTACAGCAATTACCATGGCCTGGGAATGTCAGACAATTGGAAAATACTTGTCGTTGGTTAACTGTTATGATTACTGGTCGAGACATTTATCCAGATGACTTGCCTAGCGAATTAAAGCAAATTCCAATTGAAGAAAAAACTTCAACGATAACACCCGCCATATCAGCAATCAGTCACAATACAACATCAACTACGCCTAACTCAACAGCACACTTCACGGTATCTGCATGGGATGAATTACTAGAGCAATGGGCTGTCGAAAAACTGCAAAATGGAGAAATGAAGATTCTTGACATCGCTACGCCAATGTTTGAACGAACCCTAATTCAGGCTGCACTTGCTCAAACTAAAGGCAGAAAACGTCATGCTGCCGAATTATTAGGCTGGGGACGCAATACGCTTACTCGTAAGCTGAAAGAATTAGGAATGGATTCAACGGACGACGATGAAGAGTAACGCTTAAATAAACCTTAAGATATCAACATATCTCAAGGAAAAATAATAGCCACTTACTATCATTTTCCATAAAAGCTGCTGAGTATTTGATTATCCATATTCAGCAGCTTTATTTTATATCTTACTTGTGTGTATTAGCTTTTCCAAAATTCTCTACAGCAAGGCGCTATAAGCAATAGATACTCTATGTTAAAATAAAAACATAATCCTTATATGGGTATTTAGCAAAAGATGAAATCAACCACACTCAAACAATCCAACCCATCCACTACACGTGGTACAGAACGTTGTGCATTATTGTTTGAAGTGGCTACAGATCTTTTTCTAAAACATGGTTTTAATAATGTTAGCCTTGATCAAATTGTAGAACAGGCTGGTGGCTCAAAAGCAACAATCTATAAATATTTTGGGAGTAAAAAAGGATTATTTCTGGAAATATGTAAATCAAGATGTAATCGCTTCACCACACAGATTGAACAAGCTTTTCAGCATCATCATAGCGATTTCAAATTACAATTAAAAAATTTATTAAATGACTTATTTAAGGCATTTACTGATGAAAAAAGTTCAGCTTTTGCAAAATTACTGGTTTTAGTTTCTCAGGAAAACCCTGATCTATCTCAAGAACTTTATAACCTTGGCCCCAAACATGCGCACCAGTTACTCGCAAAGCATTTACAAAAAGCCCATGAGCAACATCAAATTTATTGTTCCAACCCGCACAATTCTGCAGTTTATTTACTGGGATTTTTCCATAATACGCACTGGCGGATTATGGTTGGCCTACCGCCATTAGATGAAAATGAGAATATTGAACAACAGATTGATTATATTGTGAATATTTTTATTGAAGGACACCAACCACCAAGTAATTTTAAAATTTAACGCAACAATATTTTAATTACACCATCATGATTTACCCTAAAAACAACAAAAAACAAACCCGCTTATTTTCATAAACGGGTTGTTGATTCACATAAAATTAATCTTTAATTCTAGTTGCTAATTTGATGACTTAATTTGATTTTGTACTTGTCCGATCATGTGCTTCTTTACCCCAGTTAAATTTCTGCGCACAGATCCCCAAGATAATAATCACAATTGCCAATCCAGAAGTATAAGTCACTTCTTTAAAATATGTTCCCTCAACTAACATTACGATCAATGCAGCAATAATAGAAACAATCACCAGATAAGTTAGCCATGGAAATAGCCACATTTTGAAATCCAGTTTTACACCTTCGCTTTCCTGCTTTTTACGCATACGAAGTTGAGATAATGCAATTACTAAGTAAACATACAATGCAACCGCACCCGTCGCACACATAAGCGAATCGTACATATCCATACTATCTGTTGCAGTTAAAACAACAGCAACCAATGGAAAAATAACTGAGACCAACACACCAACCCATGGACTGCTTTTAATGTTGGTATATGCAAAACTTTTTGGCGCATCACCACGTTTAGATAATGAGAACATCATACGTGAACAAGTATATAAAGCCGAGTTAAAGCAGCTACATACCGATGTTAATACTACAAAATTGACAATTTGACGTGCATAAGGAATACCTAGGATATCCAGCGTAACACTATAAGTACCCCAAGTTGGATCTTTCAATAATTCATTATTATGTGGAATTAATAAAACCGTAATGAGCATAGAACCCACATAAAATAGCAAAATTCTCCAAACGATTGAGTTAGAAGCTTTACGAATTTCATGCGTTGGATTTTCTGATTCTGCAGCTGCGACAGTTACAATCTCAGCGCCCATATAAGCGAACATCACCCCAAGCAAAGCCGTAACAACCGCAGAAAAGCCATTTGGCATTAATCCCTGCTCGGCAATGTAATTATGATGTAAAACTTCCTGATTACCCCAAGGCCACAAGTGCATAACTGCAAGGCTACCCACCACAAGGAATAGTACAATTGCAATCACCTTAATCAAAGCAAACCAGAATTCAAATTCACCGTAATTTTTAACATTCTGAAAATTGACCCAGGTCAAAGATACGATCACAAATAACATATATCCCCAGATTGGAATCATTGGAAACCAGCTATTTAAAATCTTACCAGCGACATAGGCTTCCCATCCCATCAATAATGTCCAGAAACTCCAGTATAGCCAACCGATGGTAAAACCTGCCCAGCGACCAATAGCACGTTCTGCATACGTTGAAAATGAACCGCTATCTGGATTGGAAATGGCCATTTCACCAAGCATACGCATGACGAATAACACCAGTAGACCACCTATTGCATAAGCAAGGACTGCACCAGCACCAGCACTATAAATTGCCTTACCAGACCCAACAAACAATGCCCCACCAATTACACCAGCAATAGAAATCATGGTGAGGTGGCGTGATTTCAGCCCACCTGATAAATTAGATTGTGTACTCACAATATGCCGTACTCCTATACTTGTAATAAAACCGATAATCCCTGGGATAATGAGATCATGATCATGTCATCAAATGAGGTCATTTATTTACATGATCATCGAATGTGCGCTTAATTTCTCGCATTTTTAAGTCACTGACGAGAGCCATTTTCGCATTGAAAGAGAGTACCAATTACATATTTGACTTGACAACACATCCATCGCTCGTTCAAAGCAAAAATAAAGCAATTCGACTATAGTAGAATATAGTTATTTTTTATAAAAATAACATCAAAAAATTGAATAATTTCATTATTTTTCAATATCTTATTTAAAAATACAAATTAATTTAAATCAATGCTGCTATATAGAATACAAATATTTATTTGATGATTAATTAAGCATAATCATCAAATAATGTGAAAAAAACTTGTTTTTTAATGGTGCCAGCGATATGATTTTCTATTCATTTTTTCATTTTTAACCAACAAATTAATTGTTATTTTAGCAATTAGGTGGAGTAAATATGGCTCTACGTCACTTTTTAACATTACGTGATCTTACCCAATTTGAACTTAAGCAACTTCTTGTTCGCGCCAGTGAATTACGACAAATGCAGAACAAAGGTGAATGCTACCAACCTTTTTCCGGTAAAGTCATGGGGATGATTTTTGAAAAATCCAGCACCCGTACACGTATTTCGTTTGAAGCCGGCATGAGCCAATTTGGTGGTTCCGCAATTTTCTTATCACCAAGAGATACCCAGTTAGGCCGTGGCGAGCCTATTGAAGATTCGGCACGTGTCATTTCTCGTATGCTAGACATTGTAATGATTCGTACTTTTGGACATGATATTGTTGAAAAGTTTGCAGCATATTCCTCTGTTCCGGTTATTAATGGTTTAACAGATGATCACCACCCTTGCCAATTGTTGGCCGACCTACAAACCTATATTGAACATCGTGGCAGTATTGAAGGAAAAACTGTAGCATGGATTGGTGATGGTAATAATATGTGTAATTCCTATATGGAAGCAGCACATATCATGGGTTTTAAACTTAACATCGCTTCACCACAAGGTTATACACCTAAAGAAGAGTTTTTAAGTGAATTTTCCCATTGTGTAGAACTAGTTGACACACCTGAAGACGCAGCCGCAAATGCTGATTTGATTGTTACAGATGTTTGGGCAAGCATGGGGCAAGAAGAAGAACAAAAACTTCGTGAACAAGCTTTCGCAAATTATCAAGTGAATGAACAGCTTATGGCATTAGCGCACAAAGATTGTCTGTTTATGCACTGCTTACCTGCACATCGTGGTGAAGAAATTTCAGCAACCATGCTGGATCATCCTAATGCTGTTGTTTGGGATGAAGCAGAAAACCGCTTACATGCACAAAAAGCACTAGTTGAATTTTTATTAAATCAAGCAAAAATTTAATTCCATTTATATTTACAAAGAGGGTTTATAAATAATGATTCAAGGTGATTTATTTCCACCTGAAACAACAACATCATCCATTTATATTCCTGCTGCACTCTGGCAACGGTTGTCGAAATCCAAATTTCGCAGCCGTTTTCGCCTAAATACAAAAGATAAAAATTATGCAAAAATAAAAGGCATAACTATTATTGAACAGCATGCCCTTAATTTTATTCAAAAACGTCTTGCCCCAGCAATCATTACCAATGATGGTAAACAAACACCAATGCGTGGACATCCCGTATTTGTTGCACAGCATGCCACTGCAACTTGTTGTCGTTCTTGTCTGGAAAAATGGCATCATTTTCCACAACATCAAAAACTTAATGCTAAGCAAATTCAATATATTCAAACTGTGATCATGTTCTGGATAAATCAGCAAGATTGTTTCTAATTATGGCAAAAATAGTATAAATATTTTTTATGTTTCACGACAAATCAATATAAAAATATCTGGGTACAACAATAATTTAGCGAACAAAACCTTGCGGCTGCAAAATAATTAATGCTGCACCGATTAATACCACACAACCTCCACCAATATCCCACCAGCTTAAACGGACCTGATCAACATAACGCAACCAGATCAATGCCATACTGATATAAATACCACCGTATGCCGCATAAACTCGTCCCGTGGCTGTCGGATGCAAAGACAATAACCAAACAAAAATCGATAAACTTAAAATTGTAGGTAGCCACAACCATGCAGATTTATGTTCTCTTAAAATGAGATATGGCAAATAGCAGCCTACAATTTCTGCTATTGCCGTGCAAATAAACAAAAAAAATGTGATAACAATTCTGGATAAGTCCAAGTCTTTACTTACTCATTATGCTGGTTGTGGGCGATGTTCTTCAATGACTGTTAATTTTAAACCATCCTGTCCGCTATCTTTAGAGTAAACAGAAACATTAACCGTACCGCCTTGTAGCAGATCACCAAATAAGATCATTTCTGCCAATGGTTTTTTCAACTGGTCTTGGATGAGGCGTTGCATTGGACGTGCGCCCATAAGCCTGTCATAGCCCTTTTCAGCCAACCAGTCACGAGCAGCCTGATCTACTTCCAGCACCACTTGTTTATCGTCTAATTGCGCTTGTAATTCTGTCAAAAATTTATCCACAACAGAATCAATTACAGTGGTTGGTAAAGCTTTAAATTGAATCACGCCATCCAGACGATTTCTAAACTCAGGTGTAAACGCACGTTTCATGGCTTCCGTGTTATCAGTGCTATTATCTTGTTCTGTAAAACCAATACTGGTTCTGGAAATACTCTCTGCACCAATGTTGGTGGTCATTACCAGAATAACATTTCTAAAGTCTGATTTACGTCCATTGTTATCGGTAAGTGCACCATGATCCATAACTTGAAGCAACAGATTAAACACATCCGGATGTGCCTTTTCAATTTCATCTAGTAATAAAACACAATGTGGCGTTTTATTGATGGCATCAGTCAATAATCCCCCTTGATCAAAACCAACATAGCCCGGGGGTGCGCCGATTAAACGGGAAACCGCATGGCGCTCCATATACTCAGACATATCAAAGCGTACCAGTTCCACACCCAGAATTTTTGCGAGCTGACGGGTAACCTCAGTTTTGCCTACACCGGTCGGACCTGCAAAAATAAAGCTACCAATTGGTTTATCTGGTGATTTTAGTCCCGCCCGAGATAACTTAATGGCTGATGCCAAAGCAGTAATTGCTTCGTCCTGACCAAATACCACTCGTTTTAAATCTCGCTCCAAATATTGCAGTACAGATTTGTCATCCTGTGACACTGTTTTGGGTGGAATACGCGCAATTTTGGAAACAACGTCTTCAATTTCAGCTACACCAATATGTTTGGTTTCACCTTCGGCATGTAAACGTTGCTGTGCACCAGCTTCATCAATAACGTCAATCGCTTTATCTGGTAAAAAACGTTCATGAATATATTTCGCAGATAATTCAACCGCTGCAGTTAATGCTGCATCGTCATATTCAACATTATGAAATTCTTCAAAACGTGTTTTTAAGCCTTTCAGAATGTCTATTGTTTCCGTAATGGTTGGTTCAACCACATCAATTTTCTGGAAACGGCGGGACAATGCATGATCTTTCTCAAAAACCTGACGGTATTCCTGAAAGGTTGTAGAGCCAATGCAGCGTAATGAACCATTTGCCAGCGCAGGTTTAATTAAGTTGGAGGCATCCATGGTACTTCCCATAGATGAACCTGCACCAATAATCATGTGAATTTCATCAATAAATAAAATCGCATGTGGCTTTTTCTTTAATGCATTCAGTAACTGTTTCAAACGTTTTTCAAAATCACCACGATATTTGGTTCCGGCAACCAGTGCTCCAATATCCAAACTGTAAATTTCTGCGTCAGCCAGTGGTTTAGGCGCTTGCCCCTTAACAATTAACCATGCCAAACCTTCTGCAATTGAAGTTTTACCTACGCCAGGATCACCTACCAACAATGGGTTATTTTTACGGCGGCGACATAAAATTTGTGCTGTACGTTCAATTTCTTTTTGTCGGCCAATTAAAGGATCGGTTTTGCCAGCTTGTGCTTCTTGATTCAAATTGACAGTATATAATTCTAGCGGCCCAGCATTACTGTTACTTAATTGACTATCCTGTTCTGTTTCTTCGGTTTCCTCTTCAGCCGGTGCATCCTCTTTGCGTGCACCATGAGAAAGGTATTGGGTCAAATTCAGTCGATTGATTTGCTGACGTTTAAGTAGATACACGGCAAATGAATCACGTTCTGAATACATGGCAACCAGTACGTCTGCGCCTTCTACAGCACGATCTCCACCGCTGGATTGCACATGAAAAATTGAACGTTGCAAGATACGATCAAAACTTTCGGTCGGGTGCGGTGCCTGATCAGCAGTTTCTGGTAATTTTGGTGTGTGCTGATCAATATACTCTTCAATTTCTTTTCTTAAGTTAACAATATCCCCACCACATGCTTTCAGTGCGGTAACGGCTGAATCATTATCCAAAAGAGCCAGAAGTAAATGTTCTACTGTTAGAAACTCATGTCGTTTTTGACGAGCCATGCTAACAGCCAAACGCAGGGAAACTTCTAAATGACGACTGAGCATGTGATGACCTCTTTTCTATTCTTGTGGCTCAATCTGGCAAAGTAATGGATGTCCTTGAGATCGAGCGTAGTTATTTACTTGGTTTGCTTTGGTTTCAGCAATATCCCGAGGATAAATGCCAGCAATACCTTTTCCTGTATGATGTACAGTTAGCATTACTTGGGTGGCGTGGTCAAGGTCTAATGAGAAATATTCTTGTAAAATTTCAATAACGAAGTCCATTGGAGTGTAATCGTCATTAAGTACAACAACTGCATACAATGGTGGTTGCTTAAGTTGCGGTGGTGCAGTCATGACATTGGTGTCATGATCTCCATCACTTTGTTCCTGCAATTCAATATGGGCAGTGATTGGTACGTGTGGTAAATGCCAATCAATCAGTCCTGAAGCCATAAAGCGCTGTTTCATCATTTCAAGTGATGGACGGTTGTGTTTTTTAAATTGCTTTAACCAGTTGTGCGACATAACGACTCTTTATTCAGCATTCGCTTGCGTTTTTGGAATTTCGGTAATAAATGCAGAGGATTCAATTTCCTGCTTGCCTTTTTGCCAAATAAAACGCTGTGTTATCGGTTCACCCGCAGCATTTAAATGGACTTCAATAAATTGTGGGTTAAAACCATTTGGCATGGTCCAACGCCCTGTTAATCGTTCATAATTATCAAAATTAAAGTTTGCACTTTCCATTGGAATAACCACAACTTCTGTACCCTGAATCAAATGTAATTCAGCTCGTCCTGCAATGCGCCGATTATTAGGGCTTACCTGTACCAGATCAAGCACATATTCATAAGCATTTCCCGGCAATGGTTTCACTGCTAAATTTTGAATTGTCAGGCTTAAACCACCACGTTCTCGCAACTTTTGTCGATATGTATTACTCAAAGATTCTGAGAGATTTTTGTCTTGTTTGGCTTGATTTAAACTATCACTAAGCTGTTTGGCATTATCTATGGCAACATCACGTTCCTGTGTTGCAGTATTTAACGCCACACTTACCGAATTCAAGGATTGTTTTTGTTTTTCAACAATTTCTGCCAGATCCTGTGCATCGGCATCGTACCCTACAGCGGTAAGTCCTTGTTTATGCCCTACATTGTAGCCTACAGCAAGACTTCCTCCAGCAAGCACAATTGCCGCAGCAATCAAGGCTTTACTCTGACTTAAATAAGACTTTTTTGCTGGTTGCTCAATTACAGAATTTTGATCTGACTGCTCTGTATTGTTCATAATAACCACGGGCACCTGAATAAAAGTTCACACTTCACATTGTCACCCAAAGTAGAAATGGATTTGTGATGTGCGAACATCTTAACAAAAAAACTTTCATTATGTTGACATTTTCATAGGTCGCCAACTACAAGCCAAATTCAGAAGTCATCTTAGACTAAATCTCAATTTTTCTTGTCTATTAAGGCAACAGCCCTATACTGGTCAGACCAAATGATTCCTGTAAACCAAACATAATATTCATATTTTGAATCGCTTGGCCAGCAGCACCTTTGACCAAATTATCTTGTGTCACAATAATCACTAGACGTTGTGCTGTTGGTTGATGTAACGCAATACGCAAATAATTTGCACCACGTACACTACGAGTTTCTGGGTGACTATTGGCTGGCATTACATCTACAAAAGTTTCATTCTGATAAAAATCTTCAAATATTTTTTGTAGATTTGCGACTTGTCCAGCATCAGTTAGGCTGACATAAATGGTGGATAACATACCACGAATCATTGGCACTAAATGTGGCACAAAAGTTAAATCATCAAATACACGCTCTTGTCCTGAAATATGTTCCAGTGCTTCTATAATTTCCGGGTGATGGCGATGTCCAGCAACACCATAAGCTTTAAAATTGTCTGTATTTTCTGTATAAATCATTGACATACTGGCTTTACGTCCGGCACCTGAAACACCCGATTTAGCATCAATAATAATATTTTTAAAATCAATAAGCTGCTCAGTCGATTTAAGCAATGGCGCCAACCCCAATTGTACTGTTGTTGGATAACATCCCGGATTACCAACAATCTGAGCAGTTTTAATTTTGTCACGGTTAAGTTCCGATAAACCATACACTGACTGCTTTAATAATTCAGGGCATTCATGTTCTATGCCATACCATTTTTTAAAACTATCTAGATTTTGTAAACGAAAATCCGCAGCAAGATCAATAATTTTGACACCAGCTTCTGTTAAAGCCTTGGCATGTTTCATGGCCACGCCATGCGGTGTGGCAAAAAACACCACATGACAGGTTTTTAGCTGCTCAATATCAAGTGGACTAAACTCCAGATCCAGTATGCCACGTAGGCTTGGAAACATGTCTGCAATTTTGACACCAGCTTCTGTTCGTGAAGTGAGCATTTTAAGACGGGCTTGTGGATGCTGTAAAATCAGCCGAATTAATTCAATGCCTGTGTACCCCGTACCACCAACAATACCTACATCAATCACAGTTGTTTCCTTATAAAAAACATTATTCATAGTATGACAGGATGTGCTTTTAAACTAAATGCTGAAATTTTATAAAGTTGAGCTTTTCTCTCAATTTTATTTATTTACTTTGCCACCATACCGGTAGTTTAAAAGTTTTTACTTCACGTTGCTTCGATTTTGCTGCCGGATACATGTGTTCCAGTAATCGCCAAAAACCTGCTTGATGATTCATTTCTCGAATATGTGCTAGTTCATGCAACATGACGTAGTCGGCATAATCCCGAGGCATTAACATTAACCCAGCATGTAGCATGATGTTTTGATCATGGCTACAACTACCCCAACGGGTTGTTGGTGTAGCAATACGAATCTGCCTCACTGCTAAATGATGTCGCTGAGCATATTGCCTAAGTTGTTGTGGCAGGATTTTTTTTGCCTGTTGAATCACATAATGGGTTAAAGCCAGTCCTGCCTTATCTTGGTGAATATACAATCGATTTGATGAAGGCTGTTCCAAAAAATAAGAATCATCTAAATCAATATAATCAATATGTACAGGTTTCAGACCAAAGTTCAAATGTAATTGAGAAGGTAAAGATTGTGGTTGTACTGCATCGCTCTGAACAGTTTTTTGTTTTAGCCAGGTTTGCTTTAACCAGACTTTGGTATTTTCCAGAAAAACCATGACTTGTCGTCTGGAAGCAAATGGTGGAACAGTCAGGCGGATTCCTTTGGTGGAAACCGCCAGTTTCAGTTGCTTGGCACGAGGATGCACAGCAACTTTAATGGCTGGTAGTTCTGGATCAATAATCATTCAGCGTGACGTACTTCAATGCCATGATCAGTTGCAACAATGGCAATATTTGCCGGCCTTAAAGCAAAAATACCATTGGTCACTACACCAGGAATATTATTGATGGTCTGTTCGAGTTCAATCGGATTAAGAATATTCAGATTATAAACATCCAAAATCACATTACCATTGTCTGTCACAACACCTTCTCGATATGCTGGATCACCGCCAAGGCTTACCAGTTTGCGGGCGACAGCCGAACGTGCCATAGGAATTACTTCTACCGGTAATGGAAATTCTCGTCCCAACTGGGTAACCCATTTGGAATCATCAACAATGCATACAAACTCTCTGGCAACAGAAGCGACAATTTTCTCACGGGTTAAGGCTGCACCACCCCCCTTAATCATGTGTAAATGCCGATCAATTTCATCTGCACCATCTACATAAGCATCCAGACTTCCGACATGATTCAATTCAACAACTTCTATCCCCAGTTTTTTCAGACGTTCTTCGGTTGCTTTTGAACTTGCTACAGCAGCTTCAAGTTGTAACTGTGGCAATAAATCAATTAAAAAATTTACGGTACTTCCCGTACCTACACCCAAAATACCTCCTTTAGGAAGTTGGGTAACTGCGGCTTCTGCGGCAGCCTGTTTTTTTGCATCCTGAGAAGAATATAAACTCATAAAGAATAATCTCTGTTGAAGATGATTAAAATCACGTTAAGCACAGCCGAAAGCTGATAGATTTGCTACAATATCGCCTATTTTAATGCTAAAGGGAAAGAATGTCATGCTGTCTCATTGGGTTAGACAAATTTTACAAGCAACTGTTTACGATGTTGCCATCGAATCCCCGCTTGAGGCTGCACCCAAAATTAGTCGGCGTTTAAACAACGACATTCGTTTTAAACGTGAAGATTTACAACCAGTCTTCTCGTTCAAATTACGTGGTGCATATAACCGTATCAGTCAAATTCCAAAATCACAATTACAACGTGGTGTGATTTGTGCATCTGCGGGTAACCATGCACAAGGTGTTGCACTATCAGGAAAAAAACTAGGAATCCCTGCCATTATTGTGATGCCAAGCACTACACCGGACATTAAAATTGAAGCAGTTAAAGCGCTTGGTGGTACCGTAGTATTACATGGGGATAGCTTTGATGTTTCCAATCGTTATGCGCAGCAACGTGCTAAAGATGAAGGCTTAATTTTTATTCCACCTTATGATGATGAACTGGTCATTGCTGGACAAGGTACCATCGCTGCAGAAGTATTACGTCAATGGCGTGACGTAGAATATGTCTTTGTTGCTGTCGGTGGTGGTGGCTTGATTGCCGGAGTAGCAGCATATCTGGGCGAAGTTGCACCACACGTTAAAGTCATTGCTGTTGAATATGAAGAATCCGCATGTTTAAAAGCAGCACTTGAAAGCAATGAACGTGTTGTCCTACCACAAGTTGGATTATTTGCCGATGGCACTGCTGTTGCACAAATTGGTGCTCTACCATTTGATGTTATCCGCATGCAAAAATCAGATCATTCCGGCACTATTGTTGACCCTGATGTTATTACCGTAAATACTGATGAAATTTGTGCTGCGGTCAAAGATATTTTTGATGAAACCCGAAGTATTGTTGAACCTTCCGGTGCATTAGCACTTGCAGGCATCAAAAAATATATCACCCAACACCAGTTACAAGGCAAAAAAATGTTGTCAATTGTCTGTGGCGCCAACATGAATTTTGATCGCTTACGCTACATTGCGGAACGGACTGAACTTGGTGAACATCGTGAAGCAATTTTTGCCGTAACTATTCCTGAACAAAAAGGTTCATTTCTGGAGTTTTGCCGAGCTTTGCAGGGACGTAATATTACTGAATTTAACTACCGTTGTAGTGGTAATCTTGCACAGGTATTTGTCGGTATTAGCCTGAAAGGTGGTGAAGTTGAACGTCAGGATATTTTCAACAACCTGAAACAACATTATGATGTTGCCGATCTATCCGATGATGAAGTTGCCAAACTGCATATTCGCTATCTCATCGGCGGTCATGCCAATCTTGATAATGAACGTTTGTTTCGGGTTGAATTTCCCGAACGCCCAGGAGCATTATTGACCTTTCTTGAACGTCTTGGCCCACATCATAATATTTCGCTATTCCATTATCGCAATCATGGTGCAGCCGAAGGTCGTGTATTGTTAGGCTTACAATCAGATATTTCGGAACCAGATGATTTGATTGAAACGCTGGAAAACATTAATTACCCATTTGTGGAAATCAGTGAAAATGAAGGCTATAAACGCTTTTTAAAATAAATCACTTTGAGGCTGAATGACAATGACGCATTCAGCTTTTTTTAATATTCTGTTAGGCAAATTATCATATAAGGGAAAAGCATGTCCAGAATTTCCACCGGTATCTACCGCCACTATAAAGGCAATTTATATCAGGTGTTTAGTGTTGCAAAACACAGTGAAACACAAGAAGAACTTGTGATTTATCAATGTATGTATGGCGATTATTCATTATGGGTTCGTCCACTTGAGATGTTTCTGGAAATGGTTACCCTAGAGGACGGACAGAAAATTCCACGTTTTGAATCGATTCAGACATCTTTATAAATTTAGCTTCAGTTAAACATCTCGTAAAGGCGTAATCCTATGTGCAATATAGCAATGCTCATGATAATCTATCAAAATAACCTGACTATTCGGTTCTAGTTCACCAAATTCAGGCACAACTTGCACTCGATGCAATTGACCAAATTGGTCACGCACACTGGCTTCTGTGCTCGCATCAGGACGTGCAGACCGATATAAAATAATACCAAAACGACCAATTAGTTCGGTCTGATCGACTTTTTGATTTGGCTTAATAACCTGATCCAGACAGTGCAGCATAAACAATGTAAAAAACCATGCCAACATGAATGCAGGAATAAAAACAACGCCAGAATTAATAAAATGTTGTTTGAATGCAAAAAAAATAAGCTGGATAAAATATCCTGCAAAACTTAGATTAATCAGGAAAAATAATAGTACAAAATAACGTGAAATTTTTACCCTGAAGATAGGAGAATCTTTAATCCATAACGGAATGATTTTACGAATGAGATTAGATGGACGATGACCAATGTAGATTCCCAATGTTTCCGTAATAATCAAAATAAAAATTGCCACTACACAAAGATGAAATGGCATAAATGCAGATTGTAATAACCAGTCCCTGGACATCATCATTTTATGAATTACCTTAAAATCTATGGAGCAACGTTTTATAGATGATCTTCAAATGAATACCATACTATGTGTTCAAATAAATACCGCCATCCGAATGAATTTCAATAGCCACCTTAGTTAAGGATTCACCCTGACAAGGTCCCCAGATACACGCACCATCTTCAACATTAAATAAAGCGCCATGAGTCGAACAAGTGATATATTCCTTGTCCCTATCCAGAAATTGATCTTCCATATACTCCAGACTGACCTGAAGATGAGGGCATAAATTTTGATATGCATAAAAAGATCCATCTCTTTGTGTAATGAAGATATCACCTAAAGGCGTTTCAAAACCGCGTGCTTCACGTTCTGGAATATCTTCTGTTCGACAAATTAAATGCATGGCGACCTCAATTTAGATTTGCTGTGCGATCTGCTGATATTGTGCCTGAGTCAATCGTGGTCCATATTGCGATACCACCTGCGCTGCCACACGATTGCCAAGTTTTGCAGCTTGTTCGGGCGTTTTATTGTTGGATAAAGCATACAGGAATCCTCCGGCAAAAGCATCGCCAGCACCATTACTGTCAATTGCTTCAACACTTTCGCCCACCACCAATTGAATAGTCTGTCCTGCTTTGGCAATTAGAGCGCCTTTATTTCCCAAAGTAATCACCACTGTTTGAGCAATATTTAATAAGGCTTCACTGGCCTGTTCTATGGTAATTGCCTTGGTATACATCAACGCCTCTTGCTCATTACAGAATAAAACGTCTACACCTTCTGCAATCAGAATATCCAGACCTTCTCTGGCATACTGTACCATTGCAGGATCAGATAAAGATAAGGCAATTTTTACTTGGTGTTGTTTTGCAATAGTACGTGCCTGCAAAACAGCTTGATGGGCTGTCGGACTAGTTGCCAGATAACCTTCAATGTATAACCAACTGGCTTGTTTTAATGGGACATAATCTATTTGTTGCGGACTAAGCTCTGCGGTAATCCCCAAATGCGTATACATGGTACGCTCCCCCTCGGGAGTAATCATGACAATACATGTGCCGGTTTGACCTTCACTTAAAGAAGATGATGCTGTTTTTACGCCAACTTTTTGTAGATCATCCAGATAAAATTCTGCCAACGCATCATTTCCCACACGGCAAGCATAAAAAGCTGACCCGCCCAACGCTGTAAAAGCTACGGTTGTATTGGCTGCTGAACCACCACTGGCCTGCCCTTTGTGACTAGCTTTGACAAGATGTTCAACCAGTTGTTGTTGTTGTTGTGCATCACAAAGTTGCATTGTTCCCTTCGCCAATCCAGCATTTACAAGGAACTGATCATTGACCAAAAACTCCTGATCAACCAACGCATTACCAATCGAAAACAATTCAACCGCTGACATAAAAACTACCCAATAAAAATTTTGCCTAGATTAGCATGAAAGCTTACCGTGACTTAAGTGACACAAAAGAAAAACCATGAAAAAGCAGCATTAACCAGACGAATTCGCTATACTTTCAGGTCTTCAATTTGCTGCACTTTGGCAAATTCCTTGCCCTATCCCATGATATTTAAAACACTGGAGTTTCTATGACGCATACCATTTCAAATTCTAACCAAGCGACCGTACATCCTGCTTTTGAATTGGTACGTCAACAATTTATCGATGCTTTAAATACGACAGTTTATGAGTTTCGCCATCAAAAAACCGGCGCTGTACATTATCATCTTGCCAGTAATCATGACGAAAATGTTTTTTTGGTAGCCTTTCGTACTCAGCCGATGGACAATAAAGGGATTGCGCATATTCTCGAACATACTGCATTATGTGGCTCAAAAAAATATCCAGTTCGTGATCCGTTCTTTTTAATGATTCGCCGATCGTTAAATACGTTTATGAATGCTTTTACAGCAGCAGACTGGACCTGTTATCCGTTTGCTACACAAAACAAAAAAGATTTTGATAATCTACTTTCTGTTTATCTGGATGCCGCTTTTTTTGCCAATCTGAATCCGCTGGATTTTGCTCAGGAAGGTATTCGTATTGAACTTGAAAATAATAAGCCAGTATTTAAAGGTGTCGTTTTTAATGAAATGAAGGGAGCCATGAGCGCTGCAACAGATCAGCTTTATCATAAACTGGCTTTTCATCTTTATCCAGAAACAACATATCACTACAACTCAGGTGGTGATCCTAAAGATATTCCTGATCTAACTTATGAACAATTGGTAGAATTTTATCGTAGCCACTACCATCCATCCAATGCCATTTTGATGACATTTGGTGATGCTGATGTTTACGAATTACAGGAAAAATTTGAGACTCAAGCACTTGGTCAGTTTGAACAGGGACAAACGATTTATTCCGTTGCGGAAAAACGCTTAAAACATCCAATTCAGGTTCAGGACACATACGCTGTTGATGAAACAGATTTAAGTCAAAAAACTTATCATGTACTAGCATGGTTATTACCAGTCATGACAGATGTTAAATTACGTTTGGGAATGCGTATTGTAGAAGGCATCTTAATGGAAAATTCCGCATCGCCTTTGCGCAACTATCTGGAAACCAGCAAACTTGGTCAATCTACAGGACCTTTAATGGGTGTAGATGACAGTAATTATGAACTGACCTTTTATTGTGGTATTCAGGGTTCTGAAGCAGATTGTGCCGACGCTTTTGAACAGGGTGTACTGGCTAAATTACAAGAAATTGCCAAGAAACCAATTGATGCCAATATGGTTGAAGCAATTTTGCATCAAATTGAACTACATCAACGGGAAGTCGGCGGTGACGGCACACCTTATGGTTTAAGTTTATTATTGAATGGTCTAAGTGGTGCAATCCATCACGGTGATCCGGTCACCATTTGGGATGTTGATACAGCACTGGCTGAAATCAAACAAGAACTTGAAGATCCAATGTGGCTATCCAATCTGATTCAAACACACCTGATTGATAATCCTCATCGTGTTCGTCTAACACTGGTACCTGATAATCAGCAAAGTAAACGTGAACAAGCCGCTGAACAAGCCCGATTAGACCAAATTGAAGCGCAACTGGACGAAGAAAAACACCAACAAATTATTGCCAATACAGAAGCATTAAAACAGCGTCAGGCAACTCCAGACAATCTAGATATTTTGCCTAAAGTTACTCTTGATGATATCCCTGCCGAACTTAAACGTGTCAATGAAATTCAACACAGTATCAAACTAGGACAACAGCAAAGTTCTGTTCATTTATATCACACGGGCACCAATGGCCTATTCTATCAACAGGTACTCATTGAGGTACCGCAAGATATCGTACGTTCGCCTTACTTTAACCTACTCAGTCTTTTGATGGGAGAAGTCGGTGCAGGTGACTATGATTATCTTGAATTACAACAACAACAAACAGCCATCAGTGGCGGTGTCGGTATGGGATTAAGTCTACGCAGTCAACTGAATGACAAGCAACAGATCAGCGCTGTCTTGGCACTGACTACCAAAGCACTGCATCGTCATGAAGATGCTATGGACTTATTACATACCGCTTTTAGTCAAATACGTTTTGACGAAAAAGATCGTATTATCGAATTATTACAGCAACGTAAAGCCCGCTGGCAGTCACGTATTTCCGGTGCAGCACACAGCTATGCCATGCAGATAGCCTCACGTAATATGAGTGCACTCGCTCGTCGTGATTATGAAATTACCGGCTTACCTGCCCTACGCTGGCTTGGTCAGCTGATTGAAGATATTCGCGACAACACTGACAACTATCAACAATTCATTGATCGCTTAAAAGGCATTCACCAACGAATTCTGACTGCACCCAAATCTTTTTTACTGGTTTGTGAAGCACAATATAGTGAGCAGCATCTGGCACATTTACAACAGGTATGGGCACAGCAACAAATTCATTCAACAGCACCCGTTATACTAAACACCAATTATGATGAAAATCATGATGAAGCATGGTTAATTCAAAGCAATGTTCAATTCTGTGCAGCAGCCTATCCGGTCGTTGATGTCCTAGATGCAGATGCAGCAGCATTTATGGTACTAGGAGGTTATTTACGCAATGGATTTTTACATAGTGTCATTCGTGAACAAGGCGGTGCTTATGGTGGCGGTGCAGGTTATGATGGCAATGCTTGTGCATTTCGTTTTTACAGTTATCGTGACCCACGTCTAAGTGAAACATTTGCAGATTTTGAACAATCTATTGCATGGTTATTGCATGAACAACAACCGAGCCATTTACTTGAGGAAGCTATTCTGGGATTAATTGCCAGCATGGACAAGCCAGGATCACCGGCTGGAGAAGCAATTACTTCATGTTATGCCCAATTGCATGGTCGTGATCACGATTTCAGACAAAACTTACGTCAACAAATTCTAGCCGTAACTCTGGATGATTTACGCAGAATCACCCAAGAATATTTATGGGAAAAAACACCTGTGCGTGCCGTTGTTGCACCATTTAATCGTCAGGAAGAACTTTCTCAACTTGGTTTCAAAATTCAACGTATCGAAAATTAATTTTGACAGGATGCCTTATATGCACCCCGATGTAATCAAAAAAGGTTTTATCTGGCCAATGACAGCACTTGGTACAGCCATGATCAGTGGTTATGGCTTTGCCAATGAAACAGTCTCCACCACGACGGCCAATATGCAACCAAATTCACCAAGTGCATGCGTTGCCCTATCATCAGATCGGGATCGCTTAAGTTGCTACGATACTTTATTTAAACAGCCTGTAAGCAGTAGCATTGAAGATCAAGCACCGATCACGGCACTTGCGTCTGAAACCCCTGCTGTCACCGAAGAAAGTACAGAACAACGACAACTTAATTTTCGAGATAAAGTCCGGGAAACTGTACATGCACACGCCTTATTTGGTCGCGCGCCAGCCTTCAACCCTAACACCTCTTTACTTGACCAGCGTTGGGAACTGTCAGAGGATTCCAAACTAGGCACTTGGCAAATTCGTCCCTATCAGCCTGTATATGTTTTTCCAGTATTCTGGACATCCAAAAAGAATGAAACACCATCCAGCCCAAATCCACAAAATACAGTGACCGATCCACAGGAACTTAAAAGTGCAGAAGGAAAATTCCAGATTTCCCTGAAAACCAAAGCGTGGGACAATATTTTTGGAAACAATGGTGATTTATGGCTTGGCTATACCCAATCCTCTCACTGGCAGGTTTATAACAGTGAGCAGTCCAGACCTTTTCGTGAAACCAATTATGAACCTGAAGCCAGTCTAATGTTTAGAACCAACTATAACTTTATGGGGCTACATGGACGCTTACTTGGACTCACATTCAATCATCAGTCGAATGGTCGCTCCAACCCTCTCTCTCGTAGCTGGAACCGTGCTATTTTAAACATTGGTCTGGAAAAAGATAATTTTGCCATCATGCTTCGTCCATGGTATCGCTTCAAAGAGGATGCTAATGATGACAATAATCCGGATATTACCCATTATTTGGGTCATGGTGATCTGACTGCTTTTTATCGGCATAATAATCATAACTTTTCTTTAATGTTCCGAAATAACTTCAAAAGCGACAATAAAGGTGCCGTACAATTTGACTGGGCATTCCCAATCAAAAATAATTTACGAGGACATTTACAGGTATTTGATGGTTATGGAGAAAGTTTAATCGATTATAATCATCGAGCAACTTATGTTGGTCTGGGAATTTCTCTGGTTGACTGGTTCTAAACATAACTGCCCGGATCTTAATGACCGGGCATTTTGATTCCTTGGAAAATCATGCTGATACATATCCATACTGATCTAAAAACTGCACTCGAAAGACTTGAATCGGTATTTTCATCCCCATATCAGGCAAAGCAGAAAAACCATAGGAGCGTAGAAGAAATTTATAACGTGCTTGAACAGTTTCGATTACAACAATTGTCTGAATCGGATATCAAACCTTATATTGCAGACATTTTACAATTAAGTTGCAATGATCAATTAGAACAATTGAGCATCACAGAACAGCTTAGTTTTATTAAAAAAATAAAATACTGGACAAGTACAGAAAAGCAAATACTGGCAGATTTTGCCCTTAATCATTTTGTCCAAAACCTTAAAAATTTTCCGGAGAAAGATATTTTTTTACAGTTTTATCGCTTTCAAGCCAAGGTATTTCAATCTGAGCGTTTTTTGCAATATTGGCAACAATCAGATGATATATATGCCTTAATTGCGTTTGCAGTGATGATGGATGAAAACCAATATTTTGCTGATGACTTTGATCATGTTACAGCAGGGATTAAAACATGGTTACAACAGCCACTCATCCAACAGCATTTCTCTCAATTACTTAAACATTTTGCGCAACATCCTGAAATTCGGCAATCTCCTCAGCTACAGGATAAAATTGATTACCTCGCCTTTTATTATCAGGATTAAGTTGTTATTTATTTGAATCCGGTTTACTTTTTTGATCAGGATTCAGGGTATTTTGCTGCTTATGCGCATTTTTCAACAATTTTGCGCTCATTAAAAATAAACCAATGAGTAAAATAATGCTCAGTATCGCTAAAATCACAATTAAAATTTTCATTTATTACACTGTTTTCAATAAAAAAGCCCTATCTGCAAGATAGAGCTTTTTTATCACTTAGACAAACTAAATTATTTGCATCAATCCAAAGCTGCTTAAAAATTAAACCTCAACAGATCCTAAAATTGAAAATAATTTAGCTTGTACATGATCAATTGCATCCAGACCATTGACTTTGTCATAGCTTGGCGCATTTTGGCTAGATTTAGTACGTTCCTGATAGAAACCAACCAACTGTTCAGTTTCTGCATGGTAAGCATGCAAACGCTTACGAATTGTTTCTTCCTGATCATCTGGACGTTGAACCAAATCTTCTCCAGTTTCATCGTCTTTACCTTCTACTTTTGGTGGGTTGTAAACGATGTGATAAATACGGCCTGATGCAGGATGCTGACGACGACCGGATAAACGTTTTACAATTTCTTCATCAGGCACTTCAATTTCAATCACATGATCAATATTAATGCCTTCTTTTTCCAATGCTTCAGCCTGTGGAATGGTGCGAGGGAAACCATCAAAGATGCAGCCATTTACACAATCAGGTTGTGCAATACGCTCCTTGACCAGTCCAATAATTAACTCATCAGAAACCAAACCGCCGTTTTCCATGACTGATTTAGCTTGTAAACCAAGTTCTGTACCTTCACGAATCGCTGCACGAAGCATATCGCCAGTTGAGATTTGTGGGATATTGTAGCGCTTACAGATCAACTGAGCTTGTGTTCCTTTACCTGCCCCAGGTGGTCCGAGTAATATAATGCGCATATGGAAACATCCTCTACTTTAAAGAAAAAAATTTAGGCTTTTAAAGCCATTATTATTTAAACCACAGGTCTATAGCACACTTATCTGTGATGCTCTATGTAAAAGTTCACTATAAAAATGCTATGGATAAATGAATCAGACCTGCCCCAAAGCCTGTAACCCCGCCAAGTACAATCAAAATCCATTCGTCCTCCTGAAAAGCCGGACGCAATAAATTCTGGAATTCTTTTGGTGTCAGCATACGTATTCGATCCCGAAACATGGTAAAGATTTTTCGGGCGCGACTTGCGTTAAACTCTGGATCACTTACCGGAACCATCGTAATTTCAATTGAGCGATCAATCAAGTCTGTTTTGAAGTCGGCAAATTCGGCTGGTTTAAATAATAAATGTAAAGACGCCAGAACAATAGGTGATTCGAGAATTTTATTGATATATTTTTTAATAATATGCCGAGTTTTTGCTCTGCGCTCACCATACATCATTTCAGTCATGATGGTTTTTAAGGTAATTAAGTCCTTGGTTACTACCTCTGCAAACACATCAGAAACCTCTTCCTGACGTTTCATAAAAGCACCTTGAATATTATAGGTGGCAATATGCGGAATGACAGGGCGAATCCATGGAATTTTTTTACTTTTTAATCGGGTAAAAAACTTCGGATATTTTACAGGATGTGGATTAATCGGGTTAAATACCATCCATATTGCAATCCAATTGGTCAAAAATCCCCAGATTGAAGCAAAAAACGGCACTGTCCAATGTTCAGGGATAAAAACATAAACAAACATCTGTACCACGCCAAAACACATTCCGATCAATGCGCTGATGTGCCAGATAAAATTAATTTCCTTTTGCCCAACTTTTAAAAACATACGCACCATGAGCTTACGGTCACTTTCCATTTTATTGACCACCATACTGCGCATATCCACCAGTTGTTCAACATTGTGGCTAAGCTCTGTCACCAATTCTTTCAATACAGCAGGGATTTGGGCGTGTGCCTGTGCATAAATACGGCGTTTAATGGCATAAGGCAAATTTTCCCAAAGCGTTGCTTTACGATCTAGCATAATCTCATCAATCAGCGTATCTAGCTCTAAACCGACCTGTTGACTAATGATATTGGCCATTTCCTCTGGATCCATTGCATCCAGAAACTCCTGTAATGAGCCAAGTCGGGACAAAGTATTGTCGGTAATAATGCCTGAAATCCGCCCTGCTTTACGCGGCACAATGCCTTGCCAGCCTATAGGTAAATTACCAATATAAAATCCCCAAAATTTAATCGGATAAAATACCATTTTCAAAGCCATCCAGACGTGTGCCCAAGTCACGAATGCCGTAACAGGTACAATACTCAGAATTGCCCAAAAATCTGGTCGGCTTGCAAACTCATGCCAGTATAGTGCGATTTGCTCAAGCATTCATCACTCTCATTTTTTGTTATGCCAGAGGGGTGTATACAGAAAATGGCAGAAATTCCTGTGTCTGCAATGTAGCAGAAAATCAGTCATCGCCATAGCGCCATCATGTAGAATTATTTTGTCAAAATGATCAATACAGGATTTTTCACCAGTCATCTATCAAGATCTACATGAAAAAAACATATACCTCACCTCCGGCTTTCGTTAAAATAACGGCGATTTTTACTCAGCTACCGTTATGATCAAACAACCCACTCCCATCAAAAATCAGCAACAGGAAAAACATATCTTTCGCAATCGCATTTTTTTTGCGATTGGGCTGGTCTTTGTCTGTTTACTGGGATTAGTCATCCGTTATAGCTATTTACAAATTTATCAACATGATCATTTCAACACGCTATCCGATTCAAACCGTATTCGCTTGCAAGCACTTCCACCTGCACGTGGCTATATTTATGATCGCAACGGTATTTTACTGGCAGATAATTATCCAGTATTTACGGCTGTTATGAGTAAGGCTGATATTCAGGACATTGATGATGTACTCAAACGTTTAACACCTGTGATTAATCTTGCTCAGGAAGATATTGATCGGGTAAAGAAACGTGCTGAACTGGCTAGAAAAACTGAAGTATTAGCCATTAAAATGAATCTGACTGAAGATGAAATTGCCCGCTTTAGTGAATTAAAACAGAACTTTCCCGGTGTTCGTATCGAAACACAAATGACTCGATACTATCCTTATGGTGATCTATTCGCGCATATTATTGGTTATGTCGGGCGAATCAATGATAAAGAATTAAAATCTCTGGATAAAAATCTATATGCCGGCACAAACCTGCTTGGAAAAATCGGAGTAGAAAAATCTTATGAAGAGTTATTACACGGTGTGCCGGGTTATGAATCTGTAGAAGCAGATGCACATAGTAATGTACTGCGACATTTAGGCCGAAAAGAAGCAACTCGTGGCAATGATTTATATCTATCCATTGATTATGGTTTGCAAATGGTTGCCTCGGAACAATTGGCTGGTAAACGTGGTGCAATTGTCGCACTGGATCCTAACACAGGAGAAATTCTGGCACTGGTATCCAGTCCTAGTTTTAATCCAAATTTGTTTGTTACCGGTATCAGTGGTAAAGACTACGGCGCTTTACGGGATAATATCGATCAACCGCTATATAACCGAGCTGTTCAGGGTGCTTATCCACCGGGTTCAACCATTAAACCTATGGAAGCATTAGGGGGTATTCATTATAAATATATTGACTGGAATACCAAAATTTCAGATCCCGGATATTTTCATTTACCCGGCGATAGCCACAAATTCCGTGACTGGAAAAAAAGTGGTCATGGTATTGTTGATATTGATAAAGCCATCGCCATGTCCTGTGACACATTCTTCTATGTGCTGTCCTATCAAATGGGCATTGACAAAATGCACAGCTGGATGACGCAATTCGGATTTGGTCAAAAGACAGGTGTAGATTTACCAAGCGAAAGCACTGGATTATACCCTTCTCCTGAATGGAAAATGCGTACCCGTAAAAAACCGTGGTTAAAAGGTGAAACTATTTCGGTCAGTATTGGTCAAGGTGCATTTACCGCCACCCCATTACAATTAGCAATGGCAACTGCAATTACTGCAAATTATGGCCTACATATCAAACCACACGTTTTACGGGAAACAAAGGGAAGTAAAAGCTATACTGTCCTCAACGGTGCAGATGGAAAAATTAACTTTAGCGGTACCCGAAATGACTGGGAAAGAATGCATGCAGCAATGGTCAGTGTAATCAATAATGGGACAGGTCGGGGAATTCGTTCTAACATTTATCAAATTGCAGGGAAAACCGGGACCGCACAGGTCGTCAGTATTGCTCAGGGTAAAAGCTACAATGAGGCTGCGCTTAAAGAACGCCAACTCGACCATGGTTTATTTGTAGGTTTTGCACCCGCAGATAAACCCAGCATTGCAATTGTGGTGGTCTGGGAAAATGGTCGTCATGGTGGTTCTGCTGCCCGACTTGCTAAGCCTGTGATGGACTACTGGCTCATCCAACGTGAAAAAAACCCTATACGACCAACAGCAATACAAGTCAATGGTGGCCTAATGAATGCCGGGAAAAAACCATCTGAATTGCCAACTGCCGGTCTATTACCAGCTTCAGCTCCAGCAGCTACCCCAGCGCCATCGTCACAGGATATTGATGAATAATGAAAAATCAACTACGCATTATTGGTGGTGAATTTAAACGCCGCCAATTAGCTTTTGCCGATATTGAAGGATTAAGGCCTACACCTGATCGTGTACGAGAAACTCTATTCAACTGGTTAATGTGGGATATACAGGGTGCAAAGGTATTAGATGTTTGTGCAGGTTCTGGAGCTTTGGGATTTGAAGCCTTATCCCGTGGGGCAAAACATTTGATCATGATTGAACCACATCCTGAACAAGTCAAATTTCTACGGCAGAATTTAAAGTTGTTAAATGTCAATCAGGTACAAATTCTTGCAATGACTGCACAACAGGCGCTCAAACACTTCAATGAAAAGTTTGATGTGATTTTTTTGGATCCGCCGTATGCTTTAAACTTATGGCAGGCACTTTCGATACAATTACAGCCACTTTTAGCAGATCACGCCCTGATTTATGTTGAAGCTGATCAACCCTTACAAAATTTAAATTTACCCCTTAATTGGCAACTCATCAAACAAACCAAGGCTGGAACTGTACAGGCTGGTTTATTTCAATATCAAGCGTCTTAACTTTCAATAGAGATATCTGGACAACCCAAACCCGTTAAGACTGATTAATGCTTATCATGCCTTATAGTCCAACATGCACACAGATTGCCCATTTTATGCCTCCAAATGGCTCAATTTATTTTAATTAACTTACATTTTAATAAAATTAAATTTACTTTTTAAATAAAAATACTTTACTTTTTAATATTTGTTAAAATACATTTTTATAAAAATAAATTTACTTTTTTAAAATAAATAACTTACATTTTTAATTTAACTATATTACTTTTTAAATTAATTAAATTTACTTTTTAATAAAAATAAACTTTACTTTTTTATTTATTTAACTGAACACTTTTCTGATAAAATTTTTAAGCATAAAAACGACCTTTGCGACGACGCATACCCAAAACATGAATTGCCCGAACTAAAACTGCATAAGAAACTGAATAACCAAATCGTTGTTCAAAAAGTGGCTGTAAATCGCTAATATTTTGAAATTTAGTGTTTTTTACAAATTCAACAAATGCATTCCAATCCTTGATATGTGCAGGTGCTCCACGTTTTTGTGCAGGTTTAGGTTGTAAACTTCCAGTTTCCTCTTCAAGCTTAATCCATGCATCAAGGGTGACTCGGGAGATGTTAAATTCCTTACAAACTGCAACTTTGTAATCTGTTTTTTTATATGCAGCAATTGCTGCTTTGCGAATTTCAAGTGAATAACGTGGCATTTTTATTTCCTATCTAATCTAAAAATAAATCAATATATGGCACAGAGTTTGCAAATTTAAAATCAATTGAGTTTATTTTATTACAGGTTATAATAAATGGACAATCGTAATATTAACATTCGCAAACTCACATTATGGCAAGTGGTCATTGTGGGAATTGCCTATATGACCCCTATGACTGTATTTGATACATTTGGTATTGTATCGGAAGTAACTGAAGGACGAGTCCCCCTCGCCTACATTTTTGCCTTATTTGCCATGTTACTAACCGCTTTTAGCTACGCCCGTTTTAGTCGCCAATCTGAACGTCCGGGATCAGCCTATACTTACACCGCTGAAAGTTGTGGTCCGCAGACAGGTTTTTTTGTCGGCTGGTGTTCGTTGCTGGATTATATCCTGTTGCCTTTAATTAATGCATTACTGGCAGGAATTTATCTACATGCCTTAATTCCTGCAATTCCTTACGTAGCATGGGTATTTGTAGCTGCGGGTCTGGTGACTCTGGTCAATTGCTTTAGAATTCATATTCTTGCTAATCTATCCATGATATTTGTCTTTGCGCCATTATTATTACTATTGGTATTTATTTATCTGGTCATTCGTGGTGTAGATCATGACGGTGCTGCGCATGTATTGACATTGACTCCCTTATTTAATGGTGACACCAGTATTATGCCGTTGATTACGGGTGCATCTATTTTATGTTTTTCCTTTTTAGGATTTGACGCAGTCACCACCTTATCCCACGAAACACATGATCCTAAAAAAACCATTCCGCGTGCAGTAATTTTGACCACATTATTTGGTGGTGTGATCTTTATTTCAGCTTCATGGTTTATTCAATTGTATTTTCCAGATAACTCACGCTTTAAGGATCCTGAAGCAGCTTTACCTGAAATTGCTTTATATGTTGGTGGCGCATTATTTCAAGCTGTTTTTTTGGTGGGTCAAATTATGAATACTGTCGCTTCCGGTCTGGCTTCACATGCCAGCGCGGCACGACTGATCCATATTATGGGAAGAGATGGTATTTTTCATAAAGGTATTTTCGGTTCTACCAATCACAAGCTGGGAACACCTTTATATTCAGTGATCACCATTGGTTTAATTTCTATGATGGCGATGTTTCTGGATTTATCTACAGTCGTGAGTCTGATCAGTTTTGGTGCATTAATTGCCTTTACAGCAGTGAATTTTTCGGTATTTATGCATTTTTATGTTCATAAAAAACAACGCCAAGGTCTTAAAAATTTTGTTTTAAATCTTGTACTGCCACTTTTATCTGTACTGGCAATCGTTGCCTTATGGATCAATCTCGAAGCTTCTGCACTACATTTTGGTTGTATCTGGTTAGCTATAGGTGTGGCAATGTTTATTTATAAAAAACTACGTAAGCAAAGTATTGTGATTAGTAATGCTTAATTTATTTATATTTTTCAAGAGAATTTAAAAGAGAGTCTTAACATGTCAATCCAAGTGAATAAACCTGTTTTACTGAATGATGTTGAATTTAAATCCAGTCAATATGCACAAAGTGGCAAGGAATGGAACTGGATTAATCCTCAACATGGTGAATGTGTACAACCTGCCAATTATTATGAATGCTCTTTGGCAGACTGGCATAATTTTGAAGCATTAAATGCAGATATTGAATGTGATGTTCTAGTCATCGGAGGAGGCCTACTCGGTTCATCTACAGCATTACATTTGGCAGAACAAGGTGTAGATACTGTTCTGGTAGAAAAAAATCGGATTGGTAGTGGTGCATCCGGACGAAATGGTGGGCAATTAACACCCGGCCTAGCACGTTGGGAAGCAGAAGAAATGATTAGCCAGTTAAGTTATGACGATGCCAAACGTTTGTGGCACTTCACTTCTACCGAAGCCATGCAGTTAATTGATCGTATATTAGACCGCTATGGACTGGAAGCTCAACGTAAACGAGGACATATTACGGCTGCCGTACATGAAGGTCATTTGGTGGCCTTAACTCAAGGTGCCGATGCCCGTAAATACCTAGGAGAAGATTACACCCATATTGTCGGTAAGCATCAGTTATATGACTATGTTAAATCCGAAAATTATTTTGGCGGATTAATTGATGATTTGGGTGGGCATATTCATCCACTGGCTTTAAACCGAGGTTTGATTTATGGTTTTTGTTCGCATGGCGGTAAAGTATATGAACAAACTGAAGTGATTGATATTGAAGAAAAAGCAGATGGATTATATGTCACTACTCATCATGGTGTAATTCATGCCAAGAAAAGCGTGGTTCTCGGGGTTCATCATGCTTCATTTAAACTTCTACCAGAACATAATCAGACCACGATTCCGTTTTATACCTATGTCTGCACTACTGCACCACTGGATATTAAATTGTCTGATCTATTGCCGCATGATCATCCTGTGTATGACACCCAATTCCAGATTGATTACTATCGTGGTGTATCCAATAATCGCTTATTATTTGGTGGACAAGGCACTGGTAACTGCTGGAATAGTGAAAAAACTGCCGAATATCTAAAAAGTCGTATTCAAACAGTATTTCCTCAACTTAATCATGTAAAACTGGATTTTGTCTGGAGTGGTACAACAGACTTAACTGTAAATGGCGCAACAGATAGCCGAAAATCTGGAGATAAATTTCCTGTATATGCAGTACATGGCTGGAGCGGTCATGGTGTTGCGCAAACGGTAAGGATCGGTAAAGCCATTGCAGAAGATTTTTGTGGTTTATCGACTGACTTTGAGATGTTAACTCAAATTCAACATCAAGATATTCCTTTAGGGCGTGCGTTGGCGCCGATTGTAATTCCTATGGCAAAAAGTGCGTATGGATTAGGTGCCATGATTAATCCCGGCAAAATGGTATCGTTCTAAACCATCACGATCTTAAAAGATAAGGCTGCACACTGGCAGCCTTATTAATATTTTTATCATGCGCTTGGTTGCGCTTATGGTTTATGCAGTTTTCATGTCTGCAAAAGTTTCCTTGGCAGCCTGAATTGTTTGGGCAATATCCTCATCGCTATGTACAGCAGAAATAAAACCCGCCTCAAATGCAGAAGGTGCCAAATATACGCCACGTTTTAACATACCATGAAAAAATTGCTTGAATGCTTCTACATCACATTTGAGCATGGCAGTAAAACTCGATAAATCATCCTGATCAGTAAAATATAGCCCAAACATTGCGCCTGCTTGTTGGGTCTTGAAAGCAATACCAGCTTCATCAGCAGCTTGTTGTAATCCAGTCAAAAGTTTTGCAAGTTGCGATTCTAACTTTTGATAAAACCCTTCCTGACGAATATGTTTGAACATTTCCAGACCGGCACGCATGGCCAATGGATTGCCGGATAATGTACCCGCTTGATAAACACCGCCTAGAGGTGCAATACATTGCATGATTTCCCGTTTACCACCAAAAGCACCTACAGGTAATCCTGCACCAATAATTTTTCCTAAAGTGGTTAAATCCGGTGTCACGCCATAAGCACTTTGCGCACCGCCTAATGCTACCCGAAAGCCAGTCATCACTTCATCAATAATAAAAACCGAATGGTATTCATCACATAGATGACGAATATGTTGTAAAAAACCATGCTGTGGTTTGACCAGATTCATATTCCCGGCGACAGGCTCTACAATCACTCCGGCAATCTGTTGACCAAATTCTGTAAAACACTGTGTTAAAGCTTCATTGTCATTATAAGGTAAAACAATCGTATGCTTAGCAAAATCTTCCGGGACACCTTTTGAGGTTGGTTCACCTAAAGTTAATAGACCTGAACCGGCCTTTACCAATAAGGAATCTGAATGACCATGATAACATCCTTCAAATTTGATGATTTTATCACGTCCGGTGTAACCACGAGCCAGACGAATTGCGGTCATGGTTGCTTCCGTACCTGAATTGGTCATACGTACCAATTCAATGGATGGCATAATTTCACAGATCACATCAGCCAAAGAAGTTTCTGCAACCGTTGGTGCACCATAACTCAGTCCATCCTGAGCAGCATCCTGTACAGCTTTCACTACATCTGGATGTGAATGTCCCAGAATCATTGGTCCCCATGAACCAACATAGTCAATGTAGCGATTATCATCTTCATCCCACAAATATGCACCTTGCGCACGTTTGATGAAAACAGGCGTCCCCCCTACACTTTTAAATGCGCGAACAGGTGAATTAACACCTCCCGGAATGTGTTTACTGGCTTCTTCAAAAAGTTGTGCCTGTTTTGCAGAAACGAACATAAGCAATCTCGATTAATTTGTTTGATCAATAGGAGGTTAAAAAAGTTTTGCCCAAGCATCTACTCGCTCAGGGATATGTGCGACATCAAGTGCCAGTATATCACTGACCACAGCACAAAGATCTGCTCCGGCAGCAATCACGGGTTCAGAATTTTCGGCAGTCAGTCCGCCAATCGTGCAAATCGGCACATCAATGTGTTGTCTGGCCTGTTGGATCACACTTAATCCAATATTTTTTGCTTCCGGCTTGGTCGTAGAACCATAAATTGCACCAAAAGCCACATAACTTGCACCTTCTGCAATCGCCTGTTCTGCCAATTCCAGAGAGTTTAAACAAGTACGTCCAATAATCGCTTCCGATCCAAGCAGTGCCCTTGCTTTCTGAATAGAGCCATCATCTTGTCCCAAATGTACATGGACAGAAAATTGTTTGGCTTGATCCAAATCATCATTAATGATCAAAGGCACATCATAACGTTCTGTTAAAGCCAGAATACTGCCAATTTCCACAGTTTGTTCAATTTTTTCGACTTTTTTACGCCGATATTGCAACAACGCAATCTGCCTTGTTGACATCGCAGCTTGCAATTTCTGTAGTAATAGATCAAGTGGATCGTCATTAGTTATTAAGTATAAGCCACGCATGATTTATCCTGTGTCCTGAATAATTACAGTATAACGTTTCTAAAAATGGATCTGCGATCATTTTTGATGTAAAAACAGTAGCAATATTACAAATATTTACCCAAACTGAATTACATCACACAGTCCATTTCTCATACCATCTAATTCAACTGCCTTAAACTGAGTAATGGTGCAATTTGCCAAAGTTTTCTCAGACGATAACGACCAATCAAACCACACAATACAGCCATGCCAAGCGGTAAAATTAACCAATATTGCCAATGAATACCCCAAATCAAATCCAGTCGCTGTGCCACAATCCAGGATACAATCTCGGCAAATGCAATTGATAAAATACCCGCACCAAATCCAGTGAATGCCATTTCTAAAGTCAAATAACGTTTTAATTGTCGTTGTGACATACCAATTGCTCGTAATAAAGCCACTTCCTGACGGCGTTCATCCATGATCAGATTCAGACATGCCAACAAAACCAAAACACCAGCAGTAAACACCAACGCCGCAAGGAATGTCACAATTTGCGTAATCACGCCCACCAAACGCTTCACCTGATCCAGAATGGCATTAACATCAATAAATACCGTTGTTGGAAACTGTTGAATCATCTGTGTCATCTGACGATGTTGTGTATCCGGTACATAAAAACTGCCCAGATAACTTCCAGCATTTTCATCCAGAGTATTTGGTGAAAAAATAAAGAAAAAGTTTGGACTAAAACTTTCCCACTCTACGGCTCTAAAACTCACCACTTTGGCGGTGACCGCACCATCTGGTAAATCAAACGTTAAAGTATCTCCCAACTGAATACCTAATTCCTGTGCTGTTTTTTGTTCTACAGATACCTGATTAGCCTGCTGAAAGTGTGTCTGCCCCGCCACGATCAAATTATCTTTAGGAAAAATATTACTTTGAGTCAGATTAAGCTCTCGTTTCAAACTATTATTCTGATCACGTAATTGCTGGCTAAAAGCCTGCTGATTTTTAGCAACCAACCGTCCTCTAACATTAGGATAGAGTGGCGTTGCAGTCCAATTCTGCTGTAATAGTGCTTGCTCAAATGCAACTTTATCAGTTGGTGGTAAACCATATACAAATTGATTGGGCGTATTTTCAGGTAATTGTTGTTGCCAGCGCTCTAGCAAATCTGTACGAAGCAGAAATAATACACAAATCAGACTTAATCCCAAAGCCAATGCGGTCATTTGCAAACTCATTTTGGCTGGTTGACGAATCCACTGCTCCAAATGCAAAAATCGTTGCTTTAGTATCTTGAGAGTACTCCATGCGATAACAAACAACAGTAGACATAATACGACAATGCCAGCCATGACACTTAGGCTGAATAATATATTTTCAGTCAGATATAAAGTAAAAACAGCCAGACTTGCTATCGCTGAAACCATGACAATAATGACACTCACCTGATCAAGTTGCCCCTGACGCAATACACGTACAGGAGGGACTTTGGCAAGATGAAAAATACTTGGTAAGACAAAACCAGCCAATACGATTAAACAAGTCAGGATTGCATTTGGTAATGGCCCCAAAATCACTGACCATATAGAAAAATGCAATTCGATCTGAGGCATGGTTAGCAACATAATCTGCAATAAACCATAACCACAAGCTACACCTAAAATTCCACCCAGCAGTGTTGCAATTGCTGCAATGATTGCCAATAAAGCTGTGAATGCTCCCAAAATCTGTACTCTTGATGCGCCCAGACAACGCAGCATGGCGATATGATCCTGGTTTTGACTGACATAACGCTGGCAGGTTAATGCAATGGCAATTCCACACAATAACAAGGTCAATAAATTTGCCAGTTGCATATAAGTTGACAGGTTATCAATCGGACGCATCAAACGTGAATCATCATCATTTGCCTGACGTAAGCGTAAAGGTGGTTTAATCTGTGACTGATATTGAGTTACAAAAGCCTTAATTTGTTCAGGCTCTCCCGACATCAATAAACGATAATCAATCCGACTACCCACCTGAATGGCATTGGTTCTGGCAACGTCCTGCCGATGAATCACAACAGTTGGGGAAAATCCTGAAAACCCCAGTTCCTGATTCGTATCCAGATCAATTTTTCCGCTGATGAGAAATTCAGCATCTGCAATCGCAATACGATCCCCTATTTTAACTTTCAGCAAATCAAATACACGAGGACTTAACCAGATTTGTCCTTGTTGCACGCTTTTTTGTTGAGGAGAAATGTGTAACTGGCCCCGCAAAGGAAATGTGTCATCAATGGCTTTAACATTTACCATAACAAAATTTTCATCGTTATGTGCCATTGAACCAAAAACAAGATTATTGGAAATCTTTAAACCGGCAGCCTGCGCATGCTGTTGCCATAAGGCATCGATTGGCTGATTATCACTAATCACCAGATCTGCTGCCAAAAGTTCTGCTGCCTGTTGTTCAATCGCATAACCTATTTGCTGATTGGCAAATTTCAATGCTGTTGTCGCACTAATCGCCAAGGACAGAGCCAAAATTAATAATGCAATACCGCCACTAAATAAACTCTGTCGAAATAAACTGGAGAATAAACGCAACATCATCAAGCCTCCTGATACTGAAGCTGATCTTCAAGCCGACCATCTGCAAGATAAATTTGCCGCTGGCATTGTGCAGCCAGTTTAGGATCATGTGTGACCAAAACCAGTGTTGTACCTAATTCACGATTCATCTGAAATAATAATTGCTCAATTTCTCTAGCTGTTTCACCATCCAGATTTCCGGTTGGCTCATCGGCAAAAACCACTTTAGGTTGTGTCACCAACGCACGAGCAATAGCAACCCGTTGCTGCTCCCCCCCAGACAATACTTTCGGTGTTTGCATAATCTGCCTCACTAAACCGACTCGCTGTAACATTTCAATTGCTTGTTTTTTAGCAACTTTATAATCATAATTTTTTTGTAATCGTAAGGGTAACAATACATTATCTAGCGCAGTTAAATGTGGCAACAACTGAAAAGATTGAAAGACAAAACCAATATTTTCCAATCGAACTCTGGCACGTTGTTCTTCATTTAGTTGATGAATTGCAGCACCACATAACCAGACTTCACCTTCAGTCGGTTGATCCAGTGCTGCCAAAATTCCCAGTAAGGTCGATTTACCAGAGCCAGAACGTCCTGTAATGGCAACCTGCTCCTGTGCAAAAATAGTTAAATCAATTGAACGCAATACATGTAATTGTTGATCATGAAACTGTATCACTTGTGAAAGATTTTTAGTGTGAATAACCTGTTGTTGTGGCTTTTGTGGCATGATGTATATAACCTGAAAATAAAAATTGATGAACATCAATGGAGCAGTATATGCCAAAACTACATCTATCCCTATCAATCCTGATCCTGATATTCATCAGCAGTTTTGCTCAGGCCAAAACCATTCTGATTGTTGGGGATAGCATTAGCGCAGCATACGGTATGACACCAGAACAAGGCTGGGTAAAACTTTTACAAAAGCGTCTGGATCAAAAATACCCAAAACAACACCATGTGATCAATGCCAGTATGAGTGGCGAAACTACCAGCGGTGCTTTGGCACGTTTACCTAAATTACTGAGTACGCATAAACCCGATATTGTCATTATCGAACTGGGAGGTAATGATGGCTTACGGGGACAACCCCCACAAATTATCCAAAGAAATCTTGGACAACTAATAAATCTAAGCAAGCGTGGTCAGGCGCAAGTCATATTATTTGGCATGAAAATCCCACCAAATTATGGTACAGCATACACTAAAGCGTTTGAAAACAACTATGCAGTTATCGCAAAACAATACCAGATCAAACTTCTTCCGTTCTTTTTACACGGCGTTGCAGGTAATCGTAATTTAATGCAAAACGATCTTATTCATCCAAATGCCAAAGCACAACCTCTCTTACTCAATTCTGCCTGGCAATATATTGAACCAATGCTAAAACCTTAAATTAGCCCTTATTGACATTTTACCCATGTATCACGTTATTTGCTAAAACGACAAAATGAAGTATTAAGTGGAAGTCATGACATTTATGTAAATTTTAACCATAAACCTTTAAAAGTTGCTGAAAACTCAGCAATGATTACAACCTATTGATCCAGTCCTAACAAATACTCATGAATAATATAAAAATATCAAATACCTTAAATTATAAAATTAAATAACAATAGTGTTGATAATAATTATCACTAATTATAAGATAAAGTTACATTTATTTACTTAATTTAATATTGCGAATTTTATATGCCATATTTTCCGAAAATCTCCATAACAAAACTTTCCCTCGCCATTTTGCTGATCCACTGTAGTTATGTTCATGCAAATAATGAGAATATCATTGAACAATCAACGACTGAAGAAAATAAAAAACTTAAACAACTGGATGTGATTATTGTAAAAGCCATTCCTTCTTCCGTTATGAGTACGACAACAGGTATGGATCTCACAGTAAAGGAAACACCTCAATCTATCAGTGTAATTAATCAGAATGAAATCAAAAATCTTGGTCTCAACTCTACTGCCGATGTGCTCAAACAAACAACAGGTATCAATGTTATTCGAGAAGCTGGTCGTTATCGCTTTCAATCCCGTGGTTTTTATATCGATCAGATTGAAGAAGATGGTATGAGCAGTACTGTTCCTGGCTCATCAAGTAATGCTTATCGTTCAGCTTCAAGCATGACAGATCTGGAAATATATGACCATATTGAAGTCTTACGAGGTGCCTCAGGTTTAACCCAAGGTAATGGTGAACCGGGTGGCACCATTAATGCCGTGCGAAAAAAGCCAACGGAAGAATTTCAAGCCAATGGTTCTGTGCAATATGGTAGCTGGGATAATATTCGTTCCAGTATTGATGTATCTGGCAGCTTAAATCAAAATAAAAGTATACGTGGGCGTTTGGTTGCTGTTGCCGGTGATAGTAATTCCTTCAAAAAATCTGTGGAAAAAAATAATCAGACCATTTACGGTGTACTGGATTTTGATCTGAGTGATAAAGCATTATTCCGTATCGGTGCATTGTACCAACAAGTTAAAGAAACTCCCGATATGTATGGTTTACCCATGGGTACAAATGCTACAGACTTAAATTTAAATCGAAATACTTATCTTGGTGCAGACTGGTCTATAGATAATTTTAAAAAATCAAATATATTTGCTGAATTAACACATAATTTTTCTGAAGACTGGAAATTGAGTACCAAAGCCAATGCTACATGGTCAGAGTCTGTGCAGAAATTTGCAGGACTGGCCAATAGTAGCACCAGTTACACAGGTGTTGGTACCAACGGATTACTTCAATTAAATAATATGCAATTTTATGACAACAAAAGTCAGGAATGGAGTATAAACAGCACCTTAACTGGAAAATATTATTTATTTGGACAACAGCATCAATTATTCGGCACAATTAGTTATAACAAGGAACAACACGATTCTCACTGGAGATGGCATATAGACGAAACACCATATAATGTTTATACATTCCAATCTTCACAAATTTCCGAACCGGACTGGAACGACTCTACAATTTTGCAAAGTGATGTTTTAAATAAAAATCATATCGAACAAAAAGCCATTTCTTTAGGTACTCAGTTTAATCTACTGGATCGTTTACACCTGATTGCCGGTGGTCGTTATACCGACTTTAAAGCAGGCGGCGATTATCAATATTATACTTGGGCAGGTGCTCCTGATTCGGAATACGGTAAAAATACTGATGTTAACAAGAAAAAATTTATTCCTTATGCTGGCTTAACTTTTGATCTTAGCTCAACAACCAGTGCCTATATCAGCCATACCGAGATTTTTAAACCGCAAAGTAATATAGATAGTAGTAGTAAATTACTAGATCCTGTGGTCGGTAAAAATCAGGAGCTTGGCATAAAGTCAGCTTTATTTGACGGTGATCTTAATCTTTCTGCTGCACTGTTTCAAATTGAACAGGAAAATCGTGCTATTTCTGTATCAGGTACAAATTATTCTGTTCCAGAAGGTAAAGTACGTAGTCGTGGTCTAGATCTAGAAATTTCAGGCAAAATCTTGCCACAATGGCAACTTTTTGCCGGCTATACCTATAATAAGAGTAAGTATCTAGAAACAGAAAGCACACGTTATACTGAAGGTAGTAATTTTAGCAAGCACACACCAGAACACATGTTTAGAGCCTATAGCAGCTATCAATTCAGTGGTATTCTAGAAAATCTCAGTATAGGCGCAGGCATTAGCGCACAGACAGATACAAGTAGTCTATATGATGTTAAACAGGGTGGTTATACCTTATACAATGCCAATATCCGCTACCAGTTTACTCCAAATCTTACCTTAAATCTGATTGGGCAAAACCTGTCGGATAAACGTTATTATGAAAATCAACGTACCCGTATCAACGGTATGAATAATTTCTATGGCACGCCACGTAGTTATTTATTAAAGCTAGACTGGCAATACTAAAACTGCCTGTCTAGATGCATATTTCAAAAAGAGAGCCTCATTGCTTCTCTTTTTTTATGCTGGTTTTACCCCAATATTTTAATTTTGAGGTATGCCCAATACCAACATTAAAACTATTGGTCGGATCCAGTTTTTGATAGAAATTCGCCAAGGCTGGTTTGGCAATATATAAGTGCCCAACATTATGCTCCGCCGGATATTCAGCGCGACGACTATCCAGTAATGCCCACATTTGATGTTCCATATCCAAAGGATTGACGCCTTTTTTTACAATATAATCCTGATGGAATACATGACACATAAAATGTCCGTAATACAATTTATGCAGGATTTTTTCATTCATTTGCTGCGGTAAAGTTTCAACCCATTCATGGTCATTACGCCGTAGAGCAATGTCTAATGCCACAATATCTTCTACTTCATTGCGATGCGTATCTCGATAACGAATGGCAGCACCAGCAACTGCAAAGCGATGTAAAAAAGCTTTACGTCCTTCATCATCATCACATAGGAAAAAACCACCTGAATGGTGCACATTAAAATATTCTGTCAGAAAATCCTGTGTCTTTGATTTACTGTCATTTTCGACTCGAATAATCAAATGATGCTCATATTGATCGCGGAATTGTGTCATTCGTTGCGGTAAGTGATCCGGCAAGATTGCAGTGATCATTTGTAATACTTTATCTGTAAGCCCTTTAATAGAAAATTTTTCCAGCCAACCATCTATTTTATCTTTTAATGCAAAAGCTTTAGGTACGTTAACCGTACCAAATTTTTCGATAAACATAAAAGTATCTTTACCGTATTTTTCGCCAATCAAATAAGCGTCCCGATGAATATATTCACCTGCAATCGGTAAACTTGGTAAGGATGTTAGCAAGTAACGGCGAATAGCGGTTAGATCCTGATGGTCATTACTTCCAATATAAAACACACTACTCGATACCTTTTCATAAGTATCCAAACGTACGGCAAACACACAAACTTTACCTGCTGAACCTGAAGCCTCAAATAAACGGGATGGATCTGCATTAAACCGTGCTGGGCTATCCTCATCTACTAATGTTACATCATGAGCATAACGCTGATCTGAAGCCTGTTTATTAGGATCATCAAAAATATCTGCACTTTGATATTGTGCCTGTTGCAGACGAGTTAAAATTTCTTCTGGTGTTGTTCCAAGATGTACGCCCAGATGATTAACCAGTTTTAATTCCCCTTGATCATTGACCTGTGCATATAAAGCAAGCTCGGTATAAGCTGGACCGCGGCGAACCAATGCTCCACCGGAGTTATTGCATACGCCCCCCAAAACAGATGCACCAATACAAGAAGAGCCAATCACCGAATGAGGTTCACGATTAAAGGGTTTAAGCGTTTGTTCCAAATTATCTAGTGTTGCACCAGGTAAGCAAATGACTTGTTTGCCATCATGAATGACCTGAATACCTTTTAAACGCCGTGTACTCATCACAATGACCGGACGATCATAATCATCACCATAAGGTGTTGATCCTCCGGTTAATCCGGTATTGGCTGCCTGCATGATCACTATACAATCCGCAGCAATTGCAGCCTGAAGCACTTGCCATTGCTGTAACAATGTTCCTGGACAGACTACTGCCAGAATTTTACCCTCACCAAAACGTCTGCCCTGTCGGTAAAATCGGGTTTGCTGGTCATCGGTCAGAACATGTTGTGAACCGACAATGGCATTTAAATCATCAATAATTGTGGCTGAAGTGCTGCGATTTGACATACTCTAATTACTCCATTGCATTTTGAACAGCCTGTTCATAACGTACCAAACAGTCCGGAGTAATATCAGTAATACGTTTTGCACCAGTTAATGTCATGGCAACACGCATTTCTTTATCAAATAAATCCAATAGATTAGATACACCAGCCTGTCCTGCTGCCCCCAGTGCATAGACAAAAGCCCGACCAATCATACAAAGATCGGCACCCAGAGCGATCATACGTACCACATCCAAACCATTACGAATACCTGAGTCTGCCAAAATTTTAATGTCACCTTTAACGGCATCAGCAATCGGTGGCAATGCACGAGCAGAAGACATCACACCATCCAGTTGACGTCCACCATGATTGGATACAACAATACCATCAGCACCAAAGCGTACCGCATCTTTTGCATCTTCGGGATCCAGAATACCTTTGATGACCATTGGACCATCCCAGAATTCACGAATCCATTCCAGGTCTTTCCATGAAATAGACGGATCAAAGTTACTGCCTAACCAACCAATATAATCTTCTAATCCAGTTGGTTTACCTAAATATTTGGAAATATTACCTAAATCATGCGGACGTCCCAATAGACCAACATTTAAAGCCCAATGCGGATGTGCAAATGCTTGTAAATAACGGCGCATGGCTGCATTTGGTCCACTCATACCTGAGTGAGCATCACGATAACGCGCTCCCGGAACCGGCATATCAACGGTAAATACGAGTGTAGTACAACCGGCTGCCTTGGCACGTTCCAGCGCATTTCGCATAAAACCACGATCCCGCAACACATATAACTGAAACCACATTGGGCGCTGGATGGCTGGAACAACTTCCTCAATCGGACAAACTGAAACTGTAGATAAAGTAAACGGAATATTTTTTTTATCTGCGGCAACTGCGGCCTGCACTTCACCACGGCGTGCATACATACCTGTTAAGCCCACAGGAGAGAGTGCCAATGGCATTGATAATTTTTCACCAAAAATTTCTGTTGATAAATCCAATTGTGACATATCGTTTAATACACGTTGACGCAATGCAATTTTGGAAAGATCTTCGACATTACGCTTTAAGGTATATTCAGCATAAGCACCACCATCAATATAATGAAATAAAAACGGTGGTAAACGGCTTTCTGCGGCAGCACGATAATCATTGGATGAGGAAATAATCATGAGTCTTGAATCCTGTGTAATCGGGTGACACGTTTTAAACGTGCATCATCTTCATCTAGAGAACGAACAAAATGAATAACAAAATTAATATGTCCACACATGGCATCTTTAGCTGCTTGTGCATCTTGACGATCAATTGCGTTCATGACCTGTAAATGTTGATCGCTCAATTGTTCTGCACTCAAAGGATGGCTATAGACTTTTTTACGCCCTAAAAATACGTTATAACGCAATAAATCAAAGACGCTGCGCATAATCTGAATAAGCACTGCATTATGCGATGCTTCGGCAATCGCAAGATGGAATTTGGCATCTGCAATAGCTGCCTTGGCAGAATCTCCTTGATTTTGATGTAAAGCAATTTCATCAAAATAACGATGAATTTTGGCACGATCTTGCTCTGTCGCACGCAAAGCAGCATACCATGCACACCCACCTTCCAAAATTAACCGGGTTTCCTGTACATCAAATCGATATAACGGATCATCTTCCATTAACATATTAATGGGATCAACAATATTTTGTTGTGACCATTGCTCAGGTAACACTTGAATATACGTGCCATCTCCGCGGCGACTTTTTAATACACCAAGACTATTCAATTGCTGAATAGCCTCACGCAATGATGGACGAGAAATTCCCAGTTGCTCTGCCAATTGTCGCTCAGCAGGCAACCGATCACCAATTTTCAGATTTCGCTGTGCAATTAAATGCTGTAACTGTTTGACCAACTGATCAGATATTCTCATACCACCATCTCAAATATTTACCTTACGGAATCATCCACGGGACAAGATAAGCCTGCACCGACACGATGATACCAACAAAGATAGTAAAGATAATGCTATGTTTGACCGTAAATCGGAATAAATCTGATTCTTTACCAACCAGACCGACTGCCGCACAGGCGATTGCTATCGATTGTGGAGAGATCATTTTTCCTGTTACACCACCAGAAGTATTGGCAGCAACCAGTAATACTTCCGGTACACCAATTTGTTGGGCAGTGGTCGCCTGCAATGCAGAGAATAATGCATTGGATGAAGTATCCGAACCGGTTAAGAAAACACCCAACCAACCAAGGAATGGTGAGAAGAATGTAAATAGGTGTCCAGTATGTGATAAAGCCAGTGCCAATGTTGCAGACATTCCTGAATAATTGGCAATGAAAGCAAATGCCAACACCATACCAATGGAATAAATTGGTACTTTTAATTCGTTAATGGTTTCACCAAATGTCGCAATTGCTTGTGCAGGTCGCATTTTCAGAAAAATTACACTGATAATTGCAGCAATCACAATCGCCGTCCCAGTAGCAGAAAACCAGTCAAATTTATAAATGGCATCATACGGAGTTGGTTGACTCACAATCGGTGTAGTTTTTTCAACCAGTTGATGTAAAAATGGCACTTTAATAGAAATAACCCAATCCGCAAGCAAACCATCTTTAGCAAATAATTTTTTGAATGGCTGAACACTCCAAACTGTTACCATTGCTGTCAAAATAGCAAACGGTGACCATGCTTTGATAATTTGTGCAATGCTATATTTCTGCTGTGTAGCGATCGTTGAATCATCATTCGCATTTTGTTCTGAGTCAAAACGGAAAATGTATTTAGGTTGCCAATATTTGAGTAAAATTGTCAAACTCGCCAAGGATGCAATTGCAGCAGTAATATCGGGTAATTCTGGCCCTAAAAAGTTAGAAGTCAAATATTGCGCAATTGCAAAAGAACCACCGCCCACCACAACAGCCGGCCAGGTTTGTTTTACACCACGCCAGCCATCCATAATTGCCATAATCCAGAACAGCACAATAATGGTTAGGAATGGAAGTTGACGTCCCACCATCTGGCTAATTTCCATGGTATCTACACCAGACACCTGCCCTGCTACAATAATTGGAATTCCCATGGCACCAAATGCCACTGGAGCTGTATTGACAATCAAACACAATCCGGCAGCATATAAAGGTTTAAATCCTAAACCAACCAGTAGAGCTGCTGTAATCGCAACTGGCGCACCAAATCCTGCTGCACCTTCCAAAAATGTTCCAAAAGCAAAACCAACTAATAACATCTGAAGCCGTTGATCTTCAGTAATAGATAAAATAGTTGAGCGAATGACATCAAATTGCCCAGTTTTCACTGATACCTTATACAGAAAAACAGCGCCAATAATAATCCATGAAATTGGCCACAAACCATAGAAAAAACCATAAACAATAGATGCAAGTGCCATTAATGCCGGCATTTGGTAAAAGAATAAAGCTACACCAGCCGCTAACAATACCGTAATGGTGGCTGCGATACTGCCTTTCATGCGAAATACCGCTAAAGCCAGAAAGAAAAAAATGATCGGAATAAGTGCAATTAAACTCGATAGCCAAATATTACCAATAGGGTCATACACTTGTTGCCAAATTGTGGACATGGACATCTCCTTCGATGCTGTCTAAATCTGTTCAATCCTGAACTGATTAAATCTGTATATTGGTATTACCAATTTTTTAAAATAAAAACAAATACCCTGCTTATTTCAGCATTTGCATCATAAAATGATTAATTACAACACACAACTTACATTAAAAAAATTATTGGTATGACCAATACTTCTTATCTAATTAAAAACATTAGAAATTATATATAGAGCATTACTTTTATTTGACTAAAGTTGTAGATAGTTTTTATAAAATATATATAAAAAATAAATTTAATGACTATTTTTCTGTTGCACCAATGAATCTTTCGTCAATACACGAATCACTAGCACTAAACTTAATAGCAATAATAAATACCACGATCCCAGTTTTTCCCAGCCGACCATGTGCCAAGCCTCAATCTGACTTGGATACAACCAGATTTTATAAAAAGTACTGATATTTTCTGCAATCCAGATTAAAAATGCCAATAATACCAAAACTGGCAACATTGGAAGTTGATAACGTTTTCCTTGAATTAAAAAACTGATTTTACTTTTCCAAAACATCCAAATTGACCAGACAAATAAAATCATACGAATGTCAGGAATAAAAAATTTGCTCATAAAATTAATATAAGACAAAACAGCCAACATAAGCATAACTTTAAAATTAGCCAAATTTTGAAAACGTACATGGAATAACCGCAAACTTCTGGCAAAGAAACTCCCTACCGCCGAATACATGAAACCGGCAAACAATGGCACAGTATAAAGTTTAAAAATCGCAGGTTGAGGATATTGCCATGAAGCAATCGCAGGATGTGTTAAAAACAGTTCCATCCCCATAGCCATAATATGAAATAGTGCAATAACCTTGGCTTCAGCCCAGCTTTCCAGCTTAAAGTACAACAATAAAATTTGAATAAGTAAGGCAAAAATTAATAAATAATCATAACGATATAATCCCCAGTAAGCTTGATCAGCCATAGGTGCCGTCAGCATAAATGCCAACAGTAATAAAATACCAAACAAGGCAGCCGAAACTGCCTTAGAGAATAATTCCCCACAACATAAAATGAAATGACGCAAAGTTTACCCTAGATATTTTTGGCTATAATCATGTACGGTATCAATAAAGATTTTTGCCTGTGCTGGATCAACCCATTGCGTAATTCCATGCCCAAGATTTGCAATATAACCTGTTTTTTCGCCACCAGCATACGCATCATCCAGCATCAACTTAACTGCTTTTTCAATGGTTTGTGGCGTACCATATAAAGTTGCAGGATCCAGATTTCCTTGCAAGGCAACCTTACCCTGTACAACTTGGCGCGCATGCGTCAACGAAGTTGTCCAGTCCAGACCTAATGCATCTGCGTGACTATCCAGCATCTGTGATAGCCACTGTCCACCACCTTTAGTAAATAAAATTACTGGAATTTTTTGACCGTCTTTTTCTTTGATTAAACCAGACACAATCTTTTTCATATAGTTTAACGAAAATTCGATATATTCACGATGTGCCAACGCCCCACCCCAACTATCGAAAATTTGTATAACCTGCGCACCAGCTTCGATCTGTGCATTTAAATAGTCAGTCACTGCATCGGCAAGATGATCCAGTAATGCATGTAGCAATTCTGGTGTTTTATATAACATTTCTTTGGTGAAACGATATTCCTTACTCGAACCACCTTCAATCATATAAGTGGCCAATGTCCAAGGACTTCCCGAAAAACCAATAAGCGGTACTTGTCCATTTAATGCTTGACGGATCGTGCGCACTGCATTTACGACATAGTCTAGATCTGTAGCAACATTGATCTTGCCAAGCCCTGCAATATCCTGTTCGGTTCGAATGGTTTTTTTAAATTTTGGCCCTTCTCCAGTTTCAAAATATAAGCCCAATCCCAACGCATCAGGAACTGTTAGAATATCAGAAAACAAAATTGCCGCATCCAGATCATAGCGACGTAAAGGCTGTAAAGTTACTTCACAGGCAAAATCAGTATTTTTACATAACGATAAAAAATCACCTGCTTTCGCACGAGTTTCTCGATACTCAGGGAGATAACGCCCAGCCTGACGCATCATCCATACAGGGGTAGTATCTACAGGTTGACGTAACAAGGCACGTAGAAATCGATCATTTTTTAACGTGGTCATAGTGATCCGCTGAACTTTTTACATTGCTCAGCATCATAACAAAATTCATTCCTTATCGTGAATATTTTAAAATTTAATCCCACAAGGCTAAGACAATTCACGAGATGAACTATATATTTTATTATGCAATTAATTATTTATTTGAACTCGATATCATTTTTCTACAAAACATGAATCAGTCGTACAAAAAAGATAATGTAATTCAGTTTATCCTTTGTCATACTACGCAAACCATCAATAAAAGTAATGTATAACTTAGGATGATTTATGTTTTCACGCACAATACTTGCCATTAGCTTAGGCTGTGCAATGTCGTCTGTTGCTTTTGCAGAAAATGCACCCGCTACAGGTAGCAGCCCACGAATTCAGAATTATGCATTGTCACAAAGTACATCTGCACCTGTGGCTGCTTCTGCACCAGCAGCAACTTCAGCTCCAGTTGCTCAAAGTAGCGGAAATCCGGCACCTGCAAGCGATGATGCTTCAGCAGTAGATACAACACCAACCGATAGTACAAAAGTTGACTCTGCCGAAAGTCCATCGACACCTACACCAGTTGAACAACCGACAAGTACACCAACAAACAGTTCACCGACAGCATCTGCGACAGGATGGTCTTTGAATGCGTTAAACAATGCAACATGGTCAAACAATCTACAACGTGGCCAATTACCAGTTTATGCAAAAGCACAGGTTTTATTAAATCGTAAACATGCATCTCCAGGTGCAATTGATGGTGCAACAGGTAAAAATACCCTAAAAGCGATTTCTGCCTATCAAACCATGAACGGTTTAACTGCAACAGGCAATCTAGATGAAGCAACTTGGCAAAGCTTAAACTCAGGGGAAAATACACCTGTATTTGAAGAATACACCATTACTGCGGCAGATCTTAAAGGTCCTTACGCAAATGCTATTCCATCAAACTATGCAGATCAGGCCAAAATGAAAGGCCTGTATTACACCCGTGTAACTGAAATGCTGGGTGAAAAATTCCACATGGATGAAACATTCCTGAAAAAACTTAATCCTAAAGCAACTTTTAATAAAGTTGGGGAAAAAATTATTGTTGCCAATGTACGTAATAATCTACCAGAAGATATTCACTTGATTATTGCGCATAAGGGTGCAAAACAACTGTATCTATTTAATAGTAAAAATAAAATGATCGCTTCATTCCCTGCAACGATTGGTAGTACAGATACACCATCACCAGCAGGAACATATACGGTCAAAAATATTGCACCAAATCCATGGTATGGCTACAATCCTAAAAACTTTATCCAAGGTGGAAACACTAAACCGCTTTCATTACCACCGGGTCCTAATAATCCTGTTGGGAATATGTGGATTGGTTTATCCAAACCATCATTTGGTATCCATGGGACACCAAACCCATCTTTAATTTCCAAAACTGCTTCCCACGGCTGTATTCGTTTGACGAACTGGGATGCAGGAGATCTGGCAAAACGAGTAAAACCGGGTGTAACCGTTAAATTCCTTGAGTAATCAATTATTACTCAATTTATGGCGTAAGTGACTCAATGTAACTTACGCCTTATTCATCAAATATAAAAAAACAATCTCTTGAGATTGTTTTTTTCAATTCGTTTAGTTAAATAAATATTTAGAATGAATATTTTGCCATTAAACCAACACGATTATCATCATATTTTTTGCCATCAAACGTTTTACGCTGACCATCAACATATTCAATACCCAAGTCAATTGGTTTAGCTGGTGTATAAACCAAGTTAATCCATGCATGTCGAACTTCTTTATTGGCATTACCATATCCAGCAATTTCATATGTACGTAATTGGTTAGCATATGCATTACTATCATCAGCATACATACCACCATACGCTAAAGTTGTACGCAAATTTGGTAAAATTTTATAAGTTAGACCTGCCTGAAAAGTATCAAACTCATTTTGTTCTGCTTGACCATTAACAATCGTTGCAGCGGTATTACTTGCATAAAGATATTTATTATCACCCTTAACATGTGAATAATCACCAAAGACTTTTAACTCTGGGCTAATTTGATAATCTGCACCAATTGCTAAGCCCCAACCGGTTTTATCTGAACCATTACTCCCTGTACCAGCAGCTAAATCATATTGCTCAACCAGACCACGTACAGATGCTTGTCCTTTACCCTGTGCAAATCCTTGGGTCAGTTTTGCAGTCAACACTGGTAATTTATATTTTAAATCACGTGTTGCAACTGTAGAACCGTTAAGATAAGACTCTGAACTTTGCCCTTCTTCCAATGCTACAAATGCTTTCGTTGCTGGTGCCAAATTAAAACCATAACGTACTTGAGGAATACGTGAAGTACCGCCACCCACGTTAGTACCATAATCCAGCATCTCAGGGGCATGATTAGACAGGAAGTTAGAAGTTGTTTGACCAAACAACCAGTTGTTATACGTTAAATAAGCATGACGAATACGCAATGCTTCATTTGTTCCACCAAAGTCAACTTCGATTTTACCACCGACTTTATTACCATCTCCAACCGGCGTATTAAAATCCAGACCTAAACGTGTAGTTTGCGCAGTCGCACGTAGTTTGTCTTTGGCTGCGCCTGTACTTGAAGCAACACCGTTAAAGTCGGTATCAGAACCTTCAATAATATAGTTTGCATCACCACGTACAAAACCATACAACTTAACTTCAGCACCTTTTTGAGTGGTTACTTTGAGATCTTTTGGATCAAAGCGTACTGCTGGTGCAGTAGGTGGTGCTGGCGGTGGAGTTACACGCTGTACATTCTGCTGTTGCTGTACTAAAGCACGAAGCTCTGCAACTTCTGCGCGAAGTTGTTCAATTTCACTTTGTGACTGTTCAGGCCCTGCATGTACAAACTGAATTGCAGATGTTACCACTGCCACTGCAATTGCTTTCTTCACAAATCCCTTTTGATTTAAAGCTAATTTCATTGATCTCTCCTAAAAAATCCAATACGCCAGTTTGCCCCATTTATATTGGTTAATATCAACTGGCAATCTTTCCTCAAATAAACCTGAGCTTTTGATAAAATCCATCCACTCAAATTCTTTCAAAACTGTTTCTCTATTGTGAACATTTTGTTAAAAAAAATAACCCTAATTAGACAAAAGTCTAATACCTAAAATTATATTTAATATTCATATACTTATAATCATTTTTAAATTAACTTATACTTTAGATTAGAAAAATTACTTGGTTTTCTTAGATTTTATAAATATTTTTTAAACAAAATAATTCAAAGATAAAATATTAAGACGTATATCAAAAATATGCCTTTAGCTCTACAAAAATTGATAATCTTTGCAAGATTAAACTTAACGTGGCTGAGAAAGTTCCTGAATTTTCAAGCGTTAAATAATATTTAAATCGATGACAATACTTTCACAAAAATTTATTCCAAAAGATCCATCAGCACATCGACAAAATTTATTAAGCTTTATTTTAAATTCGTTAATGAATAAAACTCAAACAAACCAATGCAACTATAATAATTATCCGAATTTATGTACGATGTCGAAATCTCAAAACATATACACAACTCATACCGATCAACGCATAAACCAACATGGCAGATGCCATATCTTGTAATTGTGAACCATCAAATAAATGAAGAATAATCCCTGCCAATAGACCGAAAGCAAACTGAATACTTCCTATCAATGCACTCGCCATACCAGCACGTTGTTGCTGTTTTGATAAAGCCAATGCTGTCGCATTTGGCCCCGTCAGACCAATGGCTGCCACAACCAAAAATAACCCAAACATTACAATATGAAGATTTTCAAGTTTTAAAAATGCCACATAACTTAATAAAATCACTCCGACCAGTTGTATAGTTCCCCCTAATTGTAATAAAGGCAAAGGACCAACTTTCCGCACAACTTTACTATTGATAAATGAAAATAACATAAGACCCAAGGCATTCAATCCAAACACCAACGCAAATTGTTTTTGACTAAAACCAAAAGATTCCATAAATAAAGCAGAAGCCGAAGTAATATAACAAAACATCAAACCTGAAAAGAATGACATTGCCAACATTGGCGTACGAAAACTTGAATCCGTAAAAATACTGCCATACATGATGATAATTTGAGATAAATTTAAATGTAGGCGACGTTCTACAGGCAAAGTTTCTTTAAAGAAAAAATGTACACAAAATAAAGCAATAATACCGATCAGGCTAAGTAAAATAAAAATGCTTTGCCAGCTAAAAAATGAAATAAGAACTGATCCCACCATTGGTGCAATAATTGGCGCAATACCCAAAATCATGGCCATGTGTGCCAATGCCTGCGCAGAAGTATTCATATCAAAACAATCACGTATGGCAGCACGTGCCATCACAACACCAACACATCCCCCTAATGCCTGTAATACACGTGCCAGATAAAGCATCCATTCATTTGCTGTCATTGCACAGATCATTGAACCTAAAATATAAATAACCAAACCAATATACAAAGGTTTCTTACGTCCAATACGATCACTCAAACTGCCATAAATCAATTGTCCAATTGCCAATCCTAGAAAATAAGCTGGTACTGAACTGGAAATACTAGATGTGGTTGTATTAAATTGTGCTGCCATCTCTGGTAATGCTGGCAGATACATATCTATAGATAAAGGGCCAAGTGCTGTCAACAACCCAAGCAAGGTAATCCACTGCCATGAATATTGTGTAGAGGAAGACTGTGATTGTACTTTGGAGGTTGTCATAAATTTTCAAACTATCAGAGTGCAATAAGAGTATCAATTCATCTAGGATTTATAAAGAATTTATATAGAAAATTTGCCTTGACTCAAATAGGATTACACCACAAAAATGCCAAAGACCATTAAAAAATAAAATAAGCTATATGCATCAATTTTAATTTGGTCAACAACATATTTTCCATATAATATGACCCTAAAGTCGATAACTGAGATGTATTTGTGATTGATCTCACTACAATAAAACGCTTGGGCTATAATTCTACCGTAATGTATAATGTTAGAATGACAATAGCCTTTGTTGGCACAGCGCTTTTCCCCTATTGGCTTAATTATCAGATTCTATCTATTCCGTTGACACTTGGTGTTGTTGCTGCTGCACTCAGCGATATCGATGACCGATTTTCCGTTCGCTTGCGTAATTTACTTTTTACCTATGTCGGTTTTTTTACCACTGCAGCTCTGGTTGAAGTACTTTTCCCTCATCCGATTCTTTTTGCTTTTGCGCTGATCTTAATGTGCTTTAGCTTAATTTTACTGGGATCACTTGGTAAACGTTATGCAACGATTAGTTATGGTTGTTTGGTCATTTCTGTCTACACCATGCTAGGAGTAGATTTATTTCCCAACTGGTATGAACAACCTGCTTTGTTGGTAGCAGGGGCAGCATGGTATGGCATATTATCCACCATCAGTTTTTTATTGTTTCCTGTACGAGTTGTTCAGGATCAACTGGATCAATGTTATCGGCAGCTTGGTAACTTCTTATTTGTAAAATCAAATTTATTTGATGTAGATATGACATCTGAAAGTTATCAGCAATCCATGATCGACTTATCGTTAGCCAGTGGGAAAGTGATCAGTATTTTTAATGAAACACGCGTTGCGCTACTGACACGTCTTAAAGGTGACCGTGGACAAAAAGATACTCGGCGCAGCCTACAATATTACTTTATTGCACAAGATATCCATGAGCGCACTGACTCGGCACACATTGATTATTTACAATTAGCAAAGGTTTTTCAGCATCGAGATATTTTATTTCGCTTTCAACGAATATTGAGTCTACAGGCCAAAGCTTGTCAGGATTTGGCCTACGCAATTTCCAACAGACAACCCTACCACCACAATTCCCGCTTTAAATATGCTTTTAAAAATTTAAACAACTCCCTTGAACAACTGACCAAGGAACAACATTATGATATGGTCTGGATTAAATCCTTATATTCTCTACAAAAGAATTTAAAAGAAATTGATGCACAGTTACTCAATCTTGAGTCTGAACGTGCTTTTATGAAGAATAAGACTTTACAAAAAGATGATGCACTCAAAGATGATGACTTAACTGGCTGGAAAGACATTAAACAACGTATATTGAGTAATTTTAGCCCTGAATCAGGATTGTTTCGTCATGCCACACGCCTTTCAATTCTCTTGCTGATTTCTCACGTCGTGGTACAACTGATGGATCTAGAATACGGTTACTGGATTTTATTAACGGTTTTATTTGTCTGCCAACCAAATTTTAATGCAACACGACGCCGTTTAAAACTCAGGATTATTGGCACGCTGGCTGGTGTATTACTGGGAACATTTTTTCTGCATTTTATTCCGTCCAATGAAGGTTTATTGATTATTTCTATTATCAGTGGCGTGTTATTTTTGCAATTACGGTCGCAACAATATGCGCAAGCAACAATGTTTATCACACTATTGGCACTCATTAATTTCCATTTTGCCGATCCACAATTAAATGCTGCCTTACCAAGAGCAATTTACACGATTATTGGCTGTTGTCTAGCATGGTTTGGTGTCATGTTTATATGGCCGGACTGGAAATTTCGTCGCTTACCCAATGTATTACAACGCACCTTAACTAATCAGTGTGCATATCTTGCTGAAATTGTAAAACAATATCATAACGGTCGAAATAATGGACTGGATTATCGTCTGGTTCGCCGTCAGGCACATGTGATGGATGCTGAGCTAGCCTCATTGATTTCCACGTTAGCCACTGAACCTGAATTTGATGCATTAAGAAAACAACAAGCTTTTAAATTTTTATGTCTAAATCACACAATGTTAAGCTATATTGCTGCTTTAGGAGCCCACCGACAACAACTGGATGAACAAGAGATTCTCGATGTTCTGGATCAGGCATTTTCAGATATTCAAGGTGCATTATTATTTGATGAAAGACCTGAGCTTAAAGCACAAGCAGCCATTGAAACACTCAGACAACATATTCAAAAAGACCATCTTTTAATCAGTGAACCTGCCACACTAGTCTTGCAACAAATTGTCTTAATGCTCAATATTTTACCTGAACTTAGCCAGCTTAAACAAAATTTGAACGATACAGATGACCCTCATGCAACCGCACTTGCATCTTTATAGTATTAAAGATTCCCTTTTGCGCAGGGTTTAATGATAAAATACTGTAATGATTTTGTTCACTTGTAAACACTTATGACATCGACCAACTACGCTTATACTTTACAGCCAGTCCCTTACGCAGTTTCTGAAGAAGAACAACGTGCCGCACAACTTATGATGTGGCGTAGCAGCAATAAAATCAGTACCCGTACGTGGTTAATTATAGGCGTGCTATCACTTCTTGCCATTTTAGGATTAATCTTTATTCAGAACTACTCCACTATTTTTTGCTGGGTAATTTTAATCTGTTTAATTATCTTTATTGCTGTACGTATTTATGGTCTGGAATGGTATGCCAAACGCAAGATGCGGGAATTTCCTGTACAGGAAATTAAAGGTATTAGATTAGGCGTACAACCTCATGGCATGATCATGCAACAACAAATGGGCATGCAACAAGGCATGGCAAATATTGGCTGGAAAGATGTTTCTGAATGGTATGATCATCCAGACTTTATCCTAATGACATTTACGGCAAAAGGCCAACAGGGTTCTTTCTTTTTACCAAAACGGATGGACAATAAAAACTTTCCTTTTTCCACCATTCGTAAACATTTAAAAGATTCTGTCGGTGAGCCGAAAAAAATCTAAAGAGTCAAATTTCAAATGGATTAAGGGATCCGCTAGTTAGCATGGATCCCTTTTATAATTCAATAATTTAGCCAAAATAAACTTTTAACAATAATAATGATAATTAATATTATTCGTAAAAATATTTAATTTAATCATTATTCACGTATAATTCAGCGCAACTTTTCATACTTTCATTTCTTACGCATGATCAAGAAAATTTTTTTCCAGATCCACTGGTTTTTAGGGATCACTGCTGGATTAATTCTCTCACTAATGGGAATTACCGGAGCAATTTACTCATACGACCAGCAAATCCTCAAATGGATTAATCAGGATAGTTATGTTGTTACTGCACAAGCTCAGCCAAAATTAACGCCTGCACAACTTTATCAACATTTTATTCAACAAGATAACAATCTTAAGATTAATAGCATTACTGTTACACCAACACCAACAGAGTCGTCATCTATTAATATCGCAAAAGAAGGTGAACGCCGTGGCAAAAATATCATGGTCAACCCTTATAATGCAGAAATCCTGCCAGAGATCAAAGGTCGTGATTTTTTCATGTTCATCATGCAATTACACCGTAATCTAACCGTAGGTCAAGTAGGTAAGCAAATTACAGGTGCGTGTACCTTAATGCTGATATTTTTTGTCCTTAGTGGTATTTATTTACGCTGGCCAAAAAAACATACCTTAAAGCAATGGTTATTTGTCAAACCCAAACTTAAAGGACGTAACTTTATTTGGGATTTACATGCTGTAGTAGGAACATGGGTCATTGTTTTTTATCTGATTTTTGCCGTGACAGGTTTATATTGGTCATACGAATGGTGGCGTAATGGAATGTTTAAAGTATTAGGCGTAGAACGTCCTCAGCCAATGCAAATGCAACCGGGGAATAATCGCACTCCAGCAAATGTACCGAATCCGAATATAGCTCGTGGCGAACGCCCAAGAATACAAGCAAATACAGATCATTCTTCACCAGCTGCAATAACAGGAAATCAACGTACATCAAACTCCATGCAATCACAGCAGAATCGTGGCAATTCACAACAACAAGATAAACAACAATTAAGCTCTGTAGAAATGATTAATGCGCTTGATTTAACCTGGGCTGGCTTTAATCAGAAAATTCAACGTGAGTATTCATCGGTAACATTAAATTTACCCAAAAATAATCAGGGTAAAATAGAACTTAGCTTCTTCGATTTAGAACAACAACATGATCGGGCGCGTAATAGTGCAATATATAATTATCAGGATGGTAAACTGGAAAAAGTTATTTTATACGCAGATAAAAAACTGAATGAAAAAATCATGAGTAGTATGTTACCTGTGCATCGTGGGAATTTCTTTGGTCCCGTTTATCATTTCATTGCCGCATTAGCATCTTTAGCCATGCCTTTATTCTTTATCACTGGCTGGATGTTATATTTAAAACGCCGCAGACAGAAAAAACTTACCCTTGCAGCCCGTGCTATAACAAGCACTGCCCTGCCATTTGACACTAATACAGAAAAATGGGCCATTATCTACGCCACTCAAACTGGAATGGCAGAGCAAGTCGCTTATAACACCTCGACCAGTCTACAACAAGCAGGTATTGCTACAGAAGTTATTGCACTCAAAGATGTGAATGTTGAAAAAATACAGCAGTTACAACAAATATTATTTGTGGTGAGTACCTACGGAACAGGAGAAGCACCAGATCTCGCAACAGGATTTGTAAAAAAATACATGCATCAACAAGTAGATTTTTCTCAGGTAAAATGTGCAGTTTTAGCCATGGGCTCACAGGAATATGCAGAAACTTACTGCCTATTTGGACATCAATTGTATCACTGGTTAAAACAAAATCAGGCACAACCAATTTTTGATGTCATTGAAGTAGATAACGGTAGTAGTACAGATCTTGAAAACTGGTTTACGCAATTAGCCAGAATTACACAACAAGATGTACACGCCGTGATTAATGAGAAAGTCTTTGATGACTGGCTGCTCATTTCCCGTAGTCTACTCAACGCAAATAGTGTTGGTGAACCTGCTTATGAAGTTTGTCTAAAACCACTCAATCAACAAATATGGCAGGCGGGAGATATTGCCGAAATACAACCAGGGAATAGTCTGGAGCGTATTGAACAGTTTATACAAACGCACCAACTGAACACAACTGAACAATTGATGAATGCATTGCGTTATAAAGATTTAAGCCAAAACCTTCAAGTCGATTGCACACAATCCGATTGGATCACACAACTTGATCAATTGCCTTCTCGTGAGTATTCAATCGCCAGTCTTCCTGAACAGGGACAGTTACAACTTGTTGTACGTCAAAAACAATACTCACAAGATCTAGGACTAGGCTCAGGCTGGCTAACTGCTCATGCTGAACTACAACAAAATATTCCTGTACGTATTCGCACAAACAGTAGTTTTCATCTAATTACTGATAATCGACCAGCTATATTTATGGGTAATGGTACAGGAATCGCCGGTTTATTAAGCTTACTGAAACAACGTGAACAGTTGGGTTTCCATCAAAACTGGCTGATTTTTGGTGAACGCCATCAGGCTGTAGATTATTTTTATCATGATCAAATTGAGCTATGGCTACAACAAGGTCATTTGCAACATGTAGATCTTGCATTTTCTAGAGATCAGGAACAACGAATTTATGTACAACATAAAATTCGTGAGCAGGAACAACGTTTAAAAGTTTGGTTAGATGAAGGTGCTGTAATTTATATTTGTGGCAGCATCGAAGGAATGGCAACTGGAGTGGATGAAGCTCTAAATGAACTTCTCGGGGAAGCACAGGTTGATGAACTACGTCAAAATGATCGCTATCGCCGTGATGTGTATTAATATATCCTACTGATCTTTTAAATCCCCAACTCCAGATCAAGTTGGGGATTTTTAATCTAAAATGTGTTATTAAAAATAAACCAAAGCTAAAAATACAACCTGATAAACGTATTGATTACGCTTCTATTTTTTCTTCAACAAAAGTAGAAAAACATCAAGTATCGATCAACAAAAACCTAAAATATAAAACTTAACGAATATTAGCAATGTTTGATTAACATAGAATTGTAGGATATAGGTAAATTTGAAAATAATAAAATAAATATTATGGTGGGCGCTGACGGGATCGAACCGCCGACATTCTGCTTGTAAGGCAGACGCTCTACCAACTGAGCTAAGCGCCCTTATGTAAAATTAGTTAGATAACCAATTTTAATAAGATTTCTTGTAAATGGCGCAGCGGACGGGACTCGAACCCGCGACCCTCGGCGTGACAGGCCGATATTCTAACCAACTGAACTACCGCTGCACTTGCAAGAAAATTTAAGTCAACACAAAATTTTTAGATTACATATTCTTAAATGGCGCAGCGGACGGGACTCGAACCCGCGACCCTCGGCGTGACAGGCCGATATTCTAACCAACTGAACTACCGCTGCACTTAACAATCTGTATAAAAACTATGGTGGGCGCTGACGGGATCGAACCGCCGACATTCTGCTTGTAAGGCAGACGCTCTACCAACTGAGCTAAGCGCCCATAGTGTTTAACTTGTGAGGTGCATTATAGAGATTCTTATTGCCGTGTCAAACGCTTTTGCCGTTTTTTTTAATTTTCACATTCATTTGTATAAAAAATAAATAAATTATTTGTAGTAACACTTAAATCGTTGATTATTTATGCAAATCTAATCCTTTTCCATATCAATTTTTTCCACAAAATCAGATTCTGGACGATACCAAAGCCAGATTGCAACCACAAACATAATGCTATTTGTCATTAATTTCACCCAAAAAGGTGCTGTGGTAAATAACATGATAATTGCACTGATCAGCATCATGATTGAAGCGATCCATTTTGCTTTGCGTGGTACACTGCCATTCTCTCGCCACTGACGCAATGTTGGTCCATATTTAGGATGATTCAGTAACCATGCATCCATACTTGGCCATCCTTTTGATGCTGCCCATGCTGCCAGAATCAGAAAAACTGTGGTTGGCATACCTGGTAAAATTGCACCAATCATGGCAAGAATAAGAAAAAAAATCACCAAAATGCGCCAGAAAAAAATCCGCATAATGTGTACTCAAAAAAACTATGTTGCTAGTATAATTATTTTCATCCATGATGTACCGTGATTTTTCTTATCCTATATATTAACGAAATCAATGAAAGGTATTCATGTCTTTTTATGAGCCTTGGCTGGAATTCAAGCATCCAATTGTTCGTCAATTGGCTTTTGCAATTGCCAGCCCTGATTTAATTACACAATTTCCTAAAAGTATGCATTTGAATCAAGATATTCAAATGCATTCATCAACATTTTGGCAAAATTGCTTTAAACATTACCACGCCCGTCTACATTTTTTGGATCAATATCCGCAACAATTACTGGATTTTTTATCTCAAATTAAGAGTACTCGTTTAGGTTTAAGATTTGAAGGCTTACTTTGGTTTTGGTTACAAGATTCCTGTAATGGTTACTATGATTTACTTGGTCACAGCATCCAATACCATCAGGGTTCCATAACATTAGGGGAAATTGATTTTTTATTACGCAATCGACAAACGGGGGAAATTGAACACTGGGAAGTTTGTTTAAAGTACTATCTGGCAGAACCTAATTTGAGTATTCATGGCTGGATCGGTTTAAATCCTGAAGATACCTTTTTACAAAAATTACAACATCTGGTTCAACAACAATTTAAATTCCAACGAGCTTTAAATCACCCTATCGAAAAACGCTGGATAGTTATTAAAGGACAATTATTTTTACCTTGGAACCATCAAAAAATTCCGTCATGGATTAATATTGAGAGGAGATTAGGCACTTGGCAAAATCGTATTCCTGAACATCTGTCTGGTTTACGCCGTTTAAGTCGGCAAGAATGGTTATGTCCAGTATATGAGCAACATTATTCAAACCAACAAAAAATATATTGGTGGACTGATGGACTATATTACCAATTTGATCACAATTATTTCTTAATGTTAAAATTAGATCTCAATTTCAGAACTATTTTTACAAAATAACTATTTTTTATACAAATTATTACACCAATTAACAAGGCAAATACTGTTCTTTTGATCAAAAAGCAGCAATCTTAAAAACGTCCAATGACTTACAAACAAGACGATTCTAAAAACCCGAGGAGTAATAACATGAAAATTCTAGCAACTTTAGCCATCGCTTCAGCAGTATTACTAACAGGCTGTAATACATTTAAAGGGATTGGTCAGGATGTGTCCAAAGCTGGTGATAAAGTATCTCAAACTGCTGAGAAAACACAGGACAAACTGTAATCTGACCAGTGTAATTAAAGAAGGCTAATCATGGTCTTCTTTAATTTTTTATAGATTTAAAATAATTTTTATAATAACTGTAGCGAATACGCTAAGATATTAGCTGTCTTTTCTAATTTATAAAACTTCATTACTTTATGCCACACTCTGATACGCTTGAACTTAGCCTAGAATTATTGAAACAACCCTCTGTTACTCCTAGCGATTTCGATTGTCAAACCATTATGGCAAATCGCCTGAAAAATATTGGTTTTAATGTTGAATCTATGCGCTTTGCTGATGTAGATAACTTATGGGCACGCCGTGGAAAAGAATCTCCAGTTTTTTGCTTTGCAGGTCATACCGATGTTGTACCAACTGGCGCATCAGATGCTTGGCATTCTGCACCATTTGACCCTCAAATTCGCGAAGGTAAGTTATACGGTCGTGGCAGTGCAGATATGAAAACAGCTTTGGCCGCAATGGTGGTTGCAACCGAACGCTTTGTTGAAAAATACCCTAATCACCGTGGTTCTATTGCCTATCTAATTACATCCGATGAGGAAGGACCTGCAATTAATGGAACAGTCAAAGTAATTGAAACACTGGAAGCTCGTCAGGAAAAAATTGACTGGTGTTTGGTCGGAGAGCCTTCCAGCACCAATAAACTTGGCGATATTATTAAAAATGGCCGCCGAGGTTCTTTAAATGGCATATTAACTGTTCAAGGAAAACAGGGGCATGTTGCCTATCCACATCTTGCCAAAAATCCAATTCACCTTGCCTCTACAGCAATTGATGATTTATGTAAGGAAGTTTGGGATCACGGCAATGAATATTTTCCGGCAACCAGTTTCCAAATTTCAAATATTCAGGCTGGAACTGGAGCAACCAATGTCATTCCCGATATCTTGACTGTAACTTTTAATTTTCGTTTTTCTACAGAAGTAACTGTTGAGCAACTTAAATCACGTGTAAAAGCTATTCTGGATCAATATGATTTGAACTACAATATTACATGGAATCTATCCGGTTTACCATTCTTAACACCTGTAGGAGATTTAGTTGAAGCTGCACAACAAGCAATTGTGCAAGTTACAGGAAGTGAAACGACGCTTTCTACGAGTGGCGGTACCTCAGATGGACGTTTTATTGCACCAACAGGAGCTCAGGTTATTGAGCTTGGTGTATTAAATGCAACAATTCATCAAATTAATGAACACGTAAATGTAGATGATCTAGAACCTCTAGCCAAGATCTATGAACAAACTTTAGTTAATCTACTGGCTTAAATTAATTTTAGTTATAAAAAATGCTTATTGTATATAGCAATAAGCATTTATCCTAAAACTGAGCTGATTATTTTTTAGTAAATAATTGCTTTTGTATATTAGCCAAATTTGGAATTTGATACACATGACCATCTACTTCAACATATTGATAAACTGTATCTGAGACTGGTCTATTAATATCACTCACCTGCGAAATTCGTAATCGCAGAGATTCAGGCATATGGTCACACAATAAAGCAAAACGTGTATTTTCTTCCTCGCCCTCTATGACTAACGCAGTCACATCATCGGCTTCTGGTGTACACAAATTGTAAGTCGGTAATTGCTTTTCATGCCATTCCACATAATGACTATTTGCGCCAACTTTCATGGCAGATAGTACCATGTTCTGCGGCAATAAAATATTTGCATCATCATGGACAGGAATATCGTATGCATCAATAAAACCCGTTGATGTTGCAATCAAACTTTGTAAATTTTCTTGCGATAAATGTGCAACAGTATGGTGAATTAAATTATTCTGCATGACAAAACTTCCTTTTAAGGTTCATTACAATCAATGAACCTGTGTTTCTTCAAGTAAAGCCTGAATATTTTCAATCAGGTCTGCTTCTTGGAATGGTTTACCCATATAACGGTTTACACCCAGACCAAATGCCCTTTCACGATGTTTTTCCCCAGTACGCGATGTAATCATAACAATTGGAAGCTGTTTATGTTTGGAATCATGACGAATAAAATTAAGCACTTCAAAACCATCCATTCTTGGCATTTCGATATCCAGTAACATCAAGTCTGGAGTTACTTGTGTTAGTTTCTCAACTGCATCGACACCGTCTTTTGCTGTAATGACTTCGAAACCTTGACGCTCTAGTAACCGTGAAGTCACTTTCCTTACTGTCACGGAGTCATCGACAACCATAATGGTTTTACGACTGGCTTGACGAACTTCGTATGGCTGTACAGGTTGTGATTGTTGATGAATACGAGAAGTCGTCAATACTCTACGCGAAATACTTGCACCATCCAGAATTAAACAAACCCGACCATCTGCAAGAATAGTTGCACCACCTAAATATCCGACAGATGATAACTGATCACCAATGGGTTTCATTACAATTTGCGCACGAGAACCGACCAGTTGATCAACCTGCAAGGCAATAGATCGACCTGCACTATTATAAATAATGACAGGAACAGAAGAACCCATATTGGTTAGTTCGGGTTGATGTTTACCCTGAATAAACTCACCCATATAACGCAAGCGATACGTTTGATGATCCAAAGTAAATTCCTCACGATCACCGTCATAATATTCCATCAAGGCTACTGGGGAAACGCGTACAATACGTTCAATTTGTGCAAGTGGTAAAGCAAACTGTTGATCAGCTACTTTTACCATCAATGCATCACTCACTGATACGGTAGTTGGTACACGAATAGTAAATACAGTGCCTTGCCCATTTTTTGAGCTAACACTTACGTTACCACCAAGAGATTTAATTTCATTTTGTACCACATCCAGACCGACACCACGTCCAGAAATTTGAGTCACCTGTTTGGCCGTAGTTAAACCCGAATGGAACACATATTGCATTAGGTCATCATCACTTACCTGTATTGAAGGTGAAATTAAGCCATTACGAATCGCTTTTTCCTTGACTGCCGCAGTATCAATACCACGCCCATCATCAGAGAACATCACAAGAATGTCATGCCCTTCACTGGCAATGGAAAGTTGAATACTGCCTATGGCAGGTTTACCTAGCTGCAAACGAGTTTCCTGATCTTCAATACCATGGTCAATTGCATTTCGCAGCATGTGTTCTAAGGGCGATACCAGACGTTCCAGAATATTACGGTCCAGTTCGCCTTCCGTATTGTCAATCAATAATTCAGCCGGACGATTCAGCTGTGTAGAGATTTGTCTTACTAGACGTTGTAATCGAGGAATCAGTCGTGAAAATGGAACCAGTCGTGTTCCCATTAGATTTTGTTGAAGTTCGTTCTGAATACGAGATTGTTGTAATAATAGATTCTCTGTATCTCGAATCTTATCTGCAAGTGTGGTTTTAAAATCAATCAAATCTGAGGCAGATTCGGCAAGAGATTTGGACAATTGATTCAATGCAGAATATTGATCCATTTCCAGTGGGTCAAAATCTTCATAACGTAAAGCATCACTTTCATGTTTAGTCAGAATTTGTGTTTCCAGCTCACCTTCCATTCGGCGCAACTGATCAGCCAAACGTTGAATGGCCAACTCCATTTCTGTCAGAGTAAAAGCCATTTGTCCCAGATCAAGTTCGATCCTTGATCTGTTAATGGCACTTTCTCCTGAAAGGTCAATCATTTTTTCAACCAGATCAGCAGAAATACGTATCAATTCCTGAGAATGTTGTTTTGGCTGATTTGATGTGTAATCAGCATACATTGCTGGTGGCAGGGAACCATCGCCCTGCACAGTTTTAATTTCGTTATAATGGTCAAAGTTTACGTGATCTGTAGCGTTTTGTTCCAGATCATCTACCAATAAAGCTTCAAAACTCATTGCTGTTAGACGAAGTTGCAAAGACTCTGCACCTTCGTATAAGCCATGTTCGATGGCTTGTCTTAACCATGCTTGCGTTTGACGAATCAGTTCGTCATAACGGGTTGCGGTAAATTGATGTAAGGCAAATTGTTCAAACACATATTCCAGTTGATAAGCCATATTGGCAATCAACTCTTCGCCAACCAGACGTGAGTTACCTTTTAAAGTATGATAGTTACGTTGTAAAACCAATAATAGATTACGATTATTACGCTGGTTTGCCCATTTAGCAAATAATGCTTCACCTTCTGTAAGTTGCTCATTAGCTTCATCCAGATAACTTTCAACCATGGCAACATGCTGATCATCCCCTGTCGCTCTTGCATGTTCAAGCAAGGGATTTATTTCATTAACGCTAACAACATCATCATTTACTTGAGTCGATACAATTGGTGTTACAGCAAGCACAGGTGTTTGATTTTGTGTCAGTATCTTGTGCATTTGAGCAACAAAATCTGCACTGTCCGAATCAATCTGTTGATAAGTTAATTGCTGAACATGAGTTAGTAATCGATCCTGAGCTGTACGCAATTGCAACATCAGCTCATCAGACAGAGTTAATTTATGACGGATAATTGCTTCATAAACACTTTCAAGCGCATGAACTTTTTGCCCTAGTTGTATTGCTTGCACCATATTTGCACCACCTTTTAAAGTATGCAAATCACGGGTAATAGCATTTAACAGTTCGTCATTAATAGATTGTTTCTGTAATTCAAGCCATTTCTCATCTAAAGATTCCAGTAATTCTGTCGATTCATCTACAAAAATTGCCAGAAGCTCAGAATCAAATTCTAATGATGCATTTTTTTCTTCAATGTCATGATGATCAGTCTGTACGATTGCTGGCCGTATTTCTGATTGGTGCTGGATTATTTTCGACTCAGTTACTAATTTATCTATCGATACGTGGTGATTAACTGGTTGCCAAGCAGCTTCAGAAGTCACTGCATCTATAATTTCTGACTGAAGTTTGCTTTCTTGTGTGCCGCTTTGACGCACAGAGTTTTCCAGATCTGAAGCCTGATTTAAATTAGTTACGGTCGTTAATTCAGCACCATGTAATATAACTGCTTGAAGCTGCTGAATCATTGCACTTGCATCTAGATCAATATTTTCATCGCGTAAACGCTGTAAACGGATCGCAATATTATCCTGTACGTAGCGAATCATTTGTACTGCATTGCTAGAAGGTTTCAATACACCTTTTAGGATACGATCATAAATTGTTTCTAATTCATGTGCCAACAGGCCAAGCTGTGTTGCCTGTACCATATTTGCACCGCCTTTGAGCGTATGTAAATAACGAAATAAATGCTGTAAAACCTGATTATTTTGTAAATCTTTTTCCCATAAAGAAAAATCCAGATCCATCTGATTGATTAATTCTTCAGATTCTTCAAGGAAAATGGCCAATAGATCAGGATCAAATTCGATATGTTGATTTTGTCCAGTTTCTACTGGCGTAGCTGTTTTCAGATTGACATTAAGATGCGTATTTTCTTCAACAATAACTTTGTTTACATCAGCTTTGTTATCAGTAGAAACTTGTGCAATCTGACCTAATACCTGTTCAAATTCTTCTTCAATTAAGTGAGTAATAGTGACATTTTGTCCAGATGCCAATCCGTCAAATACATCTATCAAATATTGATGTAAGCCCTGAACAGTTTCAAGAATTTCAATGCTATATTGTGCTTGAGGCGTTTCAAATAATGCCTGATAGCAACGTTGATATTCATTTGCCAGGATATTCAGGTTTGCAGTTTGTGCATTAGTTGTATGCACAATCAGTATGTCAGCTTGTTCAATTAAATGCTGCAAGTAATTTGAGGCATTTTTTTGAATTTCCTCAACAAAAGTAAACTCGGCATCTAGCAAATCGTTGATATTTAATTCGAGTAACTGTGCAACAACCCCTTGTGTAGATGCTTCGGTATTTGGGCTTTGTTGCGCCTGATAATTCTGTAAATTTTGGGTAAATTGTGTGTCTAAAAGCTCTAATTTTTCCTTATTATTATCTGCAAGTACAGTTAAACTGGCTGAAATATAATTATAATAATTCAGCAATAATTGTTGTGTTTTTTCATTTTGCTGCAAGGTTTCGATGTCGAAGCCTTTAAATATTTGTTCTACCTGACTGCTTGCTGAGAAAATAGCATTTTGCTCAACCATTCCGGAACTCCCCCGAATGGTATGTAAAGCACGTAATAACTGATTAAATTCATCAATATTGGCTGCATGATCCAGATGTAAGAACTCGGAAATAGTTTGTAAGTGCTCGTTGCTTTCTTCCAGAAAAATTTCCAGTGTCGGATCCAATATTACGGTTTCTTTTACATTTGCACGATCTGATGAAGAAACATCAACATTATCTTGTTGCTCAAGATGTGATGTATCATCAATAATAGTCTCTTGTTCAGGAATATCGTGTGTTTGATAATAATCAATCGTGTAGCTTAAAGCGGTCATTATCTCTTGCTGATCTCTCAGCAGATTTGCGGTCAAAATCCATGGGCGTAAATCAATTTGATGTGCCTGCGCCTTGATAAAATCCTTCACTAGAACTTCATATAATCTTGCAACTGAATACACTAATTTTTGTAATTGTTGATGTAATTTGATACTACCACTCATGACCCGATTTAGCATGTCTTCAATTGCCCATGCCAATTCTGCAGATTGCACTGCACCAGCCATTCTACCCGAACCTTTTAATGTATGAAAAGATCGGCGAATTTCTGTGAGTAAATCTTTATCTGACGGTGTTTTAATCCATTTAGGAATGGCATCATCGAGAAATTCCAGAATTTCCTGTACTTCCTCAACAAAAATTTCTCGAATTTCAGGATCCTGATCTTGTAATTGATCAGGAGGAAGCTCTATATGGTGAACGATTTCTTTTAAACTTTGACTCATAAGCTTGCTTCTTTAAACCCCTACAATGATCAACACAACACAAATGCTTTAATTTGTTTTTATTTCATCAAGCTTAAAGCACTGTACATGAGTTGTATTGCATCATGTCAAATAAAACAATTTTATATAGATTCAGGAGATAATACATAGATCAACTCCTGATATTTAATTTACATATTTTCTGGTAACTTGAAGTCGGTTACAGATTCACGCAATGCTTCTGCCATGTGTGCCAATTCTGTTACTGAGCGTGCAGCATCCATAGTAGAAGATGTTGTCTGGTGAGTAATATCCTGTACCACATTCATGGTCTGAGAAATATGACTTGCAGAACCTGCCTGTTCTCTTGCAGTATCAGAAATGTTTTCAATCAAGCTTGCCAATGTACCGGATACATTTTGAATTTCATCCAGTGCAACACCTGCATCCTTAGCCAGTGTTGTTCCTTTTACCACTTCTGTAGTGGTTAATTCCATTGATGTTACTGCTTCATTAGTATCGGTCTGAATGGTTTTCACCAACAATTCAATCTGCTTGGTTGCAGCCGCAGAACGTTCTGCCAGACGCTGTACTTCGTCTGCAACGACAGCAAAACCTCGACCAGCTTCACCTGCCATAGATGCCTGAATTGCCGCATTCAATGCCAAAATGTTGGTTTGGTCGGCAATATCGTTAATCAAAGATACAATGTGTCCAATTTCTTGTGAAGACTCACCCAAACGTTTAATACGTTTAGAAGTTTCCTGAATTTGTTCACGAATAGTATCCATTCCTTCAATCGTACGGTTTACCACATCAGCACCCGTAGCGGCAATATCTACCGAACGTTTTGCCACTTCAGCAGATTCTGATGCATTATTAGATACGTGGTCAATTGAGATGGCCATTTGATTAATTGCTGCTGACGCACCTGCAATTTCTTGTGCATTATGTTCAGAAGCTTCCGATAATTGCATGGTCAATTGTTGTGTTTCCAGAGAGTATTTGGATACTTCTTCTGAGGTGGTATGAATTCGTGCCACAAGATCACGCAATTGGTCAATTGCGAAGTTAATAGAGTCTGCAATCGCACCAGTAAAATCTTCAGATACTGTCGCATAAGAGCGTAAATCACCATCTGCAAGGTCGGCAATTTCATCTAGTAACCTTAAAATTGCATTTTGGTTACGATCATATTCAGCCTGCAAACTCAGCACTCGCTTCTGATCTCCCTTATTACGCAAAGTAACCAGTTTGAATAAAACAAAAGCAACCATCAAAATAGAAAGCAACAATAAGATTGGTAAAAGCGTTAACCAGATAGATTTGGTATCCTCAGCCATGGTATTTAATACCGTTGACATCTCATCTGACGTTGCAAAGATTTTGCCAGAAGCTTCATTTACCGCCAGAATCTGTTTGGAATTATCCAAAATCTGTGAAGCAGTATGTTTCAGAGTCTGATCAAATTCAGTTTGAATACCTGCTAAAATTTGCTGCATTTTAGGATCAGCAATACGTTCTACGCCATTGACAGCATCGCCTTGAATCTGACCTTTTAGATATGTACCAAAAGTTTCGGTATCATTACTAAAATTTTCTGCTGATTCAATGGCAGTTTGCTTCCCTGTCAACACCGCATTGATTGATCGTAAAATACGTTCTGCCAAATAAACCTGATTTTTTGCCAAGGCGACCTGTGATGCAGAAGCACCAGAGCGAGTCATCTGGTCAACCAACAAATTATATTCAGACTGAATACCCGGAACAGACTCGGTAATTTGTAAACCTAATGTTTGTAAGGTATTAATTGTTTTTTGATGTTGTACAATGGTATTAATCCCAGCATTTACTGTATTCCATTGCGATTCTAGTTGTTTTACATTGGTGCTATCACTGTGTGAACTCTCAACAACTTTCAATGCATCACTAAATTGTGTCTGGCTTTTTTTCAGTTCAGCCACAATTTTATCGTCACCGCTTACAGCGGCTTCGCTGGATTGACGAGAAATTTGTTGTGAAAGATAACGTAAATCCCCCACCGCTCGAGTCAGGGAAGTTTCTTTACTATTACCCCATAACAGTACGCCAAACAGTACAACCGAAATAATTAATGCCAGTAAAAGTAGCGTAAGATAACGTGTAACCTGCTCACGATCTCCACCAAAGAATACGGCTAACTGATCAATTATTTTACTTGCTTTTTGGAACACAGGACGATCTTTTTTCGCCTGAACAGTGCTGTTACCTTTACCTAGACCAAAGGCCATGTAAGCTCTCCCCTGAATATTTATCCATCTCGAGCTTAGTGAGATGGGGACAGAAATCTTGGATTATTTAGTAAATCTCTAAACATAAAGACATGCCAAGGTTTACTTTGGTACATAAAGTAGCCTTGACAAAATTCTTGCAGTTCCGGGGGCAAATCATTCGCTTGTTTGAAATAGCTTTGCTGATTAAAATGCTGAATCCCGAAAACCTGATCAACGATCACCCCACAATAATGTTTGGGATGCATTAGACAGAGTACTTTACTGTCAGTTTTGACTTCATTTACACTATGATTTAAAAATGCGGCCAGATGACTTACAGATAATAAGCGACCACGAATGTTCGCGACACCACATGCCCATTTCTGTGTGCTTGGAACAGGTGTCCATTCAGGTACATAGATCACTTCTGCAATATCACCCAAAGGCGCTACAAATTGTCTTCCTAAAATCTCAAATGCAACACCTGACCAACGTAACGTTTGGTCAATTTGACTAACCTGACGTTTTTTACCCCGATCTGCCAGACGTAGCAGTTCAATAAAACCTTTGGCGGCCATAAATTAGTTCACATTAATATATTGTTTAATCGTGTCTATCAATTGTACTTCATCAACTGGTTTAACCAGATAATCCTTTGCCCCTTGTCTTTTGCCCCAAAGGCGATCTGTTGCCTGATCTTTAGTACTGACAATCACGACTGGAATATGTCGAGTATCCGGTGCTCGTGTAATTTGTCGTGTGGCCTGAAAACCATTCACACCAGGCATAACAACATCCATTAATACCAAATCAGGCTGTTCAGTTTTAGTTAAAGTTACCCCATCTTCGCCATTAGCAGCTTCTAATGTTTCAAAACCATGCTTGACCAAGATTTCCTTAAATCTGAATGTTTCTGTTGGTGAGTCGTCAACAATTAATATACGAACCATTTTGATTTCCTATTGATCAATGTGCAAACATTACACAGCAACATGATTATTGATGGCTTCGAATAGCTCATCTTTGCTAAATGGTTTGGTCAAATACTGTTCTGATCCGACAATTTTACCTTTTGCCTGATCAAAAAGACCATCTTTGCTAGATAACATAATGACTGGAATGTTTTGATAATTTTGATTATTTTTTATCAAGGCACAAGTTTGATAGCCATCTAAGCGTGGCATCATAACATCTACAAAAATAATATCAGGATTGGTATCAGCAATTTTGGATAAAGCGTCAAATCCATCGACAGCTGTTACAACCTGACACCCCTCACGTTGTAACAATGTTTCTGCTGTACGGCGGATTGTTTTTGAGTCATCAACTATCATGACTTTTAGATCGCTTAGTTTATCTTTCATTTTACTCGTTATCCCAATTTCAAACCCGTAGCATTTCAGTAACAATAAACTACATTTTCAAGCTCTTTTTTTAACACAGTTTAGTGGCTTTTCCAATCTTTGTTTATGCTTTTGTAAAATATAATTTGTTAACTTAATCACACTTTACTTTAAAAGCTAAACCACTGACAAAGGATTGAAAACTGAGTATTTTTGTCTACTTTTCAATTCGTAGGCAATTAACTCCCCTCCCCAAACACAACCTCCATCAAGTGAAATGATTTGTGGGTGAATTTCCTGGCCCTGTAATGCTGCCCAATGTCCAAATAAAATCTTATGTGTTGCTGTGACTCGATTTTGATACCTAAACCACGGCGAAAATCCTGCCGGCATAGGATCATCCAAACTCTCCTTGAACACAAAATCCAGATGGCCCTGCTGATCGATAATTCGCATACGAGTAAAATAATTTGTAATTACACGCAATCGGGCATTTCCCTGCAAAGCATCAGACCATATATCTGGTTGCGCACCGTACATTTCTGCCAAAAAATGATCCAAATCAGGCAAGTCTGCCTGTAATACTTGTTCAACTTCATGCGCATATTGTTTGCTTTGCTCAAGTGACCAAATATGTGGAATACCTGCATGTGTGAGCACATGTACCGAATCAACTTCTATAAGTAAGGGCTGATGACGTAACCAATCAATTAAATCACTACCATCAAGTGCATCAAATATGGGTTGGGTCTGATCTTTGTCTTTTACTTTTTTAAAACCTCGCCCACAGGCAATCAAGGTTAAATCGTGATTACCTAATACTGTTGCTGCTGCCCCTTGATCACACAGTTTTTTTACAAAGCGTAATGTTGATAAAGAATCTTCACCACGTGCAACCAAATCTCCTGCAAAATAAATAAAGTCCTGAGTAGGATCAAATTGAATTTTTTTCAATAGTGCTTTTAATGCTGCAAAACATCCCTGCAAATCTCCAATTGCATAGACATGACGATAATTTTTCATAACTTTACTCGATTAAAATAGCTCAACACAGGCATCAGACAATGCTACAAACTCTGAAAGGGAAAGCGTTTCTGGACGAGCCATTGGATCAATACCAGCACGTATAAAGCCTGCTTCATCCAATTTGCCTTTCAAGCTGTTGCGTAAAGTTTTACGACGCTGGGTAAACACATGAGCAACCAATGCCGCAAAGTTTTTTTCATTTTGCGCAGTCAATGGTTTTTCTGCATAAGGTTCTAGTCTAAACACTGCACTAGTAACTTTTGGAGGTGGGTTAAATGCACCTGCCGGAACTTCAAACAAATAGGTTGCTTTACAGTAATATTGCAACATGATGGACAAGCGGCCATATTCCTTGCTATTGGGTTTTGCCGTAATACGTTCCACGACTTCTTTTTGCAGCATAAAGTGCATATCCTGAATGGCTACGCCCTGTTGCACCAGATGAAAAAGTAATGGTGTCGAAATATTATAGGGTAAATTACCCACTACTCTTAAAGGTTTATCTTGAACCAATGTCGCAAAATCAAATTTAAGTGCATCGGCTTCAATAATTTGTAAACGTTCTGGATGCGGGACTCGAGATGGCAATCCTGCTGCAAGATCACGATCCAGTTCGACAACTTTTAGCTGATCTACTTCCCCGATTAATGGGGAAGTTAAAGCAGCAAGTCCCGGTCCAATTTCAACCAGATTATCATCATGACGGGGATTAACCGCACGTACAATTTTTTCGATAACCCGCTGATCGTGTAAAAAATTCTGACCAAAACGTTTTCGAGCCTGATGCCCTTCTTCTTTAGGGTTTAGGGCATTAATTTGATACATGCAATTCTTCCTGACATCAAAAATTTAAATTATGCTGATTCTGCCATATTTAATGCCAGATCTGTGGCAACCATCAGACTTGAGCTTTTTGCCAGACCTGTACCTGCCAGACTTAATGCTGTGCCGTGATCGACCGATGTGCGAATAAACGGTAAACCAAGAGTAATATTTATAGCTTCACCAAAACCCTGTGATTTTAGCACAGGCAACCCCTGATCGTGATACATTGCCAACACTGCATCGGCATGTTGTAAATGTTCAGGAGTAAATAAAGTATCCGCAGGCAATGCTTCACTGATTTGGATACCTTGCTGACGATAACAATCCAGTACCGGATTGATGATCTCTATTTCTTCATTTCCCAGATAGCCACCTTCTCCAGCATGTGGATTCAAACCACAGACCAGAATACGAGGTGATGCGATTTTAAATTTTTGTTTTAAATCTGCAAGCAAAATATCCAAAACCTGTATCAAACGCGATTTACTCACGGCATCTGCAACTTGCCTTAAAGGTAAATGCGTTGTTACCAAAGCAACACGTAAAGTTTTAGTTGCAAGCATCATCACTACACGTGGAACACTTGCTTTTTCCTGAAAAAATTCAGTATGTCCGCTAAAGTGTAACCCTGCCTGATTAATGACTGATTTTTGTACAGGCGCTGTAATAATTCCAGCACTGTGATGTGCCAGAGCCTGATCAGCAGCAAAACTTAATTGGCGGATCACATAATCAGCATTGTCAACATCCAAGTGCCCACATTGTACATCGCGATTGAGTGCAATGTGTTGTACATAAAGTTGCCCTCTGGATGAGGGTTCACTCTGACCATGATAAGGAATAAATTGAATCTGTTTTTGTAAGATTTGCGCACGTTGCTGTAATAGATGCTGATCCGCCAAAACCACAATCGGACGACTATCATGACGTTGCGCCAAATCCAGACAAATATCCGGCCCAATACCAGCAGGTTCTCCACTAGTGACATAAAGGGGCAATGCTTGATTCATGATTTTTTTGACCAACTTACTTATACTGAAGGCTATTTTCCGCTGTTCTGTTGCGGTTGAAAAGCTAAAATTTCCAATCTTGCGTGTAAAACATGTTTAATTCATCTGATGTCCCTTATCAAACCATAATGTTAACACATGACATTTCTGTGACCATCAAACGAATTGACTTGATTCATCCAAAAATTTCCGGCAATAAATTTTTTAAATTAAAATATAATTTTTTTGAAGCACAACGTCTTGGATATCAAAAATTATTAAGTTTTGGTGGAGCTTATTCTAACCATATTTTTGCTTTGGCACATGCAGCGAAAACTTATGGTTTTCAGAGTATTGGCATTATTCGTGGTGATGAGCTGGCAGATCGAGCTTTAAACCCAATCTTACAACAAGCACAACATTTAGGCATGCAATTGCATTTCGTTACTCGAACTGAATATCGAAAACGACATGAAGCTGAATATTTAAAACAACTTCAACACCAATTTCCAAACAGTTACATCATTCCAGAAGGTGGGACAAACACATTGGCAGTACAAGGTTGTCAGGAAATTTTGAATGATACAGATTTACAAAATTTTGATGTGATTTGTTGTGCAGTGGGCACAGGCGGCACAATATCCGGCTTAATCAATGCCAGTTCAGCACAGCAAAAAATTTTAGGCTTTTCTGCGTTAAAAGGTAATTTTTTAGATCATGATATTCGCAAATGGACAAAAAAAAATAATTGGTCAATCATCGATAGCTATTGTTGTGGCGGCTATGCTAAAACCACCACTGAATTATTAAATTTTATCAAAGATTTTAAACAAGATTATTCGATCCCCTTAGAACCTATTTATACTGGGAAAATGATGATGGGGATTTCTGATTTAATTCAACAAAACTATTTTCCCCCAAATACCCGAATATTAGTGATCCATTCGGGTGGACTACAAGGCAAATAAATATTTAATCTATCGTTGATTTTTTATTCTTTCAATTTTATTTCCACGTTGCTTCACACATTTATTAAGTAATTCTTGTTATTTTTAAAAGTATCATATTAAAACTAAAAATCATCGGAATGACAGATTGAAATAAAATAAAAATAGATCGAAAATAATCCTGAAGTAATACATTTGAATAAAACTTTTGTTAATATAATTATATATCATACAGCGAATAGAGAATAATGAACGATACGAAAAATACATTAACATCCACTCAAAGTAACGTTAGAAAAATCCTACAGATTGAAGGTCTTTGTGTATTGGTTTTATCTCTAATCGTCTATGAAAAATTCGGAATAGGTTGGGGTACGTTTGCTATATTTTTTCTTACTCCAGATATTTCTCTGCTCGGATATTTATTAAACTCAAAAATCGGCTCTGTTTTTTATAATGCAGCACATTCATACTTGCTTCCATTTGTGATCCTGGGACTAGGAATCTACTTTAATGTGTCAATTATGTGGGCTACAGCTATTATTTGGACTGCTCACATTGGCTTTGATCGTATGTTAGGTTATGGCCTTAAGTACTCCAATGGATTTCACTTTACTCACCTGGGAGTGATTGGAAGCAAAAAATAATCATCAATATTTTACGCCTTTCAAAATAAAACTGATTAGGAACTTTGATCAAAGACTAAATTGTAAAAGTCATATTGTTCTCTTGAATTATGGAAAAGATATAATCACACCACTCATTAAACTTGATATCTGTCATTGAAACAAAAAACAAGCAGCTTGACTCAAGGGTCTGCCTTGCTTTGTTATTCTGCATGCTAAACTACTGCCCTTTTCTTCTGACCATTCATAAACGAGTAAATTTATGTCTATTTCCCATGTCGATGTCATTATTATTGGTGCAGGTGCTGCCGGTTTAATGTGTGCAGTACATGCAGGACAACGTGGTCGCAAAGTACTGGTAATGGAAAAAGCCAATAAAGTGGGTAAAAAAATTTTAATGTCTGGTGGTGGAAAATGTAACTTTACGAACCTATATGTAGAACCCGACAACTATATTTCCCATAATCCACATTTTGTGATTTCTGCCCTTGCCCGCTATAGCAACTGGGATTTTATTGCTAAAGTTTGCGACTATGGTATTGCTTATGAAGAACGAAAACACGGTCAATTGTTTACGTTAAACGGTTCAAAAGACATTTTAAACATGCTGTTTACTGAATGTCATCACACCCAAAAAGTTGAAATTCAAACCCAGTGTGAAGTACAAAAAGTCATTGCCTTAACACAGGGTGGATTTAATGTTCAAACCAATCAGGGTGATTTTCAATGCGAAGCTGTAGTGGTCGCGACAGGTGGCTTATCTATCCCAACCTTAGGTGGCTCTGGTTTTGGTTATGAAGTGGCACAACAATTTGGACATCATGTGTATCCAACTCGTGCAGGCTTGGTTCCATTTACCTTTTCTGACCAATTGAAAGAGGTCATGGCTCGTTTAAGTGGTAACGCCCTTGATGTGAGTTTGAGTAACCACCGTAACAGTTTTCATGAAGCCTTACTCTTTACTCATCGCGGATTAAGTGGGCCAAGCGCTTTACAACTTTCCAATTATTGGCAAAGTGGTGAAGATTTTCAAATTAATTTTTTCCCAGCTCAAGACTTATATGCTTTTTTTAAAGAAAAAAAATTATCGCAACCCAAAGTTTTATTACGCACTCTACTGACAGTTTTCACCACCAAAAGCATTATACAAGAATTACAGCAATTGATTTGGTCAGCACAAAGTGAAACAGCCATTGGCAATATTAGCGATGCACAACTACAATTGATTGCAAATCAACTACATGGTTTTCGTGTAAAACCTTCAGGTACAGAGGGTTATCGCACCGCAGAAGTGACTTTAGGTGGTGTTGATACCAATGAAGTTTCCTCTCAAACAATGCAAAGTAAAAAGCAAGAAGGACTATATTTTATTGGTGAAGTGCTAGATGTAACGGGACATTTAGGCGGATTTAATTTTCAATGGGCTTGGTCATCCGCCTATGCTGCTGGAACAGTTGTGTAACTGAACAACTCAAATTATGTTTTACGCATTTGGAGATTTTTCAGTCGCGTCTGATGATGCTGTAGCGGCTTCATCATGTTCTTCATTACGATCTGATAAAGGTGTTTGCGCATCATGTTGAGGCTGAGTTTGATCAATTGGTTCTGGCGTGTCATCAGCAATCTGATCAACGGATTTTTTGCCAAAAACAAATTTATAAGCCGTACCTAAAGCAAAAATTGCTGCGCCAGCAATCAATAATGGTGGTAGTTTTTTATTAAATTTTTTCATTGCGATATGCTCACTCTTTTATCTTAATTCTGATCATATAGCAAAAGCCACCGCAGTGGCTTTTACAAATTGTATGTACAATGTTGCTGATTAAGGTTTATTTAGATCATCCTGAACTGGATTCACAGGATCTTCTGGGTGTAAGTTAATATTTTCTACACCTACCGGTAAATTAACCTGAGCATCCGATGCAGATGGCTGTTGAGGGTTAGGCTCACATGCTTCTTTTTCTGCTTTATCGATCAATTTGGTCAAGATACGTTCGGCTGGTTGACGCCCTCCTAAACCAAATGCCAGTGCAAAAGCAACCGCAACACCACCAAGTGTTAAGCCAAACGCCAGATTAACAATTGAGTCTGCAATCCCCATTGCACGCAATCCCATTGCCAATACCAATCCCATCACCAACACACGAATTAATGTTGCCAACCAACGAGAACTTTTGTATTCACCACGTTGTACAACATTGGCAACCGCATTGGCAAGCCAAAAACCAATCACCAAAATAACAGCACCCAATAAAATCTGCGCGCCAAAAGCAATAAAGATTGCGATTAACTCACTCACCTGATGGAAGCCTAAACGATTAGCTGCCTCAGAAATTGCAAATAACATGGTAAAAAATACTATCAAACAACCAATAATTGCTGAAATTTTTTGTGTGCCTAAAAAGCGTTGTAAATCCACTTTTTCAGGTAATTCGTCAACACCTGTGCCAGCCAAAATTTCTGTTGCCAGTTTACCTACAAATTTTGCCACGACATAAGCAATAATCAGAATGACCACAGCCGCAAGAATATTTGGAATGGCAAGCAAGAATTGATTAAGCATTGCTGTTGCTGGTTGAGAAATGGTTTCTACACCTAGTGCATCAAATGCAATAATCAATGCAGTAATAATCACTACAGCAAAAACAAATGAACCCAGTAATTTACCCAAGTTAGTTGATTTAAATACGCCAATTTTTTCTGCTTGCGTCTGTAAACCAACACTGTTAACCAAGCCTTCCACAATTCCACGCAAAATTTTTGCCAGAATATAACCTGCAAAAACAATAATGCCTGCAATAAATAGATTTGGAATATAAGAAATTGCATCAGTTAACATGACCTGAACAGGTGCCAGTAGTCCATTTAAACCAAGTATTGATAAAACAATTGGTAAAAATAGTAATAAAATTAACCAATAAACAATTTCAGCAATATTTTGGCTTAATGGTGCAACACCAACATCCTGACTAAGTTTTTCATCCAGTTGAGTTCTAGCAAGAGCTTTGTTTAAGCCAGTTCTAGCCAAAGTTGCTGCCAACCAACCCACCAGAGCAACCACTACGGCAGCAATAAGGGTTGGAATAAATGCTAACACTTCACCAATCATATTCGAGAATGGCGCACTTACCGCATGTAAATTTAATACGTTCAAACCTGCGACAATTGCAATAATCAAAATAAACCAAAATACAATTCTGGCAAGGATCTGTTCTACATCTGGAGAAGCAGCCGATTGTGTCGACTGATTTACTTTTTGGTTAAGATGAACAGTTGCCAGTAGTTTTTTAATTCCACCTGAAACTAGCAATGCAATAATCCATCCAACAATAAAGATGACGACTGCACCTAGTACAGGGTGAAATTGATCCCAGAAATAATACAGGTCAAAACGCTGTGGCGCATTGCCCATACCGAACCCATTATTCATACTCTCTCTCCAGTTATTTTTTTGATGTAAATTAATTATTTACGTCATTGAACACATACATTTGTGTATAAATTTATGCCAACCGATTTCGGCTGACACATCAAGCAAGTGGTTTCAAATCACATCTGTTACAAGATAGGAATTAGGCTGAAAAAATTTATTTATCGTTACATATTGAAAAGCATAAAGACCAAGACAATTAGAAAAAATAAAATAATTGCTGTCGTGATGTATCTAACACGTTTGGTCTTCTCTTTTGGATTTAATTCCTGCGGATCCTGTTGAGGTTGTTTTGACCACATTTTTGTATCCTCCCTTGTGATTTTTTGTATATTTTTTAGTCTAGCAGATCAATAATGAAGCAAATGTATCATTTTAATTATTTTATAATGTGAATTTGTTGGCATTTTTGAAGTACATTTTATCCTTATTCAAGTATAGCTTGCACTCTGCCTCAGTCATCCTATAATACCCTAGTTTTTTTCTTGGTACGGCCACTTATGGCTTATCGTCTTATCCCTGTAAATTTGTCTTTGGCTACAGATGTTTCTCATCAGTGCTGGCTTCATCGTACCCGCGATAATTATTTGATTGGCATTCTAAAATTTAGTAAACCTGAAACTGAATTTACTTGGGCAGATATAGAATATTGCCGTCGCCGTATTGAAGAAATGTCAGTCATGCCTTTTCCAGAATGTATTCAAGCCATGATTATTGATATTCAGGAATTTCAGGCTTTTATTGATAATGATGCGGTTTTAACACCTTGGCGTCTTCAAGAAGAAGATTGCCCAATCCGACTCATTATTCCTCATGATCGTATGGATGCCTATGCAGGAATTTTTGATGCAACATGGCTAAATACCGATTTAAATCATGCCATTAAGGAAATCCGTGAGTTTATGGATATGTTTGTGCATTGAAGAAGATTACCAGTAATTTTCCACTGCAATATTCCCTACACCACGACGATTCATCACTAATCCTATGGATTTCAAAGCCTCTTTGGTATCTTCAACCATTTGCGGATTGCCACATAGCATCACATGACTAGTTTCTATATGCAGCTTTAAATCAGCAGCCTTTTCCAATTGACCTGATTCAATCAGTTTTGGTAAACGCTGATTAAGGCTGGCAAATGGATCACGGGTAATGATAGGTAGAAAAATGAATTCTGCATCGCTTTCCTGTGCAAATATCTGTTGAATTTCACGGATCCGTTCAACATAAGCTAACTCATCTGATGTACGTACACTATATGCCAAAACAATATAACGGTATTTTTGCCATGTATCAAAATCCTGTAACATAGATAAAAATGGTGCAAGACCCGTGCCCGTAGCCAATAACCACAAATCATGAGGTGTAGGCTGCTGATAACGTGCCAGCGTTAAAAATCCATACGGAATTTTTTCCAGATAAAGCTGATCACCTGCTTTAAGATTTTGTAATTTAGAAGTAAATGCACCATCTGGCACAACAATAGAGAAAAACTCCAGTGTTTCATCAAAGGGCGATGACACAACAGAATAAGCACGAACAATTAATTCGCCGTCTGATTGAAGGCCAATTCTGGCAAATTGCCCAGCAGTAAATCGAAAATGTGCAGGACGTGTCATGGTAAAACTAAACAGGTTTGCAGCCCATTTTTTGACAGAAAGCACCGTTTCTAAAGTATATTTTTCCTCAGTCATCATAACTTCATGGCATACTATAAAGCGCTCATGGTAGCATGAGTTGTTCTGTCTTAACACTTATCTTATTTAAAGGTCAATCCATGCGTATGACACTTCGCCAACTGGCTGTTTTTGTTGCTGTTGCTCAGGAAGGCACCGTAACTCGTGCCAGTGATGCAGTAAAGCTGACTCAAAGTGCAGCAAGTATGGCACTGTCTGATCTGGAGGATGGCTTAGGATCACCTTTATTTGACCGTCAAGGAAAACGATTACAACTCAATGACTTAGGTCGCTACTTGTTACCGCAGGCATTAGAAATTCTAGGCCGCTGTGAAGCATTTGAACAAGCAGCGAAAGGTGAACTACAAGGTATTGATCTACGTTTAGGTGCGACCCTGACCATTAGTGATTACCTTATTCCAGATTTAATGGCGAATTTTTTGCAGCAACAACCACAGGCACATTTACAATTACAGGTTGGAAATACTCGACAAATCATTGAAGCAGTAAGTCAATTTCAACTGGATTTAGCGCTGATTGAAGGTTCCTGTCATTTACCACAATTACAATGTATTCATTGGCAAGACGATGAGCTGGCAGTATGTTGTGCGCCATCACATCCTTTAGCACAACTTGATCGTATATTAACTGTTGAAGATTTTAAAGCTGTTGAATGGGTTTTGCGTGAAGAGGGTTCCGGCACAAGAGAAGTTTTCGATAATAGTATTTTACAAGATTTACCGGATGCCAATATCCGTCTGACACTGGGACATAATGAAGCGATTTTAAAAATTGTTGCTGGGGGTTTAGGTGTAGCTTGTGTTTCTAAATTAACTATCACTCCTTTGCAGGAACAAGGTCAACTGGTGATTTTGGATACACCTTTCTGGACACTTACTCGTCCATTATTTATGCTGATTCATCGACAAAAATATCAGGGACCAGGACTAAAAGCCTTCATGCAATTCTGTGAAGATCAGGTAAATAAAGAAATTTAAATTGTATTCTCATCACGATTAACAGGATGTAAATATTTTTATATCCTGTTAATCAAAAGCTTACTTCTGTACGCTGCCAAAGATTTTATCACCAGCATCGCCTAATCCCGGAATAATATATCCTTGATCATTAAGCTTCTCATCAATAGACGCTGTATAGATCAGCACATCAGGATGAAGCTCTGCTACTTTTTGAATACCTTCAGGTGCAGCGACCAATACCATCACCCGAATATCCTTACAACCACTGGCCTTTAATACATCAATGGCTGCGACCAAGGAGCTTCCTGTAGCCAACATTGGGTCAATGATCATGGCAATACGGTTTGCAACATCAGGCACCAGTTTTTTATAGTATGTTCTTGCCTGTAAAGTTTCTTCATCTCGTTCTAATCCCAGTACTGACACTTTGGCACTTGGAATCAAATTTAAAACACCGTCAAGCATGCCAATTCCCGCCCTTAGAATCGGTACTACCGTAATTTTTTTACCGGCAATACGCTGTGCGTGCACTTTTCCAGCCCAGCCATCAATCACATGATCTTCAAGTTGCAAATCTTTAGTGGCTTCATAGGTCAATAACATGGTGACTTCCTGCGCCAATTCACGGAAATTTTTCGTACTGATGTCTGCGCGGCGTAATAAACCTAATTTATGACGAATCAATGGATGGCGGATTTCTTGAATAGGCACTGCGGCTTCACCTGATATAAATGATTGGCGATAGTATAATTTTTTTTATGTCAACGACCAACCTTCTTTATCAGTGTTTATATAAAAAAGCATCTCACGGATGAGATGCTTTTCAGATAAAAAAGTTTTGAATTATTTTTGTAGTGCGTATGCCACCACATAATCTCCATGATCTGTAGATTGTCGTGCGCCACCAGCTGAGATCACCACAAATTGTTTACCAGATTTAGGTGATACATAGCTGATTGGTGTTCCCTGACTTCCTACCGGTAAACGACCTTTCCATAATTCTCTACCTGTTGAACTATCAAAAGCTCGCAGGTAATAATCCTGTGTCGCTGCAAAAAATACCAGACCGCCCTGCGTTGCCATTGGACCACCAATTGTTGGCATACCAATCGGTGCATGAATTTTCATTTTAATACCAGATGGACCGGTGTCCTGTACTGTTCCTAGTGGAATTTGCCATGCAATCTGACGAGTTTTCATATCAATGGCTGTCATTGTTCCAAATGGCGGTTTTTGGCAAGGAATGCCTAATGCCGACATAAAGCGGTTTTTATTTACTTTATATGGCGTACCTTTCATTGGAACTGCACCCATTCCGGTATTTACAGATTCACCGCCATTGGCTTGAGCCTTAATATCCTCTGGTGTCTGTTTAATTAATTGAATCCATAAGCCCAAACGCATGTCATTAACGAATAGATAACGATGTGTTGGGTCAAATGCCATGGATCCCCAGTTCATTCCTCCCAAAGAACCCGGAAAACTCAAGGAAACATCTGTTCCCGGTGCAGTAAATAAACCCTCATAACGCATGGATTTAAAACTGATTCGGCACATGAGTTGGTCAAATGGTGTTGCACCCCACATATCTGATTCAGTTAAAGTCTGATTTCCAATTTGTGGCATTTCTACAGAACGTGGTTGCGTTTTGGAATATTGCTCATCTGGAATATCTGCCGCTTTTACAGATTGTTCAATCACTTGTGTTAATGGTTTACCTGTAACACGATCCAAGACAAAAAATTGACCAGATTTAGTCCCAATTACGACTGCCGGCCTAGTTGAACCATCTTTCATGGGAAAATCCACCAGACTTGGCTGCATAGGTAGGTCAAAGTCCCAAAGATCATTATGAACCGTTTGATATACCCATTTTTCTTTGCCTGTGGTTGCATCTAATGCCAAAACAGATGAATTATATTTATGATCCAGTGGCTGACGATTACCTCCCCAGACATCAACAGATGAACTTCCCATTGGAAGAAATACTGTATTCATTTTTGGATCATAAGACATGGCAGCCCATGAGTTAGCACTACTACGCTTATAAGTTTCACCCGGCTTTAACTGGTAGTTTGGATCAGGATTGCGTGGATCAAATACCCAGCGCAATTGTCCATTAATCACATCATAGGCACGAATCACACCACCTGGCATATCTGCCTGAAAATTATCGGCAATTCGACTACCAATCACCAATACAGAACCAGCAACGGTTGGTGCAGAAGTAACCTCAAAACGCGGAGCCTGTGTACCTTCTCCTAAACCTTTCAGCAAATTGACTGTTCCATTTTCACCAAAATCTTCACATTTTTTGCCATTATCGGCATTAAATGCAATCAAACGGCCATCTGGCGTATTGGTATAGACACGGCGTGGACAATTCACACTTGGCGTAATCGATGTCACTGGTGTTGAACCGCCGAATGTGGGTTGGATAACTGCTTTAGTCGTATCAACATAAGCAACTCCACGACAACGTTCCCATGCATCTGCGTGTGAATTTACTTCGGCCTTCCACAATTCCTTACCTGTATCTACATCTAATGCAATAACATTATTATGTGGCGTACACAAAAAAACTTTATCACCTACTTGTAAAGGAGTTTGTTGGTCTTCTGCACCATTTCCTGAACCTGTAGTAAAGTCGCCAGTACGATAAGTCCAAGCCACTTTCAAATCTTTTACGTTATTCCGATTAATTTGATCAAGTGCAGCAAAACGACTACCGCCGGCATCATTACCATAATGTTCCCAATTCATCTGTTTGGTTGCTGCGGTAACTGGAAGCAATGGCAACTCTTGTCCATTAGCTTCAACTGTTGGATGCGGAATAAACATGCCATACAAGCCGCCAAGCATTGCCAAAACAGTTAGTCCAGCCACAGCATACGAAGCTACAGACCATCTAGGTGTCTGAAACTGATATTTACGAATTGATGGCAATGTAAATAAAATTGCAGCAAACAAACCAGCTGGAAACATTAGACGTGAATGTAATGGCCAGAATTCCAAACCCACATCACACAATGCCCAAATGACCGTACTGATGAAGGCGAAAAGATAAAGCCAGACACCAAATATTTTTTTTCTAAAAATAAACAGGGATGAAAGTGTGATCAGTAATCCTGCAATCAAAAAATACCAAGATCCACCGAGGCTGACGAGTTTGACACCACCAACCAGAAAAAACAGACCAGTAATAAGGAGTGCCAATCCAAGAATAAAACACCAGATTTTAAATAAAGTGCCTGATCTGGTTTGTGAGTCAATCATACATTCAGCTCCACCTGCAATGTCAAAATGGGTAATTTAGAATGGCATTAAATTCCACTCAATATCAAGATTACCCAAAACGCATCATGTTAATAAAAAATGAGTGGTGGCTCCGTAATAGACTAAGCAACCACAATTAAAATTCGTTTAAATTTGAGAAAATTTCTGCAATTTTATTTAAAACTTTAATCCAACAGAAATGCCTGCGACCCATGCATTATCAATTGTTGACAGTCCATTTGGTTTATTGACATATTGCAAATTTGGTCGAATCATCAATGCAGGTGAATACTGATAAACATAGTTTAATTCAACATCTGTTTCTGCATCACGATCCGTATTGCTTGCAACTTTGTCATTAAACTGATAACGCCCCATCCCAAAACCAATCTGATCATTGGGACGAGATGTAAACGGTGCTTTATACCAGAGTACAATTTGTTGTGTACTTGATACATTGCTTGTGGTGGAAGTATCATTGAAGACCAAATTGATCGCAGCATACAAACCACCCTTAGGGTTTGTATTATTTACGGTTAATTGTTGTTGCATATTCAACCAAACTGCACGCTTAGGATCTGTAGCATTGCTATCATCAACATTGGCATAATCGTGGGTAGTATAAAAACCACCGAGTTTATATTCACCAGTCAATCCATTCATTCTTTGCGTTTTCCATGCCAATTCTACTGGAACTAATACGCCTTTTCCTGCACTGGTGTCCAGATTAAAATTGGCTTTTTTATCTGTACGCAAGTTCTCAGGATTATTTTCATAAACCCCTGCTGCAATGCTCCATTCTGGCGAAAAGTGATATTTGGCATTCATCGCCCAACCACTTACCGGACCGTTATACCAAACATCACCCTGACTTTTACCAACCTGCCCTCCACATAAAATCAGGCTCTGAAATTCACAATGAGAACCATTAAAGTCCTCTGACATCCCCATACGCCCAATTTTAATTTGCAAAGTATTGTCGATAAAACCACTTTTAATCCAGGCTTGTGTTAAACGCCAAATATTTCCACGACCATAAATTTCTGTTGGGCTGCCATTCATACCAATATCTGAAGCCAGATTACGTCCATCACGTTTGGTAATGGTCAATGCAGCAGTCGTATTTTTCCAGTCGGCAATTTTGGAAAGATCAAAGTTCACACCCAAGCCAAGCTGATTTGCATTTCGGGTTTGATGATTACTTTTACCACCATCGAGTATGGTTGCCGTCTGATTCATGATACTCAAATTAAATCTATAACCCAGATCTTCAAGCTGCTGACGTTTACCGTTCCAGTCACCCAGTAACCATTGCCGATCTTGTGACCAAGGCTCATTTGCCATAACTTCAGAGCTAAGCAGTAATGTACTGCCCAATATCGCCATTGTCAGTAATGTTTTCTTCATGTGGATTACCTTTTAAACTCATATACAAGGCATTCAACTGCCTATAATCTTTTTATTGCTTGCATTAATGTAATTTTAAGGGTTGACTCAATTCTGATGTTGCCCCCAGATAATCTGTGACTGTTGCCGTTAATGCTCCTTTTGCCACTGTTGCTCGCCACTGCACTAAGCCTTTCCCTTGTGCATCAGTACTAACCTTGACTGTGCCCAGATACTTTTGTGCTTCATTTCCCTGACGTACATCATTTGCAAAAATTTCCACATGATAATTTTGTTGTGGCTGCCCTGAAATATGGATTTGCACAATACTACCTCGTAAACTTAATACAGGTGGACGAATATTTTGGTTAGGAATTGCATTGCAATCTCCCTGTCCTTCAGTACTACAGGTTTTTTGCTGTTTTTCTAGAGGAATCTCTACACCACCACCTCGAGAACCAACAAATCCCACATGTTCCAATGCTGGAACAGCAAACACAATTGCGCCTAAGCGTTGATTCTCAACACAGGAACCTCCTGCTTCACAGCGTTTGATGTTTTTTGCATTATTCCAGATCTGATTTTTAGTCAACGTAATTCGTGCATTGGCTTCTTTCTCTGAACGAATGGCAATCCCAATACGGTTATCATGGATTTTATTGCTGTCCAAAATATTGCCATCACCAGTCAGATTGAATCCGATGGAATTTTTACTCAATTCGTTATAGGCAATATAATTCCGCTTGCCCCAGTTAATTTGTAATCCATCTGAATAATTTTCAAATTTATTGCCAATAATAGCATTGTCGTTACCCCATAAAATTTCGATTCCCTGTGAAGGCTCCGGATTTTCTTTAGTAGAAGTAAAATAGTTATTGGCCACAAGATTAAAAGCTGCACCACGAGTAAGTTCCAAGCCATCACCATTGTCAATAAATAGATTATCAATCACCTTGTTATTGTTGGTTGTGGTTGATGTTGGATTACCCTGTCCATCATCCCCCGTAATCATTACACCAGATCCACCATAATTATTGGATACCCGATTGTGTGTAATCAAGTTATTGCTAGAACGATTAATCAATACACCAATACAAAAATGATGAATATCCAGACCACGAATGGTTACACCATTCACATCCTGTAAGATAAATCCCGGTAAACTTGTCGTTCGTACATTAGTACCATACTGTCCTGCAATTGCACCAGGACAGGCTTTTGCACCTTCTCCCCGAATATAACCAGAACCATCAATACGAATAAACTCACCATTTTTTGCCCATTGCATGCCTTCAATTGTTACTGGAGCTTTAATGGCTGGTAATTGTGAGTTCAGTTTAATTACATAGGGTGCCTGACCAACAGCATGAATTTGAATGGTACTTTGCTGCTGTGGCTGACGGTTGGCCTGTTCAATTGCCCAGCGTAAAGATCCTTGTTGTTGATCATCCTGATAACGGTCGACAATATAAGTTTGTGCAAAAGCTGTCGCAAATCCGCCTACCATCATTGCTGAACCTATTACGGTTTTAAAAAAAAATTTATTCATTAAAGTTCCTTCTTTAATACATATTTGTTTCTACGGAGTAGGTTGTAATGTATTTAAAATATCCTTGAGTTTACTGACTTCAATTTGTCCTGGTGCAGAGGCTTGTCCAAGCATACCAAAGCTTAGACTACCACCAATACTGGCTGTGGCAACGCGTGTAATTGTGCCAAGCTGCCCCATGGACATGGTCAATAATGGTTTGCTAGATTGCTGACTCACCACAAAAGTTGCATTCATCAATGTCAATACATCTGCCTTCGATTGCGGCATAACTGCAATCTTTAAAATGTCAGCACCTAGAGCATCTTGTTGTAACAAACGTTTGGTAATTTCCTGTTGATCAGGTGTTTTCTGAAAATCATGGTTAGACATCACCACCAGAATGCCAGCCTGATGTGCATCATGTACCAATTGTTTGACGATGTTCTGATCACGGAACATTTCTACATCAATAATTTGTATAGACTTTTGCTTAATAAGTTGTTGATAAAGTTTTGCATAAGCTTGATCCGTACCTATAAATTTTCCACCTTCATGATGTGTACGAATGGTGGCAATAATTGGTTTGGTTCTCAGGCGTTGATTAATTTGCTGGGTATATGCTAGTAATTTGCTTGAATCCTGATAAAAATCCAACAAATCCAGTCGAAGTTCAATCAGGTCAATTGCATCTGTTTGTGCATATTGTTCCGCCTGATGCAAAGCATCTGCATAGCTTGGCCCAGTAATAGGAACAATTGTTTTGACTGGTAATTGACCGATCTGCACATTTTTCACATGATAACTCGTAGGTAATTTGCTCTCAGCACTACTAATATTGCCGTATCCCAAAGCACTCATAACAACCAGACCATATAAAGCTATTTTTTTTGCGATCATCTTAAAGCTTTCCTTACCAAAGCTGCATTTATGGTCTAAATACAGCTTTAATCAATCATTTAAATATCAAAGAAAACCGTTTCATTTTCGCCCTGAATCCGAACATCGAAACGATAAATAATTTCACCATCCCGTTCTTCACGTTTGGCAATTAGGGTCTGACGGCGTGGCGCCCATTCTATACTATTGAGAATAGGATCCTGAGCATTCGCTGTTTTTTCGTCTTCAAAATAAATACGGGTATTCAAACCAATATTGATACCACGTGCAAAAATCACCAAGGCAATATGAGGTGCCTGCATGCTACCTTTACGCCCCGGTACTGCACCAGGCTTAATGGTATTAAAACTCCAGAATCCGCTGGTGAAATCTGCACCTGTACGTCCCCAGCCCTGAAAGTTGGGATTGGTTTGATCCGGATAAACTCCATTGGTATCTGCTTGCCATATTTCCAGTAGAACATCCCGTAAAGGCAAGCCAAGGCCATCAAATACCTGACCCTCCAGGCGAATACGTTCGCCTTGTGGATTATTCTTTAACAAATTATTGTCATAATTATATTCAAAGACTTCAATTTCCGCCTGTTGCGGTAACAAGCCAATATGAACATACGGTCCACCAGTTTGTGATGGGGTTTCATGTAATTCCTGAAAATTCCAGTTATTCATTGTTGCCTCCCTTCCTTAGGTCAAATCGTTTTCAAAATAAGTTGCCCGGCGACCACGTAAAGTAATATCAAAACGGTAACAACGGCTATCAGCTTCAATAAAATTGCTTTTGTCTTCGAGCGCAATCAAGGCACGACGTTGTTCTTCACTCGGAATGGTTTGGATAATTGGACAGCTATCAATCAACGTATCCCCTTCAAAGTAAAACTGTGAAATGAGTCGTTGTGCCCAACCATCAGCAATTAATGAAAAATGAATATGCGCAGGACGCCATTCATTAATGCGGTTACGCCAAGGATATGGTCCCGGCTTAATGGTACGAAAAACATAATAACCATTTTGGTCTGTCAGCATTCTTCCACAACCGCCAAAATTTGGATCCATCGCACCAATATAAGTATCATTCGGGTGACGATAGCGCCCGGATGCATTCGCTTGCCAAACTTCCAGCAAAGCATTTTTTACCGGACGACCAAACTGATCACGGACATAGCCATGTACAATCACTCGTTCGCCAATTGGTAAGCCATCTTTGGCATAATTAAGAATCAAATCATTATCTTTAGCACCGAAATGATCTGCACTAAAATGCGGTGCTGTCACTTCTGTTAAAGTTTCAGCAATCGCAATCAAGGCATTTTTAGGCGAACGTAATACACTGGTTTTATATCCTGGTGTATAAGCGGGTGGATGATCATCAGTATTACGCTGCGCATAGGTTCCTAACAAAATCTGAGACATCTTTATCTCTCCTTAGACATTAAAAAATCCAATCTGGTGTATTACAACCCCTTAAATTCCCAGATCCTTAAAAACATCTTCTGCCAAATGAATGGCAGCATTGGCTGCTGGCAATCCGGCATATAAAGCACAATGCAAAAATAACTCTTTTAATTCATCCTTGGTTACGCCATTGTTAAAACAGGCCCGAATATGCATTCGTAGTTCATCTTCACGTCCCATAGCCAACAACATGGCGATGGTTACCAAACTGCGGGTATGGCGAGGTAGCCCGGGACGTGACCAAACCTCCCCCCATGCATAACGACTGATAAAATTTTGAAAATCCGAATTAAAATCGTTTAAGTTTTCAATGGAACGATTAACATGTGCCCCACCCAAAACCTCCTTACGAACTTTAATGCCCTGTTGATAACGTTCTTCATCATTCATGTGTCATCGTCCTATTGTTAGGTTGCATCTGTATGTGCAACCATAGATTTCAGAAATACTGCCACTGCGGCACATAAGGCAGGAATCAGCAACATGCTCAAAATCATGGTAAAAGACCAATGATTTCCAAGTAACACCGCACCAATCCATGCACCAAATACTGCGCCAAAACGACCAATACCAGACATCCATGCCACACCAGTTGCACGACATTGTGTTGGATAAAATCTTGCGGATAAAACAGGCATGGATGATTGTGCGCCATTAACAGCAATACCTGCACACAGAATAAAAATTGCCAGTAGAGTCGAATTACCGAGACTTTGCCCAACAATTACGGCAAAAATACCTGCTGCAAAATAAAAACCTGCAATCACTTTATTGGGATTAAAGCGATCCATAGCCCAACCAACAAATAAGGCACTGAGTACACCACCAAACTGAAATAAACCACCAATAAATGCTGCACGTTCCATAGAGGCACCGGTTTCACGCATTAAAGTTGGCAACCAGCTAGTCAATAAGTAAATCATCACCAAACCCATAAAATAGGTGAACCACAGCAACAAAGTACCTTTGGCATAACGTGCTGAAAATATCAGGCCAAAAATATTTTTCTGATTCGCTTCTTTTTTTTCTTCAGGAACGTGGAACTCTGTTGCACCTTGTATGTCCTTAGCGGAAATACGGGTTAAAATACTTTTAACTTTATCTTGATCTTTACCTTTTACGATGAGGTAACGATAGGATTCAGGCAAAAATACAATCACACCTATAGCCAGAACCAATGGTGCCCAGCCTCCGACCAAAAATAAACTATGCCAGCCAAATGTCGGAATTAACCAGCTACTGAGAAAGCCACCTGTGGCCATACCAAGGTTATAGCCACAAAACATACAGGTCACCAATAATGAACGCACACGATCAGGACAATATTCCGAAAATAATGTGGTGGCATTCGGCATTGCTGCACCCAAACCAATTCCAGTCAAAAACCGTAGCATCACCAATGTATCCAGATCATTGGCATAAGCCGATGCCACAGTAAATCCGCCAAAAATTAGCATGGAAACAGTTAAAATAATTTTTCGGCCAAAACGATCTGCTGAAGGTCCTGATACCAATGCACCAATAATCATGCCGCCCAAAGCCGCACTCATAACAGGGCCTAATTGTGAACGGTCGACACCCCAATCTTGTGCCAAAGCTGGTCCAATAAATGCCATGGCAGCAGTATCAATACCATCTAGAAAAACAATTAAAAAACATATTCCTGCAATCATCCATTGATAGGCACTTAAAGGTGCATTATTGATCACTGCCTGTGCATCAATACTTTTATTAGGCAAAAAACTATCCTGAGCCGCCATTTTCATCTCCTTGAGGCAATATTAATTTAGATTGTTATGGCCGTTTAAATCGACTCAATAAATCCCTTTAACACCTGAGTAAACTTTTCAGATTGTTCGATATTGGAAAGATGCGATGCATTGATTAGCACCAACTGGCTATCAACGATGCGTTGCTGCATAAATGTTGCATCCGTAATTGTTGTCACTGGATCCATTGCTCCGGCAATAATCAGAACCGGAAGGTTCATTTGAGATAACTGTTCACTGACATCAGCATTTGCCAAAGCACGACAGGCATTAGCATAACCCTGTAGAGAAGTATCTCTTAAAGATTGAATAGTCCGTTGTGCCAACACACTATTTTCATAATCAAACTGTTCGCTGAACCAGCGGGTATGTGTACTTTTAGCAATATCCTGTAAACCATTTTGTTCAACACTGTCTGCACGAGAATTCCATGCGGCAGTTGTGCCGATTTTTGCTGCAGAGTTTGCAACAGTAATGCTATAAAAACGTAATGGCGTATAAATTCCAAGCCACAATCCAGTAATACCCCCCATCGAAATACCACAAAAATGGGCATGCTCAACCTGTAAAGTATCTAGAATATCTAGTACATCCTCACCCAGATTTTTTAAGGTTGTTGCTGAGATAACATCACTTTCTCCATGACCACGGGTGTCATAACTAATGATAAAATACTGATCTTTTAATGCTGCAATCTGCTCAGCCCACATATTTTTATCTGTTCCTAGCGAATTGGAAAACACAATTGCCGGATGGCTAGGTTGACCATAAGTCGCTACAGATAATTTTTTCCCTTGGCGATTGGTAATCGTGATACTCACTTTGCCACTCCTTTTGCCTCAGCTAGAACTGCATCTATCTGTGCTTGAATATTACCCAGATATGTTGTAGGTCTAAAAATTTCCTCAATTTTTTCTTTGGAAAAAATCTTTTTGATCTCATCCAATTCCTGTACAACATCTTGTAAATGACGTTGTTGTTGTATGGCTTGTTGACAAGCTGTTTCAATCAAGTGATGTGCATTCAAACGTCCGATTTCTGGTGCCAAAGCCATCATTACTGCTTCTGCCATAATCAAACCCTGCGTCATATCAAGATTACGTTGTATCGCATCGACATTAACCTGTAAGCCCGACAATACTTCTTCTGTTCGTATTAAAGCACCAGCGCACAACTGAAAAATTTCAGGAATGGACAGCCATTCTGCATGCCATCCTCCCAAACTACGTTCATGCTCTTGTACCATGCTTTGGTACACACTACACATCAATGCCGGTACTCGATTGGCTGCTGCCAATACTGATGCTGCTGCCACTGGGTTACGCTTGTGTGGCATAGTAGAAGATCCACCACGACCTTTTGCATCAGGCTCAAAAAGTTCGGCAATTTCAGTTTGCATCATCAATGACCAATCTCGTGCCATTTTTCCCAAATTACCAACAATAATGGCCAGTGTAGCAGCCAATTCAACAACACGATCACGTTCACCATGCCATGTGCATGCTGGTTCATTCAGATCTAATTGTCGTGCAAATGCAGTAACCACTGAAGAACCTTGATCTAGCAAAGATGCTAGCGAACCAACAGCACCACCTAGTTGTATAGTAAGCACACGAGATTTTAATTGTGTTATACGTTGCAAATCTCGTCCCAAAGCACTTGCCCAACGGGCAAATTTATGGCCGAGTGTGATAGGTAAAGCCTGTTGTAACCATGTACGTCCGATCATCACCTGATCACGATATTGCTCTGCCTGATGCAAGGCAATCTGATAACTTTGTTGTAAATGTTGTTCAATAATTTCAAGTGCAGCACGGCATTGTAAGATGGTCGCTGTATCAATGATATCCTGACTGGTTGCGCCCCAATGTACATAACGGGCAGCATCCGTATCAACAGACTGAACTGCAGCCGTCCATTGCTTTACAAATGGAATAGCAATATTTCCAGCTAGACCAGCAGCGACTGCCAGACTGTCTTGATCCAGAACGTCTACACCTTGTTTTGCCACCTGAGTGATAACTGCCGCTACAGCGTGCGGAATTACACCCACCTGCGCCTGCGCCTGCGCCAAAGCTGCTTCCGCCTGAATCATATAACCCAGCATGCTGGTATCACTAAAAATTTCAGTAACTTCAGGCTGATAAAACAGGCTGGCGTATAGCTGGCTCATGGTCAGACTCTCTCAATAATCAAAGCAATACCTTGTCCAACACCGATACACATTGAGCATAAAGCATATTTCCCCTGAACTTTTTCCAGTTGATTTAATGCAGTGATAACCAGTCGTGCACCTGATGCGCCTAGTGGATGCCCCAAAGCAATCGCACCACCATTTGGATTAACACGCGTGTCATCATCAGCTAATCCCAGATCACGTGTACATGCCAATGCCTGAGCAGCAAAAGCCTCATTTAGTTCAATCACATCCATCTGATCCAAATTCAGATTGGCAAATTTTAATAATTTCTTAATTGCTGGCGCTGGCGCAAAACCCATAATACGTGGCTCTATACCGATTGTAGTCGCTGCAACAATTTTGGCACGAGGGGTTAGATGATATCGTTGTACTGCTTCATCGGAAGCAATTAATAATGCAGCGGCACCATCATTAATGCCAGATGCGTTACCGGCAGTTACCGTACCATCAGCTTTCACTACCGGTTTTAATCGGGACAAAGTTTCCAGTGTGGTCGATGCACGTGGATGCTCATCCTGATCGACAATAATCGCATCACCTTTTTTTTGGGCAATTGCTACTGGAATAATTTCTTTTTCAAAAAAACCATTACTTTGTGCTACAGCAGTACGTTGCTGACTTCGCAATGCAAATTGATCCTGATCTTCCCGACTTACATTAAACTGTTCAGCCACGTTTTCTGCTGTTTGTGGCATGGTATCAACACCATACAATTGTTTTAGCTTGGGATTAATAAAGCGCCAACCCATTGTTGTATCTTCAATTTTCTGACTACGGCCAAATGCTGTTTCAGCCTTACCCATCACATAGGGTGCACGGCTCATACTTTCAACACCACCCGCTACAATCAGGGTTGCTTCGCCTGCTTTAATCGCTCGCGCAGCAATGGCAATAGCGTCCAGTGACGAACCGCATAAGCGATTGACTGTGGTTGCAGGAACTTGATCAGGCATCCCTGCCAGTAAAGCAGACATACGGGCAACATTACGATTATCCTCACCAGCCTGATTAGCACAGCCATAAATCACATCATCCACTTTCGTCCAGTCAATATCAGGATGGCGCTGCATTAAAGCCTGAATTGGAATTGCACCTAAATCATCTGTACGCACACCAGCAATTCCACCTGCATAACGCCCAAATGGCGTACGAATTGCATCAATAATATAAGCGTTACTCATGTCCTTTTTATCCTTTATTTTCCATTAATAAGGTGTTTTATGTAGCATCCATCAATCTGGCACCGGTTAAATTTTGCAATTGTTCAAAACTTAATCCTTGAACCATTTCTATGACCTTTAAACCATTTTCCGTGACATCAATAATGCACAAATCGGTATAGATACGATCTACACATTGCAACCCTGTCGCAGGATAAGTCAATTGTTCAACAATTTTAAAATCACCTTGTTTGGTCACATGTTCTGTAGTGATATAAACTTTTTTGGCACCAACTGCCAAATCCATTGCACCACCTACTGATGGAATGGCATCTTTGGCACCAGTATGCCAATTGGCCAGATCACCATTTTCGGCAATTTGAAAAGCACCAAGTACAGCAATGTCCAAATGTCCACCTCTCATCATGGCAAAAGAATCACCATGATGGAAGAAACATCCACCTGACTGTAACGTCACATATTCCTTTCCTGCATTGATTAATTCAGGGTCCTCTTCCCCTTTGTTAGGGGGGGGACCAAAAGCCAATACTCCATTTTCAGAATGTAAGAACACTTCCTTATCTTTGGATAAATAATTAGCGATTCGGGTTGGCAGACCAATCCCTAAATTGACATAACTACCTTCTGGAATATCCTTGGCAACACGTGCAGCAATTTGATCACGGCTTAATTTTTGATAGCTCATTTTTGCTCTCCCGATTTTTTAAACCTTTACCACGTGTTTTACAAAAATACCCGGTGTTATCACTTCTTCCGGATCAAGATCTCCCAGATCGACCACTTGCGATACCTGGGCAATACTACATTTGGCTGCCATCGCCATAATTGGGCCAAAATTACGGGCTGATTTACGATAAATCAGATTACCCCAACGATCACCTTTATAAGCTTTGATTAAAGCAATATCTGCATGAATTGGATATTCCAGTACGTAATGTTTCCCTTCAATTTCACGAGTTTCTTTGCCTTCCGCCAACACTGTACCAAATCCAGTTGGTGTATAAACTGCTCCTAATCCCATACCAGCAGCTTGAATACGACATGCCAGATTACCTTGAGGAACGACCTCAAGTTCAATTTTTCCACTACGATATAATTCATCAAAAATGTAGGAATCAGCCTGACGTGGAAACGAACATAAAATCTTTTTCACAGCACCAGTGGACAATAATTTCGCCAAACCGTAATCTCCATTACCAGCGTTATTACTAACGATGGTCAGGTCTTTTCGGCCAAGTTCGATTAGCCCATCAATCAATTCAGCGGGCTGCCCTGCTGAACCAAAGCCACCGATCAGGATCGTTGCACCATCCTGAATCTGTGATAATGCACCTGTTAATGAGGTGATTTTGTTGATCATTTTCTGCTCCACTGCAAAACATTTCCAGAATCGGGGAGATCAAAGCTAAATTGTAGGTTTAAATGACGATAGCAATTCCAACTATTTTACTTTACATTCCCTTTGCTGCATTTTTGATAAATTTCAATTAATTTACCAGTGATTTTTTTCTTTTATGTTCGATTAATAGTAAACTAATACGACTATCGAACAATTCTTTATTCAGTAAATTTGCATTAAATTGCTGCTGTTCTATCTTTATTTAACACAGGATTGTCGTATATGATTGAAAAAAAACGACTTCAAAATCCGGACAATAGAAAAACTATTCGCCATGAAGACTTTATCGCAGGGATTGCCAAGGGTATGGCTATTCTGGATAGTTTTGGTACAGATCGACATCGTATGAATATTTCTATGGCAGCTGAACGTACTGGTTTAACCCGCGCCGCTGCCCGCCGTCATTTATTAACGTTAGAATATTTAGGCTATCTTGAATCAGATGGGCATTTTTTTTATTTAACCCCCAAAGTTTTAAAATTTTCAGGTGCGTATCTGGGTGCTGCCTATTTACCGAAAATTTCACAATCTTTATTAAACTTATTAACTAATCAAACATCACAAATTTATTCGGTAATGGTACTAGATGGTTTTGAAGCCATCACCATTGCGCGTAGTGCAGCACACCAACAAACTGATCGGGTTAATCCTTATGGATTACATCTGGGGAATCGCTTGCCGGCTCATGCAACTTCTGCTGGTAAAGTATTATTAGCACATTTACCTGAACAAGAAAGGTTAGACTGGCTAGATAAATATCCATTACAGCGTTTAACTAAATATACCTATAAGCATAATCAGGATTTTTTAAATCTGTTACAGCAGATTCTAGAACAAGGTTGGTGCTATTCTGCTGAAGAACATGAACTGGGGGTGCATGCGCTTGCCGTACCAATATTTAATTCATCTCTTAAGGTCATTGCTGCCCTGAATATTGTTGCACCAACAGGACGGATTACCAAAGCCTATATGGTTGATTATATTTTACCATTACTTCAGGATACTTCCCGTGAATTAAGGAATTTATTATGATTGCTATCTTTAATGAAGATTTGACTAAATGCATGTTTTTCTAAATTTATTTTTAAATTAAATTAGTCTAATTTTATAAAGTAAGCTGTATTTAGTTCATTTGATACTGAAAATACTATAGCTATATAAAAAAGACTCTGCACAGGCAGAGTCTTTTTTAAAATAAAATCTAATTAACGTACAACAGAAATTGATGCAGCTGCTGCAAAGTCTAATAATGGCTGCGGATAAACACCCAAAACCAGAACCAATAGCGCTGCCAACAATACCATAATACCGCCCGCAGTTTGTCCCCAATTATGCTGTGCATCAATACGCGGGGTTTCCGGTGGTGTCAAATACATAATTACCATTACACGTAAATAATAGTATAAACCAATACCACTACCCACAATGACCATTGCTGCAAGGAACCAGTGTGCGCCAGCAACTGCGGCCATGACCACCACAAATTTAGCAATAAAACCAGCAGTCAATGGAATACCTGCCAACGATAACATCATCACAGTCAGTGTTGCAGTCAAGATTGGGCGGCGCCAGAATAAACCACGATAATCTGCCAGACTTTCGGCTTCATCCAGATTGTTGTATGGACTAGACATTAAAGATACTGCACCAAAAGCACCAATTGTTGTCAGTACATAAGTTGCAATGTATACAGTAATTGTACTCACACTTGATACATCCGTGCTGATCAAAGCAACTAGCAGATAACCAAAATGGGCAATAGATGAATATGCTAGAATACGTTTTAAATTAACCTGTGTTACTGCCAATAAGTTACCACACACAATCGACAATACAGCGATAACTGTAAGTACAGTCATCATACCATCTAGCACCAACGTACCTGATGTTAAGACATAACGTAAAAACAAACCAAGCATTGCCACTTTGGCGACAGTCGCAAGAAATGTTGCCATTGGTGTTGGCGCACCTTGATAAACATCAGGTGTCCATTTATGAAATGGCGCCATAGATAATTTGAATGCGCTAGCAAATACCACCAATGCCAATCCAATCACCACCAATGGCTCATTTAAGGTATGCACAATCTTTAATGCAGATTCCATAAATGACATTTCGCCAGTGTAGGCATACACGTATGCCAGACCCATTAACAACATTGCAGAAGCAGTTGCAGATAGGACCAGATATTTAACCCCAGCTTCAAGTGATTTTTCACGTTGATAAGTATAGGCAAGCATGCCATATACAGGAATAGACATGGTTTCTAAAGCGATAAAGAAAGAAGCATAATGTGTACTAGACACCATTAACATCGCCCCTGTTACTGAAGCCAGCAACAGGATATATAACTCTTCACGATTATCTTTGAAACTATCAATATAAGCATGTGACAAAGTACAGCAAGCCAGTGCTGATACTAGAATCATCAGCATATACATATTGGCAAACTGATCAACAGTAAATAAACCCATGATGTTGCCAGGTGGAAGACCCAACCACAAATTACGCACAATCAGTAAAGCAGCAAGGTTTAAACCAATCACACTAAGTGTTGCTACCATCGTATGATTACGCTTGAGCGCTACCAGTAACATCGCAATGATCGCTGTTAAGGCCACGATCATCACAGGTGCTAAAAGCATTAGCTCCGAAAATGAAATTGTGAAGTTCATGGCTTATTGGATCTCCGATGGGTTAAGTTGAACAGCAGCAGGATCAACCACGCTATGGATTTGAGGTAAGTAACTGTTCACGATCCAACTCATACTTGAATTTGAAATATCAAGAATAGTTTGTGGATATAAACCTAGCCATACCAAACCAACAACGGCAAGCATTAAAATACCAATCTCACGTGCCGATAAATCTTTTAAAGGCTGTTGATAATGTTGCGCCTGTTCTTTATTTGGCTCACCGAATAATGAACGATGAATCAGAATCAAACCGTATAAACCTGCAAATACCAAACTGACCGCAGCAATAATCGTGAAAACAGGATAACGTGCATAAGAACCCATCAAAATCAGGAATTCACCAATAAAGTTACCTAAACCTGGAATGCCGACCAATGCAGCAATAAAGAACATCAGGAAGAATGGCAGATAACGGAACTGACCACGAATACCCCCCATCAAACGCATATCACGGGTATGTAAACGCTCATAAATCTGGCCACACATAATAAACAATGCGGCAGAAGATAAACCATGAGCCAACATCATGACCATCAAGCCCTGATAAGTCAAAATATTACCTGCATAGATTGCCAGTAACACAAAACCCATGTGAGAAATCGAGGTATAAGCCAACAAACGTTTCATATCGGTTTGCTGATATGCACACCATGCCCCGTAAAAAATACCAATTAAACCGAGAATAATGGCAATGTTTGCAAATTCAGCAGATGCTTCAGGGAAGAATGGAATAGTAAAACGAATTAAACCGTAAGCTGCAGTTTTGATCAGGATCCCGGCCAAATCCACAGAACCAGCGGTTGGTGCCTGTGCATGCGCATCTGGTAGCCAGCCATGTAAAGGAAATACTGGTAATTTGACAGCAAAACCAATAAAGAAACACAGCATCAAGGCATAATCTAAACCATGTGGAATCTGCGTCCCCAATAAGTCCATATAATCAAAACTTAAACGGGCATTATCAGGATTAATCTGTAATTGTTGCGTATAGTTGATAATGACAAGTGCCAAAATACCAACCAGCATGATTAATCCGGCAACCTGAGTATAAATAAAGAACTTGGTTGCTGCATAAACACGTGAACGACCGTTAGAACCTTTGTGCCCCCAAAGTGCGATCAGGAAGTAAATCGGAACCAGCATCATTTCCCAAAAGAAGAAGAACAGGAACATATCGATGGCGATAAATACACCAATAACTGCGCCTAAACTCCACAATAGATTCAGAAAAAAGAAACCTTCATTCTTTTGAATTTCTGACCATGAACAACCAACAGCCATCACACCCAGTAACGCTGTTAATGCCACCATCAGCATTGACATACCATCAATTGCCAAATGGATACTGATCCCAAAAGTTGGAATCCAGTTCACCTGAAATTGTGCTGCCCATTCAGGCACCTGACCTTGAGGATCAAATTGATAATTACCACTTTGCCAAAGGATTAATGTTAATCCTAAAGTAATTACCATACCAATCAGGGCAATCCATTTTGGAAGATTTGAACCTGCTTTATCTGCAATCCAACACAAAAATCCAGCAATAAAAGGAACCAGAATCAGTGCGGGAAGAAGTAAATTGTTATCCATCTTATACCCCCACCTGAGTAATGATTAAGACGATCAACAAGACCACAACACCTAATCCAATACTCGAAGCGTATTCACGTAGTAAACCTGTTTGACGATAGCTGGTAAATTTATGACCACCTTTTACAAGTGCAGGCACCAGTAACCACAAACCATCAACAGGATCACGTCCTAACAAACGTGCCAGTAATAAAAATGGTTTAACAAAAACAATGTTATACAGTGCATCAAAACCAAAGGCTGTCCGCCAGATGTGTGATATACCAGCACCAAATCCAGTGTTGGCAATTGTTTTGACTGCATTATAAGCAAAAGCAAACAAAATCACGCCAATCACTAGGCCACCTAATGCAATGCCTACTGCAGTATGTTCTGCACCATGCACAGCATGCTCAAGGCTTTCTGGAATCGCAAATACGGGAATTTGTGCAGATGTCAGTAATTTTTCTACTGGTGCTTTTAATAAGGCACCCACACCTGTAGATAAAACCAGCAGGATGGACAATGGCCCCCAATAAGTTACACCTTTAATTGGATGTGCATGAGTTTTTTCTTGACCAAAGAATACCAGCCAAATTAAACGGAAAGTGTAGATAGATGTCAGGAATGCCCCTGCAACACCTGTCCAGTATAAGCAGTTATATAATGGTAAATTTGCAATCTGGCCATGTGCATATACTGCACCTAAAATCGCATCTTTGGAGAAATAACCCACAGTGATAAACGGTAATGCCGCCAAGGCTCCGCCACCAACAACAAAACAGGCAAATACAAATGGAATTTTCTTCCATAATCCACCCATCTTAAAGATGTTTTGTTCATGGTGACAAGCAATGATTACAGCGCCTGAAGACAAGAATAATAATGCTTTAAAGAAAGCATGCGTCAACATGTGGAATAAACCAGCCTGATAAGCTTCAGCACCAACCGCCATAAACATATAACCGAGCTGACTCATGGTTGAATAAGCCAAGACACGTTTGATATCGGTTTGAACCAGTGCAGCAAAACCTGCAACCAGTAAAGTCACTGCCCCTGTAATCGAGATAAATTGTAACACCTGAGGTGCCATCTCAAATACGGTATAGGTACGCGATGTTAAATACACCCCGGCAGTTACCATTGTTGCAGCGTGAATCAATGCGGATACAGGTGTTGGACCTGCCATCGCATCAGCTAACCATGTTTGTAATGGAATTTGTGCTGACTTACCTGCTGCCCCAAGGAACAACATCAGTGCTGTCCAGAAAGCAAGGTTACTGTCCGTTAATACCACATGCGCATTTTCTACAATATAAACTGTATCAAGCGTACCAAACTGCTGATATAACAGGAATAAGGCAATTAATAAGAATACATCACCAACACGAGTTACAGTAAAGGCTTTAATGGCCGCCCAACCATTGGCTGGATTTACATAATAATAACCAATCAACAGGTATGAGCATAAACCTACACCTTCCCAGCCCAAAAATAATAACGCTAAGTTATCACCCAGTACCAATACCAGCATACTGGCAACAAACAGGTTAAAATAGGAGAAGAAACGCGCATAACCATATTCATCGCCACGCATATACCATGAGGCAAAAATATGAATTAAAAAACCGACACCAGTTACCATGCCTGTCATCAATAATGACAAACCATCCAGATGTAAACCAATCTGCGGTGCAAAACCACCCACATTAAACCACGTCCAGAGATTTTGGTTATAGGCCATACCACCTTGCTGATAAAAATCAAGACCAGCATACAAAGTGGTTAATGCAGATAAACCGACAGCACCCACACCAATAATGGCTGCAACATTTTCAGAAAGCCTGTCACGGCCTGCCGCCAAAATAATAAAACCGATTAGCGGGAATAGAATTGTTAAATATAAATAACTCATCCGCGCATCTCTCTAGCTGCATCCACATCCAAGTGATGGAAGCGGTGATAAAATTGAAGCACAATTGCCAAACCAATACAGGCTTCTGCTGCTGCAAGTGTCAAAATAAAGATAAACATCACTTGCCCGTCTGGTTGTCCCCAAACACTACCTGCCAATACAAATGCAAGTGCTGCTGCATTCATCATCACCTCAAGGCTCATCAGAATGAACAACACATTACGGCGTACCATCACACCACAAAATCCAAGGGCGAAAAGAATCGTCGCAAGAATTAAGCCGTGATCCAAAGGAATTTGACCCATTAGTCTTGCTCCTTGTCTTGTTCGCTCTCTTCACCCAAGCCACGCTTACCTAAATGATAAGCAGCGACTATGGCACCCAATAACAACATTGCCGCAACTTCAACCAATAATAAATACTTGGTAAATAAACTTGTGCCCACTTCTTTTGGCGTCACAAGCTGTTGTCCGAGTGTGGCATCAACTTGCGAATAACTTAACATCCATACAAGTGTCAGTCCCAGAATAAAGCTCATTGCTGCCGGCCATGCCCATGTTGATGAGGTTAACCATGCTTTTTCCTGTGCTACAGTATGTGAGCCTAAATTTAACATCATCACCACGAATACGAACAACACCATGATCGCACCCGCATAGACAATAATTTCCAGCGCACCAGCAAAAGGTGCCCCAACAATAAAGAAAATCCCCGCAACTGCCAGAAGTGAAACAATCAAGCTAAGTAAGGCATGAACAGGATTAGAATTTGTAATCACACGTATCGTTGAAATAATGGCGACCAGTGCCATTAAATAAAATGGCCACATCATGGTAATAAGCTCCGTGTATCGATCGGTGCACTTTCTCGTTGTGCCTGACCTTTCTCTTTTCCTGCCACAGCCATACCTGTTACACGGTAGAAGTTATAATCAGGATATTTACCTGGCCCAGAAATCAGCAGGTTTTCTTTTTCATAAACCAGATCCTGACGCACGTATTCACCCAATTCAAAATCAGGCGTTAACTGAATTGCCGTGGTTGGACAGGCTTCTTCACACATTCCACAAAAAATGCAACGTGAGAAGTTAATACGGAAAAATTCAGGATACCAACGTCCATCTTCTTTTTCGGCTTTTTGTAATGAAATACAACCTACCGGACAAGCGACAGCACACAGGTTACAAGCAACACAGCGCTCTTCACCATCAGGATCACGAGTTAATACAATACGACCACGATAACGTGGCGGAACAATTTGTTCAGCCGGCGTTTCCGGATACATGATGGTGTCACGTTTACGTGTAGCGTGGGTAAAGACCATCCATAAGGTACGAACGATTGACCCAACACCAGCCAGAAATTTATACATTCTATTCTCCCTGCTGTCCTAGGCCTGATTCATCAGAATCAACGCACCAGTTACCAGAAGGTTAACCAATGCTAGCGGTAAACAAATTTTCCAACCAAAGTTCATCACCTGGTCATAACGTGGTCGCATCAATGAAGCACGCGCCAAAATGAACATCATCATAAAAAACATGGTTTTGATGATGAACCAGAATGCAGGTGGAATAAATGAAATATTCAGATTAAATGGTGCTAACCAGCCACCAAAAAACAATGTCACAATCAATGCTGAGATCAAAATAATATTGACATATTCAGCAACGAAGAACATGCCCCATTTCATTCCGCCATATTCAACGTGATAACCTTCCGATAATTCCTGTTCTGCTTCAGGTTGGTCAAATGGATGACGGTGAGTCACTGCAACACCTGCAACCACAAAAATCAGGAAGCCAAAAAATTGTGGCACGATAAACCAGATTTCTTTTTGTGCTTCAACAATTTCACGCATGTTGAATGAACCAGCCAATGCAACCACACCCATCAACGAAATTCCTAGAAACACTTCATAAGAAATCGTTTGTGCAGAAGAACGCAATGCACCCAGTAAGGCATATTTGTTGTTGGATGCCCAACCACCAAATAGCACAGCATAAACCGCAATACCAGCCATTGCCATAAAGAACAATAGACCAATATTCAAATCAGCTACGCCCATTGTAGGGCTGATCGGAATGACCAGAAAAGACATAACAGCAGTTGCCATTGCAATTGCTGGTGCCATACGGAAAATCAGTTTATCGGCAAATTTTGGTGTCCAGTCTTCCTTAAACATGATTTTAAGCATGTCTGCAACAATCTGGAACATCCCGAAAGGGCCTACACGGTTTGGACCATAACGATCCTGCCATAAACCGAGCAACCGTCGCTCGATAAATGACATATACGCTGCTGCCAGAACCACAACCAACAAAATTACGATAGCTTGGATCACGCTGTAAGCGATTGGCCAGTTTGCTGCCCAGTTTGGTAGTGCGCGTAATGCTTCATTCATAATTTACACTCCTACCGCTTGCGCTTCAACTGAGATAGCAACTGGTTCAGCCAGAGAAATTGTTGGTGCTAATCCTACCGGATAACCAATATACCCTGCTGGTAAATATTCAATGACCTGTACTGGCAGATTAACTGTTGTATCTCCAGCTTGAACACAAATATGCTGACCATCTTTTACATTCAAACGAGCTGCATCCTGTTCGCCCACTGCAAAAGCAGCTTCTGGGATACGGGATTGCATTGCAGGAGTTTTCACTGTGAATTCACCTGAAGCAAAAATATGATGCATCGGCACCAGACGATATGTATCAGGATTAGCTACAATAGCGTGTGGTGCAACATAAGTTCGTGCTGGACGTTTTACCAGACGGTCAAATAAACGCACACCAGAGTCGCCACCTTTAAGGTGCCCACCAACTTCATCCTGATATTTGTTCCATGATTGTGGTGAGTTCCAACCTGGTGCCCAAGCAAATGGAATCAATGAAGATTCTTTTTGTGGGCCAACATAACCTTCCATAGAGAAGGTTAATGCTGAGTCAACATCAATAGGTTGTTTTGGTTCATGTACAGAAATCGGTGCACGCATTGCAGTACGACCAGAATAACGGCGCGGTTCACGAGCAATTTTTAAACCATGAATACGATAATCTGCATTTGGAGCAACATCTTCAATGGCTTGTAATTGAGGAACATTGCGAACAACATCTTCAATCACATGATCCAATAAAGTCCATGAGATTTCTTTGCCTTTTAAGCCGGTGTCAATAGCATGTAACCAGCGCCATGATTCTTTGATCACGTATTCCGGTTTGTAATAACTCGGATCATAAACCTGATAGAAACGTTGTGCACGGCCCTCTTGACTGACAACCGTACCATCACCTTCTGCAAAACTTGCAGCAGATAATACATAGTCAGCAGCTTGCACTGTTGCTGTTTCCGCATGATCGAGAACAATCACTTGATTAGCTTTATCCAAAGCGGCCTGTACCTGCACAGCCGGTAATCGGCGGAATAGGTCGTTTTCCACAATAAGAATTGTTTCATAATCTTGTGCAAACGCCTGTTCCAGACTTAAACCACCAAATAATGCCAACCCCATAGAATTGACTTCAGGAACAGTCAAGGTTAAACCTGCTGTTTCACCTAGCGCCTGAGCAACTGCCGCAGCAGCTTCCATAATAGCTGGATCTTGTAAGCTGGTTCCAGAAATAACCAATGGTTTTTTCGCTGCTTTTAGTGTATTTGCCATTGTTTCGGCAAAAGCTTTGGCATCATCGGCCAAACCTAGAATTGCTTCACCTTTCAGCACGGCTGCAACGGCAAAACCTAAACGAGCAATATCATTTGGTGAAGCAATAACTTCTGCTTCGGCAATATCAGACAATCGTGTTTGGGTTGCTGCCAGAATATATACTGGGGACTTGGCATGCTGGGCAATACGTTGTACAGGTTCAGCTAGCCAGTCCTGAGTGCGTTTGTCCGCTGCCATTTGTTTGGCTTTATTTTTTGCTGCCTGACGTACAGATAATGCCATACGTGGTGCAGTTTGGGTTAAATCTTCACCTAGAATTAACACAGCATCATAGCTTTCAACTTCACGCATTCCTGGATTATAAATCCCTTCGGTTTGCATAATATCTGCGGCTAACTCAACCAAGGACTGCTCTTTTTGATTCATTCCTGTAGAAAAATGCTCGTTCCCCACTAACTCGCGTAAAGCATAGTTAGATTCGAGACTGGCACGAGGAGAGCCAATACCCAACACTTTCTTGCCGTTTAAGCTGGCAATGACACGATCAAGTGCCTGATCTACAGAAATTGCCGTAACACTCACACCATTACGTAATTGTGGCTGACGTGGACGATCGGCACGATTAACATATCCTGTGCCAAAACGCCCTTTATCACATAGGAAGTATTGATTCACTTCGCCATTAAAACGGTTTTCTACACGGCGTAATTCACCATAGCGTTCGCCCGGAGAAATATTACAACCTGATGAACAGCCCTGACACACACTTGGCGCATACTGCATGTCCCATTTACGGTTATAACGCTCAGAATGGGTTTTATCGGTAAACACCCCAGTCGGACAAACTTCAGTCAAATTACCAGAGAACTCTGACTCCAGCGTACCAGATTGCGGGCGGCCAAAATAAACGCGTGATGCATTGGCATAGACGCCAAAATCTGTACCACCGGCATAATCTTTGTAATAGCGAACACAACGATAACATGCAATACAACGGTTCATTTCATGTGCAATGAATGAACCCAATTCCTGATTATGATGAGTACGCTTGGTAAAACGATAACGACGGCGGTCATGTTGTGTCATCACCGTCATATCTTGTAAATGACAATGACCACCCTCTTCACAGACTGGACAGTCGTGTGGGTGATTGGTCATTAACAACTCTACAATAGATTCACGAAAATCTTTCGCTTCCTGATCTTCAATAGAAATATAGGTATTGTCAGAAGCAGGTGTCATACATGACATGACTAAACGTCCACGCGTATCTTCAGGATTTGCGTATTGTTTAACAGCACATTGACGACAAGAACCAACTGAACCTAAGGATGGATGCCAACAAAAGTAAGGAATATCAATTCCCAGAGATAAACATACCTGTAGCAGATTCTCTGAGCCATTGACCTCATATTGTTTTCCATCGACATGAATTGTAGCCATAGTCGAGTCCCTTAAGCTTGTTCTACGTGGCTGGTTTGAGCAACAGGACGATCAGTCGCTTTTGCTTCAAACTCGCTACGAAAATGTTTGAGTGCACCCATTAAAGGTTCCATAGCACCTGGTGCATGGGCACAGAAGGTTTTACCGATCCATAATTTACGGGTTAGTTCCTGAAGATGCTGTACATCTTCCAGTTTACCTTCACCATTTTCCAAGGCTTTCAGAGCTTTAACAGCCCAAGGTAAACCATCACGGCATGGTGTACACCAACCACATGATTCACGTGCAAAAAACTCTTCCAGATTACGTACTGCGGAAACCATACATTGTGTTTCATCAACGACCATCAACAAGCAAGTCCCCAAACGAGAACCGGCTTTCATAATAGTTTCTGCATCCATTGGCAAATCAATGGTATCAGCAGGCAAAAAGTCAGTTGATGCACCACCCGGTAACCATGCTTTAAGTTTCAGACCATCACGCATACCACCGGCATGTTCTTCAATCACTTCACGAGCAGTTGTACCAAATGGTAATTCCCATAATCCCGGAAATTTTACTTTACCTGATGCGCCATATATTTTGGTACCAGGATCTTTGGACTTTCCTTCAGAAAGACCGATATACCATTCTGGACCACGCAATAAAATTGCAGGTAAATTATTGAAAGTTTCTACATTATTCACAATTGTTGGACGACCCCATGCCCCTGCCACCTGAGGAAATGGTGGTTTGGTTCGAGGATTGGCACGACGACCTTCAAGCGAATTAATTAACGCAGTTTCTTCACCACAGATATAGCGGCCTGCACCAGTATGTACATACAGCTCAAAATTCCAGCCTGTATCGAGAATATTTTCCCCGAGATACCCTTTGGCACGAGCTTGCTCCAGTGCTTCATTTAACCACTGTGCAGCCTCAATATATTCACCACGGATAAAAATATAACCATGGGTTGCTTCAAGGGTATATGCTGCAATCAACATACCTTCAATCAACTGATGTGGCAGTTTTTCATTGAGCAAGCGGTCTTTAAACGTACCCGGTTCCATTTCATCGGAATTACAAATTAAGTAACGTGGACCACCGTCATTCGGTGCCATCAGCGACCATTTAATTCCAGCTGGAAAACCTGCACCACCACGGCCTTTGACAGTCGCAGCTTTCACAACGTCCAATACTTCAGCCGGCTTCATGGTAATGGCTTTTTTCAAACCGGCATAACCATCTAATTCTTCATAATCATTGATATCACGAAGATGTTCTTTACGACTTAGACGCCAGGTTAAGGGATGTGTTTCCGGATTACCGTCGCCATAAATTGGTTTTGGTTCAGTATTCATACATACTTCTCCAATAACTGTTTGACTGAAGATACTTCAACTAATCCATGAGTATCTTCATCAATCATTAATGTAGGACCTTTATCGCAATTCCCCAAACAACAAATTGGCAATAAGGTAAAACGTCCATCAGTTGTCGTCTGGCCATACTGAATACCCAGTTCACGCTGAAATGCTTCCGCTAGTGTTTCTGCACCCATAAGGAAACAGGCAATTGAGTCACACAACAGAATAACGTGACGACCTACAGGACGGCGATAGATACGGTTATAAAATGTCGCCACACCTTCAAGATCTGCTACGCTAATTGTTAACAATTGGGCAATGGCATTCAATTGTGCATCATCTACCCAGCCGTTACGGCGCTGTACACATTTTAATGCATCCAAAGATGCAGCACGTGGATCAGGATAATGTCCGATATGATGTTTGATTTCATGAATCTCTTCATGAGTCAAAATCCCTTCGACATTTACACGTGGTTTTTTATCAGTCAAAATCATCATAATGTGTTACCCCTAGCGATCCACGTCTGCCATAACCACATCAATGGTCGCCAAATAAATGATCAAGTCAGAAACCAGACTGCCATTAATCACTGAAGGAATTTGCTGTAAGTGGGTAAATGTTGGTGTACGGATACGGGTACGATAACTCATCGTTGCCTTATCCGAAGTTACATAATAAGTACTTGCACCTTTAACCACTTCTGCCATAAATGATGATTCACCCGCTGGCATTACCGGACCCCATGATACGCTCAGGAAGTGTGTAATTAGCGTTTCGATATCTTGTAAGGTTTTATCTTTCGGTGGTGGAACTGCCAATGGATGATCCGCTTTATAAGGACCAGAAGGCATATTATCCAGACACTGTTTGACAATTTTTAGAGATTCACGAATTTCATGGAAATGCACCATAACACGTGCGTATGCATCACCTTCATACTCTACTGGCACTTCAAAATCGTAATTTTCATAACCACTATACGGGCGATATTTACGTACATCAAAATCAATGCCTGTCGCACGTAAACCTGTACCCGTTACACCCCATGCCAATGCAGATTTTGCATCGTATTGTGCAACATTGCGAGTACGTCCAACAAAGACTGAGTTTTTCAATGCAGCTTTATGGTATTCGTCCAGACGTTTTGGCATCCAGTCCAGAATTTCCTTAATCAAATGCTGCCAGTTATTTGGTAAGTCATGTGCTGTACCACCGATACGAAACCATGCCGGATGCATACGGAAACCGGTAATGGCCTCAATCGCATCATAGATTTTTTGACGGTCAGCGAACATATAAAATACAGGTGTCATCCCTCCTGTATCCTGAATTGCCGTACCGATATAAAGCAAGTGGTTGTTGATACGGAATAATTCACATAACATTACCCGAATACATTGCGCACGATCTGGAACAGTAATCCCGGCCATTTGCTCTACTGCAAGCAAATATGGCATGTTCTGTGCGCAACCACCCAAATAATCAACACGATCGGTATACGGAATAAATGAATGCCATGTCTGACGTTCAGCCATTTTTTCCACACCACGATGGTGATAACCAATATCAGGGACACAGTCCATGACTTCCTCACCATCCAATTGCAAAATGACACGGAATGCACCATGCGCAGACGGGTGGTTAGGCCCCAAGTTCAGGAACATAAAGTCTTCGTCTTTATTTCCACGTTTTAAGCCCCAATCTTCCGGTACAAAACGCAGATGTTCCTGCTCAAAATCCTGTTTTGCCTGATTTTGCATATACGGTGTATATTCAGTTGCACGTGCTGAATATTCTTTACGTAGTGGATGACCTTCCCAATATGTTGGCAACAAGATACGGCGCAACATTGGATGCCCTTCAAAATTGATACCAAACATGTCGTAAGCTTCACGTTCGTACCAGTTAGCATTTGGCCAAATACTTGTTGCTGTTGGGATAGAGAGATCATCATCATTTAAAGCAACTTTGATACGAATATCAGAGTTACGTTCAAGTGATAATAAATGATAAAACACAGTAAAGTCCGAAGCCGGCAATCCTTCACGATGGGTACGCAAACGCTCATCCATTGCAGACAAGTCAAACAGCATCACGTATGGACGTGACACTGTACGCAAAAACATCAAGACTTCATAAATACGGGAGCGCTCAACCCAGACCGTTGGAAAGCTATCGAACGTTGCTTGCACATAGAAGTTATCTCCAAATTTAGTTTTGAGCTCTTCTACGATTGCAAATGCTGGACGCGTATCAACTTCCGCCGTATCTGGCATAGCAATTTCAGTTTCAGCCATTGGCTTGGCTTCCTATTTTTAAAAAAATTCGGTTCGCTAAATTGACAATATTTATTTTACTCCCTTTATCACCTTCTTTATTCCTAAAGGTTGGGAGAAGTTTTGTCAGTCCAATTACTTGATTTCATCCATGGAACGTAAATTTTTCACTGCAATACGCTGTGCATTTTTACGATCCCGTTCAGGCATCATTTTTGGCTTATATACAGGTTGTAAATCATCGCCAATAACTGCTGATAATGGACGGCGTTCCAGTTGAATCTGATCCTGTAGCAATAATAACGCCTGAATCAATGCTTCTGGACGTGGTGGGCAGCCTGGGATGTACACATCAACAGGAATAATTTTATCCACACCCTGAACAACAGAATAAATATCGTACATACCGCCAGAGTTTGCACATGCCCCCATGGAAATTACCCATTTTGGTTCAAGCATCTGCTCATACAAACGCTGAATTACTGGAGCCATTTTCACAAAACACGTCCCGGCAACAATCATCAAATCTGCCTGACGTGGTGATGCACGAATAACCTCTGCGCCAAAACGCGACATATCATGCACACCTGTCAATGTGGTTGCATACTCCACGTAGCAGCATGATGTACCAAAGTTAAAAGGCCAGACTGAGTTTTTACGACCCCAGTTGACTGCGGTATGCAAAACATCTTCTAACTTGGTTAGAAAAATACTTTTATTCACTTCCTCTTCAAGAGGATCATTTACGACTTGACGCTCTTGGAGAGGATATTGATCCGCATCAGGATTCGCACGGGTTAGTGTATATTTCATCCCGTATTACTCCTTAAAATTAGATGACGTAGCCTGAGGACGCTTACCGGCTGATTGTGCCGGAACCTTACCTGTAGGATCTATAACAAGTTCATCAATTGAATTAAAACGGGTAATTTCCGCAATATCCATATTTGGCGAACCCACTTTTGCTGCAATACCAGCAGCTTTTCGTTTATCATAAGGCGCCCAGTTTAATGCACCAACTGCAACCGCATAAACCAGACCAATTAATAGATCGATGATAAAAATTGCAACAGTCGTAAAACCGAACCAGCCAGCTTCACGTACAGAAGTTGACCAAGCATATAAATAAAGCGCTTCGATATCAAATACCACGAAGAAAATTGCCACAAGATAGAACTTTGCAGACAGGCGAATACGTGCACCACCTGCACCCACAATACCTGACTCAAATTGTTCTTGCTTTGCACGTCCCCATGACTTCCCTCCTAACAGGAGCGGAACGGTCAACATAAAGACGCATAGAAATGCGACACCAATTACAAAGGCGATAATCGCCCAATCGTATGGAGTAATGGCACTCATGCGGGGATAACTCCTAGCAGGCCTTTCAAAATGTAAGAATTGAGTATATCTGGCCTAGAAAACACACCAAATACATATAAAAATCCAGACTATTGTACTGATTTTAGATTCAGCTTTCTAGCGGTCATACTTATACTTTCGCAGCAATATTTCCAAACAAAATCACTATGGAATGAAAATAAGATACATTATCAAACAAATAAATTTTTTTATATCTTATTTTCAATAACTTATTACAATTAGCAAACAAAATACCTCTGATTTATCTCATTGTAAAAATTTAATACATATTTTTTTTATATCCCTTTTATTTGCATATTAAATAATCAAATTTTAAATTTATTTAAAGTTCACATGCCACTCTAAATTATTGTTGCTGAATTTACACTATAGGTTACAAAAAGCAGCTTTCACATTATTTATAAAATCTATATTTTTTAATCTAGAAACAAACATACATATGAGGAAAACAATAATGTCTGTAAATTTTACCAATAAACCAAATTACTTTTTCTTTGCACAGGCATTGATTAATTTTTTACAAGGCAAAATTCAATCTGGTGTAATTACTGATTCAAGGCATTCATTTGCTCTAGCTACCATTTATGAGACCTTTGGACAAGACCTAGCAGCATCTACTGCCAATCTAGATGGTATTTTAAATATTGCCGACAATTATTATGCAGGTGATGATCCACAGCAAAAACTTATTGAGCAATACCGCATTAATGCTGAAAGCAATCAAATTGAATTCATTTTTAATGAGGCAACGGTTAATGCAATAAAATACGGTGCTGAACTTCACGCACCCGATCCAACCCTTTATGAGTAATTAATGTTAATTTGACTCCATACAAAAAGAAGGAAAATTAATTCATAATTTTCCTTCTTTCTTTTTATTCATGATGCTTCTTTTTGTCAATTCTTTGCGCTTGATTTTGGGAAATTGGCCATAACATAGTAAATCTGGCACCACCTAAACTTGGACTGTCGTCTACCTGAACTTTACCACCAAACCAGTAAGCAATACGACTTACAATCGACAATCCTAGCCCATACCCTCCTTTATCGCCTGACGCTCGGGTACGACTATCATCCAGTCGGGCAAATGCCTCAAAAACTTTTTCACGATCTTTTTCTGGAATCCCAGCACCATCATCCTCTACACACACATAAGCCTGATTATTTCTAATACCACCGCTGATATGCACAGTACCATCACTATGCCGCAAAGCGTTTACCACAAAATTTTGTACCACTCGATGCAAATAACGATATTCTGCAATAACCTGAGTTTCTTCGGCTGGCAACATACTGGTAATTTTTTTGTCACCTTTAATCACTTCTGTTTCTTTAATGACCTGTTCAAGTACATTTCGTATTGAAACCGGCTCAAAATGTAATGATGGTGTGCCCTGCTCCAATTTGGCATAAGTCATGATTTCATCAATCAGACTGTTTAATGCTTCAATATCCTTATCAATCATTTCGGTTTGCTTGATACGACTATCATAGTCATCTGTTTCTGCCAGCATTTCCATGCCAAAACGAATACGAGCTACTGGAGTACGCAATTCATGTGATACCGCACGGGTTAGTTCTCGCTGTGCTTCAATCAAACGCTGTATATGCTCAGTCATCATATTGAAACTTAGACTAAGATTGGCTATTTCATCACTACCTTGTACAGCAACACGAGTATCAAGATTTCCTTTACGCACCTGATTTAGTGCCAAACGTACCTTTCCAATTTTATGTTGTAAAGGGCGTAGTAAAAAATACACCCCTAAACTCAGCATAAATAAACTAAATAATGTTACTCCAGCAACCAGTCTGAACGGCATCCAGTTAAAAACTGGTACAGGCCCCAGCACCAAGACTTTATTCGGCGTATTCGTATAAGCAGATACTGCTGAAATCGTTGTGCCTTGCATAGTTGCACTATCACGATAGAGTAAAATAGTCTGGGTTTTATCTGTGCGTAATCGACTAATCTGATCCATATCTAGCTTAAGATCTGATAAATTACGAAAAGCAATCGGATAAGGAAAATAAGGTTGTAATTCTTTTAAGCGTTGTTCTTCATTGCCGGGATAGTAGACCAGATCCTCCAGAATCAGAATCGGAATCATTTTAATCTGTACTTCTGACAGTTTATCGACTCGAATATGCAAAAATGATTTTGGCATACCATCGACCTGAACATAAACATCCCCGACCGCAGCTTCAGCATTATAACGAACAATAGCATGATCTGCCTGCAATCGATTTCTTTCACTACGGGATAAATCAAGCTTATCTTCTTTTACAATATCCAAAGGCAATTCGAGTATTCTGGATACATCCATTAACCAGTCTTGCTGGCTTTGTTGTGTTGGCTGTCTAGCAACGACTTGTGAAATCACATGAGCAACGCCATCCGCCATAACTTCTCGATAATCTTGGGCACGCTGATAATTAATAAGCTGCACAATGAAATAGGCCAATACCGCAACCAGCGCCACCAATGCAACCAAGCCAGCATAAATTCTAAAGAAAATACTGTGTTTTAAAGGTGACACATGCGTTTCCTATTTAATCAATAATGTATGGTTAAAGATGATTAGATTCTTTTACGAACAAATACCCTTTACTGCGAACAGTTTTGATACGCTTCGGATTCTCAGGATCATCACCAATTTTTGGACGGATACGTGAAATACGAACATCAATAGAACGATCCTGACCATCGTATTCAATGCCACGTAAACGTTCGAAAATATCTTCTCTTGACAGGATACGCCCTGCATTGGAAGCAAGTAACCACAATAAATCGTATTCTGCACTGGTAAAATCAACCAGTTCACCATCAAGGGTCACTGAGCGCCCACCATTATCAATCACCAAGTCATCAAATTCGATGCGCTGCGATACTTCTTCTTCAGCAGTTTTATCTGTACGACGCAACAATGCACGAATACGTGCCAACAAAACACGTGGCTGTACAGGCTTGGCAACGTAGTCATCTGCACCCATTTCCAGACCTAAAACCTGATCCATATCTTCAGTCCGTGCAGTTAACATCAAAATCGGATGTTGGTATTGCGAACGTACTTCACGACAAACAGTTAATCCATCTGCACCGGGTAACATCACATCAAGAACCACCAGATCTGGCTGCTCACTGATAATACGGCGAATCGCACGATTCCCATCTGTTTCGACCCCAACTTCCAAACCATTGCGGATTAGGTATTCCTGTGTCAGTGTTGCTAGACGCTCATCATCCTCAACAATCAAAATCTTTGGCAATTTTTCTTCTTGCGTCATTTGTCCTAACCTCTAATTCATTGTGATTTTCTATCTCTATCTAATTAAAAATTAAGTAGATAGATCAGCTATGTTCCTCATCAATATACACTCGTTTACATTGTAAACAAGTGCCTATTCACTAAATAACTACACTCTGCCTAGTTTTGTTTCTTTATTGTAGTTATTCGCATATAAATGAACATACAAACCTCTATTTTTTTACATGATATAGCAACTTCAGCATCAGTATTTTGACCAAAATGCAATTTTTTCAAGTTTATCCACATAGTTATCTATAAGTAAATTTCGCTAGTTTTGCTACCCTAGCGCATTGCAAATTTTTGACACTTTTTAGCTAAAAAATTTTTTGACCGCTAAGTATTGGAATCTAAATCATTTGGTTTGCCGAAACACAAACTTGGCAAATGTCAATATTGAATGATGATAAAAAATCCCTTATCTTGTGCCTCAATCATAAACCAAACACAATTTATAGTATTTATAGTTTAAGTTTCACTATAAAACTCAATGATAATGGAGCAGTGCCGTCATGAGTGTACTTAACACCACCCCGGGTGAAATACGTGTCATCAAACGTACTGGAGATGTTGCGGAATTTAATGCTGAAAAAATATCGGTTGCGATCGGTAAAGCATTTTTGGCTGTTGAAGGGCAACAAAGTCATGATTCCAGTAGAATCCATGATCGTATTTCAGAATTAACCGAAATGGTATTAAATACATTCAAGCGCCGCTTACCTTCTGGTGGAACAATTCATATTGAAGAAATTCAGGATCAGGTTGAATTGGCGCTTATGCGTACTGGTGAACAAAAAGTTGCGCGCGCTTATGTGATTTATCGTGAAAAACGTGCTGCTGAACGTTCTGAACGTAATGAAAATCATCATCCAACATTGCAGATTACTGATGCCAATGGAGAGTTAAAACCACTTGATCTGACTGCATTACGCCAGACCATTGAAAAAGCAGGTGAAGATCTGGAAGGTATTGACACCAATGCAATTGTTGAAGAAACCGTAAAAAATTTATATAACGGTGTAAATGAGTCCGACATCGCAACAACCATGATGATGGCAACGCGTACTCGTATCGAACACGAACCTAATTACTCTTATGTAACCGCACGGCTATTACGCAACAATTTGGTTCAGGAAGGTTTAGCATTTTTAGATTTGGCAGAAGACACGCTTGAAAATGATGCATTACCAGCATTTCTGCAAAAAGGTGTTGATTGTGATTTACTAGATCCAGAATTATTAAAATTTGATCTTGAACAACTTGCCACAGCCATCAAGCCTGAACGTTCAAATCAATTTACTTATCTTGGTTTACAAACACTGTATGACCGTTATTTCATTCATAAAGATGGTGTTCGCTTTGAACTGCCACAATTATTCTTTATGCGTGTGGCAATGGGACTGGCAATTAATGAAAAAGACCGTGAAACACGCGCCATCGAATTTTATAACTTATTGTCCAGCTTTGATTATATGGCATCAACACCAACGTTATTTAATTCAGGCACATTACGTCCACAATTGTCTAGTTGCTATTTAACCACCGTACCGGATGATCTATATGGTATTTATAGTGCCATTCGTGATAATGCCCTACTGTCCAAATGGGCAGGTGGTCTTGGAAATGACTGGACGCCTGTACGTGCCTTAAACTCTTATATTAAAGGTACAAATGGTAAATCACAGGGTGTTGTTCCTTTTCTAAAAGTAGTAAATGATACTGCCGTTGCTGTCAATCAGGGTGGTAAACGCAAAGGTGCGGTATGTGCCTACCTTGAAACGTGGCATTTGGACATTGAAGAATTCCTTGAACTACGAAAAAACACCGGTGATGACCGTCGCCGTACACATGACATGAATACAGCCAACTGGGTTCCTGATTTATTTATGCAACGTGTATTGGAAAATGCCGACTGGACATTATTCAGCCCATCAGATGCGCCAGATTTACATGATCTCACTGGTTTGGATTTTGCTGAACGTTATGCTCACTATGAAGCATTAGCCGAGAAAAAAGAAATTCTGCACAAAAAAGTTCGTGCTCAGGATTTATGGCGAAAAATGCTTTCCATGCTATTTGAAACTGGTCATCCATGGATCACATTCAAAGATGTATGCAACCTACGCTCTCCACAACAACACGTTGGTGTCGTTCATTCATCTAACCTATGTACTGAAATTACGCTTAATACCAGTGCAGATGAAATTGCGGTATGTAATCTTGGTTCAATCAACCTTGTTCGCCATATTAATGATGGCAAACTGGATGAAGAAAAGTTACAACGCACCATCAAAACTGCGGTACGTATGCTAGATAACGTCATCGACATTAACTATTATGCTGTTCCTCAAGCACGTAATTCCAACATGAAACATCGCCCTGTTGGTATGGGAATCATGGGTTTTCAGGATGCTCTATACGAACTAAACATTGGCTATGGCTCAACAGAAGCTGTCAATTTTGCCGATCGTTCGATGGAAGTTATTAGTTATCATGCCATTCAAACTTCAAGTGACCTTGCTGTGGAACGTGGCACTTATGAGTCTTATCAAGGCTCGTTATGGGATCAAGGTATTTTACCGATTGATTCACTGGATAATGTTGCAAAAACTCGTCCTGAAGGCATGTTTGATGTTGACCGTAGTACAACACTGGATTGGGATAGCCTACGTAATAAAGTTAAAAAAGACGGTATGCGTAACTCTAATGTAATGGCGATTGCACCAACAGCAACCATTTCAAATATCTGTGGTGTATCACAATCAATTGAACCAACCTTCCAGAACTTATACGTAAAATCCAACCTTTCTGGTGAGTTCACTGTGATTAACCCTTATCTGGTTCGTGCATTAAAAGCTCGCGGCCTATGGGATGTGGTCATGGTTAATGATTTAAAACACTATGAAGGTTCTGTCCAAAAGATTGCTCGTATTCCTGAGGATATCAAAACAATTTTTGCCACAGCATTTGAAGTTGAACCACGCTGGATTGTTGATGCAGCATCACGCCGTCAAAAATGGCTGGATCAAGCACAATCATTAAACCTGTATATTTCTGGTGCAAATGGTAAAAAACTGGATATTACCTACAAAATGGCATGGTTACGTGGCTTAAAAACTACTTATTATCTTCGAGCTTTAGGTGCAACATCTGCAGAAAAATCCACCATTAATACTGGTGCATTAAATGCAGTGAAACAAACCACCGTTGCTACACCATCTACTACTACCGCGCCAACGAAAGTAGACACTGCACCACAAGCAGCAACTTCTGAAGAGGGTTTTACAACTGCTGCGCCAGTACCACAAGCTTGCTCAATCGACAATCCTGATTGCGAAGCTTGCCAATAATTTTCTTTTGGAGATCATTAAGCATTTAATGATCTCTACTGACCATACTTGTTATCAAGTTGATCTATCCTGATAAGTTTTCGCCTCAATGACTATTTACAAAAACTTATCTCCCAAACTGCAAAACTTTTATGTTTTGTCATGAAACTACTCCGATTCGCTGTATGACAGCATTCAGCGATCAAAAAATTATTATTAAAGTAACCTAGAGAGAGTATGATATGTCAATCTTAAGCTGGGACGATTTTGAAGATGATAAGCAGAAACCATCTACACAGCCACAGAAGTCTGAGCCCGTCCAAACGCAAAAAGCGTCTGCATCACAAGTGGTATCTCATGCAGAATCACAAACGCAGAATGTGGGCTCTGCTCAACCCAATCAACCATCAACAGCAGGAATTGCAACTGATTCAACCGATCCGTTGGCTCGAGCATCTGCATCCTTAGCCAATCTGGATATCGCTCCGGGTTTAGAAGAACTGGAAATGGGCGCTGGCCGTGTGCAAGTCGATGACAAAGCCATGATCAACTGCCGTGCAGACCTCAATCAACTGGTTCCATTTAAATATGAATGGGCTTGGCAGAAATATCTGGATGGTTGTGCTAACCACTGGATGCCTCAAGAAATCAACATGAATCATGACATTGCTTTATGGAAGTCTGAAAATGGCTTGACTGATGATGAGCGTGTCATTGTGAAACGTTCTCTTGGTTTCTTCTCAACTGCGGATTCACTGGTTGCAAATAATCTGGTATTGGCAATTTACCGTCTTATCACCAACCCTGAATGTCGCCAATATATCTTGCGTCAGGCCTTTGAAGAAGCCATTCACACGCATGCTTATCAATATTGCATTGAATCATTAAGTATGGATGAAGGTGAAATCTTCAATATGTATCGCGAAGTTCCATCAGTTGCCCGTAAAGCAGCATGGGGACTTAAATATACGCAATCTTTGGGTGATCCAAGTTTTCGTACGGGCACACCTGAAACCGATCAGGATTTATTACGCAACCTAATCGCCTTCTACTGCGTACTTGAAGGTATTTTCTTTTATTGTGGTTTTAGCCAGATTTTAAGTATGGGACGCCGCAATAAAATGAATGGTGTTGCAGAACAATTCCAATATATCTTGCGTGATGAATCTATGCATGTGAATTTTGGTATTGATATGATTAATCAGATCAAAATCGAAAATCCACATCTATGGAGCAAAGAATTCCAGGAAGAAGTCGTTCAGATGATTCTGGAAGGAACTTTACTCGAAATTGAATATGCTCGTGACACTATGCCTCGTGGTGTATTAGGTATGAATGCCAGCATGATGGAAGAGTACCTGAAATTTATCTGTAATCGCCGTCTAATACAGCTTGGTTTACCAGAGCAATATCCGGGTGTAAACAATCCATTCCAGTGGATGTCGGAAATGATGGATTTACGCAAAGAGAAAAACTTCTTTGAAACCCGTGTGACTGATTATCAAACTGGCGGGGCGCTGAGTTGGTAAGTTATTAAAATCTCAGTGAATGACAGATAATGCGAGATTTTTGACATATATTACGAGATTGTTACAAATCCCATCAACTACATTAATTCAAAAAAATAGAGCCATTAGGCTCTATTTTTTTGAATTAAAAAATTAAGATTGCAATATAATTACAAATCCTTAGGTGTATGGAATTCATTTAGAGAATCTGACTTCCAAAAATCACCCCAAATTTTCTCTGAAATCTCTAAATACAATCTTTGTCTTTGATCAAGATAATCTTTAACGAATAGCTCTTTATTATCAGGACTTTTTAATAATTCAACCTTGTAAGATTGAAAACTCAATTTGAATTCATTTTTAGCATTAGTAAAATTTGGATTATTAATATATGCATCCTCATTTAGAGACTGTGCTAAAAGGTTTTCTTTTAAATAATGAGGAATTTTTTCATGAACAAACATATCTCTAAATGATTGATTAGTTCCATTTGGAAGTAGTATCAAGCCACCTATACGATTTCTATAATCTTCAAATGAACGCTTATCAGCAAAAGTTCCTTGATGGCGCTCATATTTATTTGCCCAAATATGTTCAACCTCAAATGGTTTACCTTTTGATGGTTCATAATATTGAACAAAATTAGTTTGCATACCTGAAATTTGTTCAATAAAAACAGTAATTCTAGTTAATAGAAATTTTACAAATCTATAATTTTGTCCATGTAATCTAAAACCAAGAACTCCATCAATTTTTTGATCCATCTTAGCTAATTTTTCGGAAAGAATTTTTCTAAGCTCTTGAAAATCTTGCTGTCTAATTTCTTTGACTAGGCTATACATTGTGTAACGAATTGATGTAGCCGAAAACAATTTAAAATTGAGAGAGCGCCTAACAGAAAAAGTCTCTATATATCGAGCGACTAAATCTATTTTTTGTTTTACGACAGTCATATCATCTGTCAATTTTAAAGGTGCTAACATTAATGGAATACTTAGAGTGGGTGCAATCCCCCATCTATGAATATAAAAGACATGTTCCAAACCTTCAGTTAAATTCTTTTGAGCATTTAAAATAACTAAATATGCTTTTAGAAAAAACTTGAATCTAACATTTACAAATGATTCATAAGATTCTGTATCTGAACTATTAAGATCAACTTTTTCAGGATTATCTCTTAACCAACTGTGAAAACGTGTTCCAATTTTTTCAAAGTCTTCATTTTTTGATCCCGCAGAACCTTGTCTAATTGTGTCGGCATATTGCGCCCGAAACCAAGATTGAAAGAATTTTTGATCTTCATTTTTATCAAAAGATTTAAGGTTTTGAATTTCAGACTTCCAATATTCATCTGCTTTTTTTCTTTTATTTTTATCACTAAATTTCGATAGTAGAAAACCTTTCAACATCTCAGATGGAGTTAAATTTAAACCACGATCATTCATCGTCTCGAATATTGTATAAGCATTTTCATCAGAATAAGCTGTGATCTGAACTAATATTACTTTTTCTTTAAGCCAATCAATAAAGTTAGCGAAACAGGTTGTAATCTCGTTTGGAAAGACTTCAGTAATATCTTCATATCTCGCAGCCATATTCAAAGAAGACTCGTCTGAATCAATACCCGTAAACTTCCCATCCTCGAATAAAGCATTAAAACACGCTAGACGTTCATCAACCTGAATATTAAAGGTTTTCTCACCAAATTTTTCAGAAAAAATCATAGAAGATATTGTTAAATTCTCATTTAAATCTTTTTGAAAATGATTTAAAAAAATCAAGAAAAGTGTTAGTGAAGTTAGCCGCTGTTGTCCATCAATAATACTTAAACTACCATCTTCAGAGGCTGAAACAACAAACGGACCTAAGTAATAGCTATTATAATTTTGGACATCTTTACGTGCATCACCTTGCGTATATTCATTTAAAAAAGCTGACGTTAAGTCAGTTACAAGCTGTTGGATATGTATTTTCTGCCAAGAATATTCTCTTTGGAAATAATCAACAGAATATTTTTGCTCATTTAGTACTTGATATAGTGTTTTATGAGATGCCTCTATTTTATTTGAAAGATTAGACACATATACCCCGATTTTAAGCTAATGATTTGTTTGATAATAAAAAAATAGCACATTTTTATAAATGTGCTTTAGATTAATTATAAAGTTTTAACTAAGTTAAAGTGGAACAACTGCATTCTGTTTCATCCATTTCAACCCATTCAATACCTCATTTTGACTAAATTCTTTTTTCTCTTTTGACCAAGCATAAAAATCCTTCAGAAGCTGCTCTTCGGTAACAAATAACTTTCTCTCTAACAAACGTAACCAACAAGCAAATAGTGTTGCGACTATTTCGATATGATCAGACTTGCTTGTTCTAAAAAGTCCGACTAGCGCATAAATATCTGATGTTTCTTTAGCAAAATACTTATTAAATGCTGATCTATGTTCATTACACTTAGTGAGAGGTTTATATTTTACATCTCGCTTAGGATCGTAACTAAACCACTCACGATCTTTAAACTCTTTATCTAAATAACGAGCCATAACTGGATCATAGGGACCAGCGGCATGTTGTTTAAAGTCAGCCGCCAAATCCATATGTTTTAGTTGTTGGCATAAGTAGATCAACTTTTGCAGTTTTAAATGACCAAAAGTTGGCTCTGTATGCAACTGAAACGTGATTTCAGCAGCTAAAGATAAAAGCTTCAAATCATCGTCAACACTATCATATGTAAATAAGTCAATTTGCTCAGTAACTTTTTGATTCGACTGCTTCACAGCCTCAATTGGCTTTTCAAACTGAATTATATTATCTTCTGTTTCAGATTCATTATTATCTTTTGAATCATTCAATGCATTAATAACTAAACTATCAGCCAAATGAAGCTTAGTTTTCCGTAATTTACTTTGTAGAACCTGAAACTGTTCAATAATAAAGAAGAGTTGATTTACTTTTGATACAATCCGTTTCTGCTCATTAATAGGTGGTAAAGGAATTTTTGTTTGTTGAATTTTATTCAAATTTAAGTTTGGTTGTGCTCCACCTTCTGCAATCTCACGAATTTCATCATAAATTTTCTGAAAAAATAATTTGATATATCTTCTATTTTCTAATGCTTCTAAAACAGGAATAATCCCAGCACATGCTTGATTTGTAGCAGCAGGAATGTTTAACTCTGTAACCTGCCCTCTAGTTTTACCTTGACCGTACATAGCTACAATTAATGATCCAACAGGATAAATTGTTAGATTGGTTTCTTTTAAGGCTAATTCTGAAACCATTTCGTTAGTTTTTTCAACAAAATCATTTGCTGTTTCACCACTCGATAACCAGTTTAAATCTTTCGGGTTCCAATATTCAGGATTTGAACGAGAAGGTGTAGCTCCAGTTCCTACATAGGCAATATTATTCAAATAAACCCAATTCCAATTATGAGGAACTTCATATGGCTTTTCTTCGTCAGTTATTTCAGGCAAAGGCTTAGATTTCTTAATTTTACCTTCTTTTACTAATTTCAATTTCTCTTCAGCAATTTGTTCTAGCAATTCACTTGCTGGTTCATCATTTGGGTCTTGTTTTACTAACTTACCCATTACAGCCAACTGCAAGATCGTTTGTTTTAGCTGTTCGACACTGTATTGAGTGGTAAATAACAAATCAAAGTTTTCTGAAATACGTCGCCAATTTTGTTGGAACTCTTCAACATCAGATGAATTAGTCAGAACATTCAATAACGTATCAACTAATTGATCATGTGCTTCTGAGCTTAAATTTTGATGCTGTTCAAGTTGATCACAAAGTTGCATCAGTTCATCAACTTTGTTAACGATTAGTTTTCTTTCTTCCTTAGATGGCATAGGAACTAGAAATTTTCTTAAATCTGCTGATGATAAATTTGGCTGAGCGGTACCATTATCGTAAATTTTGATCTGTTTTTTTGCAAAATTAGATTGCAAATATAAGCTTATATAATCAATGAAGCTAGGATCATAAGCTCTTAATATGACTAACGATGATGCAATTGCACCCTTCAAATCTTTTTGAACAACAACATACTTACCAAGTGAACCTCTTAAACAATATAAAAAATCACCTCCTGTAAATTTACCACTGTTTAATGAATCAAACTTTTCCTGAGTGATAAATGTCATCTCATGAGTATCAATGCCATCATTTTTCAAATGACCAGCATTGACAAACGGAACTCCGATTTCAACAAGGCAATCTTTATTGGGATAATTCTTGCCTCTATCGCCATTTTCAAAATAAAATAAATTTCCTAAGGTTTCCCAAGCCCAAGCAGATGGTATTTCAAATATATTATCTATAAGCTTTTCTTTAATAGAGTTTGTATCAATTTTTTTTGAATTACTTTTACTTAGGTTTAAAGGCTCTTGTTCAAATTTAGTTATTGAATGAGTTTTTACTAAGTTACCTGAAATTGCCAAATCTAAAATTAATTGACGTAATTTCTGAATGCCATAAATCGTATCATTTGAACCTGAACCCCGCCCACGTCCTGACTTTTTTTCAGTTTCTGCTGTCAACCAAATATCTAAATGCTCAGTAATGAGTTTTTTAACATCTGTCATTTTATTCATCCTGAACTATTGACCTAAAGCTTCATCTAAAATTGCTTTTAATTGCTGACGAATTTTAGCAACCTCACTCTCAAGGCTCTCATATTTAGCCAAAAGCTGTTCAGGGTCTTTTACATCCTCTTCAACTTGATGCGGATTTTTTATATCAAGGTTATAGCCGCGACCAATAATATCTTGAAGTGATACTTTCCATGCCTGTTCATTTTCTATACGACTTGTAAAGCCATCACTTTCTTTCCCCCACCATGCTTTTAAAGTGTCGAACTCCTTAAGCTGAAGTGGTTTAGTTTTATTATAAGCTTTTACACCTTGTGGCAATTGATGTTCATAGAACCATACCTCTTCGGTTTCCTTACCTTTAGTAAAGAACAAAATATTGGTACTAATCGATGTATAAGGAGCGAATACTGTCTTAGGTAAACGGATAATCGTATGAAGATTACAGTCTGCCATTAATTTTTCTTTAATTGCAGTTTTAATGCCTTCACCAAACATAAAGCCATCTGGTAATACTACTGCTGCACGACCATGCGCTTTTAAAAGCTGAATAATCAACACCATAAATAAATCAGCAGTTTCACGCGTCTGGAATTTTGAAGGAAAATTCTTTTCAATGCCTTGTTCTTCAGTACCACCAAATGGAGGATTGGTCAGAACTACATCTACACGTTTATCTGTCCCCCATGAAATCAAAGGATAAGATAAAGTATTATCTCTACGGATTTGTACAGGTACATCAATACCATGCAAAATCATATTGGTTGTACATAGCAAATGCGGCAAAGGCTTCTTTTCAATTCCGTAAATACTATTTTGTAATATCTTTTCATCTTCAGCAGTTTGAACATAGTTTTCACGCTTATGTTCAATTGCAGAAGTAAGGAACCCACCTGTACCACACGCAGGATCAAGCACAGATTCACCTAATTGAGGATCGATCATCTGCGCCATAAAAGTTGTGACTGCACGTGGGGTATAAAACTCACCTGAGTTCTTCGCTGCTTGTAAATCACGTAATAACTGTTCGTAAATATCACCAAAAGCATGACGTTCTTTGGATTTATTAAAATCAAAACCTTTCTGAATTTGGTTAATAATTTTTCGAATTAAACCACCTGATTTCATATAGTTATATGCATCAGCAAATACATTTTGCACTACACGAGTGCGAGGATCATCATTTTCAATGGCTAGATTTTGTAATGCAGGGAACAATTGATTATCAATAAAATCTTTCAGTTCATCCCCAGTCATTCCCTCATCATTGGCAGCCCAATTTCGCCAACGAAATTTCTCAGGAATCGGAGATTGAAAAGTTTGTCCTTCCAATAAAGCTAAAGTTGCAAGTTCATTTTCTCGATCATCAACAACCTTAAGGAACAACATCCAAACCAACTGCCCAAGACGTTGTACATCACCATCAACGCCTACATCTTCACGCATGGTATCTTGAATGGATTTAATTGTTCCTGAAATGCTCATATTACAACTGCATTAAACTTAAAAATTTGGCGGCAATTGTACCAATCAAGTGATTAAGATGCATCCTCATATAAGTGATCTCCTAACTCTTTTAAAGCATTCGTATACGCTTCAACCGATCCAAATGACTGAATGATTTCAATGATTGAACCCATTTGGTTAAATGGAGGAATTTGTAAAATCTTTACATCTTCAATGGGCTCAATACCTTGATCTGCATACTTATCAAGTAATGCATCCAATACTTGACGTGCCTGCTCATTGTACTTCGTAAAGTAATTGCGTTTTCGTACATTATTAGCACGTTCTTTTTTAGTTAAAGCAGGCTGGTCAAAAGCGATATGGCAAACCATATCGAATGGATCAAAGTCTTTACCCACCTCATCCTCTAAAGCTTCAAAAATCACGCCTTGCTTCTTAAACTCATCAATAATCAAAGATTTTTTATCAGCACCTTTCCACTTTCTCAAGAAAGCATCCAAGGACTCATAATCTTTCAAGATATGTTCCCTTGTATAATCTTTTAAGGATTCAGTAACCAGTTTTCCATCATTATCATAGAATTGAACTCGTTCCCCAATCACACTAACAGCCACATCATTTACATAAAATTTTCTTGGTGGTTCGCCATCACCCCCACCAGTATCGTCACCATCAGAAGTACCACCTGTTGTTGAATCATCATCAGGATAATCTGTCTCATCACCTTCATCTTCAATATCTGGCTCATCTGGTGGTACTACAGGTTCATCAGGTTTAGGTTCATAAATGACAACAGGTTCACCATCAAAAGCTGGATCACTAAAAAGCTCTGTCGCCTTTTTGAAATCCATAATCGTAAACCAAGTTTTTCCAAACTCTTCATTAATACGCGTACCACGACCAATCATCTGTTTAAACTCAGTCATTGACTTAATATGCTGATCAAGCACAATCAATTTACACGTTTCTGAATCCACGCCTGTGGTCATCAATTTAGACGTTGTTGCTATGACAGGATAGCGTTCTTCAGGATTAATAAAATTGTCTAGTTCAGCTTTACCTTCTTTATCATCACCAGTAATACGCATGACAAATTTACGATTTTCTTTGATTCGTTCGGGATTTAAATTTACTAGAGCTTGCCGCATACGTTCTGCATGATCAATATCATCACAGAACACAATTGTCTTGGCATAAGGATCAGTATTTATCAAAAACTCTGTAATTTTTTGGGCAACAAGTTCTGTACGATTCTTTAAAACAAGCCCTTTATCCATATCTTTAAGATTATAGATACGATCAGTAATTTCATTGCCATGTTGATCTTTCTTTCCTTTTTCTGGTCGCCATCCTTGTAGGTCTTTATCTATATCGATACGCACAACTTTATAAGGTGCAAGGAAACCATCTTGAATACCTTGTTTCAACGTATAGGTATAAACAGGATCACCAAAATATGTGATGTTTGATGTATCTTTGGTTTCTTTTGGAGTCGCTGTTAACCCCACATGAGTTGCTGAACTAAAATATTCTAAAATCTCACGCCAAGCTGAATCTTCTTTTGCACTTCCTCGATGACATTCATCAATCACAATTAAGTCAAAGAATTCTGGACTAAACTGTTTGTATATATTCTTTTCTTCTTCAGAACCTGTTACTGCTTGATAAAGCGACAAATAGATTTCATAGCTTTTATCAATCATACGCTTAGAGATTTTAGTCATGTGCTGACCAAAAGGTTTAAAGTCTTTATTTTTAGTTTGGTCGACTAAAATATTTCTATCAGCTAAAAATAAAATCCGTTTTTTCGCACCAGCTTTCCATAGACGCCAGATAATTTGAAAAGCTGTATAGGTTTTTCCTGTACCTGTTGCCATTACAAGTAAAATGCGGTTTTGCCCACGCGCAATTGCTTCAATTGTTTTATTAATTGCATTAACTTGGTAATAACGAGGTATACGTCCTGAGCCATCGTCATAATATGGATATTCGACTATTTGCTTTGATTCAGGGGTAGTCAAACCATTATATTGCTCATACAGCTTCCATAATCGCTCAGGGGGGGGAAATTCATCTAATCCTAACTCTTGCTCCACCTTTCCAAATAGACCCGTTTGGTCATGAAATAAAAATCCTTCACCATTACTCGAAAAAACAAAAGGCACTTGTAAACAGTCAGCATAGGCTAAAGCCTGCTGCATACCAGCCCCCAGACTATGATTATTATCTTTGGCTTCAATAATCGCTAAAGGAATATTTTTCTTGTAGTAAAGAACATAATCAGCACGTTTACGCTCACCACGAGTATGTAGTTTTCCACGTACCATGATTTGACCATTGGTAAAAGTCACCTCTTCACGAATTTGATGTGCAGTCCATCCTGCTAGTTCTAATGCAGGATTAATAAATTTACTGCATATATCTCGCTCAGATAGTTTCTTCTTATCCATTCTAAAGCCATATATTTGATCTTTATAATTAGAATAAAGAATTTTGCAAAGTTTTGATAGTTAATCAATGATTTAATAGTAGTAACAAAGAAAAACTTTAAAAACTGACTATGCAGCATCAAATTAATTAGCTAAATTTTAAACCCCATCAAATCCTAGTTACTATTTAGTAAGTACACTTATACCAACCCTGCTTATCATCCCATACAACCCGCCCTGACTCTAGTGGTGTTTGTTTATATAGAACATTTAGCCCTGATGAGATTTGATTGAAATTATTCAACCAGCCTTTAATATTGATTTTCAGATTGGTATGATCATTTGAAAAACCTTCTAAACTAGCTATAACCAAGCCATCAACTTGACGATATGTGGCTTGCCCTAGAACGATCGTCCCAGTAAATTCAGACAATCCTGCATTTTTACAAATCGTTTGACCAATATCCTTAGATTTAGGAGCATTGATCACTAAATTTCTTTCATAGTCATTTTTTAATCGCTGTTGTTCAAGTTTGAGTTTCTCAACAGCCAGCTTTTTATTATTTTCTTCAATATTTTTCTTCGACTGATATACGGTTAAATTGCTGTGTACTTCATTATCAGAAAGAACAGCTGTTTTAAGGGTTACAAAGTTTAAGGGTTGTCCCATTCCACCAATACGAGATAAGACAGGTTCAATGGATACATTCCATGGTGCTCTTGATTCACATGTAAATGTACCTGTTGCTGAAATAAGGCGTTGATTATTCAAAGCAGGTATGCGTGTACCTCTTAAATAACGAAACAGACTCTTAGACACTTGAAAGAAACGACCATCTTGAGTATCACATAGATTACTCATATAGACATAAGGAATTAAAGCATCAGGTACAGAAGATTCAAATAAGTACTCTTTACCATTTCCATCTTTACCGTTGAGAGACTTAGCGGCTATTAAATCATTTGGTGTTTTATAAGCCTTTACATCACTGGGCTTAATCGAGTTCGCTGTTACACATCCTACAAATGATAAACACAAACTCAAAATTACAAATAAATCTATATTTTTCATTTAGATAATTCCAACCATATATAAAATCAGGTATCTTTAATATTATTAAGTTTAGTAAGATTAGCACAATAGAGGATTATAATCCTCTATTTTAGTTAATTGAACATATAATCTTTAAATTTGGAGTTGTGTTTATGACTAGATTTCCCGATGACTATCAAATGACACCTCAAGAAATTGATGATTTACGTCAAGATACTAAGAATGCTTTGAATTCACCTGAATATTTAGCATTGCTAAGCCAAATCAAACAACTAGATATATCAAAATTCAAACAGCCACAGTATGTTCAGCAAATAGATAAAGATGAAATGAAAGAGTAGAAAAATTTATTTTTAAATTTAATAAAAACAATAATATGGGAACTCTAACATATCGTGCAGAGCCTTGAAATTGGAATAATTTAATTATAAATATACTCTGAAAATTGGGGCTATACCAATTACACTACTCAGATAAATATGCTTAATTATGGGATCAATGCTTTAAAAGAAAGAATCATCACTTATTTAATCTTTCGGCAAAATAACATGTGGTTCAACTTCAAGGATATGTGCAATTTCATAGAGCTTATGAACAGTAATATTCACTTCACCACGTTCAATTCGACCAAGATAACTACGGTCTATATTACACAGCAAGGCTAATTTTTCTTGGGTAATCTTTTTCTCAGATCTACACACCCTAATTGCTTGTCCAATTTTTTGTGCTAAATCGTTCATAAGTTCTATTCCCATAAAGAATAGAACTATTCATTTTTGAGGACTAAGTATCCACGGCTTATAATCCTCATTTAAATCAAATTTAAAACTTTCAGCACATAGAAACTTAAATTGTAGAATTTATACTTTTTAAGATTTAATTTATTCTTGTATTAAACCCTTTTAAGAAATAAAAAATTTGAATCATCCGACACCATTCCGCCTAAAAATCATCACTTAATTTATCAAGACTCCGAACCCTTTTAGGATACTTTTGAATATCTAATGCCTTACCAACTTCATCATGATCTGGATGAACTAGTTCTACTACAGAATCAGCTATATTTAGTACAATTAGAACCGTCACTAAATTTTTGAAATTTATACTTGGATCGCCCTTTTCCATTCGACTAATCGTACGCTCATCTACATGCACACGATTCGCCAATTCTTGGATTGTGATACGTCTACGAGTTCTAGCAATTTTAATATTCTCACCAACGTGCTGAAGTAACTCAGCAACGCCATCGATCATAAAAAGACTTGACGATTTCTTCATATAATTCTCAGTAAAAATCAGCAATAAAAGACATTATATCCAGCTTAAACCAACAATAACCACATTTAATGTCTACTTTTCATTTGACCTTTGCAAACTAATAGTTAGCTTAGACATAGGGCATTAAATATTATTTAATAAATTTCAAAGTGATAGTCCAGCCCACAACTAAAAATACTATTAATAAAGAATCTCAGAATGCTCAGATAACAAACAAATGCCCCTATAAATTTATATGAATGCTTAACTACAAATTTTGTTTTAGATATAATGCGCAAATAGAGGATTATAATCCTCAATAATTTATCAAGTGACTTAGATGAACGAAATCAAACATATTCTTAAAGAACCATTTCTTTTATTAGTTGAAAACGATGTGCTGATAACATGGTCTACCAAGCCTATATTATGCAACTTATAAATCAGAGTTGCTTAAATACAATGAATAACAATCGTCTAGTTGTCTCAATGAGCGACTTTCATGAAGCCTATGCTTCGAAAAACATCTTATATAAACCAACGACTCTGAAAAATATTTTTCAACTCACCCCTAATCAAGTTACTGAAATATTTATTTAAATCATGAAAAAATCAACACTTACACATACCCCAATTCCATTTTCAGATGAATTTTTAGCTGGATTTTTTCTTAGAGCTTCTTATGTAAATGGTTACCAATCACCAAAGCAGATGTTAAATAGCACTGGCATGTCAATTTATACCTTATCTTATGAAGCAATATTTACTGATGAAAATAAACTCAAAAAAGTTATAGAACACTTAAACTTTTCCGATGATTTGTTGAAACTAGTAATTAGAAAGACTCCTCCAACATTTCAATATTTTTTGTGGAATAACAATCAAATAATTCAGCCTCAACTCTTATCATTAGGTTTAAATAAATTCTGTCCAATCTGCTTAAAAAATAATGGTTATTGGAGAAAAAACTGGTTATTAAATCCTTTAACAATATGTCTGGAACACAAAATTACTTTAACAATTAACTGCCCAAACTGTCATGATCCATTATCAATAAATCGTAGGTCATTATTTGAATGTACTAATTGTCGCTATGATCTTCGAGAACATCAAAGTGAATCATCAACTCAAGATGATATCAATACGAATCATTGGTTTCTCGACAACCTAAACTCTAATAATGACAATTTTATAGAAATATTTTATGACATATGGATCGCACTACTTGAGTATTTTTCAAACTTAAACATCCATGTGAATAAGTCTTATATCTTGAGACTATTTTATGATTATTTCAAAAATGAAAAACGTTTTTTAGCTTTCCTTATTGAGAAAATTGAAGAAAATCTAGTTCATGCTCATCCTCGTATTCAATTACTTCCTTTTTTTCAAAAAAAGTCTAAATTCGAGCATATATTGGCTAAGATCCTGTCTCACTTTGAGGATCATAAACAATTTTCACCACAACTCATTGATAAAAAATTCAATAAAAATGAAGCAAGACATATACTTGGAGTCAGCTTTTCATCATTTCATAAAAGATTAAATGCAGGAATTCTATATCATGATCAGCTTGCAAATAATGAGAAAAATAGTTTTAGTGCCAAAATACTTGAAGACTGGTTGATTAATGAAGTAAGAAATATTAATGGTACATATGAATATCATCATCCACCACATCTAGCTGATGAATCCGATCATTACTACACGATTCCTGAAATGATGAAAATACTGGATATCAATAATAGAAACACACGTTTATTTCTTAAAACTCCAAATATTCCAACAACCAAAAAGTATCTCAATCATTATACACAGCTTTGTCTTCATAAAGATTTCATCAATGATTTTAATGAAAAATATATTTTCTTAAGTCCACTTGCTAAACAATTGGACGTTTCGCCACTTACACTAAGAGATAAACTTTCTAGTTTAAAAATCGATCCAATCCATATCAATAAACTTTACCCTGCTTTTTATGCAAGAAAAGACATTCAACATATAGATAAATCTACGATTGAGAATATAGTCTCTTTCAAGAACAATTTGGGGCGCAAGAAAAAAGGAACTGTAATAGAGAACGATAACAATGATTACATTAATCTGAATGACGCTGCTAAACTTTTCAATCTTTCATCAGCTCAAACAGCTCAACTCATTAAATACAAATGGTTGTTAATTGACGATATTGAAGAGCGCCCATACCGCATTCCAATAAGAAGTATTGATAGATTACTGCAATTAAAGAATGATCCTTCTTTTGTCTATATAGATGATGTACTCAAAGCACTCAACTGCACAGCTGACCAACTACAGAAGAATTGGATCATGACTGGCTATTTGACACTTCGACATATAGGTTATTGGCAATCACTACCAAAAAGGCAAGTTGATCATGTCTTAGAAATTCACAAAGATTTTTGTACAGCATCAGAGGCTAACGATATTCTTGGAATGCATAGAACTCATATTACTAATCTAGTCTCTAGAGGATTGATCAAACCATATCTTCACGGCAATCACAATTACTCAGTTAGGTTATTTAAACGAGAGGATGTTAAAAAACTGCTAGAAGCAGGCTATGGTAAAAAAATCTTAACTTATATGACAAAAAACTCTAAAAAGTCTTAACTTATATGTCAAAATTAGCTGAGATCATATGTCAATAAAATTCAAAAACTATTGATTTAATTGAATAACTCAATCTCATGTTATCTGTCATTCACTGATCTATAATAAATGCCGCTGATATTAGCGGCATTTATTATTTATACAACCTTATTAAAACCTATATTTCAAAGTTGCCATAACATTACGTGGTGTCCCATAAGCCGTTCCGGCACTGCCCCAACCCAATCCTGTGTAATAAGTTTTATCCAGCAGATTATTGATGTTGAGCTGAATATCCACATTTGAATTGAGTTGATAAGCGCCATTTAATGACACCAATGCATAACCACCCTGTTTAATCAATTCGTTATCAGTCGCTTGCGTTGCAGTTTGCGCATAAATACTGCCGCCTATGCGTAATTTTTCCCATTGTCCAGGCAAACGATAACTGGTGGAAAGTTTAAATTGTTGACGAGGTAAACTTGGATTAAATATTGTTCCAACAATAGTGGAATCAACATCTTTAGAATATTTGGTTTTTACATAGGTATAACCGGCAGTAACTTGCCAGCGATCTGTCAATGCACCACTGATTTCTGTTTCAAAGCCTTTACTTTCCACTTCACCGGAAGCACGTTTACAATAGCTGGTGCTACCGGCACAAGGATTTGGCCCTGATAAATCATTGACTGCACGATTTTGTTGCTCAATCAAAAATGTCGCAATACTGGCATTTAACTGACCATCAAAATACTCACCTTTTAATCCCAATTCATAATTTGTACCAGTAATCGGTTTTAACTGATTTCTATTACGATCAACATCACTTTGTGGCTCAAAGATTTCTGTCCAGCTTGCATAGATTGAGTGTTGTGGATTTAAATCAAAAACCACACCAGCGTAAGGGGTAATTTCACCTTTTTCATCATAGCTGGTATGGGCTCTTAAATTTTCACTTTTATACCAGTTAAAACGTGAACCCAAAATAAATTTCAAATGATCGGTCACAGACAAACGGGTTGCAGTGTATAAGCCAGTTTGTCTAGTCTTGGTATCAATATTCCATCTGGTCAAATCAATATCAGGTCTGCTAATAATTGAGGAATCCCAATCGTAGGGGTTAACCGTCGGAGCGCTCGTGGTCCAGCTATCCGTAGACCAGCCACCCCAGTTTTTATTATGTTTTTCCCGATAGTTCGCTCCCACAATTAATTCATGACTTCGGTTAAATAAATTATAATCACCATTCAGTGTTAGCTCATAGCTATCCGCTTTGTTATCCAATTTGTAATGCTGCACACTTTGATAAAATGGACTGCCACCAACAGCATTATTGGCGTACAAACTACCACTACCGGTTTGAGTGGAAAACAAAATATCCTGCTCAGGTCGCTTCCAGTTGCCTGCAAATTTTAGTTTCCAGTCATTGGCAAAAGTATAGGTCAAGTCGGAAAAAATACTTAAATCTTCCTGTTTCCAGAAATCAAAATCATTGGATAAATTGGTTTTTCGACTAATATTAAAAAAACTGCCATCAGTATGATTTGGAAGACTTTGAGTTCCACCCTTATTATCTACTTTACGATAGTGAACACCCAATGTTGCCAATAAATTACTGCTGAGATCAGCTTCAACAATGCCATAAAGCTGATAATTACTGGCATCTGCATTGTCATAGAATTGATCTTTGTCCTGTGCAGCAACCACTGCTCTGGCACGAATGGTTTTATCTGCATTTAATGCACCACCTACATCAACACTAGCACGATAGTTATTCCAGCTTCCAGCACTAATCGAAACTGTACCTTGTGTTTCTGTTGTAGGCCGTTTTCGTACCAGATTAATGGTTGCTGATGGTGTTCCTGCCCCTGTGGTCAATCCGGTAGCACCACGGACGACCTCGATACGGTCATAAATATCCAGAGAATCATTATCTGCATTGAAGGTACCATTGGCACCTGTATCCAGTGTTAAACCATCCACATTAAGATTGGAAATAGCAAAACCACGTGCACTAAAACTGCCAGAATCACCAACGTAATAACCTGACTGAGTCACCAATCCTGTAATGTTCTGTACCGCATCATCCAACGTTGTTAGCCCTAGATCATCAATTTGCGAACGGGTCAGGATACTGACCGATTGTGGTGTTTCTTTCATGGACAAATTCAATTTGGTCGCACTATTCATTTTCCCTGTAGTATAAGAACCTGTACCCTCTGTGGTATTTTGAGCAGCATGAACAGTAATTGCAGGTAATATAGAAACACCATCAGTATTACGATAATTGCCTTTGGCATTGACATCTATTTGTTTTAATTCTCCTATATATTTTGGTTCAGGCTTTTTTTGGCTTTGTGTTGTTTTAATTGTAATAACATAACCCGTGGCTTGCTTTTGAGCCTGTAAATTTGTACCTTGTAAAATTTCAGCAAATCCCTCATCTACTGAGTAATTTCCTTTTAATCCAGCACTTTGAATCTTGGATAATTGTTTGCCATCCATTGCAATGGCTATCCCTGCCTGTGCTGCAAACTGGTTAAGTACCAAATTAAGTGAACTGGCTGAAATCTGGTAGTTTTTAACTTGTACCGTATTTGCTATAGCAATTGGAGTAGAAAGTAATACACCTACCCCAATTGCCAAATGAATAGAAAGCGCTAATGGTTTTAATAGTGTTTTCTGAGAAGATTGTTGCTTTTTCATCACATTGCCCCACATCGAAGACTGAAATATCAATAACACTTATTGATGCTGTTTGTTTCTCTATAGGTCGGATGAAAATGCAAACTGCGTAATCAAAATAAGAAATATTTGTAAAATTTATTTTAATTAATTGTTATTTAATTATTTATTTTTTATCAGTGTTCTTCCCAGAAAATCTTTTTCAACTGTAATCGGCAAACTATTTTCCAGTAAAACTAATCCTCTGCCATCAAGTGGCAACATTGCAGTAACCTCAATGTGATTTAATGCTTGAGCATCATATTTAAATGTTCGATCATCATAACTTTGCAAAATTGCCAGTACCTGATCCAATGGCATTAAATCAATTGCAAGCATGTGCTGTTGCCATGCCGTTTCCGCCTGTTGAATGGAAATTTTTTGTACAGGGTGAATACCTTGTAAATCAATAATAATTTGTTGACCAGCATCAACCTTGACGATTTGTTGTTGTCCATTTATCAAAGTAGTAGTGACTTCAGTACTGGAATGTAACATGGTTAAAATCGTTGCCTGACCATGATGTTGTACAATAAATCGTGTCCCTAATGCTTTGATCTGGGCAAATTCAGTGTCGATGATAAATGGTCGTTGCGCATCTTTTGCAACATCAACCAGAATATTACCATCCAGTAATTCAATAACGCGCTGTTGTTGATTAAATTTAATGTTATAGGCGGTATGGCCACTGATTTTGATCTCTGAATCATCTGGTAAGACCTGCTCATTCCAAGAATTATAACGATTTTTAGTATCCGCAAACCAATATTGCGTATTGGCCCAATATCCCATAACAGCAGTAAATATACAGATAAATATTATAGACAGAATTTTGTGAGATTTTTTAAATAGATGATCTGGCTGAGTTTGTTCGACTGCTTGTTCAATAATTTGATGTGAAATAGTATGTTGTTTAAATTGTTCAAAAGGCTGGAATGTTGACTGCATTTGCTTAACCATTTCAACATGCCGTGGATTCTGTTGCTGCCAGTCTAGAAATTCTTGTCGATCCTGTGCAGTACAATCAATACTTTGCATTTTTAATAACCATAGTGCAACCTGCTCCATCAGCTCCGTATCTGATAGAGGATTATTGTGTTGCTGATGGTTTGAGCCTGACATCAATTAATTCTGCATCATCCATTGGTGACAATGTACCATTGCTTTGACCAAATCAAGCTGCACAGTACGTCTGGATACTTTTAAATGCTGGGCGATTTTTTCCTGTGACATACCATCCAGATAATATAATAACAGACATAATCGTGGGCGTTCAGCAAGATCACTGACAGCAAGTGTTATCCTTTGCAATAACTCAACGATCATGATGGTTTGCTCCGGCGAACTCTGTACATTCTCCTGCTGAAGATACTGCAAATGCTCCAGATATTTTTTCTCAACAATGGCATGTCTTGCCTGATCAACCACGATACAACGTGCTGTCGTAGCAAGATAAGCTCTAGGTTCCCGAATCAAATGTGCCTGATTAGAAATAAATAATTTTAAAAAAGTATCCTGTACAATATCTTCCAGATGAATATTCGACTTCAAATGTCTATATAGCCATTGGCTTAACCAATTGTAATTCTCTGCATAAATCTGACAGAAACGTTTACCGGCTTGTTGAGTTAAAGAGTCCATAACATAACTGCGATGAAATAGATTAAAATATGTAACCATCTTACTAATAAATGATAATTCTTTCCATTATTATTTATCTGAACACTTACAAACCAACTTAAAACCCTTGTATTTATGAAAAATAATATCGCAGCTCGCATTTATCTCAATAAATACATATTAAAATCGCTTAATTGATCATCAGGGTAACAAAATATCTGCTTCAAAAAATAAACATGCATAGCCAGCAATTTCAATGCGATCCTGATCAAGAATTTTACAAAATAATGCACCACCACGTTGGGAAGCTTGATAAGCAACTAACTGAGATTTTCCTAATTTCTCAGCCCATATCGGCACAATTGCCGTATGAATTGACCCTGTCACTGGATCTTCATCAATACCTAATGCTGGTGCGAAATAACGGGAAACACAATCATATTGTTGTGCCTGAGCAGTAATCGCAACGTCCAGACCAGCAGTTGTAATTGCTGTACGTAAATTTCCCAGTTCTGCTAATTTTTTAAAATCCGGAGTTTCCTCTAAAACATCCTGAACCGATTGATATTCCAAAATATAAGCCTGAGCATTGCGATACACTGCCTTGATGGGCTTCGTTAATGCCTCATTCAGAATTTCAGGATATTCAGATAATTTTTCAGCCTTACGAATTGGAAAATTCATACAAATCTTGCCATCATCTGCCTGAGAAATAATAAAAATTCCCAATTTTTTGCTATGAAAATGAATGGTTTTTAAAGCGGTAAATTTTTGAAATAAGATAAATGCACTGGCTAACGTCGCATGCCCACAAAACTCAATTTCACTAACTGGCGTAAACCAGCGAATTTCATAATTTTGTGCATCAAGTATTTTAACAAAAGCTGTTTCTGATAGATTATTTTCTGCAGCAATTTTCTGCATTAACTGTTCATCCAGCCATTGTTCCAATACAAGTACAGCAGCGGGATTACCTTGAAAAAGCTGCTGACTAAAGGCATCGACTTGATACATTTTCATTATTCATTATCTCCTAACTTTTTTTTAAGATGTTAACCTAAAATTAAAAATGATAGCCCATTCATAAAATACAATAAAATGGTCACGATAAAAGCCGATTACATGACTTTTCAATCAATAAAAAACTATTTTAAACCATATATTTTGAAGCCAAAGTGGCAATATTAATGCATTTTTAATAATATTTTTGTTGTAAAAGATCTATTTTAAACTTGACATGCTGTTTTTTTACACTAGAATGCGCATTCAAAGATTTTATACCCATATTGAAATATTAGGAGGACGTCATGCTTTTATCTGGAAAACCTAACTTAAACTGATTAAGCATACGTCTGCTCACGGACATAGGTTTAATCACTGATATGTCCGAATGCAAAGCAATCAAGATCTGGCATTCGCCGGATTTTTTTATGTCTAGATTTTAATCAAGACATCAATTTTCGGACAAAATAAAAACTTAATGAGAAAAATTTCATGGGCATACAAAAAATTTTAAATGCCAAAGCTGAATACGGCGTCCCTGTCAAAATATTTACCAATGATATTGATGAGGAAACTCTGCATCAGCTACGCAAAATGGCACAACTGCAATTTATTCATTCACATATTGCAGTAATGCCAGATGTACATTTAGGTAAAGGTGCAACAGTTGGTAGTGTGATTCCAACTAAAAATGCCATTATCCCTGCTGCTGTCGGTGTAGATATCGGCTGTGGGATGAATGCTTTACGTCTGAATTTAAAAGGGTCGCAACTACCAGATCATCTCGGTGCTTTACGCAATGCGATTGAAAGAAAAGTACCTGTTGGATTTGAAATGCACCAGCAAATTAGGGCAAAGGCATCCACCTTATCTCCTCTTGAAAAACGTCTAAAGATCATTACAGATAAACATCCGGGATTACGCCGCATGCTTAGAAATTTTGATTTAACATGGCAAAAACAGATTGGAACATTAGGTGGTGGCAATCATTTTATCGAATTATGCCTTGATGAAAGTGACTTTGTCTGGATCATGCTGCATTCAGGTAGTCGCGGTTTAGGCAATGTTATTGGTACGTATTTTATTGAACGGGCCAAAAAAGAGGCTCAGCACCGCTTTGGGCATGTTCCAGATCAAGATTTATCCTACTTCACACAAGGCTCTGCCAGTTTTGATGATTATGTTGAAGCAGTACTTTGGGCTCAGGAATATGCATTTGAAAATCGCCGTGAAATGATGCGGCTGATTCTTGAAGCAATTCGCCCATTATTGCCAAATTTTCAGATGACTAAGGAAGCCATTAATTGTCATCACAATTATGTACAGCAGGAATGGCATTATGGCGAACAAGTGTTTGTAACTCGTAAAGGTGCCATTCGTGCAGAAGTAGATGAACTGGGAATTATACCCGGCTCCATGGGTGCCAAGTCGTATATTGTTAGAGGTAAAGGTAATCCAGAATCTTTCTGCTCATGCTCACATGGTGCAGGACGAAAAATGAGTCGAACCAAAGCCAGACAACTGTTTAACCAACAGGATTTAATTCTTCAAACGCAAGGTGTTGAATGTCGAAAAGACAAGCATGTTGTAGATGAAATTCCGGCCGCTTACAAAGACATTGATCAAGTTATGGCATATCAAACTGATTTAATTGAGATTGTTCATACACTAAAACAAGTCATGTGTATTAAAGGCTAATTAAGAGGATATTAAGAATGAAATTAAAGCAAATGCCAAAAATCAAAGTACGTAATCATGTTGCACTTTCACCGCTGTTACACAAAGGCGGTGTTCACGAGAGTGAAAAACCGAAAACCGTACATCGGCGTGAACGTAAACAAGCTAAACAATTACTCAAAAAAAGTTTTTGGGAATAAGAAGTTCACCATCAGCGAATCGTATTGGGTAATTTATTTGCATATTAAGGAAGCAGACTTTAAGGTGAATGAATTGTATTGATTAAAACTACAATTTTCTCATTTTATTTTGGCTTTACTAAAAAAATACCCCAGGCTTTTGTCTGGGGTATGATGTTCAAGTTTATTTACCTTCGAGCCATTTTCCATCCTGATACACCAGTGACCATTTGGTTGGCTTACCTTCAGATGTTTCTGAAGCAACATACTGGGCCTGATTTTTACGGCTAAATTTCAAAATGGTTGCGTTACCTTCTGGATCGGTGTCTGGCGCATCCAGTAAATATTTAAATTTTGCATCCAGTTGATCGGCAACACTTCGCAGCTCTGCCAATTTTGGCGCACGTGTTTCACGCACTTTAGGGAATTTACTGGCAGCCAAAAATAGCCCGGCTGCACCATCACGCAACACAAAATAATCATCATGTTTGGTTGAGCGTAAATGTTCCATTTTAATTGGATCAACTCGTGGCGGTGCAGGTTGACCATTTTTTAGAACTTTTCGGGTATTATCACAACTGCTGCAAGCAAAGTAAGGGCCAAATCGTCCAGTTTTAAGTTGCATTTCACCATCACACTTATCACATGGAATAGTTGGACCATCATAGCCCTTGATTTTAAACTCACCTTCTTCAACTTCATAACCAGCACAGTCCGGATTATTACCGCAAATATGCAGTTTGCGTCCGCCATCCAGCACATAACTATCCATTGCCGTACCACAAGCTGGACAACGTTTCTTTGCCATAAGATCATCAGTTTCAGCACTATCATCATCAGATAAAGCCGCCAATGATTCTACTGGTGTTAAATTCATTGTGCCCTTACAGCGTTCTTTCGGTGGCAGGTTATAACCTGAGCATCCAAGAAAAACACCTGTGGTTCCTGTACGAATTTGCATGGCACGATCACACTGTGGGCAGTGTACATCTGGAACTTCAACAGGTTGATTTCGACGCATCCCTTGCTCACTGGCAGCAGTGGTTAAACGTTTTTTAAAATCACCATAGAATTGATCCAGCAAATTTTTCCAATTTTCTTCACCTGTAGCAACTTTATCCAGTTGTCCTTCCAGATCGGCTGTAAACGCATAATTCATTAAATTATTGAAGCTTTCATCCAGACGATCTGTGACAATTTCGCCCATTTTTTCTGCAAAAAGACGGCGATTTTCCAGTTTAACGTAGCCTCGTTCCTGAATAGTGGAAATAATTGCGGCATAGGTGGATGGACGACCAATACCTCGTTTTTCCAATTCTTTAACCAGAGAAGCTTCGGTAAAACGTGCAGGTGGTTTGGTAAAATGTTGGGATGGATCAAGTTTGATCAGATTAAGAACATCTCCCACTTTTACCGCAGGTAATAAAATGTCATCATCAGACTTATTGGCACCACGAACTCGCGTAAATCCATCAAAAATCAATGTACGGCCTTTAGCCTTTAACTCAATACCATTGGCATCAACTAAAATGGTTGAAGATAAATATTGTGCCGGTGTCATTTGACAGGCGACAAATTGACGCCAGATTAAATCATATAATCGCTGTGCATCACGTTCAGTACCACTCAGATCACTACCGGTCAACGCCACATTGGAAGGACGAATGGCTTCATGTGCTTCTTGTGCACCTGCTTTATTGCCATAGCGGTTAGGTTTTGCTGGTAAGTATTTTTCACCAAAATTTTCTTCAATATGGGTACGTACCATGTTAACCGCATCATCACTCAAGAAAGTGGAATCGGTACGCATATACGTGATATATCCACCTTCATATAAACGTTGCGCCAACATCATGGTTTTCTTGACCGAGAAACCTAACCGTGTGCTTGCTGCCTGTTGTAATGTGGAGGTGATATATGGGGCGCTTGGATTAACCTTGGTAGGCTTGTCTTCGCGTGCAGTAATTTTGTAAATGGCATCTTTTAATAAAGCGAGAATGGCATCTGCCTGTGCCTTATTTTTAAGCTTTAAGGTTTTGCCAGCCTGTTTAACGGCTTCTAAACGAATCGCATCCCGATCTTTCTCTGTATCTGCAAAAATTTCCCAATACTCTTCCGGAATAAATGCACGAATTTCACGTTCACGCTCTACCACCAGTTTAACAGCTACAGATTGTACACGTCCTGCGGATAAACCCCGGGCAATTTTTTCCCAAAGTAGTGGTGATACCATGAATCCAACGACACGATCCAAGAAACGACGAGCCTGTTGTGCATTAACACGATTAATATCCAGACGTGATGGTTGTTTAAAAGCTTCCTGAATCGCATTTTTGGTGATTTCGTTAAACACTACCCGATGATAGCGGCTGTCATCTCCACCAATAACTTCTTTTAAATGCCATGCGATTGCTTCCCCTTCTCTATCCAAATCCGTTGCGAGATAGATCGCATCAGCTTCTTTTGCTAATTTTTTCAGGTCGGCAACAACATGCTCTTTGCCCGGAAGAATTTCATACTTTGCTTTCCAGCCATGTTCCGGATCAACGCCCATGCGATTAACCAAAGCGGTTTGTGCTTTTTGGGCTTTTTCTTCTGCAGTTTGCTTGGTTCTGGTCGCAGGCTTTTTTTCACTTGATTTGGCACCACCACCTGTTGGCAAATCACGCACATGCCCCACAGAGGATTTCACAATAAATTGATTACCCAGATATTTATTGATGGTCTTTGCTTTTGCAGGCGACTCCACAATGACTAAAGAACGCCCTTTTGCTCCCTGAGTAGAGTTGTCACGTTTCTGTGTTGCTGTCGCCATATATCTTCCAAATCAATAATTTTGTTTTTTAAGTTAACTGGGTTAATGAATGGAGGTAAGCTTTTAAAGTTTCAAGCTGCTCTCCATGAAAATCTGTACTTTCATCCCAATATGCACCAACACAATTAGCTTGCATGTCAATTGCAAAAATGCCATTCATGGGAATTGTTTGACCATCCAGAATATGCTGTCCTGTCACCACTTTCAGGGTTTGTTCAACAACAATTGCCCGCATCAACGGAAATTTACCTTCCGGCACCAGAATGCTGTAATACGCAACCATGCTGGCGCGTGTTTCCGTTACTTTCGGAATTTTGCTCCAATCAGGTGCAGGAAGCAGTCTTGGATGTAAGCCCATTTTACGTGCTTTATCGCGTAACAAACCCAAGGCTTTCTCTCGAGGGCTAACCCGCAATCCAAAAATTGAGCCTAGGATAAATAAAACGATGATACCTACAACCCAATATGCCGTAGAATGTGATGCATCCATAATTGTTCCTGTTTATTAGGTTTGCATAAGCTGAATCAAAAAGGCAAGGGTAAAATATCACTTTTCTGATTGTTGGTGTGCATTATGATGCAATTCATGCCATCTTAGCCCATATAAAAACCCTGTAAACCATTAAAATGCTTACAGGGTTACTCAAGGTGATAATTACTGAGCAGTTGCTTGTTTTTTCTGCATATCTGTTAAACCCAGTAAAATTTTTGCAGATTCAGTCACAAAAGTTTCTTCCTCAGGTAATGGTGGACGGGTTGCATCTTTCATTTTGGCACGTGCCTCACTTAATGCATCCATCGCTGCCTGATAACTTTGCCAATTGGCATATGGTTTTAATCCTGTCGCTTGACGGCGGCGATTTTCATTTGCCAAAGTTTGTGCTTCCAATTGTGTAATTTCAGTTTTACGTTGATCAATATCCAGAACAACCCGTTTTTCATCTACGGTTTTTTTGGCAAGATTTACGTAATTTTGCAAGAACTGGAACTGTGGATCATTGGCACGACGTGCATCGGATTGTTTTTGTAACTCAGCAACATACGGCTTAATGATACCTTCCCGTTTAAATGGTGCTGTCGGAATCGTATCCCACTGTAATGGATTTTTGGATTTGCGTTCACCAAATTGATCAAAATAAATATCAATCATTTTAATGTCCGGAATCACACCTTTATTCTGGGTACTTCCACCAGTAATTCGATAAAACTTGCGCTGAGTCAATGTGGCCTGACCATAAGCCAGACTATCTAGTTGTACCTGTGCGGTGCCTTTACCTGTAGTTGTACTGCCAATGACAATACCACGACCGTAATCCTGAATAGCAGCGGAATAAATTTCACTTGCAGACGCAGATGCCAGATTCACCATCACAGCCAACGGTCCGGAGTAAAGCTGCTGACCGCCATCGGTATCTTCAAAAATACTGATATTGCCATTCCCGTCACGAATCTGTACAACAGGTCCCTGTTTAATGACCTGCCCCAGCATTTTCACCACCTCTTCCAGTGAACCGCCCGGGTTATTACGTAAATCAATAATAATGCCGGCAACATTTTGCTTAGATAGGGCGATTAATGCATTGGCAGTATCTTCTGCCACACTACGATAATTTTGTCCTTCACTTCTGGCGCGATAATTCAAATAAAAAGATGGGATTTCGATCACACCGACTTTAATTTTTTTATTGTCACGCTGCACATCTACGGTGCGATATTTTAATCCTGAATCTTCTTCCTGAATAATGTCACGGGTAATGGTCACTACTCGAGCCTGACTCATCGGTGCGCCCGAAGCCAATAATTTCAGGGTTACCTTGGTCCCTCGTTTACCACGGATCACACCCACAATTTCCTGACTTGACCAGCCAATCACATCTTGCATTGGCTGTCCTTCCTGAGCCACACCGACAATGCGATCACCTGCACGCACCTGTCCGGTTTTGCTCGCTGGTCCACCGTCAACGATGGTTTCAATCTTAGTATAATCCTCATTACCACGTTCTGGACGGATGGTTACACCAATCCCTTCTAACTGTAAAGTGGTCTGACGATTAAGCTCCATTGCATCTACAGGTGGGAAATAATTACTATGTGGATCATAAGTGGCCAACATTGCATTCAAGGTTTTATCCAGTACATCATCACTTTTTAGCCGTGAAATACGCTCAAGCTGTCGTTTATACCGTTTTTCAAGCGTTTGTACCGGGGTGAGATCTTCCGGTGGCGTCAGGTTTTGACCATCTGCCAGAGAAGGATCATCTTTCAAAGCTTTTTGCTTCGCTGCTTCTTCTTCTTTATTAATTGTCAGACTGATTAACTGGGAAACCAGAACCTTATTCCAATATGTTCGTTGATCTTGTTTATTTCTGAAAAATGGTGCTTTTTCACGATCCGTATCGACATAAACATTTTGCTGATGAAGATTTTGTGGTTTTTTCAACTCACTGAGCATGTAATCGTAATATTCTTTGATACGTTCACGATATAAAGCATGAATGGTAAAGGCTGGATTTAAATCACCAGTTTTTAAAGCAAGTCCAAAATTTGCTCCATATTTTTGCTTTAATTGTGCAATATCACTCTGTAACAGAATGCTGTGATCCGGATCCAGACTATCCACATACATATCAAATATACGTTCAGATGTTTTAGCATCCAAACGCATCGGCAAATAATGCTGACGATCAACCAGCGTTGCCATTTGTCGAGCCACTAAAGACTGTGCCTGTGTTGGCTGAATTACCCCAGCTTTGGCTGTTTGTGTTTCTGGTTCAGCCATTGCCTGTGAAATGATATGTGTAAAAAACAAGCCACTTGTTGCCAATGCAACTGCGCATGCCAATTGTTGTAACTTCATAATCTATATTCGTTTCCTGGTTATGCGGCGATAATATTTTGCGATTTGTAGCGATCACTACTATTATTCATCACATTAATTTATTGGTTTGAAGATTGTGTTAGTTTTAACATATTCTTCATGGTGTAAATGTAATAAATCATTGCATAATTTGCAGAATATTTGCAAAGCAATCAAACCCGGAAAAGGAAACAATATGATCGGCGCACTGATGCTGGATGTTGCAGGCACCACCCTTAGCCCAGAGGATATCGAAATTCTTCAAGTACCTCAGGTCGGTGGACTTATTTTATTTGCCCGGAACATTGAATCACCACAACAGGTTCGTGCCTTGACCGATCATATTCGCCAAATTCGCCCAGAAATTCTAATTGCGATTGATCAGGAAGGTGGCAGAGTAAGACGTTTAAAAACTGAACATGGCTTTAGCCATATTCCTGCTATGGGTCGTTTTGGCGAATTATTTCAGCAAGATCAGCAACAAGCTTTACATCTGGCTCAAACTTGTGGTTGGCTGATGGCAACTGAAGTGCTGGCTGTCGGCATTGATTTTAGTTTTGCCCCTGTGCTTGATATTGATGATATCAGTGATGTCATTGGGGATCGCGGTTTTTCCAGAAATCCCCAGCAAATTATTCCTTTAGCACGTGCTTTTATGCAAGGAATGAAACAGGCAGGTATGGCAACCACAGGGAAACATTTTCCGGGTCATGGTTCGGTTAAGGCGGACTCACATATTGCCGCAGCAATTGATTTGCGCTCATTTGAAGAGATTGCCCAACGAGATATGCAGCCTTTTTCACAACTTATGCCCGAATTAGATGCCATTATGCCGGCGCATGTGATTTATCAACAAGTGGATCCAAATCCAGCAGGTTTTTCTAAATTCTGGATTCAAACCATTTTACGCAAGCAACTTGGTTTTGATGGCGTATTATTTTCAGATGATCTTTCCATGCAGGCGGCTTGTGTTGCTGGTGGTGCGGATGCACGTATTCAGGCAGCATTACAGGCTGGTTGTGATATGGGGTTGGTTTGTAACGACCGTCAATCTGCATGTATTGCACTGGAAAGATTGAAAGATCTTCCCGAACCCAATCAGCAGCGTATGGAACGTATGCGTGGACGTATTCCTAGACAAAACCATCTGACACCATTAAATCTAGGTCAAGCATGGCAAGAGGCAAAAGCTCAGATCGAAGAGTTTATGGCAAAATAAAATACTGTTACCGTCGAGTCAATACCACAGCAATAACATCAGCCAATATCAATTCAATTGTTAGAGATTGAATCGACTCAGTAGATGATTTACACCATAATTTTGACAATATGATTTTGCAGATTCAAGCTTTAAACTTCATGCAATCTATAACATAATCGAAAGACTTGCACCTTCTCTTTGCTTTTCACAAGGATGATCGCAAGTTTTACGTTATTCACCACATCAAATCGGGTTAATTATGAGTGAATCTATTCAGGACTACATGACAAATATCGGTCAACAGGCACGCATTGCTTCACGTACACTAGCAAGTCTAAGCAGCAATGAAAAAAATCAGGCTTTAAACGCTATTTTGATTGCATTGCAGCAGCAGCAAAACCAGATTATTGCAGCAAACAACACCGACATGGAAAATGGTCGTAACAAACAACTGGACAGTGCCCTACTAGACCGTCTGGAATTCACCCCTGCTCGTTTTGAATCTATGTTGACAGGTTTAAAAGATGTGATTGCGCTAACTGACCCGATTGGCGTAATTACTGATTTAGCTTATCGACCTTCTGGTATTCAGCTTGGAAAAATGCGTGTGCCGCTTGGTGTCGTTGGCATGATTTATGAATCGCGTCCCAATGTCACACTAGAAGCTGCTTCACTGGCATTAAAATCAGGCAATGCAATTATCCTGCGAGGTGGTTCTGAAGCATTACTATCCAACCAAGCCATCGCCAAAGCCATTCAGGATGGATTGAAAACAGCCGGTGTACCAGAGCATGCTATTCAAGTGATTGAAACAGCGGATCGTACAGCCGTAGGTTGTTTAATCACCATGACAGACTATGTCGATGTGATCGTACCTCGTGGTGGTAAAAGTCTGATTGAACGAATTACTGCTGAAGCACGTATCCCAGTCATCAAACATCTAGATGGGAATTGCCATGTTTTTGTCGAACGTGAAGCAGATTTAGACAAAGCTGTCAGAATTAGTCTGAATGCCAAAACGCATCGTTATGGTGTCTGTAATGCTATGGAAACATTATTGGTTGATGCGCCTGTTGCCGAACAATTTTTACCAAAAATTGCTGACTTGTATCGTGAGAAACAGGTTGAATTACGTGGCTGTGCTGAAACCTTGCGTATTCTTGGTGATGATGTCATTGCTGCAACAGAAGATGACTGGTATACCGAATATCTTGGTCCAATTTTAGCCATTAAAATCGTTGATGGCTTAGCTTCGGCAATTGACCATATTAATCACTATGGCTCACATCATACTGATGCCATCGTAACAGAAAATTATAGCAAAGCTCGTAAATTTCTTGCACTGGTGGATTCGAGCTCAGTCATGATTAATGCATCTACCCGTTTTGCAGATGGCTTTGAATATGGATTAGGTGCCGAAATTGGAATCTCTACCGATAAAATCCATGCCAGAGGTCCGGTTGGATTAGAAGGTTTGACATCACAAAAATGGATTGTTCTTGGAGATGGGCAAATTCGCCAATAAATAACGATGAGGTATGTCCGTTTTGTTAAACTGGCATACCTACTTAAACCCTACTTTTTATCAGCCTTAAGTCTAATATCTGCTTTAAATTCACTGAATCCCTCATCATAATCTTTTCATTTCAATCATCAAAAACAACTATTTATTAAAAAAATAATATTTTACTTCATTAAATTATGCCATTTTTAAATCCAGAACATCATGCTAAAGTCTAGTAATCCAAAGTCTAATTTGTAGTCGCAAGCAATTAATTGTTAAATGGTTTAAGTTCTAACCCAGAGCAAATACCTTACAGTCCATATACCTGTCTATGGAACAAGATGTCTTATGTATATTTTACCTAATATCACGGAAGACATAAGATTTTTAAATTTTGTTGTTTTTTAGGGATGACTGACCGTGTCTAATATACTTGTAATCAATTGTGGTTCTTCTTCAATCAAATTTGCACTTTTACTTGAAGATCAACATTTTCGTATTCAGGGCTTAGCTGAAAATCTTGGTACGGCTGAAGCACGTATCAAAGGGGTAACAATTGGTGAAGAAAAATTCGAAATGCCGTTACCACATGCAGATCACAAGCAGGCACTCGAAGTTGCGCTTACACGTTTAAAACATTACAAACCTGAAGCTATCGGACATCGTGTAGTGCATGGTGGTGAAATCACCGAAGCACAACTCATCAATGATGAAGTCATTCAACATATTAAACAAACCTCGGCACTTGCCCCATTACATAACCCTGCACACATTGTCGGTATAGAAGCGACGCTGGAATTATTTCCGGATTTACCGCAAGTTGCCGTATTTGACACAGCGTTTCATCAATCCATGCCTGAAAAAGCGTACCGTTATGCCTTGCCTAAGAACCTGTATACAGACTATGGTGTACGCCGTTACGGTTTCCACGGTACCAGTCATGCGTATGTCAGTGAGCGTGCATCAACACTTGCCGGACAAAAAAATCAAGGCGGCTGGTTAGTTGCACATTTGGGCAATGGTAGCTCAACCTGCGCCGTATGGAATGGCAAAAGTGTAGATACCAGTATGGGTTTAACACCACTTGAAGGTTTATGCATGGGTACGCGTAGTGGTGACGTTGATCCAAGCTTACATCAATTTCTGGCAAAAAATTTGGGCTGGGATCTGGAACGTATTGATAAAATGCTGAACCGTGAAAGTGGTTTACTTGGTATCTCAGGCTTATCCAATGACATGCGTACACTGGTTGAAGCTGCCGATAATGGTAATCACGATGCGGCACTTGCTATAGAAGTGTTTGTTTATCGCTTGGCAAAATCTTTGGCAGCCATGTCATGTGGTCTGCCAGAGATTAGTGGGCTGATTTTTACTGGTGGTATTGGTGAAAACTCTGCTTATATTCGTGAAAGAGTTGTCAAAAGTCTGCCACATTTTGGTTTTAGTATTGATCAAAATCAAAATGATCATGCACGTGGCAAAGAAATCCGTATTGATCAAGGGCAAGGCCCACAAATCTGGGTCATTCCAACCGATGAAGAAGGTCGCATTGCTCACGAAACCCGTGAGATTGCCTTAAAAATTGCTGAACCTGCATAAGTACTATGCAGCATTTCAAATAAGGAATATACAGTATAGGTGCATCATAATATGCACCTATTACATTAGAAACAGGATCATTCATGAAAACATTTATTTTAGTGCCTACCGCAGAAAATATTGGTTTGACTTCAGCTTGTTTAGGATTTATACAAGCACTGGATTGCATTGGAATTAAAGCCAATTTTTTAAAACCATTTTCACAGGAAAAAAATGCTGCTCCGAGTCGCAGTTCAGCCTTAATTGCTCACATATACCAACGCCCGCAAGTTACACCAATTAGTTTCGAAAAAATTAATCATCACATCAGTACAGATAATATTGATGATCTCCTCGAAGATGTGGTGAGTCTGCATAGACAAATCAGCGCTGCACATGAAGTGGTTATTGTTGAAGGCCTTACACCTAATGCGGATCAAAGTTATACTGGGCAGCTCAATAATGCTCTGGCGCAGGCACTTGATGCCCAAGTGATCCTTATCAGTAGTGCAGATATTAATGCACCAGAACAAACTGCCGAACTAATTGAACGTCATTTACGTCCTTTTGGTGGATTAAGCTCTGCTCGTACCGCAGGTGTTTTATTCATGCGCAGCAAAGGCCTACCTGCTGAAACTGCACAAATTCCAGTTGCTACAGATCAGAATCTTCGTCTAAATGATTATATTGATGGCTTTACCTCAGCCTTACAACGTTTTGCACCATTATTAGGTTCACAGCAATTTCCAGTGATTGGATTAGTGCCTTTTAGTGCAACCTTGAGTGTACCCAGAACACTGGATATCGCACGTGCAATTCAGGCAAACTGGTTAAATGAAGGTAAAGCAGATCAACGCCGTGTACAACATAGTAGTTTGATTAGTGGCCGTATTGAACATGAACTGGACAAATTTATTGCAGGCGAATTATTAATTGCATCCAGTGATCGTAGTGATGTTGTTCTTGCCAGTAGCGTCGCAACCTTAAGTGGTGTTCCTGTAGCAGGTGTAGTACTCACTGACAGTGAAAAACATGCCAGTGATCATATTCATGGTTTTGTAGAGCAAGCGTATAAAGCAGGCTTACCAGTAATGCGCACACCGCAAGATACTTTTCAAACCATGCAACAAATTCTGCATATTGCCAATGAAGTTCCTGCTGATGATATTCAACGAGCAGAACAAATTACCCGTTTTGTTTCCAGCCATATTGATTTTAACTGGTTAAAACAAGTCTGTGACAGTAAAGTCCAGCCACGTCTATCGCCTTCTGCGTTTCGTCATGAGCTGGCACAAAAATCTATTGCAGCTAAAAAACGAATTGTGTTACCAGAAGGAGCCGAGCCTCGTACAATTCAGGCGGCCATCATCTGCCAGACTCGAGGCATTGCACACTGTATTTTGTTGGCAAAACCAGAAGAAGTACATGATGTTGCCAAAGCACGTAATCTACAATTGCCTGATGATCTGGAAATTGTTGACCCGGATCAGGTTCGGGAAAAATACATTGCACCTATGGTTGAACTACGCAAAGGCAAACTTGATGCCATTCAAGCCAAGGATCAACTACAGGATACCGTAGTTCTTGGTACCATGATGTTGGCACTGGATGAAGTCGATGGCCTGGTTTCCGGAGCAATTCACACCACGGCCAATACCATCCGCCCTGCTTTTCAATTGATTAAAACAGCACCGGAATATTCTCTGGTATCATCCGTATTTTTTATGCTGTTACCGGATGAAGTCTATGTATACGGCGATTGTGCAGTCAATCCAAATCCGACTGCAGAACAACTGGCTGAAATCGCCATTCAATCAGCCGATTCAGCTCAGGCATTCGGCATTGAGCCTCGTATTGCCATGATCAGTTATTCAACCGGCGATTCAGGTACAGGTGCAGAAGTAGAAAAAGTAAAAACTGCTACACAAATTGCACAACAACGCCGCCCCGACTTAAAAATTGATGGCCCGCTACAATATGATGCCGCATCAGTTGAAAGTGTCGGTAAACAAAAAGCGCCAAACTCACCAGTAGCTGGCCAAGCCAATGTGTTTATTTTCCCCGATTTAAACACAGGAAATACGACTTATAAGGCAGTACAACGCTCTGCCAATGTGGTCAGTGTTGGTCCAATGTTGCAGGGACTAAATAAACCCGTAAATGATTTATCCCGTGGTGCGCTGGTCGATGATATTGTGTTTACCATTGCCTTAACAGCAATTCAGGCAACACAAAAGTAGATTTATTGGCATGACAATGAATCAAAGCTTAAATCCATAATGTAAATAAAAATTTTATTTAATTGTTATATGAAAGATGGTGCATTGAAGGTGCATCATCTTTTAAATAAATTTCTGAATATTTTTTATTCATTTGATTTTTTAATGTAATCCTCTTATAGTAGATAGTGACTCAATCTCTGGATTATTTTCACTTTATGAACATTGAACCATCGCCTGCCAATTCTCATCATCACGCTGTTGACAAACATTCACAAATTCAAAGTTGTTTACAAGTCGTTCATGACGCACTTCTCGATGTAAAAGCCAAAGACATTATACAATTTGATGTATCTGATATTAGCAATGTATCCGATGCTATTGTGATCGCAAGTGGTACCTCTACTCGTCATATTAAAGCACTTGCTGATAATGTTGCAGAAGAAGCAAAAAAAGCAGGTTTTCGTCCAATCGGGGTTGAAGGTGAACGTGATGCAGAATGGATCTTGATTGATCTTGGTTTTGTTGTTGTTCATGTCATGCTGCCTACAACACGTAAATTTTATGATCTAGAAAGCTTATGGCGTCCCGTACCAGCTGAAGCAAGCTAATATATTTTTAGAATTTATACATAATAAAAAATCCCGAAAATATCGGGATTTTTTATTAATTGCTAGTCTTAACACCAACTTTAGATGTAAAGACGCTATTTCTGAATAGAATCAGCTTTTTTATTCATCAATGTAGTTACAATACCTGACAATGCATAAATCACAGATACCACTAAAATACCAACAGGAATATTATAGGTAATTGCTGCAAATACCAGTACCACCGGCAACATGATGACAAAAGGCACCCGCTTACGATCCATCACCTTAAATGAATAATATTTCAAATTAGAAATCATCAGTAAACCAACGATCACCATCGTGGCTGCATTGACAATCAAGATCCAAGTCTGGCTTAAATCAATGATTTTGGATAAATCGCGCTGTACCCACACAGAACAAATCACAATAATTGCAGCAAGTGGACTAGCTACACCAATAAAATAACGTTTATCAACCACACCTATTTGCACGTTAAAACGTGCCAATCGAAAGGCTGCACAAGCTGTATAAATAAAACAACACGCCAGACCAATACGCCCCAGATCATGCACACTCCAACTGTACATGAGAATTGCTGGTGCAACACCAAAGGCCAATAAGTCTGACAATGAATCGTATTGCTCACCAAATGCACTTTGCGCACCAATTGCCCGCGCAACCCGACCATCCAACCCATCAAATAAGGCGGCAAGAATAATCGCATAGACTGCCTGTTGATATTCACCATTCATACTGGCAATGATGGAATAAAAACCACTCAATAATGCGGCTGTCGTGATCAGATTGGGCCAAAGATAAATACCGCGGCGATGCACTTTTCCCGTTTCGGTATGTTCTTCTTCAACTACTTCAAAGGTAATGCCTTCAAAGCTATCTTGTTGATCTTTGTTCTGGGGCTGATTTTGCATAGAGACCTTCTTTTTATAAATTCGGTTTACTCACCAACTAACCAACGCACATTGGTCATTGCACCATGTTCAGTCATTTTTAAATGAGGTAGTAGCCACTGTAAAGCAGCTTTAGCATCTTCAGCAAATTGCCAAGGTGGATTAATGACCAGTAAACCACAACCATTTAGCCCCACTGGTGTATCATCAGGCCAAACACAAATTTCACAAATCAATTGGCGACGAATACCGGTTTTAAACATTTTTTTCTCAAAACGTTCAATCATGGCTCGATCCTTAATTGGATACCAGACAGCAAAAACTCCGGTTGCCCATTTTTTGTGTGCATTTTGCAGCAATTCGACCAATTGTGGAAAATCCTTACGCTCAATTTCATAAGGTGGATCAATCATCACCAATCCACGTTTTTCCTTTGGTGGAATAACCGCAAGTAGGCCTTCATACGCATCACGCTCATGCAATCCTACGCGTTTATCCCGAATATTGTCACGTAAATACTCAAAAACTTCTGATTGCATTTCAAAAATTGTGGCTTTGTCCTGCTCTCGCATTTCCTGTACTGCGAACCATGGTGAACCAGGATAAGCACCTTTTCCGTCCTGTTCACGTAATTGACCAACTAAATCAAGATAACGTTGTATGGCAACAGGTGCCTGTTTTTTCTGCGCTGAAGAAAGTTGTATCAAACGATGAATTCCTGTCAGAAACTCTCCGGATTTTTGTGCAGGGGCCTCAGAAAGGTCGTACTTACCGGCACCACCATGCGTATCAATATAACGATAAGGTTTATCTTTGGCATTTAAACGGTCTAAAAGTTGCAATAACAAAACGTGTTTCATCACGTCAGCGAAATTGCCGGCATGGAAATGATGACGATAATTCATGTTGCTGTGAGTTCCTTAATTCAGTAAGTAGTTTAACATGAAAAAAAAGTTATTTTTTGGACTGATCTTCATCTAAAATGTAGCCTTCCCATGAATCATGATCATGACTATGCCCATGTTGCCAATTTCTGCTGCTTCTAACTGGAACATCCATCAACTTTGTGATGACTTGAATGACAATGGTTTTGCCCTGCTTGATCATGCTTATTCAGATGATTTTTTCTTACAAATTCGTGAAGAATGTCTGGAAAATCTACAGGAATTTAAAGATGCTGCAATCCAAAATGGTGTAGTGAGTCAAATTCGTAGTGACCATATTCTGTGGATTAATCCAGAGTTACCCACAGCTTATCAGCATATCAAGGCACTCGAAGTACTTTCAGATCTGCTTAATCAAAATTTTTATCTAGGCATTAAAAATGTAGAAGCGCATTTTGCCTGTTATAACCCAGGTGAGTTTTATGCCCTTCATCGTGATAATCCCCAGCAAAAAAATCATCGAATTATTTCTACTGTGTTGTATTTACAAGAAAAGTGGCAAGAAAACTGGGGAGGATTATTACGGCTACAGGATAAACACGGCAATTGGCACTTAATCGAACCCCACCCTAATCGATTGGCAGTTTTTCAGAGCGATTTATTACATGAAGTGCTTGCTGCACAACAACAACGTTTATCCATTACAGGATGGCTGCGTTCCGATCAAAATTTATGGTAAATTTTTACTGATCAATTTTTCCATATTGAAAATTCTTTAAAAATCAACTGCTGCCCATATATAAAGAACAATGACTTGATGAGGAACCGGACATGAGCCAACGTATTATTCAAAGAATTGGTGAAACCGATCAGTTTTATCTGAAAAAAAATACTCCTGAACTGGCATTGGAGCGTGGCGATCTGCGCTTGCAATTAGTAACTTTAAGCCATAATCGTCAGGAGCAAATCCATTTTTTACACGAAGCCATTGTGATTTTAGAACAATCACGTCTAGAATTTGATGAAATACCCCTTCAACTATACCTTGATCTTTCATTACAATTGGGTCGTGCGTACATGATGTACTATGAGCTGACTCGAGATACAAAGTTCGCCACCATTACCCAGCAAATTTTAAAACCATTGGCACATTATCAGGATGGAGATTTGCTATTTTTACTGGCTTATGCTTGCGCAGTAAAGTCCGAGTTTGCCATGACCAAACACTGGCTGCAAAAATATGTACGTAGTCCAGTGTTTGATTTTGCACTTTTACAAAACCATACGGCCTTTCAACACTTGCAATCACAACAATGGTTTGCTGGGTTATTAAAAGGTAAATTACATTAAGGCTTTTCTTGGCTATCATGATGGAGTTGTTGATTTAAATCATCTACCACGATTGCCCAATTATCATCTTGTTTAAATTGTTGCGCAAGAAATTGCCGTTGTCCTTCATTCCAAAAGGGTGCATCCACTAATTTAACATCGGCAGGGAGCTGATGTGTTTTAATAAACGCATCAATCGCAAGCTGATCCGAATCCAACCCTAGTTGTTCAAATAACATTTCATAAGTAGGTTCTTGTCCATCTAGCATTGTATTCTCCTTATCATTGATTGGCTGGATAACTTTTATCCTGACAGATCTATATAGAAAACAAAAGTATGCTGATGTTTAGCCTTGTTATCATTTGTATCAGTATAACCAGTGAATAAATAATCCATAAAACAAAAGTAGACCACAACTCACTACCGTACCAGCAGCAATATATTGAGCAGATTTTCCTGTACCTGCATAATATGTTTCCAAGGAAACGATATTTGCACCAGGAGGTAGAAAAAAAATCATCAACATGACTGCAATATATTGGTCAACTTGAGCAAAATGAAAAACATACCAGGTCAAAATACAAATCCCAACACCAATACTTAATCTGATCAGAGCTTGCCTCAAGGCAAAAACAAGATCAGAGCCTAAAATTTTGGTATGTCGCATCCACATCCCCAAAACAAACATACCAGCAAAACTGGTTGCAACTTTTACAAACTCATATAAACCATCGGCAATGTCATGAGATTGCCAATGCTGAATTCCAGTTAAACGCAAAATTGTAGCAATAGCGAGAGCAATTACGGGAGGGGATTTTAAAATACGCTGGATAAAATACGATACAGAATTGATTTGTGGACTTAATGCTGCAACGGCAATCACATTACCAAATAAGGATCCACCAATGTATAACGATACCATCGCTGCACTGACCTGATCACCAAAAATTGCAAAAGCTACCGGAAAACCAAGCCACGCCAGATTAGGATAAGAAATACATAAGGCTTGAACTTTATCCGTACTCATACAGAGATAAAATGCATATAAGATTGCTGAACTCAACAAACTAAAAGCAATTAAATTTATACTGCCCGGCTGGTAAAATACCATGTTGTAGACAATCACATAAGGAATCAGAAATTGTGATAATAATTGGGCAAGATAACGTTTTAATTTTGGAAATCGATCTGCCAGCATCAATCCTAAAACAAATGATATTACTGGCAGTGCTAAGCTCATTCCATGACCTATAAAAAATATAATGAATTTGCAGTATATGATATTTAGATCTATTTTTTCACATAACTTTTGCTGTTTTTAATGTTTGCTGTATCTTCTGAATTTTTCCAGCATGTTCCCCTTGCTGTGTTTTTTCCAACCAAATCATATCCTGATTGATGATTTTAAAAAAATTGGAGCAACGTGTTCCATACTTTTCACTTTGAATAAACGTTGAAGAAATAAGCTGTTCCAATTCTAGAGAAATACCCGTATCTGGTAAAAGTGCCTGAGCAACTTTACGTTGATCCTGCAAAATTTGCCATGCTGCATCCATTTGATCAGATAATGATGTATTCGACAGTTGTAATAACGGTAAAAATTCCTGAGTAAAACGTTTGCGCAAATGTGCTGTTTTCTGCCAATGATCATGTAACAAAGCATTAGAAACAACATACACGCCATTCGCTAAAACCTGTGGTGTTTCACCACGATTACTCATATACACGGCCTGCACTGTATTTCCCATCATCAAATTAAATCCAGCATACAACTGTTGTTGTTGCTCCAGTTGTCGGGCAAATCGAATCGGAGACAAATCCGAATGCAAAAAATCCTTGATTAATTGCCCCCTAGAAGTTGCAAAATGACGTTGATCCCGACCATCACGAAAGTTGGTCACAACAGCCCAACGACCTGTTTCATTCACAGCCATCCATGTACCCCCCTGCTGTAAATCCTTTCCAGCATAAAATGCTTCATTTTGCCAATAATGCAAAGCCTGCGCCGGACGATGATAAAATTCATCTCGGTTAGACAATATCAATACAGGGGTATTTTCCAGCACTTGCCATGCCAATGCCACAATACACATCTCTAGGCTCACTTTAACTTTACACACTGAATGTACAACATTTTTCTTTTTTTCCGCTACAATCATGCACAAAATAAACTCTTTAGGATTTATCAATGCTGACTTATCCAAACATTGATCCTGTTGCACTGCATCTGGGACCAGTCAGCATCCACTGGTATGGTGTGATGTATTTACTGGCATTTTTATGTGCATGGGGATTGGCGACTTATCGTGCCAAACAACGTGACAGCTGGAATTCCGAAATGATTTCCGACCTGATCTTTTATGGAGCGCTTGGTGTAATCCTGGGTGGACGCATTGGTTATGTATTGTTTTATGAGTTTGATCAGTTTCTGGCTAATCCTGTATGGTTATTCCAAGTTTGGACAGGTGGCATGAGTTTTCATGGTGGCTTTATTGGTGTGATACTGGCAATGATTTTCTGGTGCCGTAAATACCACAAATCATGGTTTGAAACATTGGATTTTATTGCACCCTGCGTACCAACCGGTTTGATGTTTGGACGTTTTGGTAATTTCATCGGTGGCGAGCTTTATGGCCGTGCTGTCACTAATCCTGATTATCCTTTTGGTATGATTTTTCCCACAGATCCATTGCATCTGGTACGTCATCCATCACAGATTTATCAGGCAATGTGTGAAGGTCTATTACTTTTTATCATTCTATGGTTTTTCAGTCGCAAGCCTCGCCCAAGAATGGCGGTATCAGCAGTTTTTCTGATGGGTTATGGTGTAGCACGTTTCTTTATGGAATTTTTCCGTGAACCTGATGCTGATCAGGGTTATATTCTTTTTGGCTGGGTAACCAAAGGGCAAATACTGAGTTTTCCAATGATTATTATCGGTGTTATTTTGTTGTGGTACGCATATCAACGCAAGCAATATGACTGGCGATTAAAATAACAGCATAAATGATATCAGGACAGCGTTGTAATAATGAACCGTCCTGTATCAATTAATTTATTAAGAGTTTATTCATGAAATCGGGAAAAATTACACTTATCATTGTTCCGATCCTACTTACAGCTTGTCATCAGGATAATACATTATACCGTGATGTTTATAATTCACAGCGGGACTGTATGCAGGACTGGAATAGTGAACTTTGCGAAGCAGAAGACTCATCAACTTCTAGCTATGCTTATTATATACATCGTTATTTGGGACCACAATATTATCGTAAGAATCGTCAAGTCAAAATGAATTTATCTGGCCGTAAAATCAAAGCTAAAGGAAATCACAGCACCAAACAGCCTTTGATTTCGCAATCTATTGATCGTTTAGCAAAATCAACGCCAATACGAGGCGGTTTTGGACGTGCCAGCTCCTCTTTTGGTGGCTAATAAATAATGAAACGAATACAACTTCCTATTCGCAATAATTGGCAACAACAACATCAAGATATTGGTTTTGATTATTACAATCTACCTTCTGAAGATGGCTCAATTTATTGGTCAGAAGGTATAGCTTATGAATTTACCCTTAAACAAATTGAACACCTTGAAGATGCAGCCAATGAATTGCATCAAATGTGCCTGCACATTGTAAAACACATGATTCAATCAGGTGATTATCCTGCTTATTTTCAAATTCCATCTGCTGCGCTTTCGACTATTGAACAATCATGGAAGCAACAAGCTGCCATGCTATACGGACGTTTTGATTTTGCCTATGATGGACACAATATCAAAATGCTGGAATATAATGCAGATACACCAACCGGATTGCTTGAAGCTTCTGTCGCACAATGGCGATGGCTAGAACAGGTGGAACAGATCAAACATCGTGATCAATTTAACAGCATTCATGAAGACTTGATTGCACGCTGGAAAACATTATATCCAAATGCTGCCCATATTCATTTTGCAGCCTGTTATGAAGCAGGCCGGGAAGATTGGGGAAACTTGGAATACCTCATGGACACTGCTTATCAAGCAGGCTTGAATGTCAGCGAAATGTCTATCGAGAATATTGGCTGGGACGGACGAAATTTTGTAGATCTTAACAACCATACGATTGCGCATTTATTCAAACTTTATCCATGGGAATGGTTGTGGGAAGAAAAATTTGCCCAGTATCTTCCTGCAACCACACAATGGATAGAACCATGCTGGAAAATGTTACTTTCTAACAAAGCCATTTTAATTGAATTATGGAAACATTTTCCACGACATCCACTTTTGGTTGCAACATATCCTTTTAATCAACAACAACATTATCAAGGAAAATGGGTTAAAAAACCAATTCTGGCCAGAGAAGGGGCTAACATTCAAATTTTTGAAAATAATCAAAATTTAGGGGCGGCTTCAGGAAGTTTTTATTTTGCAGATTACGCCAAATCAGGTCATGTGATGCAACAATGGATTGAAACACCATTATATCAAGGCATGCTACCTACACTCGGTTTATGGATGATTGGTGATGAATGTAGTGGCTTATCCATTCGGGAAGACCGCTATCAAGTGATTGGCAATGATGCGCATTTTGCAGCGCATTATTTTATAGAATAACAGTAAGGCACACGTCAAATCTGGTGTTGTGCTACTCGATGCATATATTTGCTCAATCGGACAAAAAATATCACTTGTAACAATACAGTAAATGCCGACACACACCACTCATACCAGACATCTAACCAAAAAATGGAAAGATTAAAAATATCAAAAATATTCAACAGCAATAAAGCAAAAATAATCCCTGCTACAGAAGTTTGCAGCATAATTGGAAAAGATAATGCAGTAATACGCTGAATGAAAAATTCCCCCTGTTCTGCACCATTAATCTGATAAGCACGATTAATCCCAAACAACATGATAATAATAGTCAATACACCTTCAAACAGAATCACCGCAGGGTTATAGTAAGGTGAGTACATTGCATAATAATACAAAGCACTGATCAACAACGCTGTTCCCAGATAATAATTTTTATATTGGCGCTGTGTTAAGGCATTTTGTGCAAGTTCGTGTGCCAAAGCCTTGGTATTCCAGATATGCATATATGTATCAAAATTATCCTGTGTGCTGCCATTTAATCATAAATGTACCGAAATACTAGCTTTAACTCCAGCACAATTGTAAATAGTCTTGGCATGATCCATTGCGTCATGCCTCAAAATAAAACACCTAAAACACAAGTTACACGAGGCAAATTTATTAAAATAGTTTTTTGGTATAAACTGCCCCAACCCATAAATTTTATTGTCTTTTTCAATCGAATTTGACAAATATTTAACCTCGATGGAAATCTTATGAGAGCGTATTTAGACCTTTTGCAACATATTCTGGAGAATGGTGGAGATAAAGGTGATCGTACTGGTACTGGCACACGTTCCGTATTTGGTCATCAAATGCGCTTCGATTTATCAGAAGGCTTTCCTTTATTAACTACAAAAAAAGTGCATTTTCGCTCAATCATTATTGAATTATTATGGTTCCTAAAAGGTGATACCAACGTTAAATACTTACAAAACCATAATGTTACGATCTGGGATGAATGGTCAACTGCGCAACAAACTGCACGTTTTGGCCGACCTGAAGGTCAACTTGGGCCAGTATATGGTCATCAATGGCGAAATTTTGGTGCCAGTAAAAATGTCGATGGAAGTTATCAGCAGGATGGCTTTGACCAGATTAAATGGTTAATTAACGAAATTAAAACGAATCCCAATTCACGCCGATTAATTGTTTCAGGCTGGAATCCCAACGAAGCCGGACAAGTTGCTTTGCCACCCTGCCACACACTTTTTCAGTTTTTTGTACAGAATGACAAATTGTCTTGTCAACTTTACCAGCGCAGTGCTGATGTATTTCTGGGTGTACCCTTTAATATTGCCAGTTATGCCCTACTCACCCACATGATTGCACAAGTATGCGATTTAAAGGTGGGCGATTTTATCTGGACAGGTGGCGATACACATTTATATTGCAACCACTTTGAACAGGCCAAAGAACAGCTTAGCCGAAAACCTCTAGCATTGTGTGAATTAAAATTAAATCCCGAAGTTCGGGATCTATTTGATTTTAAATTTGAAGATATTGAAATTGTAAATTATCAATCACATCCGGCAATTAAAGCGCCAGTTGCCATTTAGTTTAATTATTGACGCTACAATTCAGGCGAATAAATTTAAAATCGTCAATTAAAAACAGACAATCGACTTAATTTAACGAGATGAATATAAAACATGGCATTTAATAATATTGAAGTGGTACATGTCGTTGCTTTTGATCAACATTATTGTATTGGTAAAAACAATCAAATGGCTTGGCATATTTCCGAGGATTTCAAACATTTTAAAGAAATCACTCAGGGAGGTATTATTATTATGGGCCGTAAGACCTTTGAATCTATTGGTCGCCCACTGCCGAACCGTATCAATTGGGTAATCACCCATGACCATCAATGGCAACATGATGGTGTAAAAGTAGCACATTCTATTGAAGATGCTCTACAAGAAGCCAGTTTTGATCTAGATGAGGTAGAAAAACAAAGTTTATTTATTATTGGTGGCGGGGAAATTTTCACCCAGACACTCGCGATTACAGATCGTCTGGAAATTACGCATGTCGATTTAAATATTCAGGGCGATGCTTTTTATCCAGCCATCAGCAAAGAATTTGTGCTAACGCAATTTAGTGACCATATCAGTGAGAAAACTCAAATTGCTTTTCGCTTTGCACAATATTTACGCCAAGATAATTTTTGCTAAATCATGAATGATATTGATAAACAAACTTTTGGCAAAAGCTTGATTGCATCATTTTTACATGCTGTATTCTATCTGTTGGTAATTTTTTCCAGTATCTGGCTTTGTCTCGCCTTATGGATTCACCAACCCTTCGGCCGCTGGTTTACCTATGCTGCTATTATTTTCTGGATAACACTTTCATTAAGTCTAACAGGTATTTATATTACTCAGGCCATTTTTAAACGCAAAACTGATGTCATTATTTACCTTGTTTGTTTTACCTTTGCATTAATCTGGTTCTTTTCTATGCCACCACGCAATGATCGTGACTGGAATCCCGAAGTTGCAAAAATTTTAGATTATCAGCAACAAGGCCAACAGATTACCATTGAGAATGTAAGAAATTTTACATGGCATACTGAAGATCAATACGATATCCATTGGGAAACACGGCATTATGACTTAAGCAAATTACAAAGTATGGATTTGATCCTATCCTATTGGGCAGGCGATAAAATTGCACATACATTAGTGAGTTTTATGTTTAGTGATGGTCAGGTACTCAGCTTTTCGATTGAAATTCGTAAAGAAAAACATGAATCATTTTCTAGTATTGGTGGGTTTTTTAGGCAATATGAGCTTGCCATTGTCCCTGCTGATGAAAAAGATATTATTTTTACCCGTAGTAATATCCGCAATGAACGCGTTTATATTTATCCTGTAAAAATGCCAAAAATTGATATGCAGGAATTATTTCTATCTTACTTACAACAAGGTAAAAATTTACAAACTGAACCTCGTTGGTACAATACAATTTTTAGTAATTGCACCACGATTATTTTTGATATGGTCAATCACATTGAACCCGTTCCTGTCGATATCAGAATGCTTTTATCAGGCTTACTACCCTCTTATTTATATGATCATAATCAACTAAGTCATCAATATAGTTTGGCACAATGGCAGCAAATGGCTTTTATTAATCCTAAGGTCAAGGATTTTAATCACAATAAAGATCAATCAAGCCAAAACTTTTCCCGTCTGATTCGTTCCGGTTTACCGCAATCATCACCATAATGACAAAAGATATAGTTACCATTACATAACATCTTTTACTGGTCTTTTTATGATTTTTTTGTTTTGATAATCACACTATATTGAATAAACAGAGGACATAACGATGAAAAAAATGATGTTGTTTGCTGCAAGTTTTGGGTCAATGTTAATTCTTGGGGCATGTACAACAACACAGTCAATATCGGGACAAAATAATCTACAAATTTTACAAAATAAAAACTGGATTCTGGCACAAATTGGTTCACAACCCATTCGTTATAATGCCGAAAAAACACCAGCTACCCTACAATTTAGTGCTGATCATCAACGTCTTAGTGGTTTTGATGGCTGTAATCGAATTATGGGAGCTTATCAAGCCGATCAAAAAAATCTGAATATTGGACAAGTTGCCTCAACACGTATGGCATGTTTGGATAACCATCAAATTGATATCGCTTATCAACAGGCGTTAACCCAAGTTAAACAATATCAAGTCAATCATCAGGAACTAAATTTGCTTGATGCACAAGGTAATGTCGTACTTAAACTGGTCAGTCCAATTCAACCACGATAAATAGAAATTTAAAGGAATCTTAAGATGCAACAAGCAATTTTTGGTGGTGGCTGTTTTTGGTGTACCGAATCGGTATTTCAGCATGTTAAAGGTGTACAACATGTCGAAAGTGGTTATGCTGGCGGACAATTTAAAAATCCGAACTATGAGCAAGTTTGTTCTGGTGAAACTGGCCATGCCGAAGTCATTAAAATCGAGTTTGATGAAACTCAAATTAGTTTTACTCAGCTACTAGATGTATTTTTTGCAACGCACGATCCAACAACGCTCAATCGCCAAGGTAACGATACTGGAACACAATACCGCTCAGTTATTTTTTATCTGAATGATGCTCAAAAGGTAGCTACACACACAAAAATTCTTGATCTAAAACAACAAGGTATAAATGTTGTTACCGAACTGGCTGCCGTACCAGTATTTTATAGTGCAGAAGAATATCATCAAAATTTTTATCAGCGTAACCCATCACAAGGATATTGTAATTTTGCTATTCCACCCAAACTGGAAAAACTACAGCAAAAATTTCCTGAATTATTTACAAAATAGTGCAGCCAAATAAATATTAATTTTTTTTATTTCATCCATAAAAAAACCTGCCAGCATTTGGCAGGTTTTTTTAATCAAAAGAAAAAATTAGTTTTTCTCTTTATCAATGATTTTGTTTGCTTTGATTGAAGGCATCATGGCACGAAGTTTTTCACCAGTGATTTCAATTTGATGTGCAGCATTTTGACGGCGACGAGCAGTCATTGATGGGTAATTTAATGCACCTTCCTGAATAAACATTTTTGCATATTCACCAGATTGAATACGTTTAAGTGCATTACGCATTGCTTCACGAGATTGTGCATTGATTACTTCAGGGCCAGTCACATACTCACCATATTCAGCATTGTTAGATACTGAATAGTTCATGTCTGCAATACCGCCTTCAAACATTAAATCAACGATTAATTTTAATTCGTGGAAACATTCAAAGTAAGCCATTTCTGGTGCATAACCCGCTTCAACCAAAGTTTCAAAGCCAGTTTTAACCAGTTCAACCACACCACCACAAAGTACTGCTTGCTCACCAAATAAGTCAGTTTCAGTTTCTTCACGGAAAGAAGTTTCGATGATTCCTGTACGGCCACCACCTACACCAGAAGCATAAGACAATGCAACATTACGTGCATTACCAGAAGCATCTTGATGAATTGCGATTAAATCCGGAATACCAGAACCACGCTGGAATTCAGAACGAACTGTATGACCAGGTGCTTTTGGTGCAACCATAATCACATCTAAATCTTTACGAGGAACAACTTGGTTATAAAGAATAGAGAAACCATGAGCAAATGCCAGCGTACCGCCTTCTTTGATATTTGGCTCAATCACATCACGATAAAGTTGTGACTGGAATTCGTCCGGAGTCAAGATCATGACTAGATCAGCTTGTTTTACTGCATCAGCCACTTCAGCCACTTTAAGACCAGCACCTTCTGCTTTTTTCCATGAACCAGAATCTTTACGTAAACCAACAGTTACGTCTACACCAGAATCTTTGAGGTTTTGTGCATGCGCGTGCCCTTGTGAACCATAACCAATGATGGCAACTTTCTTGCTTTGGATAATCGATAAGTCACAGTCTTTATCGTAAAAAATTTGCATTTGTGTTCTCCGCTAAAATTCTTGCTTTGCTCTATGAATTAGAGACTTAAAACTTTTTCACCACGTGCAATACCTGAAACACCTGAACGAACCACTTCCAAAATGGTATTTTCAGATAATGCTTCAATGAATCCATCCAGTTTATCAGTTGTACCAACAATCTGAATGGTATAAGTATTGGCTGTGACATCCACAATCTGTGCACGGAAAATATCTGCCGTACGCTTGATCTCTGCACGAGCTGCACCTAATGCTTTGACTTTCATCAGCATAAGTTCACGCTCGATATGAGCACCTTCGGATAAATCAACCACTTTAACCACTTCAATCAGTTTATTCAGCTGCTTGGTGATCTGCTCAATTTTATGTTCATCACCATAAGTGGTTAACGTCAAACGAGATAAAGTTGCATCTTCAGTTGGTGCTACATTTAAGGTTTCAATATTGTAGCCACGCTGACTAAATAAACCGACCAGACGGGATAATGCACCGGATTCATTCTCAACGAGTACAGAAATAATATGTCTCATCAGGTACGCTCTCCTTTGTGCAACCACATATCCTTCATGGATTGACCTGCTACCTGCATTGGATAAACATGCTCAGAGCGATCGACCATCACATTGATAAATACACATTTATCATTAACGTTCATGGCTTCCTGTAATTTTTCTTCCAGCTCATCAGCATGCTCAATAGTAATTCCGACATGACCATAAGCTTCCATTAATTTTGGAAAATCTGGAAGTGATTCAATATATGAGCTTGAATGGCGACCTTCGTAATTCATATCCTGCCATTGTTTTACCATACCCAAAGCACGGTTATTCAAGCATAGGATTTTGACATTCAGACCATACTGTTTACAGGTAGACAATTCCTGAATACACATTTGAATAGATGCTTCACCGGTAATACAAACTACCTGTTGCTCAGGTTTTGCCAGTTTTGCGGCCATTGCGTATGGTAAGCCGACTCCCATAGTTCCCAAGCCGCCAGAATTAATCCATTGGCGAGGTGCCTTATATTTATAATATAGTGCAGCAAACATCTGGTGTTGGCCAACATCAGAAGTAATAATGGCATCACCATTAGTTACTTTATACAAAGCCTCAACCACTTGTTGAGGTTTCATTGAACCATCGGTTGGTACGTCATAACGCAAGCCATGAATCTGACGCCAATCATTAATTTGTTGCCACCATGCAGCAATCGAATCAGTATTTGGTTTAGAAATATTCAACTGTTTCAATTGAGCCAACATTTCCTGAAGTACAGGTTCAACAGCACCTACAATCGGAATATGTGCTGAAATTGTTTTAGAAATTGTTGCCGGATCAATATCAATATGAATCACACGGGCATTTGGACAGAATTTTGCCGGATTATTGGTTACACGGTCATCAAAACGCGCACCTACTGCAAAAATTACATCTGCATTGTGCATGGCCAGATTAGCCTCATAGCAGCCATGCATACCAAGCATACCGACAAATTGCGGATCATCACCCGGGAAACCACCCAATCCCATTAAAGTATTGGTAACAGGGAAACCCAGAATATGAGCAAGTTCTGTCAATAATTCAGATGCATTACCTTGTACAACACCACCACCAGCATAAATGATCGGACGTTTTGCAGTTAATAACTCATCAATTGCTTTACGAATTTGACCTGAATGACCACGAAATGGCGGTTGGTAAGAACGCATTTTAACTTTTTCAGGATATTCATAAGCAAACTTTTCCGCTGGGTTAGTTGCATCTTTAGGAATATCCACCACAACTGGCCCCGGACGACCACTTGCCGCAATATAAAAAGCTTTTTTGATAATTGCTGGAATTTCACTTGCGTGACGCACCTGAAAACTGTGTTTTACAATTGGACGGGATACACCGACCATGTCAGTTTCCTGAAAAGCATCTTCACCAATTAAGTGAGAAGCAACCTGCCCCGACAAAATAACCATCGGAATGGAATCCATATATGCAGTTGCAATTGGGGTAACAGTATTGGTCGCACCCGGACCTGATGTAACCAGCACAACGCCTGTTTTACCTGTGACGCGGGAATAAGCATCTGCCATATGTCCGGCAGCCTGCTCATGGCGCACAAGATAGTGATCAATCTTATTTTGTTGAAAAAGCGCATCGTAGATATGTAATACTGCGCCGCCTGGATAACCAAAAACGTGTTCTACACCTTCGTCCGCTAATGCACGAACGAGCATTTCTCCACCAGATAGAAGTTCCAACGTATTCACCCTAGACTTTCTGGACATAACACTCTTGTAAGAGTCATTACATCATATTCATAAACAGTTTTGACATGCTGATGACAGCAGTCCGAAATTTAACAAGCTTACCGCAACAAACAGATTGGTGATGTAGTAAAGTTAAGCCACATCAACAAATAGATCATGTCTGGATGGATACACGATCTGCATATCATCCACTCGTATAGAGCTGGATGTTTGTTGCAATTATGTTTTTAATTCGAAGGGTGATCGAATCAACACATAAAAACTAAAGCGAGCATTTTTGATGCTATTGCAACGAAAGTCAAGAGAAAATCATTGTTTTTATCGCAATCCTGCAATCTAAATCACTGACATGAAAAAACCACCGCAACCACCATAACACATCACTCAATTTCATGCTGTTAAAATCAAGCATAAAGCGGTTTTTTTGGTTAAACTGGCAAAAAAGATATTTTTAAATTCTAAGGAAAACTTTATGACAATCACACCAATAAAATCAACGACACATCACATACTTTATTCAGTTAAAACCTTATGCCTAATCAGTATGACCATACTGGCAAGTCATACCCTCCATGCTCAGAATTTTTATAAATGGATTGATGCAAAAGGTTCAACGCACTACACCACAACCCCACCACCTAAAAATGCCCAAAAACTGGGCAAAATCATGACGTATAATGATAGCGTCACCTCGAGTGCAAAACCAGCAACTGCGACCAATACCACACAACAAAACCCACAAAAAACAGAATCCAGCAATAACCCATCTGAGCAGTCACAACATTCAACCCAGCCTCAAACCAATAATGAAAAAATTCCATTACCACCACAATCATCTGATACTAACCAGACTCAGCCTGCGATCCCTCAACAGGGACGTGCTGTACTATAAGTTCTGTTTTTTGAAAAATATGCATGGCTTTTAGCCGAATGGCTGCACATTTTGTCTGATTTTGCGCTATGCTGTGCAACAAAATTTTTGATATTAATTTTATTGCGTTATGACTACTCACATTGATCCTGAATATCAAGCCAGTGCGATTGAGCCTCAAGTCCAACAAGACTGGGAAAATCGTAAAATATTTAAAGTTGCAGATACTGTTGAAGGTAAACATCGTTATATCCTCTCGATGTTTCCTTACCCAAGTGGCAAACTGCATATGGGTCATGTGCGTAATTATACTATTGGTGATGTAATCAGCCGTTTTCACCGTTTAAAAGGTGAAAGTGTTTTACAGCCAATGGGATGGGATGCATTTGGTCTTCCTGCGGAAAATGCAGCGATTGCCCACAAAGTTGCACCAGCAAAATGGACTTTTGAAAACATTGACTATATGCGCAACCAATTAAAAAAATTAGGTTTAGCCATTGATTGGGATCGAGAATTTGCTACCTGTACACCAGAATATTATCACTGGGAACAATGGCTGTTTGTTCAGCTTTATAAAAAAGGCTTAATTTATCGCAAACTCTCTACCGTAAACTGGGATCCTGTCGATCAAACTGTATTGGCAAATGAACAAGTCGAAAATGGTCGTGGCTGGCGTTCAGGTGCATTGGTCGAAAAACGTGATATTCCTATGTATTACTTCCGCATCACCGATTATGCACAAGAATTATTAGATGATTTAGACACCTTAAAAGATGGTTGGCCTCAACAAGTCTTGACCATGCAACGTAACTGGATTGGTCGTTCTGAAGGCATGGAAATTACCTTCCCTTCAGTCGATACTAATATTTATGCTGATGGTTTGATGGTTTATACCACTCGTCCAGATACCCTAATGGGTGTAACTTATGTTGCGATTGCCGCTGAACATCCAATGGCAAAAAAAGCAGCTGAATTAAATCCTGCATTAAACGATTTTATTGAAGAATGCCGTCATGGTTCTGTTGCCGAAGCAGACCTTGCGACTGCCGAGAAAAAAGGTATTGCCACAGGTTTATTTGTTAAACACCCTGTTACTGGCGAACAAGTACCTGTCTGGATTGCAAACTATGTGTTGATGTCTTATGGTTCAGGTGCAGTCATGGCAGTTCCTGCACACGATGAACGTGACTTTGAGTTTGCTAACAAATTTGGTTTAAACATCAAACAAGTAATTGATGCCAAAGGCGAAAGTGATGCTGATTTTGATATCACAACTTGGCAAGACTGGTACGGTAGCAAAGAAGGTCAATTAGTCAATTCAGGCGAATTTGACGGCTTAACTTTCCAACAAGCCTTCAATGCATTTACTGAAAAACTTGCACCACAACAACTTGCAAATAAAAAAGTACAATTCCGTTTACGTGACTGGGGTGTTTCTCGTCAGCGTTATTGGGGTTGTCCAATCCCAATGATCAACTGTGAAAAATGTGGTCAAGTCACTGTTCCAGAAGAGCAATTACCCGTAGTTCTACCAACGGATGTTGTTCCAGATGGTTCAGGTAATCCACTGAATAAAATGCCGGAATTCTACGAGACCAAGTGCCCTTGTTGTGGTGGTGATGCTCGCCGTGAAACAGATACACTGGATACTTTTGTAGAATCATCTTGGTATTATGCTCGTTATGCTTCTCCTGATTTTACTGACGGAATGGTCAAACCAGAAGCAGCACAGACATGGTTACCAGTCAATCAATATATTGGTGGTGTTGAGCATGCGATTTTACATTTATTATATGCCCGTTTCTTTCATAAATTGATGCGTGATGAAGGTGTAGTGCAAGGTAATGAACCTTTTGCCAATCTTTTAACACAAGGTATGGTGTTGGCAGACACATTCTATCGTGAAGATGCTTCTGGCAAAAAAACATGGTTTAACCCTGCCGATGTTGAACTTGAACGTGATGAAAAAGGTCGTAATCTTTCTGCCAAATATAAGGCTGATGGACAAACAGTGATCATTGGCGGTCAGGAAAAAATGTCAAAATCGAAAAATAATGGTGTCGATCCACAAGCCATTATTGATCAATACGGTGCAGACACTGCTCGTGTATTTATGATGTTTGCTGCACCACCTGATCAATCACTGGAATGGTCAGATGCCGGAGTTGAAGGCGCAAATCGTTTCTTGAAGCGTGTCTGGCGTTTGACTACAAGCTTCCTTGAAAAAGATCATTCAAATGTAGAAATTGATACAACGAATTTATCTAAAGATGCACAAGATTTACGTCGTAAGGTGCATGAAACCATTGCCAAAGTTGCTGATGATATCGAACGCCGTCATGCATTTAATACTGCAATTGCCGCGCAAATGGAATTACTCAATGCAATTGGCAAATTCGATGTACAATCTGATCAAGATGCTGCGGTTGCTCGTGAAGCTATCATCACATTACTCACATTGCTTTCCCCTTTTGCACCACATTTAAGTCAAACGTTATTAACACAGTTTACAATTGATTTGACTCAAACAATCTTACCACAAGTAGATCAATCTGCATTGACTCGTAATACCCAAACGATTGTGGTACAAGTCAATGGTAAATTGCGTGGTAAACTCGAAGTGCCTGTCGATATTTCCAAAGAGGATTTATTGCTACAAGCTAAAGCATTACCTGAAGTACAACAATTCTTAACAGGTCCAACCAAAAAAGAAATTGTCGTACCCAATAAACTGGTAAATTTAGTGGTTTAACATTCATAGATTGATCAATAACAACCCTCTCCTACATGGAGAGGCAAGGTAAATATGCCATCAAGTGAGGTTTGGAAAAATATGCACTTAACCCATCGTGTTGCAGCAGTTGTTTTAACCCTTGGCTTAGGTGCAAGCCTTGTTGGTTGTGGTTTTCATTTACGTGGTACACAAACAGCCGCTCTACCACAGGCTTATCAATCTATTAAACTCGAACTTCCGGAGCAAGCCAGCAGCTTAAAAAAACCACTTGAAATCGCATTGACAGATATTGGTGGCAAGATTGATCAATCAGATGCCCAAACTGTTTTACGTATTAATAATTATCAGCTAAAACGCCAACTATTCAGTGGTACATTGACTGAAGTACGTTTGCATTTAAGTGTGACATTCTCGATTGAAGACCATCAAGGGCGCCAGCTTACTGCTCCTCGTACTGTTGTTGCACAACGTTCTTATCAATATGATCGTGCAAGTGTCAATGTCGATAATCAGGAACAGGATTATCTGATTCAAGTTATGCAAACAGATATTTCCCAGCAAATTGCTCGACAACTGCATGCAAATCGATTACCTGAAGCTGTTATTGATCAAGCTCAGTAAGTTTTAATCCTCATGAAATTAGATTATACACAGGCGTTAAAACGTGTGCCCGATGCTCAGGGCGTCTGGTTATTACATGGGGCTGAACCACTTTTGGAACAAAATTTACTCCAAATTTTACGGCAGGATTGGCAAAGCAAAAATATCGAACGACAGCGTTTTGACTTACAAAGTGCTCAGGACTGGAAACAAATATTTTCAGCACTCAATAGTTTATCTTTATTTTCAAGCCAGCTTGCCATTGAAGTTCATGGCAATCTAAAACCTGATGCACAAGGATTAAAGCAACTCAAAAGTTTTATTCAAAACCCGCAAGGCAATTTACTGGTTGTTGTTTTCCCTAAACAAGAAAGTCAGAGTTTAAAATCAGCCTTTTTTCAAAGCATTGAAGCCAATGGCATATTGGTAAGTCTAAATGCCTATGGTCGTCAGGAGCAGCAGCGCATTCTCATGCAAGAAGCGGATAAAATCGAAATCCGGCTTGATGATGATGCATGGCAGTGGCTGCTTTACCACCATGAGAATAATTTGCTTGCCGCCCGCAATAGTTTGTTAAATGTTGCGGATAGCTGTGCAGATTCTCAGCATATCACTAGCAAAGATTTACAGCTTGCCTTACAAGACCAATCTCGCTATAGCACTTTCGATCTAGGTGATGCCTGTCTAAAAGGCGATTTTATGCTTGCACATAAAATTTTGAATTTCCTTTTACAATCAGGTGAAGCACCTACACTTATTTTTTGGGTGTTACAAAAAGAAATGCGTTTACTTCTACAATTATTTGAGCAGCCACAAAATGCCCTGCAAATCGGTATCTGGAAAAATAAAATTCCTGTTTATCAACAAGCACTAAGGCGTTTAACACCCCAACTACTACTACAATGGCCTACACTGATGCTACGTACAGATTGCGCAATCAAGGGGATTGGTAATCAAAAAGTTGAGGATCTTTTTTTACAACTTATCTACAGTCTTTGTGGCGCTACAATTCCACTACAATATGCATAAACAATGCTTATTTCCATTTAAAAAACACATGCTTTATTCGTAATTCAATTTTATACTGTCAAGCAATTTTATAAACATGCAATTGAATCGGTTATGCTATCACGATCCAAAATTATCAAAATTGTTGTGGGAATTATTGTCCTGATCTTAATTGCCTTTGGCGCATGGTCATATTTGAAACCTAAACAAACCGCTCCTGATTATATTACTGCTGAGGTTACTCAGGGCGATCTTCAAAATACTGTTCTAGCAACAGGAACACTGGATGCAACCAAAATTATTAGTGTTGGTGCTCAAGTTTCCGGTCAGGTAAAGAAAATGTATGTAGAACTGGGACAAGAGGTTAAAAAAGGTGATCCTATTGCGCAAATTGATTCAACAACACAAGAAAACTCACTAAAAACTGCTGAAGCCAGTATCACCAATCTAGAAGCACAACGTTTACAACAAATTGCCAATCTTAATCAAGTGCAACAGGAATATCAGCGACAAAAACAAATGTATGCACAAGACGCCACATCTCGTGCAGACTACGAAAGTGCATTGGCCAATTATCAAACCGCCCAAGCTCAGATCAAAGCAATTGATGCACAAATTCAATCTGCCAAAGTTACACGTGATACAGCAACAACCAATGTGGGTTACACACATATCGTGGCACCAATGGATGGTACAGTGGTTGCAATTGTGACTGAAGAAGGTCAGACCGTTAACGCCAATCAAAGTACACCAACGATTGTCAAACTAGCCAAACTCGATACCATGACTATTAAGGCTGAAATCTCTGAAGCAGACGTAATGAAAGTTGAAAAAGGTCAAACTGTTTACTTTACTACTTTAGGTGACAGTAATACCAAACATTATGCTTCTTTACGTCAGGTTGAGCCTGCACCAGATTCAATTACAGATGACGATGACTCATCTGATAGCAGTACAGCCATTTATTATAATGCATTATTTGACGTACCAAATGCTGATGGAAAACTACGTATTGACATGACTGCCAATGTCACCATTATTTTACAGGATGCAAAGAATGCTTTAATCATTCCGGCAACCGCAATTTCAACACATAATAATTCAACATCCTCAACTCAGGTGAACTCTGCCAGTGCTCCTGCTGCCCAGGCTCGGACAGGTTCAAATTCTGCTCGCTCGCCATTAGGTCGGCTAGAGCTTACAGAACAGGAACAGGCACAAATTAAATCAGGTCAAGCCAGTTTAGCAATGGTGCGTGTACTTCAGGCTGATGGTACGGCACGACCACAACAAATTTTGGTTGGCATTAATAACCGAGTAAATGCACAAGTACTAAAAGGCTTGAAAAAAGGTGACAAAGTTATTGTCGCTGACGGCTCAGATACATCCAATGATTCTTCAAAACGTAGTACCAGAAAAAATAACTCAGGTCCACCGCCAATGGGGATGTAATCATGAGTCAAACTCAACAACCTCTACTTGAGGTGAAAAATCTGACCCGTGAATTCCCTGCTGGTGAAGGTACGGTTCAAATTCTAAAAGGCATTAATCTGGAAATTTATCCCGGAGAACTGGTAGCCATTATTGGTCAATCCGGTTCAGGTAAATCCACATTAATGAATATTCTGGGCTGTCTGGACAAACCGAGTTCAGGTAGTTATAAGGTGAGTGGTCAGGAAACAGGAAAACTTGAACCTGATCAACTAGCACAGCTACGTCGTGAATATTTTGGTTTTATCTTTCAGCGTTATCATCTACTTGGTGATTTAACTGCTGCGGGTAATGTTGAAGTTCCTGCTGTTTATGCAGGTGTTGAAAGTAATCAGCGTCACCAGCGTTCAGCCGAATTATTAACAGAACTTGGTTTGGCAGAACGCCTGCATCACCGTCCTAGCCAATTATCCGGTGGGCAACAACAGCGCGTATCAATTGCACGTGCATTAATGAATGGTGGAGATGTCATTCTTGCCGACGAACCCACTGGTGCACTGGATAAAAATAGTGGTGTTGAGGTTATGCGTATCTTACGTGAACTCAATGCCAAAGGTCATACTGTCATTATCGTAACGCATGACATTAACGTGGCTAAAAATGCCACACGTATCATTGAAATTAGTGATGGCAACATTATTTCAGATCAACCCAATACTCCTGAATATACAGATGACACAAATTCTGTACAGGACAAACAAACCTTGGTCAAAACCCCAAAAAAGCAGACGTCCGCTTTACGTTCTTTTCTTGATCGACTAAGTGAAGCTTTCCGCATGGCCTTGTTGTCAATGAATGCTCACCGGATGCGTACTTTTTTGACCATGTTGGGTATCATTATCGGGATTGCATCCGTAGTTTCAGTCGTTGCACTCGGTAATGGTTCACAAAAACAAATTTTATCCAATATCAGCAGCTTGGGTACCAATACCATTACCGTTTATCAAGGGCGTGGATTTGGAGATAACTCTAGAACAGCAGCCAGTAAAACGTTGGTACCTAGTGATGCTATTGCCCTATCTGAACAGCCTTATGTACAGGCAATCAGCCCAACAGTAAGCGATAGTGTCACTGCACGATTTAAAGATACCGAAGCATCGGCTACAGTAAATGGTGTGGGTGACCAATATTTTGATGTTAAGGGTTTAAGTTTTGCAAGTGGTCAATCCTTTGACAGCAGCAGCATTACTCAACTCAGTCAAGATGTTATTATTGATCAAAATACCAAGGATACTTTTTTCTCAGATGGTAATGATCCGATTGGTCAAGTCATTTTACTTGGTAGTGTCCCTTGCCGCATCATTGGTATTTTAAATAAGGAAAAAAGTACCTTTGGTAACTCAGACAGCTTGAATGTCTACTTACCATACTCTACGGTAATGAGCCGCTTCCTTGGACAAGCCAATGTAAAAAGTGTCATTGTCCGAATTAAAGATCAATATTCTACTGCTACCGCAGAAAATGCGATTTTAAGTTTATTAGAATTACGTCACGGCACATCAGATGTATTTACCCAAAATGCTGATACCATTCGTGAAACCATTGAACAAACGACACAGACAATGACGTTACTGGTATCTGCGATTGCTGTTATTTCACTGGTAGTTGGCGGAATTGGTGTCATGAATATCATGCTTGTCTCTGTTACCGAACGTACACAGGAAATTGGCGTCCGAATGGCTGTAGGTGCAAGGCAAAGTGATATTTTGCAACAGTTCTTGATAGAAGCAGTTTTGGTCTGTATTTTAGGGGGTATTTTAGGTGTACTCCTTTCTTTGGGTATTGGCCAAGTCATTACTAAATTTGCCGGTAGTTCATTCCAGATGGCTTATTCAACCACTTCCATGATTGCAGCATTCGTTTGTTCAAGTTTGATTGGCGTATTATTTGGCTATCTTCCTGCCAAAAATGCTGCACAACTTGATCCAGTTGCCGCACTGTCTCGTGAGTAACTTATTTTGATGATCAAAATCAACAAATATAAATTAGGATTAATCATGCCAAATCATTATTACAAAATTAGTCTGAGCTTGCTCATATCAAGTGCTTTGGTCGGTTGCACTGCACTGGTAAAAACTCCTTATCACGCACCCGCAGTCCAGACACCTACACAATTTGAATATGCAAAATCCACTCAGGGAACCTCAGTTAATCAGTTTTCAGATCAATGGTGGACATTATTCAATGATACTGAATTAAACCGTCTAGTTGATCAGGTTATTAGCAAAAATGCCGATCTTGCCGTAGCAGGTATTGCCCTCAAACAAGCACGTTTACAGGCAAAATTGACCGAAAATCAGCAAGGTTTACGTGTAGGCTCTAGCGTGTCTACTGGACATACCATTAATCTGGGTTCTGGCGAAGATAGTGCCAATGGTTTATCTCTCAGTGGTAATGTCAGTTATGAACTGGATTTATTTGGTAAATTATCTAGCCAAACAGAAGCAGCACGTTGGGAGGCCTTGGCAACAGAGCAGGATTTACAAGCCACCGCCCAAAGTCTGATTGCAACCACTTGTCAACTGTACTGGCAAATTGGCTATTTGAATGAACGATTAAGTTCAGCGCAAACTAGTCTGGCAACCAGCCAAAAATTATTGCAACTGGTACAAGTTCAATATAAAGCTGGTGCCGTTTCTGGGCTTGAATTAGCACAAGCGCAACAATCCGTACAAAGCCAACTGGCTACTTTAAGCCAATTGCGCCAACAAGTTGTCGAAGCACGCACTGCACTTGCTGTGTTATTACATGAACCTTTACAGCAGCTTAATATCAGCGAACCAAAAACATTACCACAAATTCGATTACCTGCAATTTATGCGGGGATTCCTGCCGAAGTATTGTCACGGCGTCCAGATTTACGTGCTGCGGAATTACGTTTACGTAAGGCTTTAGCCACAAAAGATGCCACAAAAGCCAGTTATTATCCATCCATTAGCTTGACTGGTTCCTTAGGGTCAAGTAGTACATCACTTACTGATTTGCTTAAAAATCCGGCACTGGTTCTCGGTGCAAGTTTAAGTTTACCATTTTTGCAATATAACGATATGAAGCGCGATCTACAAATCAGTGAACTAGAGTATGAAAGTAGTATTATCAGTTATCGCAAAACGCTATATCAGGCATTTGCAGATGTAGAAAATGCACTTTCTAATCGAACTGAACTTACCAATCAAGTCCAAAACCAACAAAAAACACTGCAACTGGCAGAAAGAAGCGCTTACTTATATGAAGTACAATATCGTAATGGTGCAGTGGCCTTAAAGAATGTACTAGATGCTCAGGAATCTGTTCGTGATGCACAAGTGTCACTTACTCAAATGCGATACAATCAATATAATGCCTATGTCACATTGATGCAGGCTTTGGGTGGATCTCCACTACAGAGCCTACCGTAATTAAATGAGTACAATGTTCTGGCGAGATTCGCAATTACCTTATATTATTGAATCTCGCCGTGCTTGCGACAGTCGTGTTTGCTATAAATCACATAGTCATCCAAGTTTTTCGATTGGAGTCATCGACAAAGGACAAAGTATTTTTCAGGCACAAACATTTGGCCAGCATCATCTTAAAGCGGGTCAAATCATTTTAATTCCCGCACATCAGCAACATTCCTGTAATCCACGCCCAAATCAGGCATGGAGTTATCAAATGCTGCATTTGGACTTAGACTGGTTGAATCAAGTACACCAAGAAATCGTCACTACAAAGAAACATGGTCTTCAGCAAGTTATTATCCTTGACCATCCACAGTTGTACACCGCCTTTTGTCAATTCAATATCCTGTTATTTTCAACACAGGATATATTTATTAAACAGATTACGTTATATCAATTACTGGAACAAATTTTTAATAGTGAACCTGAACTCACTTTGGAAAAGCCTCAACTTAATCATGAACCATTCTTACTCACCCATTGTTATCATGAAATTGCACAACATGAAGGATTGTTAAGTCTGGAAGATTTAATGCAAATGACACAATTAAGCAGCTTTCAGATTATTCGCTTATTTAAAGCATATACAGGTTTTACCCCTCATCATTTTCAATTAAATCTACGCATTAATCGTGCTCGAGAATTGCTGCAACAACAGTTAAGATTAACAGATATTACCTATCAACTCGGTTTTGCTGATCAAAGCCATTTTCAACGAACATTTAAATCTTTTGTAGGGATTACACCACAACAATATCAAAATGCTTTAGCACATTAAGCTGCAATTTTTTTCAATACAAAGTTCCTATTTGTTTGCATGATGCATTTTTTTAATGAATTATATTTATGCTAACTTTTATCCTGATTGCAACTGCACATTTTTTGGCACTGTTATCTCCCGGTCCCGATTTCTTTTTAATTTTAAAAGTAGCAACAACTCAAAAACAGTATTTGGCTTTTATTTTGTGTATTGGAATTGCGACTGGACATTTATGCTACTTAGTATTGGTATTTTTTGGATTAAGCTTATTAGAACAGTATGTTTGGATATTAGATTGTATTCAAATTATGGGCGTAACATATCTGCTGTATCTTGCTGCTCAGATGCTCCGCACGCTAAAAAATACTAATACTCTATCTATAAATCAGCAAAAGAACTTAACTGAATCGGCATCAATTGTACAAGTTTTTTTTGAAGGTCTGGCTATCAGCCTGCTTAATCCTAAAAATGCATTATTTTATGCCTCATTAATCAGTTTACTTGGACAACAAATTACTCTCTATATCAAACTGTTTTATATCATCTGGATGACGGGTATCGTATTTTTATGGGATTTTTTCTTAGCCTATTTATTTACCCAACGTTATTTTCAACATATTTTTCAACATTGGCTAAAGCCCATTCAAATCATTACTGCAATTGTTTTTATTGGCTTTGCTATAATTATTACTGCAAATCTAGTGATGTTTTAAAAAATAACGGTGCATCACAGCACCGTTATCATGGATCAACTGTTTCAGTTAAATAACCATAAATAGTAACCATACAACATCAATGGCCAGGCAACGAATGGACTAAACAACCATTTCCACAACCAAAATTGTGGAACAAAGCCTACACCATATATAAAACCGCCAGAAATACCTAACATGACCAGCATCATGGCATTATGGCTGTAATGTCCGTTTACATCTAACATTAAATTTGGATAAACCAGTAAGATTGCTGCAAGTGGCAATGCCAATAAAAATGAAATTGCCATCACGATTTTCTGACGCATGGAATTTTTTACGTTCATTACCACCTCAGTCATCACTTATTCCTCATCTAAATCCTGATGATTTTCCATATAAAGTGCAGCAATCACACCAGAAAAACAAGCCATCAACACACCTAAAATCCAAGCGAAATACCACATATCTATTCTCCGTACCAAAGTTAGTACAAACTATGCGAGTTTGCTTCAATATGTTTACTGGTAATTTTCCCCCACATTTTGTAATAACCCCAAGAGGTATATAACAAAATAATTGGGACAAAAATACAAGCAACTACAGTCATGACTGTCATAGTATTCTTACTGGAAACTGCATCCCACATCGTTAAACTTGATACAGGATTTAAACTAGATGGTAATACAAATGGTGCCAATGCAAATCCAGCAGTTAAAATAGCACCCACAATACCCAAGCTTGTACCCAAAAAACTTAAACCTGATTTATTGGCTTTTGCAGCAGCCACTACAATTAAACCACCTAATATACCCACAATTGGTGCCAGAATGGTAATTGGATAACGACTGTAGTTATTAAACCAGCCATGATTGCCATTGGCCACCACATCTTTTGCTAATGGATTTAAGGCTGCACCTGTATCAACTGCCTGCGCATAACTATATCCTTCAATATTGCCTAGATATAGCCAGACACCGGCAAGAATAAATGTCACTAAAAATACTGCACCACAGATTAAAGTTGATTTACGTGAACGTTCATGCAAAGCGCCATCTGTACGTAACATTAACCACGAACTACCATGGGCACAGAGCATACTTAGACTCACTATCCCTGTCAGTAGAGCAAATGGATTGAGTAAAGCGAAAAAACTACCTGTATAAGTTGAACGCATGGTGTTATCCAGTTCAAATGGTACACCTTGGAATAAATTACCAAATGCCACACCAAATACCAATGCCGGAACAGCACCACCAACACAAAGTGCCCAATCCCATGCAGTACGCCATTGCGTATTTTCCAGTTTAGATCGATAGTCAAAACCTACTGGTCTTAGAAACAAGGCAAATAATACCAACAACAAAGCCCAATACATTCCAGAAAATGCAACTGCATATACCATTGGCCATGCTGCAAATAAAGCACCACCTGCAGTAATAAACCAAACCTGATTACCATCCCAGTGAGGTGCAATAGTATTAATCGCTGCACGACGTTCATTATCAGTCTTGCCAACAAATGGCATTACAGCCATTGATCCCATATCAAAACCATCTGTCAAGGCAAAACCAATGAGTAATACACCAACCAGAACCCACCAGATGATTTTTAGTATTTCATATTCGATCATGACTGAGCCTCCCGAACACCCTCTTGAGTTTCATTTTTTTCAAAATGATAACGCCCTGTATGTAACGAACTCGGGCCAAGTCGAGCAAATTTGATCATCAAATACATTTCAATAATCAATAGAACAGTATAAAACGTTACTAACGCAAAAATAGAACCCCATAAATCACCAGAGCTTAAACTGGAAGCAGATAGATGTGTTGGTAACACTTCACCAATCGTCCAGGGCTGACGACCATGCTCTGCAACATACCATCCTGTCTGAGCTGCAATCCATGGTAATGGCAATGCAAATAAAGCAAATTTCAATAACCACGGTTTTTGTTCTGCATTACGTTTTGCAACAGCCCAAGCCGCAAGAACAAATAACAATAACATCAAGAATCCGGATGCAACCATTGCACGGAATGACCAAAATAAGCTGGCAACACCAGGAATAGAATCTTTAACTGCAGCTTTAATTTGCTCATCAGTCGCATTTGTTACATTTTCAGTATATTTTTTCAATAACAGACCATAACCCAAATCTTTTTGACTTTCCTTAAAGGCAGCTAAAAGCTCAGGAGAACGATCACCAGCACGAAGTTTTTCTAATTGACTATAAGCAACCATACCATTACGAATACGGGTTTCGTGCTCTTTCATCAGATCAATCAGACCTGTCACTTGCTTATCAGTAGAACGTGTTGCAATAATGCCCATTACGTAAGGAATTTTAATTGCATAATCCGTACGTTGCTCTTCCTGATTTGGAAAACCAAACAACGTAAAGCTTGCCGGTGCAGGCTCAGTATGCCATTCCGCTTCAATTGCAGCCAGTTTGGTTTTTTGTACATCACCAAGCTCATAACCAGATTCATCACCCAGTAAAATCACAGATAATGTAGATGCTAGACCAAAAATTGCAGCAATCGCAAAAGAACGACGAGCAAAGGGTAAATCTCGTTTTTTTAATAAATAATAACTTGAAATCGCCAGAACAAATATTGCACCGGTAACATAACCTGCTGATACAGTATGTACAAATTTAACCTGAGCAACCGGATTGAATAGCAATGCCCCAAAATCTACCAATTCCATACGCATAGTTTCATAATTGAATGCAGCACCAACTGGGTTTTGCATCCAACCATTCGCAATCAAAATCCACAATGCAGATAAATTAGAACCAATTGCAACCAGCCAAGTAACCGCTAAATGCTGTGCTTTGGACAACCGATCCCAACCAAAAAAGAATAAACCAATAAAAGTTGACTCTAAAAAGAATGCCATCAATCCTTCGATCGCAAGTGGTGCGCCAAAAATATCCCCAACATAATGAGAATAATATGCCCAGTTTGTACCAAACTGGAACTCCATGGTTAACCCTGTAGTTACACCTAAAGCAAAGTTAATCCCGAATAACTTACCCCAGAATTTGGTCATATCCTTATAAATTTCCTTACCTGAAACCACATAAGTCGTTTCCATAATGGCAAGAATAAAAGCTAAACCTAAAGTAAGAGGGACAAATAAAAAGTGATACATCGCAGTCATTGCAAACTGGAACCGCGACAAATCAACGACTGTTTCTGAGATCATCGAGATGACTCCTGTGAAGCAGATGGCAAACCTGCTATATGTTCTGCAACCTGATGATCGATACCTTTAGGGATCGTGGGAGAATTGAACCAGATTGCCTTAATACCCATTAAACAAATCACTTTGATTACCAAAATCACGGCAATCTCTTTAACCAATTTTTTATTACTAAAATCTAGCCAGTCTTTCATGATGAAAAACCATTAAAAAAGTAGGTTTTTTTATTATTTCAAAAATGATACAAAAAGCCATACTCATAAAACATGCCAAGTTTCCTGATTATTTTGTTTGGGTTTCTGATAAAATTTAGGAAAAAATACAGCATTTATTTGAAATTTATACTTATTTATATAAAATATATACTTATAAAAATTTTAGATAATGGACAAAATCCAATGACATAATTTATTTTAATCGTAATAAACAATAAAACCATACAAATTTTATGGATTTTTAAAAAAAATTTAGTTCACTCAAGAGCACAATGACAGCGGTAATCTAAACATCAAATACATCTTAATTTAATAAAAAAATAAGACAAAAATCACCCATTGCTGTATTTTTTATCCCAAAGACTAGGATTTTTTAGTTATTACTTTAACCATTACAAATTTTAGTTATTATATTTTCATTCATTGAGATAAATATTAAGGCAATTTATTAAAACCCTTTTAACAAAGCCATCACAACTTATTACATTCTTTGGAAACAAGAAGAAAAATCATTTACCGAAATTTTAGATATAAAAAAACCGCTATGTCAGCGGATTATTTATTTAGCTAAGACTAGCTAAATGGTCGGAGCAGTAGGATTCGAACCTACGACCCCCTGGTCCCAAACCAGGTGCACTACCAGGCTGTGCTATGCTCCGATTCTCATAAAGAGATTGGGGTGAATGATGGGGCTCGAACCCACGACAACCGGAATCACAATCCGGGGCTCTACCAACTGAGCTACATCCACCATAATGTGGTTAAATACCGCAAGCGACCAAATGGCGCGCCTGACAGGATTCGAACCTGTGACCATCCGCTTAGAAGGCGGATGCTCTATCCAACTGAGCTACAAGCGCATACTTGATGATAAAACTATCATGCGATACGTTGCCGCCTCTTAAAATTCTTTAAGTGGTCGGAGCAGTAGGATTCGAACCTACGACCCCCTGGTCCCAAACCAGGTGCACTACCAGGCTGTGCTATGCTCCGATTTTCTCAGCGTTTTTTGTATCGCACCATGTGCGGTACGGTGTGCATTCTAGGGGTAGCACCGCACCACGTCAATACTTAGATTCAAAAAAACCAAGTTTTTTTATCTAAATGTTTATTTTAACAACAATAGTTTATCTTTTTAATTGAGAAGTAAAATTTAACATGCGATCAAGTGGAACTTTAGCCCGTTGCCGTAATTTTTCTTCTACAAATATTTCCTGATCACGATATTGTAAAACATGTAAAATTGCATCCAGCTCATTCATTGCCATCCAAGGACAATGTGCACATGAACGGCAGCTTGCACCTTCACCTGCTGTAGGTGCTTCAATCAGTTCCTTATCTGGCGCCGCTTGTTGCATTTTATAAAAAATACCACGATCTGTTGCAACAATCATTTGTTTGTGCGGCAATGTTTGTGCAGCTTTGATCAATTGGCTGGTGCTACCCACTGCATCTGCAATTGCAACTACGGATTCAGGTGATTCAGGATGCACTAATACCGCAGCATCAGGATATAAAGCTTTCATTCTGGCAATGCCACGCGCTCTGAATTCTTCATGGACAATACATGAGCCTTGCCATAACAGCATATCAGCGCCTGTTTTCTTTTTGATATAGCCCCCCAGATGCTGATCTGGCGCCCAGATAATTTTTTCTCCCAAACTATCTAAATGTTCAATAATCTCTACGGCACAACTTGACGTCACAACCCAATCTGCCCGAGCTTTTACCGCAGCAGAAGTATTGGCGTAAACAACTACCGTATGATCTGGATGTGCATCACAAAAAGTTGTAAATTCATCTACAGGGCATCCCAGATCCAGTGAACAAGTTGCTTCTAGTGTTGGCATCAGGATGGTTTTTTCAGGAGATAAAATTTTTGCTGTTTCTCCCATAAATTTCACACCCGCAACAACCAAAGTGCTTGCCTCATGATCACGTCCATATCTCGCCATTTCCAGAGAATCTGAAATACAGCCCCCCGTCCATTCAGCAAGCTCCTGAATATCAGGATGACAATAATAATGCGCAACAAGAACAGCATTTTGCTTTTTTAATTCTGTAGCAATTTGCTCAAATTTTTGCTGTTTTTCTTCAGTCGATAGAATATGTTCCGATGGTTGCCCTAACTGATCCAAATGGTGTTGCACTATTTGCTGTGCATCATTGGCAATTAAAGTGGAATCATTCATTACTGCTACAATCCTTTTGTTGGCAAGCAAAAACTTTGCTTTGCTATAGACTTCTACCCAAAAACTTTGGCGAATTTAATGATGGGAGTAGCATAGCACGTATTACTTTATACAAGGATTTTCAATAATAAATTCAAATTAAAAATTTCTAGACCATTAAAATATAGATGAACGCTGAGTGCCCATCTATATCTTTTGAATTTAAGATACAACGTGTTAAAGCACGTTATTTTGAGTTATAAATGAGTTAAGATCGATAATCTGCATTGATTTTGACATAATCATAAGAAAAGTCACAGGTATATACCGTATCCTTGGCATCACCACGTCCCAGATCTACTCGAATCAGAATTTCTTTTTCACTCATAACTGCTGCCCCAGCTGCTTCAGTATAATTCGGATTAGCACCACCATCTAAACAAATTTGTACTTCACCCAACCAGACTTGCACTTTACTGCTATCAAGATTATCAACACCAGCTTTACCAATTGCCATGACAATGCGCCCCCAATTTGGGTCAGAAGCAAATAGAGCCGTTTTAATTAAAGGCGATTCAGCAATACTGTAGGCCACATCACAGCATTCTTGCGTATTGGCACCACCTTCTACTGTAACGGTAATAAATTTGGTCGCCCCTTCACCATCTCTTACAATCAATTGTGCCAGACGCAACATAACTCTGGATAAAACGTCCAGAATCACTTGATAGCGAGGATCATCAATCGAATCAATGCCTTTTCCTCCAGCCAGACCTGTAGCAATAAAAATACAGGAGTCATTGGTTGATGTATCACCATCAATAGTGATGCGATTAAATGACTGAGTAACTGTAGTTTGTAATAATTGGTCAACTAATTCCTGAGCAATCGGAGCATCTGTTGCCACAAAACTTAACATGGTTGCCATATTTGGGCGAATCATTCCTGCACCTTTACTGATGCCAGTCATGTGATAAGTCACCCCATCCAGTTCAAATTGTTCAGATGCACCTTTAGGTGTAGTATCTGTAGTCATAATACCGTATGCAGCTGCTTCCCACCCCTCTTCAGTTAGATTTTCTAAGGCTGGCTGAATACCGTTGAGTAACCGCTCTATTGGTAATTGCTCACCAATGACACCTGTAGAAAAAGGTAAAACCTGATTGGTTTGGACATAGCCTAAATCAGCCAATCTTTTACAAGTTTTTTCTGCATTTTGTAAACCAATTTCACCAGTTGCGGCATTGGCATTGCCTGTATTAATAATCAAATAACGCGGCGTATTCTCTGCAAGATGCTTTTTACTGAGTAATACTGGGGCTGCGGCAAATGCACTCTGGGTAAATACACCCGCAACGTTTGAACCTTCCGCAAATTCAAACACAACCAAATCTCGTCGATTGGCATAACGTACATACGCTTCACTGGTACCAATTTTTACACCAGACACTGTCCACATTTTTGGAAAAGTTACGTCACCAACCGCCATGAGAATAAACCTTTTATCTATCAATAATATTTTACTGGAACGCAATACCATTTGTCTGCGTAGACATATAGATTACCCCTTAATACCGTGAATGGGTAGTAGCTTGATTATAAAGACAATGAATTAAAAGTGGTGCGATGATTTATTCAATGAATTTTATCCATTGAAAAAGCCCATTACTGATGTAATAGGCTTTCAGGTGGTTGTGAATATTATTGCATCGGATTAGCAGGTTTTCCAATATTCAGCAAAGTTTGCTCAGCTTGTTGTTGACTTTCAACAGAAAGTGCCGGATTAGAGGCAACAATACGGCTGACGGTTTGAGAGTTTGCAGGCAGTAGAACTTCTGTCTTGAAAGTAATTGGTCGATTATTTGGATTGTCAAACGCATAGCGTATTCCGGTACGAGGGCTAATCAAAACTGTTTTTTTGCCTTGTTGTGTTGCAGCAACATTCGATGCAGCAGTAACGGCTTCTATTTGTGCGGCGGGTACAGTCATACTTTTAGCCTGCTCTTGTTCAGCCATAGCCAAAGTTGGAGCACTGATTGCTAATCCTAAAATAATTAATCGAGCATGTTGTTTCATATATTTGATTATCCCTGATATGTCGCAAAGGTTTATAAGGTGTACATATCTCTATTAAACAATAAAAAGGTTTGGTCTTACGCTAACTTTATGTAACGATCAGATTTTTCCGTGACATTGTTTATACTTTAACCCTGAACCACAAGGACAAGGTGCATTACGGCTTGTTGGTGGTGCAATCTGCATGCTGTCAGACACTTCAGATTCTGCAATTTCAGTAATTTCGCCAGTTAAACCATCTACATCATCATGCGCAAACGACAACTGCATGGCTTCTGCTTGACGCTGTTGCTCTGCTTCAAGTTCAGCCAATTCTTCAGCAGTAGGAATATGTACTTGAGATAAATCAGTGACCACATCCGACTTAATCGCACCAAGCATATTCACAAACAAATTAAAGGCTTCTTTTTTGTATTCCTGCTCAGGATTTTTTTGTGCATATCCACGTAAATGAATACCTTGACGTAAATAATCCATGGCTGCCAGATGATCTTTCCAGTGTTTATCCAGTGCCTGTAACATGAAATGGCGCTCCAGCATGGCAGCATTATCATTGCCCATCTGGATCATTTGCGCACGGCGCATACGGTAACGTTCCAATACTTCATCGGTAATACGTTCAACCAAACCTTCCTCATCCAAACGGCGATTTTCTTCCAACCACTCTGATACAGGAAGCTCCAGGCCAAGATCTGTTCGTAAGGCATTTTCCAGTCCTGCAATGTCCCATTGATCATGAATAGATTCCGGTGGAACAAAATTGGCAATCAGTCCCTTGGCCACATCACGGTGCATTTCTTCAATGCCTTCCTGTAAAGTTGCTTCTGATAGAACTTCATCACGCTGACGATAAATAATTTTACGTTGTTCGTTATTAACGTCATCGTATTTCAGCAAGTTTTTACGGATATCAAAGTTACGTGATTCAACTTTACGTTGTGCATTTTCAATCGAACGTGACACCATTTTATGTTCAATCGCTTCATTTTCTGTCAGTCCTAATGAACGCATCATGGCAATCACGCGATCACCAGCAAAGATTCTCATCAAATCATCTTCAAGGGATAAATAAAAGCGTGATACACCCGGATCACCCTGACGACCAGCACGACCACGTAATTGGTTGTCAATACGACGTGATTCATGACGTTCAGAACCAATGATATGTAAACCACCTGCATCCAGAACAGCTTTGTTATTATCTCGCCATTCAGCTTCCAGACGTGCTTCATCCTCTGCTGTTGGTGTCTCGATTTTGGCAAGCTTGGCTCGCCAGTTACCACCAAGCAAAATATCCGTACCACGGCCTGCCATATTGGTTGCAATGGTTACAGAATTCGGACTACCGGCTTGTGCAATAATATCAGCCTCACGCTCATGCTGTTTAGCATTCAATACTTCATGATGAATGCCAGCCTGCTGTAGTTTTTCCGATAAAATTTCACTGGCTTCAATAGTTGCTGTACCAATAAGAATCGGTGCAACACCCGCCTCACGAATTTCCTGAATCGCTTGAATAATGGCATTGTATTTGCCATCACGTGTCAGATAAATCAAATCATTTAAATCTTTACGAATCATTGGACGGTGGGTTGGAATGATCACCACATCCAGATCATAAATTTCTTTCATTTCTGCGGCTTCAGTGTCCGCAGTTCCGGTCATACCTGAAAGTTTTTGATATAAACGGAAATAATTCTGGAATGTTGTGGTTGCCAATGTCTGGTTTTCTGGTTGAACTTCCAGACCTTCCTTCGCTTCGACAGCCTGATGCAAGCCTTCTGACCAGCGACGACCAGGCATGGTACGCCCGGTATTTTCATCAACAATGATGATTTCCTGTTGCTGGCTTTGTGGATTGATGCCAATAATATAATGTACGTTACGTTGATATAAATAATGCGCACGAATAGCTGCGGTTGCATGATGCAATAAATTTAAATTACTGGCTGAATACAGGCTTTCTCCTTCTGCGAGTAAACCCATTTGAATTAATTCATCTTCAATAATTTCAAAGCCAATTTCGGTAATCTCAATTGAGCGCTGTTTTTCATCTACCCAAAAATGCCCGCCATCTACAACTTTTTCTTCTTTTTGCGGATACAACTTGGCCGGAATATTGTTAATTAATTGATAAAGTTGTGAAGAGTCTTCACTTTGTCCTGAAATAATCAAAGGTGTGCGTGCTTCATCAATCAGGATCGAATCCACCTCATCGATAATCGCGTAATGCAAACCACGCTGTTTTTTCTCAGCAAGGGAAAAGACCATGTTGTCACGCAGATAGTCAAAACCAAATTCATTATTGGTACCGTAAGTAATATCTGCCTGATAAGCTTGAGTTTTTTCTAGTGGCATCTGCATTGAATAAACGGTACCAACACTTAACCCCAAAAACTCGAATAAAGGACGGTTTAATTCAGCATCACGTTGTGCCAAATAATCATTGACAGTAATGACATGCACACCTTGACCACTTAAAGCATTTAAATAACATGCAAGTGTTCCCATTAGGGTCTTACCCTCACCTGTACGCATTTCGGCAATTTTACCTTCATGCAAGGTAATACCACCAATTAACTGCACATCATAGTGACGCATTCCCATAACACGTTTGGATGCTTCACGACAGACAGCAAAGGCTTCTGGTAATAATTTATCCAGAGAGTCTCCTTTTTGATAACGTTCTTTAAATTCCTGAGTTTTTGCAGTTAAGCCTGCATCGCTTAAACTAGAGATCGACGGTTCAAGTGCGTTAATTTGATCAACGATTTTACGCATTCTTTTGAGCTCACGCTCATTCTTGGTACCGAAGATTCCTCCGATCAGACTTGCCAACATGAATATAACTCTCTAAATTTAAAAATACGTTATTTTCTACAGGAAAATTTTACCCGAATATTATGAGGTCAGAAACTGGAAGTACAAGTAGTAATCCGTTACTTTCTACAATTTTTTCCTTGAAACTGGTAGCTTAGACAACATTAGAAGTAATATGATTTATTTTTAACAACCACTTATTCTTTTTATTCATAATAAAATATAAAAACTTTATTTTTAATAATATAAAAATTAGCGCATAGTTTAGCTATTGATAGCAACAATACACAATCTGGAGAGAAAAATGAGTTTACGTCTTGGTGATATTGCGCCTGATTTTGAACAGGAATCAAGTGAAGGTCTGATCCATTTTTATGATTATTTAGGCGATCAATGGGGAATTTTATTTTCGCATCCTGCTGATTACACCCCAGTTTGTACCACTGAATTAGGTTACACCGCCAAGCTTAAAGATGAGTTTACCAAACGCAACGTTAAAGCGATCGCATTATCTGTAGATGATGCCGAGTCACATAAAGGTTGGATTAACGATATTAACAGCACTCAGAATACAACTGTAAATTTTCCGATTATTGCTGATGCTGATCTTAAAGTTTCTGAACTTTATGGATTTATTCATCCAAATGCTAGTGAAACAACAACTGTACGTTCATTAGTGGTTATTGATCCAAATAAAAAAGTACGTTTGATCATTACTTATCCTGCATCTACAGGTCGTAATTTCCATGAAATTTTACGTGTAATCGACTCTTTACAACTTACGGATAACTATAAAGTTGCAACGCCTGCAAACTGGCAGGATGGTGATGATGTAGTGATTGTACCATCTATTAAAGATGAGGAAGAAATTAAACAGCGCTTTCCAAAAGGCTACAAGGCCGTTACACCTTATTTACGCTTAACGCCTCAACCTAATAAAGATTAATCAAAACAATAAATAATACATCCTAAGCCCTAAATTTTTAGGGCTTTGCTTTTATTGATAATTTTTTCAAAACTTCTGCAACAGCAATCATGGCAAAACTACTGGTCACAACAACTGCTGAGCCATATCCACCACAACGCAAACCAGCATTACCATTCAGACTATCGCAAGTAGACACATTGGAAAATGGATTATCCACTGAATATACACAGCTCACTCCAAATTTTTCCTTGGGCTTTTTACAAATTCCTTTATTGCGTAATTGTGAACGTAATTTTGCCAACATAGGATCCTGTTCTGTTTTAGATAAATCTGCGACACGAATTTTTAGCGGATCCAACTTTCCCCCAGCACCACCTGACATAATTAATGGAATTTTATTAAAACGACAATGTAAAATTAAAGCCAGTTTAGCCTTTACATCATCAATGCAATCCAAAACTACATCAGGTTCACTGGCGAGCAATTCCGTAACATTCTCTGGCGTTAAAAAATCATCAATCAAATTAATCTTTATTGCAGGATTAATTTCACGGCAACGCTGTGCCATAACTTCAATTTTATCATGTCCAAATGTTGAGCTTAGCGCAGGAAGCTGACGGTTAACATTGGATGCAACAATCACATCCATATCGATAAGCGTTAATTTTCCAATACCCGAACGTGCCAGTGCTTCAACTGCCCATGAACCTACACCGCCAATACCAATCACCATCACATGGCTTTTTTCAAATGTCTGAAAAGCTGCTTCACCATAAATTTTATTGGCACCGGTAAAACGACGAGTGTAATCATTTTGGATTTCAGTATTGGAATCTGTCATTTGTAGATATCGAGAATCAGGATATACAAATTATAACTGAGTTCATCAGTAATACTAAATCACATCCATCACAATATTAATTTCCATTTCTAATCTTCTCCACATTACTGTTCATAATATGTCGAACGATGTTCTTAAATACCAAACGCTTGAAAAAATTTAGTTTTTGCTGATGCTTTGAATACAGATCATCAGGTGTATCAAATAATCCAAAGTCCTGATTAATCCCTTTATTCTGAATAAAGGGATTATTGTTGTTCCATTCGATGGGCGGATTTGCAAAGTTATCTGTATAGACCCCAAAACCACAAAAAGTCGTTTTACAGTCAATATATTGCTCCTGTAATTTTGAGAGATAAGGTTTATCGACAATCACACCTTCTAAAAAATACCATTGCCCATTCACCAAAACCTCAACCCAGCTATGTAAGATGTTTTGCGGCGAAAGTTTATAGCAAATGCCTGTAATCGCTCCTTTTTGTAATGCCTTATCAATGGTAAAGCCATGAATACGGTTTGGTATACCGACCACTCTTAACAAAGCCATCAGCAAAGTCGCTTTGGTGTTGCACTGTCCGTACCCATCTTTCAGGATTTTCGAGGCAGGAATATCATCTGAAATATTATAACCAAATGCGATTTCATCCCGTACAAAGTTATATATTGCTTTTATTTTTTCCACAATATCCAGACTGCTCCAGCCTCTTTGCTCTAACAATGTTTGGACAGTTTCATGTGAATAATCAAGGATTCTTGTTTCTTTAAGATAATTTTCCATCATTATTTCTCTAAATGATTTAAATTAAAATTATTTTATAAACCTTGATACGATAGTAAGGTCAAGTCATCAGTTACTCAAATTCCAACTGCTCTTTTAAAGTGCTTGTAAGTGTAGCGCCTCTAAACTATTCCACCACAATTTTTGCGCTAGCAGATACTGATCCTGCTGGGTGATTTCGGCCAAACCCGCAAGCACGTAAGGTAAATTCCCAGGTGTATTTCGGGTACGATGTTCTGTAGAATTTTGACAGCAAAGGGGTGTCATATCAGGACAATCTGTTTCCAAAACCAAATCATCAAGTGTAATTTGTCCAACCACCTCATGCAGTCGTTTTGCATTGGGATTGGTAATCTGACCAGTAATACCAATTTTAAATCCAAGTTTGATCAAAGCTTTGGCTTCTTCTACACCACCACTAAAAGCATGAGCAATACCACCTTGTTTAAATTGATGCTGTTTTAATAATTGAATAGTTTCTGCATGAGATTTGCGGATATGAAGTAAGACTGGTTTTTGGTAAATTGTTGCTAACTCAAGTTGTGCCGAAAAATATTGCGCCTGTAATTGTCTGATATTTTGTTGTTTATGTGCTTTAATAAAACTATCCAGACCAATCTCTCCAATGGCAACGCAGGGTTGCGTGATCAGAATCCGTTCTAATTGCAACAGATGTTCTGGTAAATGTTGTTCAATATAAAAAGGATGTAATCCGGGAGCCAACAAACTTCTTGGAACACATTGTAATTGCTGTAACTTTTGGTTGCATTGGATTAGTTTATCAAACCGTGAGGCGATAAATCCAATCAGAACCAATGCTTTTACTCCAGATTGATATGCTTGTTCTGCCAGTTGCTGTCGATCTAAATCAAAGTCTTCAACATCAAAATGTGTATGCGTATCAATCAGTTGTAGCATAGGATCATGATTTGGCAGGCTGAGAAGAGGATGCAGCAGTTTGATGTCTTTTCACACTTTCCGGAAGATAATTTTCTTTTAAAATCCCTTGTAATTGTGAATATGGAATCACAAGTCTTGGCAGGCCAACTGCATACGGTCCGATTTCATACTCACCATATTGTAGAATCAAGCCATCTTTTGCAAAATAAAAATTATCAGACATGGCAAATGGCCATAGTTTTTGATAATCATGGATATTCATGGCAGGTTGTGTCTGTTTAATCCATTGCTGGAAGGCATTGTATGCCAAATCATTAAAAGCCTTGCGTTTGCCAGCAATAATGACTTCATCCAGATTTAAAATGGCTTTATTTTTAATGTCATAATTAAAATATTGCTCAGATGAACTACCGTGTGCTCCTCCCACATAATTATTGGCACGAATGACGATCGCCACAATCGGCAGATCATTATCCAGTAGTTCAGGTTTAACATTTAATATTAATTGGGAAGCAGATCCCATCGCTCGCACTTCTTCAGCAAGTTTAAAGAATTTATTGATATCTCGTTGCAAGCTCGTTTGATGCTCCGTAGATACACCCGTCTTATTACGTTCTTTTTCATTCATGTGCATAATTGGTGAATTTAAATCCGATGATGCACTGGATTGCTGATCAGTTGATGCTGCATCTAGATCAAAACCTTGTACCAAACTTTGTACATAATTCTGAATGTAATTATCCACGGCTTCATTTAATTCTGGCGCATTACTATTTAAGCGCTGGATTGCAATTTGTGGACAGTTTTGTCCTTCACATTCAGGAAGATGCAACGCCACATTTTCAACACTGGCTTGAAACTTTGGTGTTTGTGGTGCTGTATTCTGAGGTTTGGACGCCTGTGCTTGTTCTGCTATTGCATCTGTTTTTTTCTCACAACCTGCCATAGATATCACAACAACACAAAACATTACGGCTGTAGTTCTTAGTTTCATACTATCGCCAAGTAATTTCAGCATAATCATTTGACCCGATCTTAAAACATGGCACACGATGTACCTTGGCATAGCTTAACACTGATTTATTTTAAGCTTCGTTAAGGAATGTTTTTATTACGCTTAAATTATCATAGCTTTACAATTCAATATAAAGATAATTGTTGTAGAATGTCAACGTTTAGCCATTGCTTGGCCTGTTCAGTGGTTAAACTGATTTCCAATACACGCTGCTGTGTCAGTTGCAAATCAGAGGCTCTATAGTAAATAACAATTCCTTGTTCATCGACATACCAATCCTGATTTGCCCAATACAAAGTTGCAGGTGTATTCTGGCTTTGTGTTGCAGACAACTTTTGTTTCCACTGCTGATAAGATTGTTGAATAAACTGTCCAAATTCAATACGTTTTTCCGGCTTAATGACATCATATAAACGTAATATTTGATGACGTTTTCGATCCAGCATAAAAAAATAATGTTCAGCAGGAATCTGTTGATCTGCAATCTGATATTGCGACTCTAGTTGCAGCAATGTCATTTCCTGATGCTGCATAGGGACTTTCGATTGAATATACAACGACCAAGGTTTGGATTGTGGATGTTGTTGTTGCCAAAGATCTGATTGTTGAATAAATGTATCTACGGCCTGCTGTAAAGTTAATTTTTGCTTTAAGCCCAGTTGTTTACGAATTAATTCTGCAATTTGTTGATTGGTAATCTGATTAAACCACTGATCCTGACTATGAAAAGCCTGAATTTCGATCTCAATGCAATATTGTTTTTCACAAAAAGGTAAGGAATAATCTGCTGCCTCTGGTGTCGCAATTAAAACTGGATAACCTTGTTGTTGCGATTGTTGCTGTAACAACTGATCAGGCTGTTTTTTATTTTGATCATCATCACAGGCAGTGAATAAAAACAACATAATACCGATAGGGAGAAAAATACGATAATGTAAACAATATGGCATGACGATTTCTCTCCCCAATTAATCAGGACAAAGACAACTTAATGCTCCCGCGTCGCACGGAATTGGATTTCTGGCCAGCGTTCCTGCATCAATTGTAAATTAACACGGCTTGGTGCAAGATAGGTTAAATAACCACCACCATCCAGCGATAATTGGTCATGGGCTTTTTTGCGAAAATCATTGAGTTTTTTCTCATCATCGCAGTACACCCAACGCACAGTGTTAATGCTCACTGGTTCATAAATACAATCCACTTTGTATTCTTCTTTCAAACGGTATGCAACAACATCAAACTGCAACACGCCAACAGCCCCAACAATCAGATCATTGCTATTTTGCGGCATAAACACCTGTGTTGCGCCTTCTTCGGAAAGTTCTTTTAAACCTTTTTGTAATTGCTTGGATTTAAGAGGATCTCGTAAACGTACTCGACGAAACATTTCTGGTGCAAAATGTGGAATACCAGTAAAGTGTAAGTCTTCACCACTGGTAAAAGTATCACCGATCTGAATGGTTCCATGATTATGCAAACCGATAATATCTCCAGGCCAAGCTTCTTCCAGATGTTCACGCTCACCAGCCAGAAAAGTCAAAGCATCTGAAATACGCACGTCTTTACCTAAACGCACATGGTTCATTTTCAAGCCTTTTTCATATTTACCTGAGCAAATTCGCATAAAGGCAATACGGTCACGATGTTTCGGATCCATATTTGCCTGAATCTTAAAGATAAATCCTGAAAATTTTTCTTCTGTCGCCTCAACGACACGTTCTTGTGCCGGATGTGCCTTTGGTTCTGGTGCCCAGTGAATAAAAGCATCAAGCACATGATCCACTGCAAAATTACCCAGTGCCGTGCCAAATAAAACGGGAGTCTGTTTGCCTGCAAGAAATTGCTCACGATCCAGTGGTTCATTCGCCATTTGTACCAATTCCAGAGATTCTTCAAAGGCTGCAAAGGCTAAATCACCTACTTTTTCACGAATATCCGGATAGTCATAGCCATCACGAATTTCTATATCAGTAATGGTAGAACCAAATCCAGCCTTATAGAGATATAATTTATTTTCCAGAATACTGTAAACACCAGCAAAATCGCGCCCCATACCCAAAGGCCAAGTAATTGGTACACAACGGATTTTTAAGACATTCTCAATTTCATCCAGTAATTCAAGTGGCTCACGAATTTCACGATCCATTTTATTAACAAATGAAATGATCGGAGTGTCACGCATTCGACACACTTCCATTAATTTAATGGTACGTTCTTCAACGCCTTTGGCACCATCAATCACCATTAAAGCTGAATCAACTGCGGTTAATGTACGGTAAGTATCTTCTGAGAAATCTTCATGTCCCGGAGTATCTAGCAAATTAATGGTATGATTTTTATATGGAAATTGCATTACTGATGTGGTAATCGAAATTCCACGTTCCTTTTCCATTTCCATCCAGTCCGATGTTGCCGCACGATCAGATTTGCGGCTTTTTACCATACCTGCCACCTGAATGGCTTTTCCCCATAACAGTAACTTTTCAGTCATGGTGGTTTTACCGGCATCGGGGTGGGAAATAATAGCAAAGGTTCTACGCTGCGCCACTTGTGCGTTCAGCTCAGTTAACAATGTCATGAGAGTTACCTACTGCAAATACAGCATTAGCCGCCCTAGAATAGAGCAAGATCGAAATAAAAATTGCCGCAATTCTAGCAGAATTCCATGCTGAACACTAATCTATAGACTACAGTTTCGGCAATACAATCTCACGATTTGCATAACGTATTTGCTGAAACTCCAGACCATAAATTTGTGCGAGGAAATTCGTATCAATAGCATCATGCTGTTTAGCAGGTTGTGAGATGACAGACTGTTGATGCATAAAGAAAAACTCATCAGCATATAAAAATGCCAGATTAGGATCATGCATAATGGCAACAATGGTATACCCTTGTCTGGATAATGCCTGTAGCTTTGCCATCAAAAAATTCTGATAGTAAACATCCAGATGATTGGTGGGTTCATCAAGTAAAATCACCTTAGGATTTTGGGTCAAAATACGGGCAATGAGTACCAGTTGCCGTTCCCCACCCGACAATGTGGTGTAATCACGATGCGCCAGATGCTGAATTTCCAATGTTGCCAATGCCTGATGAGCTGTAACTTTGTCCTGTATAGTTGGTGAAAAACCTGAAAAAGCAGCACGCCCAGTCATCACCACATCCAGCACATTAAAATTAAAAATACTCTGATGACTTTGCGCCAAAAAACCCATCTGCTGTGCCCGCTGTCTGGATTTTAATTTTGTTAGTTCAACTTGATCAAAAGAAATTTGTCCGGACTGTAAGGGATAAATGCCTGCCAGCAAATTAAATAAAGTTGATTTTCCACTACCATTTCGCCCCAATAAAACAGAAAAACGTTGCGATGCAAAACACAGATTAACATCATCAAGAATTATACGTTGTCCATAACTGAAGCTTAACTTTCGAACGAAAATCTGACTCATGATGACTATCCCCAATTCATCTTGTAACGGCGGATTAAATATAAAAATAAAGGCGCACCAAGTAACATGGTAAAAATACCAATTGGAATTTCAAAGCTAGAAAAAGATCGGGAAATATTATCAATCAGCAATAAAAAACTTCCACCTAAACAGATATTGGCCGGTACAGTTTTAACATTGTCCGGCCCAATCATCATACGCACGATATGAGGTAAAAACAGTCCATACAAACTAATAATGCCAGCAACCGCAACAGAAGACGATGTGGCAAGTGTCACAGCAAAAATTAATAAAAACTGATCTTTTCTTGGATCAACACCAACTGCCTGTGCTTCCAATTGTCCCAAAGCCAACAAATTCATGCGCCATCTTAGTATATACATGATGAATAAAGACAAAATGATCGGAATACAGGCTTGCTGTACTTTTATCCAAGTCGCCTGATGTAAGTTGCCCATAGTCCACTGTACAATGGCCTGTAACTTATACGGATCACTTAGATATTGCACAATGCTTAAACCGGCAATAAACAATCCTGAAATAATCATGCCGGATAACAAAATCACCACAACAGAACTTTTTTCATAGCGTTGCTGAGCAAAACCATAGGTCATGCACACAGCTAATATGCCAAATAAAAATGCCGAGATCTGTACAGGCAGCCAATGCGTGACCAATGCCAATGCTGCACCTAATGCTGCACCCGATGAAATTCCCAATACGTATGAATCCACCAATGGATTACGAAACAATGCCTGTAAGGTATTGCCTGATGATGCTAACGCAGCCCCAACCAAAAAAGTCAACAAGACTCTTGGCATACGCACATTCAAGATAATATTTTGCATAATCAATATTTGATTATACATTTCTGCTGTTAGATTATGCGGAGGATTGATCCATGCCCAGATGGCCCAGATAAAATCCTGCATAGAAAATTGCTCGGCCGGGCCAAGCAACAACGAAAAAAATAGCAAAGGAACAGGAAGAACATAAATCAACGTTAAATGAAATCGCTGCATAGAAACAGTGCGCCTTAATGAAGCTGCATAAGTTGGTTGGCTGCTGTCGCACCATAAAACATCGTAAGAATCCTATATTTATCTTGCGTTGCACGATATGCATCTGACGGATCAGGATAAATCCAATGATGCAATTGATTGGCAGCCAGCAAAATTTTAGGCGTATGTGGATTAAATAAAAATCCCGGACTTAGTGTAAAGACTTTTTTGTCACGAACAGCTTTTAAAGTTTGTAATTCTGGGCGTTTCAACAATATTTGCGGATCAGAATTCCAAAGTAAGATGATGTCCGGATCCCAGATCAGCAATCTTTCAGGATTGACACTGGGTTGATCAATTGAAGATTCTACAATATTTTTAGCCCCAGCCAATTGAATGACGGTATTAGGCATCGAATTACGCCCTGAAGTTGAAAATATTCGTCCACCCGACCATGCATAATACACACGAAGCTGTTGTTGTACTGGTTTTAATTGTTGCTGAATTGCCTGAATTTCGCGTTCAATAAACTGATTTAATTGTCTTGCACGATCTTGTGTACCCGTCAATTTGCCTAAATCTAGTAATTCCTGTTGTGTCTGTTGTAAATTTTCAGATTGTACTGGATAAACAGCAATATGCATTTGACGAAGTAATTCAATTAAATCTTGCTGTCCTGAACTGACAATAACCAAATCCGGTTGTAATGCCAAAACACTTTCAATATTGGTAGATGCTTCCCAATGACTTGGTGTAACGATTTGTTTTTTAGCAATTCTTTGATCCAGAATAGAATACGCTGCATATAAATCTGGGGCTGTATAAATTTTGGATGGAATGCCAATCACTTGTTTTCCGGCACCTAGCATATATAAATCATCCAGACTGGCTTCAAATAAACACACTATTCGCTGCGTTGGTTGCTGAAGCTTTATCAACTGTCCATCTGACGTTGTCACTGTGATCATATCCATTGATGTTGCTTGTTGCTGGGATGACGGCTGACAACCATAACTACACACCATCAATACCAGCACAGCAGCTAAATAAAAATTTCTGATCAACAGGACATTCCCCAAATCAACATAACAGCCATCGCAAGCAAATTTGCTATTATTGCCAGAATAATCAATTTCAACAATTGTTTTTTAAGCTGATCAACAACTCAATATACGCTAACCCAGTACACAAAAGCATGGATACGAACTTAATGGTATTTTAATTATGAGAAATAATGATTAAACATTTTTTTATACGAAACTTTATACAAACCAAGTTATGACAACAGCCATTATGTACTGTCCTATGGCATAATGGCTGTTGTCATAAAATGTTACTTTGTTGATTTCTTCTATACCATGACCTCTACACTTATTCGTAACTCAACCGACAGTACCTTTCAAATCTACCGTTTGATGCGACAACATCAAGCAGAGTTTTCCACAATTGTCGAGTATCTAGGCAGTTGCCGAAAAAAAATATTCCCTTTTATTCAACAAGATGAATTACCACAGGATTTAATTAATTTTCAACAAGTCTATGTTGATGATCCTTTAGGTTGCCTGATTTGTGTAAAACAACAGCATAAAATCGTTGCAGTGATCGGCTTTCGTGCTTATGACCAACGCTTTAGTCATTTAAACTTACCAGAAAAAAATGTGGTCGAAGTGGTACGTTTGTATGTTGAACCAGCGTACCGCCGAACAGGAATTGCCAGCGTTTTGGTTGAATACATCAAAACCCATGCTATTGCGCAAAATGTACAAACTTTATATTTACATACTCATCCATTTTTACTGGGCGCAGTCGAATTCTGGCAATACCATCATTTCCAAATGATGACACAGGATCATCATGACCCTGTGTGGCAAACCATTCATATGCAATATCAATTGATATGAATACCTATGACCGTTTGACCTTTCTCAATAATTTGTTAGAACCCTGTATTGGAAGAAATTTAAATTACAACGCAAGATTTTTCTGCATTGTCATTAAAAAGTCATTATTAATGGGGTATTTTGAGGCATCACCAATGACTGTATTGGTTTTACAATAAGGGCAAACTGCGGTTTTACCCTGATCAGACCATTCGTGTACTTCATTAGGACTGAAAATTTTTAAACATTTAAAACAGCCACAAGAGCGGCTTGCCAGTAGTTCAATGCGATGAAACGCAGAGTGTTTAATCACTTTTTTGAAGTTGAGAGACATGTGAGATTACCTCTTCTTTTACCATAGTCCGTCATATTTATACATCGCAGCAATAGTCATAAAAGAACCATTTAAAAGCGATAATCTCTAGACTAATTTTGATTTATCATTGCTGTAAAGACCCATAGTTCATCATACTGTTTCAAGACATTTCTATATCTGCTTCCATGAGAAAAATCAACAAATTAACAATATTGTGCTTTTGCAAAGCCTTTACTTCTTTTTGTAAAATCGTTTTACTAAGGTTATTTCAGACAAAAGGAACATAAAAATGGCAAATTCAACCTTCTGCCTAGACTCGGAATTGGTATTAGCAAGCAACAATAAAGGAAAAATTGCTGAGTTCGAGTTACTTTTCTCAGAGTTGAATTTAAATACGACAATTATTCCGCAGGGACAACTGCATATTGAAGACGCTATTGAAGATGGATTAAGTTTTGTTGAAAATGCAATTATCAAGGCGCGTCACGCAGCCAAACTTTCTGGTCGACCTGCTATTGCGGATGATTCCGGCCTCGTTGTACCCATACTAAATGGTGCGCCAGGCATTTATTCTGCCCGATATGCAGGTGAACATGGCGACGATAATGCAAATAATGCAAAACTATTACAGGATTTACAGCCATATCGACAATCAGAGCAACCCATCAAAGCGATGTTTGTTTGCGTATTAGCTCTGGTACGCCATGCAGAAGATCCTTTACCTATAATTTGTGAGGGCATCTGGGAAGGTGAAATTTTAGAGCAGGCGCGTGGTGAGCATGGTTTTGGCTATGATCCATTATTCTGGTTAGCGGATTTATCTTGTTCTAGTGCGGAACTACCTAAACAGGAAAAAAATAAAATCAGCCATCGTGGTCAAGCCATGCAAAAATTTCGTAATTTATTATAATTTTAATCATTGATGAAAAAACACCGTAACTGAATTACGGTGTTTTTTGTCACTTATTTTCAAAAATTATTTGAATAAATGATCAATTGCAGCACGTTCTTCTTCTAATTCATTTAGTGTGATATTGATATGTTCACGGCTAAATTCATCAATTCCCAAACCTTCTACACGTTTGTATTCACCATTTTCTGTGGTTACAGGGAAACCGAAAATAATGCCTTCTGGAATACCATAAGAACCATCAGATGGGATACCCATTGTTACCCATTCGCCATTGGTACCCAACGCCCAATCACGCATGTGATCAATCGCTGCATTTGCCGCAGATGCTGCACTTGATAAACCACGTGCTTCAATAATTGCTGCACCACGTTTACCCACAGTTGGCAGAAATACATTTCTGTTCCATTCCTGATCATTGATCAAGTCTTTTACATTTTCGCCATTAATCGTTGCAAAACGATAGTCTGCATACATTGTAGGAGAGTGGTTACCCCATACAGTTAATTTCTTAATATCTTTAACAGCTTTACCTGTTTTTTTAGCGATCTGTGTCAATGCACGGTTATGATCCAGACGTAACATTGCAGTGAAGTTTTTCGCTGGAAGATCTGGTGCAGATTTCATTGCGATATATGCATTGGTATTCGCTGGGTTACCTACAACCAATACTTTGACATCACGGCTAGCAACATCATTTAATGCTTTACCTTGTACTGTAAAGATTTTTGCATTTTCTTGTAGTAGGTCAGCACGTTCCATACCTGGCCCACGTGGACGCGCACCAACTAATAATGCGTAATCAGCATCTTTGAATGCAACATTCGGATCATCTGTACCGATCACATCAGCAAGTAATGGGAATGCGCAATCATCTAATTCCATAATAACGCCTTTAAGCGCTTGTTGAGCTTTCTCAACTGGAATTTCAAGCAATTGTAAAATAACTGGTTGATCCTTCCCTAGCATTTCGCCGCTTGCAATACGGAATAATAAGCTATAACCAATTTGACCAGCAGCGCCTGTAACGGCAACACGAACGGGTTGCTTCATGTAATTATCTCCAATTGAGAGTTTCGTCCACACTGATTAAGATTTTTTGCTGTCTTAATCTGTTTTTATATAAACGGCAAAGATTGTACTCCATTCAAATGCAGCTTGCATCTAAAAGACAATGATTTGCAACAAAAGTCGAAGAAAGTTTTTTTCTAGAGATAAAATTCAAAACAACGTTAAAATTAAAAAAGTCATGCAAGAAAAAAATAAATAGAACTAACAATAGGATAAATAAAGCTATTTCCAGCACATGGTGCCAGACATACCATATCAAACTAGTATGAACCCTGAATGGTCATCTGGTTTGCACAAGTTTGTACTTGTTCAATATGACAGGCTTGATAACGACCATTGCTTTGATAACAAACCTGTATTCTGGTCAGCAAACTACTTCCCTGACTATTATTACAGGCCAATTGAATTGCAGCAGGCGATAAACCTGAGTTTAATTGTACAAAGCGCTGTTTTAAATGATCCCGATTTACGGAAATACTGGTTGGAGTTGTCACTTCGGCAGGCATATTGAGTTTATCTGCTAGATTGACCATTAAACGGAAATATTGTGTTGCGTTCATGGAAACACATCCACCCACAGAACGCCACAATCGGGCCTGTGTATTTTCATCGGGCATAATGCGCATTAACAGACGTTTTTGTACCGGAGATAATACTGCTGTACTAGATGTTGCACATGACCTGCTATTGACACCTTCAGGCATAAGTCCGGATACCGTTAAGGCATAACCTTCCAGACACTGACGGCTACGTTTTTGTGATGCATCTATTTTACAAATGGCAGGTGTAAGGTTAATTTGCAGAACAAAACCAGTTGGCGCAGCATAGACATGCCGTATACTCAAAACGAATAATACGGCGAATGGTAAGCTTTTTAGCAGTGGGATTAGCCAAAGTTTCTGCATCATGAATTACTACACCTAAACAGAGTCCGCCTAATATTGTTGTGGAACCGCATACATAAACCGATGAATTGCCTGTGATCCCTGTCCCAGAACCACACCATAATGTACTGCATTAGTCAGTACATGCTTGACATAATCTCTGGTTTCCAGAATTGGAATCGACTCAGTATACTGATCAGCCTCTATTTGGCGACCTGCCGGTTGCCAACGTTTTGCACGATTCGGGCCAGCGTTGTATCCTGCTGTTGCCAGAACAGGGTGTCCACTAAGTTGTCCTTGAATCATTCCAAGATAATACGTCCCATATCTTACATTGGTATTGATATTACTTAATGCTGCCGAGCTATAGCGCTCTCCCAATTGTCGAGCAATTAATTGAGCAGTTCCCGGCATGACCTGCATTAAGCCACCCGCTCCTACACCTGAACGTGCTGTGGTATTAAAACGACTTTCCTGACGCATCAGACCATAGGCCCATGCCGGATTAATATTGGCAGACTGACTATGCGATACCACATAATTTTTGTAAGGTGTCGGATAACGTAACTCATAATTATGTTTGGATACTGTACGATCCGCAGCATAAATAGCACGATCATACCAACCCATATCCATTGCACGTTTTGCCGCAGCCAGAATTAGTCCATCATCTTTTTTCAGATAAGCCTGACGTACTGCCCAATTCCATTCACGATTGGTATAGTTTGCTGGCGCACTAATATTGTATAAAGCAAATGCTCTGCGAAAATGTATATCCTGACTTAAACGTGCAAAATCCTGACCCGTTGGCTGATAGTTTTTTGGAAATTCAGAATAACCTTCCTTTAAACGGGTTCTTGCCAATAGACCATGATAATCATCTGATTCAGCAAGTTTTTTATACATTGATTGTGCGGTACGCTTACTACTATTATCGCCACGCTGTTCAAGTGCCCTTGCTAACCAATACTGCCAACGATCTTCCTGCTGCTGTTTCATTGACATGCTATTAATCGCACGAATCAAACTTTCCCACTGACTAAACCGGATCGATTGTCGTGCATAAATTTCAGCTTCTTCTGGGCTAAAGGGATAACCATAACTTTTATCAAATAATTGCGGTAACACTGCATTAAAATCATTTTTTAATACATTGGTTCCGCCGATATATGCAACTGTGCGGTATAAATATTTCTGTACCGAATCAGGTACGCCCTGCGCAGTAGTATCCATTACAGAAATTGCAGCATTCAGATTAGTACTGGCCAATCGTCCCAGCGCAAAAATCAAATAGGCATAATCCTGAGAAGTGCTTTTAGGTGCATTCCATAAATATGCCTGTGGATTCGCCTGAATACTGTTGAGTTGAGTTAATGATAATGGCATACCGATGGCAGCTGCGGTCGAAAAGGCCTGTCCTGTCTGACCCGAACGTAACAAGGCAAATAAGCGTTGTTCTTTATCTTGCTGAGAAATCAATGGACTGCTCATCATCTGTCGAGCCAATCCTGTACAAGAATCTGGCTGTGTATCAGTCTTTAACCAGACATCATCCTTATATTCCGCAATTGCAAGACTATCCCCTGTATTTGCCCGAACCTGACCAATAGCGCAATTTTCTTCCTGATCTGGATTACTGACATAGGATAAAACCTGTTTAGCGCTAGCAAAATCACCTGATTTGACCTTAGCTTCGATATAATCGGCAGATAATTTTTCGGCCATTGCCGAGTTAGGATAAGTACGATCAAATGCAATGATATTGGCTGCTGGCTGGTATTCCAGATTGGCATTTAACTTCCAGTAATCTGGATAATATTGTAATACGCTATCTTGCATATTGTATTTATACTGATCCATCAATGCCGCATTACCACCACTACTGACACGATAAGCATCATTAAATACTTCATCCGCAGTAAAACCATATTGCGCGATCCCCATCTGACTACAAACCAGAATCAGGGCCTTGACTGAAAAACGCAACGATGTTGTCCGTTTGAACTTTTGCTGTACGATATGGAGCCTGATGGGCAACATGCGCAGTGTCCTTAAACCAAATAACCGTATGAAATTCTAATAAAGATTTTTGAGAATGATGTGCATTTTAAACAGCTTATATTTTTTTTTATGTAGTGTTATGTAAAATCCAAGTCAAATCCATAACACTTCGCTATTTTTGCAATTTTTATTGCCTGAATAAAGCGATAAAATGCTAAAATATGCGACTTTTATTTTCCCCTTGCCACTTAGCAACATTGCTCAGGAGCCTACATGACGGTTCAAACCTTCATCCCCACTGCTAAAGCTGCCACAGAAAACACTGTTACCCAGCCATCGCACATGCCTGTACCAACCGATAAGGCAGTTAAAAAACTGTATATCGAAACGCAAGGCTGTCAGATGAATGAGTATGACAGTCATCGTATGGCAGATCTTCTGGGTGACTCACATGGTTATGTATTGACCACGGATCCCAAAGATGCTGATATTTTATTAATGAATACCTGTTCCATTCGTGAAAAAGCACAGGAAAAAGTGTTTAGCGAACTCGGACGCTGGCGTAAGCTTAAAGAACAAAATCCTGAATTGGTCATTGGTGTAGGCGGTTGTGTTGCCTCTCAGGAAGGAGACACCATCCAGAAACGTGCCCCATACGTTGATATGGTTTTTGGACCACAGACCCTGCACCGTTTACCACAAATGCTGGATCAACATCATGAGCAAACTGCAAAACCAAAACATCAAAAAATCAAGTTAGTCGATATTTCCTTTCCTGACATCGAAAAATTTGACTATTTACCAGAACCTCGTGTCGAAGGCCACAAAGCCTTTGTTTCCATTATGGAAGGTTGCTCCAAATACTGTTCTTTCTGTGTTGTACCTTATACCCGTGGAGAAGAAGTTTCTCGCCCATTGGATGATGTTCTGGCAGAAATTGCCACGCTGGCAGAAAAAGGTGTGCGTGAAGTCAGCTTACTTGGCCAGAATGTCAATGGTTATCGGGGTGAAACATTTGAAGGTAGTATTTGCACCTTTGCCGAATTACTACGTCTGGTGGCTGAAATTCCGGGTATTGGCCGTATTCGTTATACCACGTCACACCCACTGGAATTTTCCGATGAATTAATTGAATGTTATCGTGATCTGCCGCAAATGGTTTCACACTTGCATTTACCAGTACAAAGCGGCTGCAATGATGTACTTAAAGCCATGAAACGAAATCACACCATTGATGTATACATTGACAAAATCGCCAGACTGCGTAAAGTTCGTCCGGATATGCATCTTTCCAGTGATTTTATCATCGGCTTTCCTGGCGAAACTGACCAGAATTTTCAGGAAACCCTGCAATTTATTCAGGATCTGGATTTTGATCATTCCTACAGTTTTGTTTATTCAAAACGTCCGGGTACACCTGCGGCTGAACTTGCCGATGATACACCAGATCAAGTGAAAAAAGACCGGCTGGCTCAGGTGCAAAAAATCATCAAGCAATCCAGCATTGAAAAAACAGATGCCATGCTAGGACAAGTCCATCGCGTATTGATTGAAAAAATTTCTGATCAAAATCCTGACTATCTAATTGGCACAGCAGATAATACCCGTCTGGTCAGTTTTGTTGGTAACCCTGAATGGGTTGGTCGTTTTGCAGAAATTGAGGTCACTGAAATTAAAACTTTAAATTTAGTTTATGGTGAACTCTTGAATCTTGAACCTGACGTGGCGTAATGTATAGGCATACGCCAATCACCTCAAAAAGGATTCGTCTTGACTGCAACAATTCGTCGTACTGTACAATTTGCGGGCATCCCGGTAGAACAATTAAAAAGTATGCTGGGTGCATATAACACCCACATACGCCAGATCGAACAACGATTGCAAACAACAATTTCCCAGCGCGGTGACAGCTTCTTTGTCGAAGGTGACATGGCTCAGGTCGAACGTACCGAAGCCATTTTACAGCGATTATTTGAAGAATCTGAAGATGCGCATCAAGTGACTGCCGATCAACTTCATCTGATCATTCAAAGTAGCCAAACTGATCGGGAAATTGCTCCGGAACAAGATTTACAGGATGCTGCTGAAGCACCAATAGATGTGTATCTGCAAACCCGTAAAGGACGCATCAATCCACGTGGTGCCAATCAACGCCGTTATGTACAACGCATCTTACAAAGTGATATTTCTTTTGGTATCGGCCCTGCTGGAACAGGAAAAACTTATCTTGCAGTGGCTGCTGCCGTAGACATGCTGGAGCGCAATGAAATTCAACGAATTTTACTGGTACGTCCGGCAGTAGAAGCTGGTGAAAAACTGGGTTTTCTACCCGGTGATCTTACCCAGAAAATTGATCCGTATTTGCGCCCACTCTATGATGCATTGTATGAAATGCTGGGTTTTGAAAAAGTGGCAAAACTGATTGAACGACAAATTATTGAAGTTGCACCACTGGCCTATATGCGTGGCCGTACACTTAATCACTCCTTTGTCATTCTGGATGAAGCCCAAAATACCACGCCTGAACAGATGAAAATGTTCTTGACCCGTTTAGGTTTTGGTTCCCGTGCCGTGATTACTGGTGATATTACACAGGTCGATCTACCACGTGGACAGCAATCCGGTTTAGCACAGGCATTACGTGTTCTTGAACCAATCAAGGAAATTCACATTACCCGATTCCATTCCCGTGATGTAGTTCGCCATCAGTTGGTACAAAAAATTGTCGAAGCTTATGAAGTCTTTGATGATGAAAATCAAAGGATCAGTGCTGAAAAACGTGCTGAACGCAAGGCACAACAACAAGCATTAATGTCTGCACATAATCAGGCAGCCGATGCTCAACATCAAGATGATTCAGAATAAAAGGTTTTTCGGTGAAAATTAGTTTATCCCTACAACAGGATTTTCAGGTACCACAACTCAAACTTAAACGTGGTGAATTAAAAAAAGTCATTAAAACGACTTTACACCATATCAACATTGATGATCATTGTGAACTTGGTATTGCCTGTGTCGATCTAAACGAAAGTCACCAGCTTAACCTGCAATATCGTGGTAAGGATAAACCAACTAACGTTTTATCCTTTCCTTCTGATATTCCTGAAGATATTTTACCAATGCTTGATGCCCGGCCACTGGGTGATCTGGTCATCTGCATTCCTGTCGTGCTTACTGAATCACAACAGCAAAATAAAAATCCACATGATCACTTTACGCATCTATTGGTTCATGGGGTATTACATTTGATCGGTTATGATCATGAATTAGGTGAAACTGAAGCTGAAGAAATGGAAACACTGGAAATAGAAATTCTAGCGAAATTAGGGCTGGATAATCCCTATGATGAACGTGTTTAGCTCAGGTATAAAATACACATCATACCCAATAAATTCAGTTGCCTCATCAAGACAACTGTTTTATCACACCGCATTTTTCCATACTACACATTCCATCGCAGCTTTTTCTTAACTGTATTAACTGTTCTATCAAATATTTTTGTTGTTCTATATGTTGATAAATATTTTGGATATGTTTATCAACCAAATGATTGACTTTAGAGCAATTCATATCCGGTTGATCCTGATAGGTCAGTAATTGTTTAATTTCATTTAAACTCATATTCAATGAACGACAATTTAAAATAAACTTAATGCGATCTACATCACTTTGTTTATAAAGCCTATAATTCGACTGGGTTCTATCCGGAATCTGAATCAAACCCTGCTTTTCATAAAACCGTATAGTTAATACGGAACAATTGGTTAACTTTGCCAACTCACCTATTTTTAGCACATTCTTAAACCTGATTAAAACACTTGACTCTATAGTAACTATAGACCCTTTAATACTCAAATATAAAATAAAAGTGACATAGGAACATGTGTATGAGTGAATCTTGTGGTTGTGACAAAAAATCCTGTCAGAAAGATACTCTTCCTGATTCCATTTTAAATTTATCGAATGCGGAAGATAAAAAGTTAAAGTTAACTACATACAGTATTCCTGATATGGATTGTGCTGCCGAAGAACAAATCATAAGAATGGCATTAAGTACAATACAAGAGATTCATCGACTGACTTTCAATCTTGCAGAGCGCCAATTAAAAGTCCTGCATACGTGTGATGAGTACATCATTACAGATAAATTAAAAACTCTGGATATGGGAGCACAATTAGATCTTACACAACAAATCCCACAACAACAGCAAATCAGCCTTTATTATATTCCCAAAATGGATTGCCATGCCGAAGAACAAATCGTGCGTCTAGCACTGGCAAATGTCAATGAAATACAGCAGCTTAATTTTGATTTAAACCATCGACAATTAGAAATTGTTCATCAACAAGGATTGCCGATTATTAACACCAGACTGGAAGCACTTGACTTTGGCGCGCAGCTTATCAAAACAGATCAGTGTCAAAAACCACGAACATTTGATCAGGATAATATTCAACAACAACGCAAAACACTTCAATTGTTATTGTTGATCAATGGTGTATTGTTCTTCATTGAATTTATTTCAGGGATTATTGCATCATCGACTGGTTTAATTGCAGATTCACTGGATATGTTTGCTGATGCGGCTGTATATGGTATCGCATTATATGTTGTTGGAAAAGCTGCCAAATATCAGTTAAAAGCCGCTCATCTTTCCGGCTGGATACAATTGGGACTGGCATGTATGGTAATTTTTGATGTGATCAGACGTTTTCTGATTGGTAGCGAACCTCAATCCATGCTGATGATTGGTATTGGTCTACTGGCGCTAATCGCTAACATCACCTGTTTACTACTACTATCAAATCATAAAGAAAATGGCGCACACATGAAAGCCAGTTGGATATTTTCTGCGAATGACGTAATTGTTAATCTTGGTGTGATCATTGCTGGTGGACTGGTGTATTTGACCGAATCACATTATCCTGATTTATTAATCGGAATGATTGTATCTCTGTTTGTACTTAACGGTGCAAGAAAAATACTGGCATTAAAATAAAGTATTATTTTCTAGTCCACATCCAGATTTGCACAGTAATCATACACACTATCGCCCCGACAACAAACCACGGATGTGGTACTTTCCAAATCATCAATCCTGCCGCTAGACTCATACTCACCAATGATATTATTTTGACTTTTAACGGTAAGGTCCGATGCTCATGCCATTGCTGTAATATCGGGGCAATCCATCGGTTCTGTGTGATCCAGCCATGTAGGCGACTGGAACCTTTTGCTGCAAAGATACTCGCTAATATATAAAAATCTACCGTCGGTAAGCCCGGTACAATTATCCCTATCGTCCCCACAATTAAACAGATGATCGACAATACAATGCACAGCCACCTTACCCAAATTCTTTTGGATAGCTTTGAGTCACTGATATTTACACCAGGTGGCTGGTTCTGCATGTTGTTCTTCCCTGAATGTTCTACTCTGATGCTGTTATTCGGTTATTTCAACTGATCAAGATTGTCTAATAGTTGTCCAAAACGCGCAAAGCCTTCCAATGCACCCTCTATCACTTTGTCCTGATCTTCCTTGCTGAAATTCGCGTCATCCAATGCCTGTTTAAAACGTTTCCATACCCGCATACGGCCTTCCGGATAGGCGGCTAGATTACGTGCGCCAAATTCTGCCGATAAACCCAATTTCGCTTGCGCTTCTTTAAATAAAAATGCTGCACCCAAAGTCGAACCTTCTGAAACATAGATCCAGCCTAAGGCTTCGGGATAGCCCACTTGTTCTGTGGCAATCTCACTGCTTTGTGGTTCTAACCCTAAATCCTGCAAATCCTGTAAGGCAGCTTGTGAACGACCACGGACGTCTAAATCCGGAATGATCTGTTCAACTTCATTATGCTGATACAGATTTTCGATATCTTGCTGGAAATAGTATTGTGCCAGGGTATGCTGGGCATAGTTGTGTCGATTGGCAAACACTTGTGCCTTTTCCATCAGTTGTTCCATACGGTCATGTTCATGGCTAGTTTCGGTTTTTAGACGTTGTGAGAGGCTGGTACTAACAGAAGCTTGGATATTCATGATTAATTCCTCGATTTAAATAAATTTTGATTTAAAATTGATATGAAACGCTTAACTTATAATCTCTACCTGTACCAGTCATATATTCACCCAGATACATTTTATAGTCCTTGTTAAAGAGGTTATCTATGCCAAGATTGACTTTGACTGAATCATTTTTTAATGGCGACCACTCTGCGAAAATATTATGTAATGCATAGCCACTGGTACGAGGTAAAGCAAATCCTGATGCACCAACCGAATTATCAGTATTTAAAATACTGCGGTCGTGTCTATCCACAAATGTTCCTCTCCAACCGATAACCAATCGATGTTCAGGAACTTTGACACCAAGTGTGGCCGTAGCTTTGCGTGGAGGAATTTCTTCAATCCATGTTTTTTGGGCAAACCATGGATTTACAGGAGAATTATCCCGCTGCCCACGAATATAGGCATAAGTTAGGCCTGCAAAGAAACTTGGTTGTTCATAAAAAATTTCGGCCTCATATCCTTGAATGGTATATCCGGTGACATTTCGATAAAATCCATGATCATAATTACCATTACATGCACTGGAACTCGCGGAACCACCTTGTGCAATGATTTCAGCTTGTGCCTGACAGAATACGGAACGATTACGGAAAATTTCATCCTTACCACGATTATGATGATAGGTTAATCGTACTTTTAACTGATCCTCATCCTGGAACAACCCATCAAAATTAATTTCATTGCCCAACCGAATTGCCAACATTTTTTCAGGTTTTAGATATTGGCTGGTTGACGGTACCGTTGTAGCGGCAGATTGTACATAATACTGCTCATCTACACGAGGTGCCCGCCAAGTTTTACTCACATTAGCAAACCAAGTGAGATGATTGTTTTGCTGCCATGCCAAGGCTAACCGTGGTGACCATCCCGTATATGTTCTGGCCGAATAATCATGTCCGGCAGAAAGATCATTGTAGCGTGGAGCAAGATTGCCATAACCACGATTGGTAATATGGTCATAACGTAACGATGGTGTGATGGTCACATCACCAACCTGATATTTATCCTCAACAAACGCACTATACATTTGCTGATCACCGGCAGGCATATAATTGGGTTCATAATATCCATAATTATAATTGGCATTCGATGCATTGGTTTTATCGTACATCAGCGAATGCTGCTTCATTTTTAAATATTGCAGCCCGACCTTGATCTGGTGATCCCCATAATTTGTTTTCAAGTCGCTAATATTCGTTAATTTAAATGCTGTGTTCTCATAATTTACCCAGCTTTCATTACCTAATAATGAGGAAGACCCACTAACACTGGGTAATCGACTATCATGTTGTTTTGTTTCTGAATAAGACAATACTGCTTTTAAATGAATATATGGATTGTTCTTGGGTTGATATTCATAACCCAAACTATAACTGGCATCGTCTTGATCTCGATAAACTAAACGTCTTTTCCACGCCTCATCATATCCATAACGTTCAATATCGGCTGCTGTAGGAACGGCATCCTGATCCCGCTTGGCAGCAAAAGGTTCCCAGCCTTCATGTTCACTGTACATGGCTTTTAATGAAATTTTTTGTTCATCCGTCAAATGAATATTAAACTTTGCCAGATACGTGTTTTGATCCTGTGCTGAATACAGAAATTTGGTACCATCCGGACGGCTAATTTCACCACTATCACGCTTGGTGTAATACACTAAACCATCAACAACTTTATTGGGACTTTGTGCAAATACTGCACCGGAATAAGTATTTTGATTGTTATTGCTATATCGTGAGTATTTTAAAAAACCACCCAATTGCTGATCTGGTTTTAAAAAATCAGTTGCATCTCTGGTATCAAGAACAACACTACCACCAAAGCCACCATTACCAATCTCTACATCATGTGGCCCTTTATTCACAGCAATAGTTTTTAAAACTTCAGGCTCAATAAAGACCGATCCCTGACGATATTTATCAAAAGTTTTTAATGAATCATCCACTGTGATGGGAACATCTTCTACCGCTCCCATTCCGAGAATATTAATCGTTTGCCCTCCGGGACGTGGAGAACCTGCAGATGATACACTGGGTAGATGATCCAGAAGCTGGGCAATATTATTTGCCTGATAGCGGTCAATATTGGTTTGTGTTAACTGACTTTGACCAAATTGTGTAGCGTCGCCATTGGCTTTGACCACAATTGCAGGCATTTGATATAGAAAATTCTGGTATGTGGTATTTTTTGATTCCGTTGTCTGAACCATATTATTTTGTAACGATGTGGAAGATGCCTTTTCCACAATCATATACACATTGCCTTGTTTTTTGATGGTAAGGTTTGTCCCAGATAAAAGTTGTTTTAACGCCTGTTCAATGGACAACTGGCCACGCAACTGTGGCGCTGTTTTATTCTTTAGAATATCGCCTGTATAAATAATTTCAGCCTGACTTTGCCTTGCAATTTGCTGAATTGATTGCTGTAACGGTTGAGCTGGCAAATTAACCTGAATATCCTGTGCGAATAACGCTGATGAATAGAGTAAGCTACTCATCAATACAGTCAGTGTTTTTATTTTTAGCTGCGGCGCCTTATACAATGCGAATGCTTTCATCCTCATATTAATATCTCGTCTTCAATCAAAAAAATTGTTTCTCATTTGATAAGACGACTCAATTACATTGAATGTAAACCTGTTAAATATTATTTATTTTTAATATTCCATTCATTCTCATTAATCTTTTCGACTTTAACGGCTGCGACCTCTGGTAATACTTGCATAAACTGCTGATAACTCTCTTGATTAAATTGCCCATAGATTGCAATATTTTTAGCTTTTTGATCCTTGAAATTCACTTTAAAATTAGAATATCGCTGAAAAGTTTGAACAGCCTGATCCAGAGGTGTTTGATTAAAAATAATTCTTCCTGATATCCATGCTTTTATGGTGTTTAAATCGTCAACCACAGGAAAAAGTTGATTATTCTGATTACGTACAGATTGCCCTTGTGTTAGCACTGTTTTTACCGTTTGAAACGGCAGCACACTAACTTCTACGCTACCGTCTAAAACGGTAACTTGCGTATCTGTTGCAGATAAAGCACGTACATTAAAGATCGTACCAATATCCCGAACAAACATATTGCCCGAGCTTACAGTAAAAGAACGCGCCATAAAACGAGAGATAAAATTCTGACCATGCTCAACCGTAAATAATGCTTCACCTTGTGTTAAGGTAACTTCTCTACTACGTAATTTTTGTTTAATAAGGATTTGCGTATTGGTATTTAATTTAATCTGACTACCATCACTAAGTTGAATATCCTTCTGTTGCCCAACTTGTGTGGTAATATTCTGCGTTTGATACGCTGGGTTATACCAATAAATACCAATTGCCATGGCGAAAACCACAAATACTGCTGAAGTAATTTTTTGCTTTCTTAAACGCCTTTGTAACGCACGTTTTAAAATTTCTTCTTTAGACGGAATATTAGGTAGAATATCGTCCTCAAAACAAGCGATTAATTTTTGCATATCCTGTAATGTATACTGCTCTACATCATGTCCCTGAGCTTTTTTAGCAGATTTCAATGCAATGATTCCTCATTAAATACCGGAATAAAACTCTGTAAAGCCTTGGTTAAATGTTTGATCACCATCATTCTGGACATGTGTAATTGCTCAGCCACTTCAACCTGAGACATGCCATAGAACTGAATTAATAAAAATACGTCCCGGCATGTTTCCGGTAATTTATCAATTCGCTGCAAAATTAACTGGCTGAATTGCTGTTTTACAACCATTAATTCTTGTTGAGAAAATTCTGTAAATATTGCATTTTCATCCTGTTGTTCAATATCAGGATGTTCAAAATACTTATAATAGGTTTGATCTTTTTTGATATGATCCAGTGCAATATTAAAGCTCACCTTTTTTAAAAAGGCGATTGGAGAATTTAAATTGTTAAATTGCTCTGGTTTTTGCAAAATACGTAAATAGGTTTCCTGTACAACTTCTATTGCAATTTGCCTACTACCCACTTTTTGACTAATATATTCAATTAAATCATCATAATATGCTACCAGATGATCCATTTGATTCATTGTTGAATTAGCCATGTAGCCCAACCACACAATTAAAAACAATAATTATTATCATTAATTACATATAACTATTCAATCTTTTTCCAATATTTTTTGTAGTTATTTTCTAGTCCACATCCAGATTTGCACAGCAATCATACAGACTATCGCCCCGGCAACAAACCATGGATGTGGTACTTTCCAGATCATCAATCCTGCCGCTAGACTCATACTCACCAATGATATTATTTTGACTTTTAACGGTAATGTCCGATGCTCATGCCATTGCTGTAATATCGGGGCAATCCATCGGTTGCTTGTGATCCAGCCATGTAAGCGGCTTGAACCTTTTGCTGCAAAGATACTCGCTAATATATAAAAATCTACCGTCGGTAAGCCCGGTACAATTATCCCTATCGTCCCCACAATTAAACAGATGATCGACAATACAATACACAGCCACCTCACCCAAACTCTTTTGGATAGCTTTGAGTCACTGATATTTACGCCAGGTGGCTGGTTCTGCATGTTGTTCTTCCCTGAATGTTCTGATCTGATGCTGTTATCCGGTTATTTCAACTGATCCAAATTTTCTAATAGGTGTCCAAAACGTGCAAAGCCTTCCAATGCACCCGCTATTACTTTGTCCTGATCTTCTTTACTGAAATTCGCGTCATCCAATGCCTGTTTAAAACGTTTCCACACCCGCATACGTCCTTCCGGATAGGCGGCTAGATTACGTGCGCCAAATTCTGCCGATAAACCCAATTTTGCTTGCGCTTCTTTAAATAAAAATGCTGCACCCAAAGTCGAACCTTCTGAAACATAGATCCAGCCTAAGG
>NZ_VXKN01000004.1 GCF_008693185.1 Acinetobacter qingfengensis
TTTTATCCAAATAAAATCCATATTTTAAATACTCCCTCAGCCTTGCATATGATTCCAGATAACATGATCGATATTTTAGTTCTTCCATGTGAAACCATTCATTGTATCTATTGATTTCTTATTTATATTCTCTAAAAGAATTTGATGAATGAAATGTAATTTATTAATAACCTTATCAGATAAAGTAAATGGATAAGCATCTGATAATCCCATACTACGATTTAATGCATTCAGAGAGTAGCTTAATGCAAACCAATTCTTTATTGTTAGTGTAAAGTCGGCACTGCATACCGGACAATCCTTAAACTTTAGTTCTGGATTATTAGGGTGTTGGGATTGGATAGACATTCCCGTGTAAAATGCAGTATCTAAGGTACTTATCATGTGTAAATAATGTGCCCAACTTTCAGCCCAGTCCTCCCAAGGATGGCTGGTTGCGTAGGCACTAATATAATTTTCTTGCCAGTTTTCTTGTGCGCCATTTTCGTAATAGTGTTTTAATGAATCAGCATAGTCAATACGTTCATCACCAAATAATTGCCGAAATTCATCTATCCATTTGCTGTTTTGAACCAAAGTATCAAAATAAAAATGACCACTTTCATGACGAAAATGTCCTAATAATGTGCGGTAGTTTTCTCCCATAGAAATGCGTGTTGTTTCACGATAAACAGTATCTGCCTCAAAAGCATTTAATGTGATTAAACCATTGGCATGTCCAGTAAGTACGGGTTGATCATCTGTGGGTACTAAGAATTGGAAACTTAAGCCTAAATGATCATCAGGATTTTTTTTGGCACGTGGAAATATTTTTAATCGCTGAGTCATATATAAAAAACGTCTTTTTGCCGTTTCTAATTTTGCCCAGTATTCAATATTTTTTTCTTCATGTAAGTCTGGGATGACTGTTGTCAGTTTACAAGATTCACATAAATCAGTATTTTCATGAATATCTATCATCCAGTTACAGACATGATAATCTTGATAATTTTTGCAAGCTTTGAAGTAAAGTCCATTTTCATCCAGTGATTGCCATCCTTTTTCAGTTTTTTTAAAAGTCATCATAGTTTCTAATGCTGGCACATAGCCCACAGGATGTTGACAATTATTACAAATATAATTGTGGAAAAAAATTTGTGCTTGGCAATTTGAGCAATAGAAAATTTTCATGTTTAAATTAAAAAGATTTAAGACAAAGATATTCTAGTAAGTTTTTGCAGTTTTGAAATATTTTCTCATGTAATCTTTTGTCTATTTAAGCAAGATTTGTAGTGATTGCTTGAGCAGTAGCTTAGATAAGTGATTTAACAATATAATTCAGCGTGTAATAATGTGTAAAAATAGCTGATATTTATTCATATATAATTGATAATCATTCCTGATAGTTACTGAATATGGAATAATGATATGTCTTCAAAAATAGTAAAAAATATCCTGTTGTTTAGTTGGATTATGGGTGCTTCATCTTTGGCAATAGCAGAATTTAAACAAGCACCTCTGCCTTATGCAACAAGTGCGTTAGAACCTGCTATTGATCAACAAACCATGGAAATTCATTTTGGTAAACACCATAAAACTTATGTTGACAATTTAAATGGACAAATTAAGACTTATCCTGAATTGGATAAAATTAATTTAATTACTTTACAAAAACAAATTTCTAAATATAACACTACTGTAAGGAATAATGGTGGTGGACACTTTAATCATGATTTTTTCTGGCAAAGTTTGGCACCTATAGGTAAAACAGGCGTACCTAGTCCAGCTTTGCTGAAAAAAATTAATGCGGATTTTGGTTCTTTAGAAGCATTCAAAGAAAAATTCAATCAGGCGGCTACAGGGCGTTTTGGTTCTGGGTGGGCATGGTTGGTTGTGACACCCGAAGGCAAACTGGCTGTGATTTCTACGCCTAATCAGGATAATCCACTGATGGATATTGCTGAAGATAAAGGTGTACCTCTACTGGCTCTGGATGTTTGGGAACACGCTTATTATTTAAAATATCAAAATCGCCGGGCAGATTATACTAAGGCATTTTGGCAGGTTGTAAACTGGAATACAGTAAATCAACGTTTTATTGAGGCAACACAAAAATAATTGGTTCTGTTACTATTTCTGTCAATACATCATTACTAGGCAATATGCTTATAGATGTTACTTTAGCAATATATCGTATGGATAGCTTGCATCCAAGTTTTTTGATTTTTTAATTATTAGGATAATGTGATTCTTAAATATTCTGGGATCATTGGCATTAAATAATAATGATCCCAATTTTTTAGATCTAGTGTCTTTGTTACACGATAATAGTTTTGCTCAACTTCTAAATTTTTTGTATTAAACCGGTTATAAAAATTTAAGTAGACTTCTCTAAAACCGTAATTTTCTTTTTAGATGGCTTAGAAAATCACGGTGATATTTTAAAAGATTATGCACATTTTTGCTGACAATGTGAGCAAAAATCTACGTTTAAAATTAAAGAATATGATGTCATATATAGTTGATGTTGCTGGCAAAATATTTGAATGGTTTGTTGTAAGTGTGGGTCATTGATAGTATCCATTGAGCCACAATGCTTGCAGCAGATGCGAATTGGGCCGTCAATATGAGTCAAGGAATACATGGCTTGCTCAAGATTAATTTTATAGCGTTGAATTAGCCCCGTATTTTGAAATAATTTTAACGTGGAATAAATTGTAGACAAATTAATGCGATTATTGATCATTAATGATGCATTCTCAATGTCATAAGCAGTCATGCCTTGTGGCGAGTTCTTTAGAATTTGAAAAATCATGATACGAGGTAAAGTTACTTTGATTTTGGCTCTTTTCAAAATATCCCGAATATCATTTATTTCTTGACGGTTGACCATTGTTATACCTAAACACCCATTTAAATTTAATAAATTAAGTTGGAATCCCAAATTTTTTTGCATAAAAAAACAGGATAAAAAATATTTCATTGTTCAAAAAGCAATATGTTTTTGCTGGGTAAAAATTGCCTCACTACACATCGCAAAAATCCTTGCTTTTATATAATAAGACGAATGAGATGAGAAAATAGCTCAATATTTTGTGTAATCTTTTGTTATCTTTAAATTTTAAACTTAAGAATTAGTAAGTCAAACCTAGGCTTTTGTATTCGAGGATTTCTTTTATATTATGGTGTTGAAATTATATTTGATATTTGTGTCTTAAAATTTCTGTAATGCGATTGACTGACATTAATATTATAAAGTGATCGTTAGGCTAAAGCTTAGTATTACAAATACAATTGTAATCAATGCCGTTTTACTGCAAATCTGACATGAAAAATCACAATATCTTACATGATTAAAGTAAAGAACGTTTTAAGATGATACCAAGTCTTTAATTATTGAGGATATTTCAATGCTGACTTTACATCATCTGGAAAATTCTCGTTCGTTGCGTATTCTATGGGCATTGGAAGAGTTAGGAGTAGATTATCAGGTCGAGTATTATCGTCGTTCGCCAAGCTTGACTGCACCCCCAGAACTTAAAAAAATTCATCCTTTGGGAAAAGCACCAATTTTGACAGATGGCGATCTAGTATTGGCAGAATCTGCAGTGATTCTGGAATTTTTACAGGAAAATTACGATTTACAACAGCAATTTAAACCATTACAACGGGAACAACAATTACAGTATCGCTACTGGATGCATTATGCAGAAGGTTCCTTAATGCCACTGATAGTTTTCCAATTGGTGATGTCGCAACTTGGCAGTAAAAATACACCATTGATTACCCGGCCATTTACCAAACAGGTTGGTGAACAGGTCAAGCAAAAATTTATTCAACCACGTTTGTTGGAGCATGTGCAATTTATTGAACAACATTTATCACAACACTCATATTTTGCTGGTACGATGTTTAGTTTCGCAGATATCCAGATGACCTTTGCACTTCAGGGTTTAGCCAAATTGAGCCATATACCGGATGATTTACCGTATTTACAGGCCTATTTGCAGCGCCTGACTGAACGACCTGCGTTCAAAATGGCGCAGCATAAAAGTCCAGATGGTGGTAAAGTAGCTTAGGGTGTGAAACTACATCCTTAAAATAAGTTGTAAACGCTGATTACATTCAATTTATTCCGTGTTGTACCATTCGTACAGTATGGGATAAATGAATGTACTGAAACTTTTAACATAGCATTAGAAAATAGATACTGGAATTTCTATGGCTGGAATCATTCAGTCCTTATTGGATACGGACTTATATAAATTCACGATGTTGCAAGTGGTTTTGCACCAATTTCCACAAACACATAGTGTACACTTATTTAAATGTCGCAATACTCATGAAACAGTTTACCCTTTGGCAGAAATTAAAGATGAATTAGATCAGGAAATTGATGATCTATGTCAGCTAAAATTTAAAGAAGAAGAATTACAATATTTAAGAAGCCTACGGTTTATTAAAAGTGATTTTGTTGATTATCTTGAACTTTTTCAATTAAAGCGGCGTTTTGTTGCGACAAGTATTGATGAGCATGGTGAACTTGGCATTCGTATTGAAGGCCCCATGGTTCAGTCATTATTTTTTGAAATTTTTGTTCTAGCAATTGTGAATGAATTATATTTTCGTCGATTAAATGTTGAGGAAGCGCTGGCCGAGGGTGAGAAACGTCTTCAAAAAAAGGCAAAATTATTAAGCTATTATGCCGAACATCAAATTGCTGGTGAACCACCATTTTTAGTTTCTGATTTTGGTACCCGGCGTCGTTATAGTTATACATGGCAACGTCATGTGGTTGAAACCCTTAGATCAGCAGCGCCTAATATTTTTCGTGGAACCAGTAATGTTTATTTAGCCATGCAACTGGGTATTACACCTATTGGCACGATGGCACACGAATTTATGCAGGCATTTCAGGCATTGGATGTGCGGTTACGTGATTTCCAGAAAGCTGCACTTGAAGCTTGGGTTCAGGAATACCGTGGGGATTTGGGGATTGCTTTGACCGATGTGGTGGGGATGGATGCATTCCTGCGGGATTTTGATCTGTATTTTGCCAAATTATTTGACGGTTTACGTCATGATAGTGGAGACCCTTATGAATGGGGGGACAAAGCTTATCAGCATTACAAGAATCTGAAAATTGATAGCCGTAGTAAAATGCTGACTTTTAGTGATGGCCTAACTTTGGAAAAAGCTTGGCAGCTTTATCAATATTTTAAAGATCGTTTTCAAGTCAGTTTTGGTATTGGTACCAATTTAACTAATGATATGGGGCAAACACCATTGAACATTGTCTTAAAGCTGGTTGAATGTAATGGACAATCCGTAGCTAAAATTTCTGATAGTCCTGGCAAGACCATGACGGATAATGATACCTTTTTGGCGTACCTTCGACAGGTGTTTCAAATTCCAGATGATGTGCATGCTTAATGCACATCTTTGCTAAGGATGTCTTAAAAATTAAAAACCACTAAAAAATTGATATGTTATGATCAAAACCATTCAGGAATCCCAAGAGATCATTAGACGTATGAACGCCAGTACTGCTGTACCATTCGGCTTGCTTGTTGAACCTGAGCAGGTTGTACCGTTTATTGATGACCCAGATATTCGTATTATTGATTTAAGTCGTGAGTCAATTTTTGAGCAAATTCATCTTCCACATGCAATTTTGGTCAAGCCCAAAGAATTACTTAAAGAGGAAGAGTTTGCTGCGGGAAAGTTACCAAACACTGAACAATTACAGGCTTTAATTGACCGTCTGGGGTTAACAGAACAACATCATGTTGTGGTGTATGATGATGAAGGCGGTGGTTGGGCAGGACGATTTATCTGGAATTTACATTGTGCAGGTTTTTATCAAACCAGTTTGCTTAATGGTGGGATTCATGCATGGCTGGCTGCTGGCTTAGCTACCAGCACAGAAATAACAGAAATTACACCAGTATTAGCCACATTTCAGGTCAACTGCCAGCAACAGCAACAATTTCGTATAGAATACGAGGAACTATCTACATTGGTTGAACAGCAAGCTGTACAGCTTTGGGACTGTCGTACTGAACAGGAATATACAGGTATTCGTCTGGCTGCACGACGTGGTGGACATATTGCTGGTGCAAAATGGTATGAATGGAGTACTGCCATTAATCGTCAGGATCATTTAAAATTGCATCCTTTAACCCGTACTCAGCAACAACTGGAACAACGTGGTTTTGATTTATCCCGCCCTGTGGTGGTGTATTGTCAATCTCATCACCGCTCAGGGCTTGCATATATTATTGGTCGACTTCTGAATTGGGAAATTCGAGCTTATGATGGTGCATGGAGTGAGTGGGGCAATCGTTCTGATAGTGCGATTATCAATGGAGAACAACCCTTTTGAGCAGCAGCGAAAAACTGATCAGTCAGGCATTTATTCAGGCACAGAAAATCTTACCACAGCATAAACTTAGCCGTTTAGTGGGTAAAATTGCTGCCAGTGAGCAGCCTTTGTTAAGAACAGCCGTAATTTATGCATTTAAACAAAAATATGGTATTGATTTATCAATTGCTGAAGCAGAAGAAATTAGTCGATATCCATCCTTTAATGCTTTTTTTACACGTGCATTAAAAGCAGGCACACGTCCAATTGATCCTGAAGAAACACATGTGGTGAGCCCAGCAGATGGTGCAATCTCCCAGTTAGGTACAATTAGTGCTGGTCAAATTTTTCAGGCAAAAGGACAAAGTTTTTCTGTAGAACAATTGATCGCTGACCCACAATTGGCACAACCATTTGAAGATGGTAAATTTATTACCGTTTATTTATCTCCCAAAGATTATCATCGTGTACACATGCCATTTTCAGGATGTTTGACTGAAACGTTATATGTGCCGGGAGAATTATATTCAGTCAATCAGGTCACTGCGGAAAATATTCCTAATCTATTTGCACGTAATGAACGTATGGTCTGTTTGTTTGATACCGATTTAGGCCGAATGGCGGTGGTGTTGGTGGGTGCCATGATTGTTGCAGGAATTGAAACTGTGGCTACAGGTAAAGTGAAGCCGACAGGCCATATCGAATTACAACAGCATGCTTTGCAATTGGAAAAAGGCGATGAGTTAGGCCGTTTCTATCTGGGATCAACAGCCATCGTGTTGTTTGAAAAAAATAAAGTCGAATGGTCTGCACAGCTTACAGCCAATAGTGAGGTACAAGTGGGCCGTCAGATTGGGCAAACGATCTAGGTAGTTAGATGTAGAGATTATTAACAAAATATTTATCATCCAAGTATTACAGAGTCTACGTTGCATAAAGGTCACGTAGACTTTTTATTCACCATCCATTAAATGGTCTGATGGATTTTCAGGTGGATGTAAACGATGTTTGGGGAAAACTGCTCTGAATATTGAACCTAACTGTTCTTTGGACTCAACTTCCAGATATGCATCATGTTGCGCCAATACGTGTTTTACAATAGCCAAGCCAAGCCCTGTTCCTCCAGTTTCACGACTACGACCACTATCTACCCGATAGAAACGCTCGGTTAGTCGTGGTAAATGCAGTGAATTAATGCCAATACCTGTATCCTGCACCGAAAAAATAGCTTCTTCGCCGCGATCCTGCCACGAAATGGTAACCGTACCATGTGGTGGTGTGTATTTAATCGCATTGGTAATTAAATTACCAAAAGCACTGGCTAGCTCCATATCCGAACCAATTAAATCATTATGGCTTTCAAGATTGAGATTGAGTGTATGACCATATTCAGTATTATAACCTTGAGCATCATCAAACAGTTGATTCATTAATTCAGCCATATCAATAATTTGATTTTTGCTTTGCAGTGATTCACTTTCTAGTCGAGACAGAAGTAATAAATCATTAACTAATGCATTCATCCGGCGAGTTTGTTGTTGCATTTGATCAAAAGCACGTCGCCAGCGTTGCGGCATTTCATCATTTTCATATAATGTTTCTAGATAACCACTCAGTACGGTAAGTGGGGTACGTAATTCATGAGATACATTATCGACAAAATCTTTACGCATTTGTTCTAGCTTACGGATGCGGGTAACATCATAGGCAACCAATAATCGGCTATCATAACCAAATCGTGTAATTTTAATTTGTGTATAACGCCCTGCTGCCAGCGAGGATTCAATCACTAGACCATCTGGAAAATCATTGACATGATTAAAATACTTAATGAATTCAGGATTACGCATGATGGTTTGCACTGGGCGTTTTCGATCACCAAATTTTAGACCTAATAAACGTTCTGCTGCCGGATTCCACCATTCTAAATAATGCTGTTCATCAACCAGTACCACAGCTTCTTCCAATGCCATCAGAGATGATTGTGCCCGATCAATTAGCCCAACCATTTCCGCCTGCATAGTACGCTCACGGCGCTGGGCACGGTAAACGTTGAACAGAAGTGCACCCCACACACCGGAAAGATCAGGCGGTGGTTCATTGGAATGTTGGCTGATCCATTGATTAACTAGATATAAAGAACGCAGTTGTAAGGCAAAGAAGACAATCAATCCCAAGCAAATACATAGGATAAAATAATTAATACCCAAACCAATAAAACCAGCAATAATCAGTATCAGTGCCAGTTTACGGATATCTTCAGAAATATAGGTTTTTAGCGCACTATAACGTTCATGTTGGGAATCGGAATCATCATTGAGGTCATCAGGCAATAAAGAAGAATCACTCATGCAACTGGTTGGCCTACAGCAAGATCAATGCGTGCAGAGAAGCGATAGCCAGTACCTCGAACAGTTTGTACATAGCGATCCGCAGAAAATGGTTCCAGGACTTTACGCAAGCGACGAATATGCACATCAATGGTACGGTCTTCAATATATACATTACCTCCCCAGACTTGATCAAGTAATTGTGCACGCGTATAAGCACGCTCCGGATGTGTCATGAAGAATGCCAGTAAGCGATATTCGGTTGGCCCCATTTCTAGGTCGGTACCTCGAAAGCTCACTCTTTGGCTGACAGGATCAAGGCTAAGGCCATTAATTTCAATTGATTTTTCACCTTTTAATGCATTAGAGCGGCGCAAGACGGCCTTAATACGGGAAACCAGTTCACGAGTGGAAAATGGTTTGGTCATATAATCATCAGCACCTGCATCAAGCCCTTGTACTTTATGATCTTCTTCACCACGCGCTGTGAGCATGATGACAGGAATTTCAGATAAACTTTCATCACGCTTTAAACGACGACATAAATCAATACCGCTGACACCATTCGGTAACATCCAATCGAGTAGAATAAGGGCAGGGCGTTGATCCACGATCATTTGATGGGCTTGTTTGGCATCTCCAGCCTGCTGACATTGAAAACCTGCCATATCCAGCGCAGTATGGATCATTTCCCGAATTGGTAATTCATCATCCACGATGAGAATGTATTCATTTTTCACAATAGAACCCTATGATTTTGGCCAAAGCCTGTTTTGTATACGATAGGACTATTACAAAGTGATAATATTACAATAATATTGCAGCACTTTGCTTTTTTGAAGAATTTTGCAATAAATATGTAATAAAAAAATCATAGATAAGAAATTGTATTTATTTTCAGGAAGTTAAGTTTTTTGAAAATAATTGGAAACTTGTTGACGAGTAGACAACAAGATTTAGAACTGATTAAATTTTGATAAATTGATGATATGAAAAATGAGAAAGGATCAATTTGAGATTGATCCTTCATGCAATCATGAACCTGCCTGTTTGACAATAATGGAGTCTATACCACCATTTTGCAAAGTTTGTTGAGCAATACCTGCAGCTTGTTGACTTGGATAAGGCCCAGAAATAACCCGATACCAGATTTTATTGCCTTCATTTGTCATGATCACATCTGCGGATAGCCCATTTAAGACAATTTCAGCACGTTTGGCATCTGCACTGTCAGGATCCTGATAGCTTTTTATCTGTAAAATATAGCGTGGTGTTACTGGAGTTTTTTCACCAGTCTCATCATTCTCGCCATGATTCGCTATGTTATCCTGACTACCTGGCGCTTCTATAACCGTGACGGGTTGTTGTGTTTGATGTTCCGGTACAGCTTGTTCCGGAATTGGTGTAACCTGTTGCTTTGGTAACATATCATAAAAGCGATAATCTTTGTTGGTTTCTTGCTCAGCATTCAGGTTTGCATTTGGATCGGCTTTAGCGACAGGTTGCCATGGTTGCCATAATGACAAGAAAATTGCCACACAGACACCCATGAGAATCAGTACAAATAACCATAGCCATGAAGGGACAGTTTTATTTGTTTTTGCGGGTTTGGGGCGTTCAGATACGCCTCGTTGTGTTTTACCAAACACGTCTGATCCTCATGTCGTAAAGCAAATATCGGATATGAATACCGATTTTTCAATGTTTGTGGCAATTAAAGCTTACTGCTGTTTATAGTAAGCTTTTGTAAGTGTCTTAGATATCTTCTACATTGTCACTGGCGCAGATACACCGAGTAATGTTAAACCATTTTTTAACACTTGTTGTACGTTTATTGATAATAATAAACGTGCCTGTGTGAGTTCAAGGTCGTCGCCCAATACTTTATTTTCGTTGTACCATGCGTGAAAAAGTGCAGCGAGTTCTTTGAGATAGTTGCCAACTTGGTGAGGTTCATAGGCGTTAGCTGCGCGAATGATAACTTCAGGATAAGCAGCAAGTTTGGCTAGAATTTCTGTTTCGGTATCCAGACTAAGTTTTTCAGCAAATTGGCGAGCGTTGCTCGCATCAAAAGAAAGATGTATTTCTTCGGCTTTGTCCAGCATGCGGCAAATTCTTGCATGTGCATATTGAATGTAATACACCGCATTGTCTTTGCTTTGTGATACAGCAAGATCGAGATCAAAATCAATGTGTTGTTCTGATTTTCGCATCACATAATAAAAACGGGCAGCATCATTGCCGACTTCTTCACGTAGTTCACGTAAGGTAACAAACTGTCCAGAACGGGAAGACATTTGTATCATCTCGCCACCACGCCATAAACTGACAAATTGCACCAGTAAAACGGTAAGTTTACTGGAGTCATAACCCATTGCATCAATCGCTGCTTTTACACGGGCAATATAGCCATGATGATCTGAACCCCAGATATCGACAATATGTGTATAGCCACGCTGTAATTTATCTAGATGATAGGCAATATCTGAGGCAAAATAAGTAGTCTGACCATTACGGCGTTTTACAACACGGTCCTTCTCATCACCAAATTCAGTAGATTTAAACCAAATATTGCCGTCTTTTTCATATAAGAAACCACGTTGCTGTAAGGTATCAAGTGCTTCATCAATTTTTTCCAGTAGTGAAGCTTCGCTAAACCAGCGATTAAATGTGACACCAAACTCTTCCAGATCATCTTTAATATCATTCAGAATGGCTTGTAACGCTGCCTGATGAAAAACCCGATAACTTTCGCCCAGTAATTTTTGGCTATTGGCAATCAAACCATCGATATGTTTTTCTTTATCGCCAGAAAGAATGACTTTATCACCATTGGCATCAGGTTCATCTGCATATTGCACATCTTCTGCAACATGTTTGTAGATATCACTGACGGTATGGACGTAAGCATCACCATCTTTATTTAAAATATTTTGGGCAATTTCTTTAACATAATCGCCCTGATAGGCATTTTTAGGAAAAACCAGTGTTTGTCCTTGTAGTTCCAGATAGCGTAAATAGGTTGATGTGGCGAGAATATCCATCTGACGTCCGGCATCATTGACATAATATTCACCATCCACTTGTGCACCTGTGGCACGTAATAGATTTGCAACTGTCATACCATAGGCAGCTCCACGACCATGTCCTACGTGTAGGCTTGAGGTTGGGTTAGCCGATACAAACTCAACCTGAATTTTTTGGGCTTGGTTGATGCAGCTTTGTCCGAATTGCTCTTGTTGTTGGGCAATTTGATCCAGAATAGCAAAACGTTGATCAGCATTAAGAAAGAAATTAATAAAACCTGGACCTGCAATTTCTGCTTTATGGATTTCTGTCGTAGCGGGTAAATTTTCCAGAATTTTTTTGGCAAGATCACGTGGTTTCATCCCGGCAATCTTTGCAGCGACCATGGCAATATTGGAGGCAAAGTCACCGTGGTTACGGTCTTTAGTACGTGTAAGTACACTGTTATTCTGCCAATCCTGAGGAAGGATGTCTTGAGTTTGTAACGCCTGTACTGCCTGCGCTAAAGCGTGTTGAATTGCCGTATTCATAACCAGTAAAAAGATTGCCTGTAAAGAGAGCAAATATAACAAATTTTACTGTGTTGGGGGAGAGAAAGATTGTTCTTTCTCTTTCGGGAGCCATTGTTGAAATAGTTATTTAATTCGTGATAAAAAACTGAATTTACGTAATGAATTCAGGCGTAATAATACAGGCATTAAATAATAAAACAGCATGTTAAGACTTAGTGCAACGATAATTGCACCAATGATGTCATAGGGAAAATGTACCCCTAGATAAATTCTTGACCAACCGACCATAAGGGCACAAAACATTAATGCGATTCCCAATTTATATTGGGCCGAAAACAAGTAGGATAATGCAATAGTACTGATAACCAGCATGTGGCTGCTTGGGAATGAATTATTGGCATCGTGATCAATCAACGGAATACCGATACCAAGTGTAAACGGTCGAGGAAGATATAAATAATCATCACATAAATTACCAATGGCAGAGGCAAATAATGTGATGACCAGTGCTTTAAGAAACAGGAGATGGTAAGGATGTCTAAATATAATCGCTGCGCCAAGCAGCATAATAATGATCAGTGTAGTGAGATAGTGTGAAAAAAATAAGGCAGGTTGAAGAAATAAATCGTGATTGGCTCCATCAGTATGGATTAAATGAAATAAAAAATAATTTAATTCCGATAAAGTCATGTTTTTGTAGTGCAATAAAAAATTGCTTTAGCTTAACGAATAAATTTTTTCAAAAAGGTGGCAAAATACTTTAAATTTGTTGTGATCGTGTAAGGCTAATGTGTAATTATGAATAAACTAAAGTTTTTATAAATTGAAAAAATATCTATTTAACTCTTCTAAACGGTTATTAAATGCTAAAGCCTTGATTTATTTTTACGATTGATTTTGAACTTATTAAAAGTTTTTTTATAATGCATTGAATAATATAGAAATAAAAAAATAAATACTTGTGTTAAAAATGCTCACAGAAAAACAACATGATGTAAAATAAAATTCATAAATGCTAATATTTTGCAGAAATTTTCCCACAGTACATGCCCATGTTTTCGTTCCTATCGATAGAATTTGGTTTATTCTTTCTGGTGTTTTTTTGTCTGTATTGGGCGTGTCGTCATCAACCTCAATTCCAGAATTTTTTACTTGTTCTTGCAAGTTACGGCCTGATTTATCTCATGGCAGGTACATTAGCTGTTGGAATGTTGTTTGTATTTACACTACTTATTTTTTTATTATCAATTGCGATGGATCGTTTTGAACATAATAAAAAACTCTGGTTAAGCTGCGGCATTGTGTTCACTGTGCTGAATCTAGGTATTTTTAAATATTATGATTTTTTTAAGCCACAGATTGCCGCTGTGCTGCAACAATTCCAGTTAGATAGTTCAGGACTGGCTGCAAATCTGATTTTACCTTTGGGTATTTCTTATTATTCTTTTCAAGCCATTAGCTATCTAGTCAGCCGTTATCGTAATGAAGTGGACGTCCCGCGTTTTAATCTGTCTCAGTTGTTACTGCATTTTTCTTGTTTTGCCACCATTACTGCTGGACCAATTGCCCGGGCGCAAAGTGCCAAAGGTTTGACCGATATCTATGGAAAACCTTGTGGATTAAGCCCTCAATTACGCCAAAAGGAAAAACGTCAAATTCTGACACCTACACTGGCATTCTTATTGATTGCGCTGGCTTTGGCAAAAAAATGGTGGTTGGCTGGCTATCTGGCTGATCATTGGGTCAACCCTGTATTTTCCAATCCGATGCAATATCACAGTTTGGAGGTATTGGCTGCCATCTATGGTTATACCGTGCAACTGTTTCTGGATTTTTCTGGATATAGCGACATGATGATTGCCTTTGGTTTATTGCTAGGTTTGCGATTACCTGTGAATTTCCGAGCGCCTTTGCTGGCACATAATATTCGCGATTTCTGGGATAGATGGCATATTAGTTTATCCACCTGGATCAGGGACTATATTTATATTCCTTTGGGTGGGAGTCGTGGCAGTTTTACGCGTACACAAATAAATCTGCTCAGTGCAATGGTTCTGTCAGGAATTTGGCATGGTTCTACGTGGAATTTTTTATTGTGGGGACTATTTCATGGTTTGGCGCTGGTTATCTTGAATATTTCAGACAAAATTTACGCGCGAATATTTAAAGTACCTTTAAAACAGGCCAGAGATACTGTTTACCGTTCCGGATTATTGGGCAAGGTTTTGAGTGTTTTTATCACCATTCATTTTGTCTGTTTTGCTTTTGTGTTCTTTCGAGCAAAAACCTTTAATGATGCTATAGATGTATTCCACGCCTTATTGAGCAATTATATCAATGTGCAATTTTCTGATAATCCTTTGTATTTACTTAGTTTGTTGTTAATTGCATGGGTTATTTATCCGTTTGTTCGGCAGTTACCTCACTATTTGAAACTTAATCTGCAGCATTTGCCTCGTTATGCGTTGGTTGTTCCTTTATTTATTGTTTTTATCGTGATCGTGATTTGTGCACCATCAGGTATTCCGGGATTTATTTATGCCAATTTCTAATCAACCCAATATACTTGGTTCACAGCTTGAAATAAAACAGATTCAGGCCAAACCACAACCAAAAAGCTCTCATTTTTATGATTTTGTCTATGTCTTTATCATTTTATTGAGTTTTGCGGTGATGGGAATATGGATCATGCAAAATTCAGTGAATGCCTACGTTCAGCAAACGTATCATCGTGATAGTCCATTGTTGTATTTAAATCGGTTTGCATGGTGGCAGTTGGGTGAGCAGATTGGCACGACACTGTATCAGGCAGATGATCATGCAAAGGTTGGTATTGCACAGGTCAATGCGCGGTTTGTAGAAAACTTTAATGCACAATATGCTTACACACCAGAGTACAAGAAGTATTTAGTAGAAAAAAATCGACAGGAACAAATCCGATTAGCACAAGAAGCACAAACAAAAGCGCTATTGGCGCTACAAAATCAGTTTGCTTTGGGCAAAAATGATCAGGTATTTTTTGCGGGTGATTCCATGATGCAGGGTGTGGCACCGTGGGTACAAAAATATTTGCAAGAAAATTTTGCCATTAAGACGGTAAATCTAAGTAAACAAAGTACAGGTTTAACCTATCCCAGCTTTTTTGACTGGCCGAAAACTATTCGGGATACTTTAAATAGTAATGCCAATATTAAAGTGATGGTGATCTTTTTAGGTCCAAATGATCCGTGGGATATTTCCAATCCTCAAGGTGGCGCTGCGTTAAAATTTCAATCTCCGGAATGGGAAACAGAATATCGTGCCAGAATCTCAGGTATTCTTCAGGATGCACAGAAACATCATGTCAGTGTGATGTGGGTAGGTCCACCTAATATGCGTAAAGATTTGCTGAATACACAGATGACATATTTAACACAGGTGATTGCTGATGAGGTCAAAAAACATCAGGCATATTATATCGATAGTCGCCTGATCGTAGGTGACAAACATAATATCTACAGTGATTATCTTATTCAGGGCAATAATTCGATTAAAATGCGCAGTGCGGATGGCATACATTTTTCTCCAGATGGACAAAAAACCATTGCACAAGTGATTGAGCGACATTTTAAAATTTTAAATTAACAAATCGAAGGCAGATTGCAGAAGATGAAGATAAATACCAAATTAACACTGACAGCGTTATTCATTGGAATCATCAGTCACTCAACTTTTGCAAATGATCTCAGTAATTTTAATGAACCCAACACTTTACATTTAATTCAAGCCTTGAAAAACCATCAGGTGCATATTGTTCAATTCGGCGATTCGCATACTGCTGCTGATGTAATGACGGATGCTTTAAGGGTACGTTTGCAGCAGACTTTGGGTAATGGTGGTATGGGTTGGGGAATGCCAATGTATTTTACTGGGCAGCGATTGGCACGATATGGTTATGACAATACTGGCTGGTTAGCGGTTTCCAGCCGAAGTCGTCAGGACGAAAATTATACGCTTGGTGGTTTTTTGGCTATACCCCGGTATGACGGTGCAACACTCACCATTAAAGCCAAGCAAATTGAACAACCGCAGAAAATCACTGTGAGTTTAAGACAGGCAGTCAATGATGCTGCATTTACCGGTGTAGATGCCAATGGGCGTAACTTTAGCATTGAAGCCCCTGTTAAAAATGGCCAATGGCAGACAACCCAGTTTGTGGCAAAACTACCATTTACCATTACTGCACATCATACTGAGCATTCCGCAATCGCCGGGTGGTGGGCTGAAAACGAATCTGGTCAAGGCGTTGTGGTTTCTGCATTGGGTATAAATGGTGCAGAACTAAGCCATTGGAACCGCTGGAATCATCAATGGCAAAATGAAATGCAGAAAATTGCACCAGATTTAGTAATTTTGGCTTATGGCACCAATGAGGCTTATAATAATCAGGTTGATGTGGCTGCGCAGAGACAGATTTTAATCAATAAAATTCGAGATATTCGCCGTGCAAGCCCACAAAGTTCGGTAATGCTTGTTTCTGCACCAGAAAGTCTGAAATCAACAGCTGAGCAATGTGGGATACGACCAACACAATTGACTGCATTTCAAATGATGCAAAAACAGGTTGCGCAGACAGAAAAAACCTTATTTTGGGATTGGCAACATGCTATGGGCGGTAATTGCTCCATGAAAGGATTGATTAAGCAGGGGGAAGCTCGTGCTGATGGCGTGCATTTTACTGCAAGTGCTTATCAGCGTTTTGGACAGTCAATCGCCGAAGCTTTATTGACACTGGCCGAAATAAATCCTAACACTTCTAGTACAATGCCAAGAGCATCAACCAGCAATTTGACAACAGGTTCAGCAACTATTTGTGATGTAACAAGCAATCAATGTAAAATTTTTTAATAGGTTTTAGAGTGTAAGCTGATAATAATTAAGTTTTTTGGATAAAAAGATAAAACGGTCATGATCATCTTTGTCCATTGCTTCGTAATGTGCTAAACAACAGATTGTTTATTGGGTATTCAAGGTGATGGCCTATAGAAAATTTTGTTGTGCTGTTTGTATGTTATGGTTTTTTCATACTTATGTGTTTCATCTTTGGCTGGTCATAAATATCCATTAGTATAGGATGGATGAAACGTCATGATGAAATGGAATAAGGAGAATATTTTGCAGCAATGGTGGTTAAAAATAAATGACTGGGTCGATCAATATCCTTGGCTAGAGATGTTGAGTTCATTATTTATTTTATTACTGGTGGCTTGTGTTCTCTATTTTGTCACCAAAAAAATTGTGATTGTTGGCTTACACCGATTGATCGGTAAAGTTTTTCCTTCAACCAATAACGACATCTTTGCTGATCATAGTGTGATTCGGCGTATTGCCAATATTATTCCGGCTTTAATCATTTTGAACGGTATTGGAACCGTGCCACATCTCACCGATAAAATTGTACAAATTGTACAAATGTTGGCACAGGCATGGATATTTTTGACCATTGCTTTATCGATTGCAGAATGTCTGAATATTTTTAATTTAATTTATCAACGTAACCCAAAATCTAGAAATAAGCCGATCAAAGGTTATTTACAACTGGTCAAGATGATTCTGTTTATTGTCTGTGGCTTAATGATTCTGGGAACATTTCTGAAAAAAGATGTATTTACCCTACTGGCCGGTTTTGGTGCAATGGCCGCAGTGTTAATGCTGGTTTTTCAAAATACAATTTTATCATTGGTGGCCAGCGTACAAATTTCATCTTATGACATGATTAGAATCGGCGACTGGATTGAAATGCCAAGCTTGGGGGCTGATGGTGATGTTATAGATATGTCCCTGCATACAGTAACCGTGCGTAATTTCGATAAGACCTATACCACCATTCCAACTAATCGGCTGGTGACAGACACATTTAAAAACTGGCGTGGAATGGCTGATGCAGGTTGTCGCAGAATTAAACGTTCCATTTTTATTGATCAGACCAGTATTCATTTTCTTACCGAGAACGAATTGGAAAAATTCAAACATTTCTTTTTACTCGAAGAATATCTGGATGAAAAAGATAAAGAGCTAACGTTATGGAATGAGCAATTTAAAGACAGTTTAAATCAGCGCCGTTTAACTAATCTGGGGACTTTTCGTGCCTATATATTGCATTATTTACGTCATCATTCCGGTATTGCAAAAAATCAAACCTTACTGGTTCGGCAAATGCAGCCAACTGCTGAAGGATTGCCTTTGGAAATTTATGCATTTAGCACGACTACAGTTTGGGCAGAATATGAAAATATTCAGTCGGATATTTTTGATCATTTGTTTGCCATCATCACAGAATTTGGTTTACGTGCTTATCAGGCACCCTCAGGCAATGATATGACTTTATGGCGACAGCAGAATCTTTAAACATTTTATACTTTTATGATCAGCCCTTGAAAAATCACGGTTTGAGCGCAATTTAAGCAATATCTTTTTAGCTTGAGAAAATCGTGAACCCAAACGCCACAGCGCATATTAATGCTTTATTGCATCACATGACTCAATTACCCGGTGTATATAAAATGCTGGGTAAGGAAGGTGAGCTACTCTATGTGGGAAAGGCGAAAAACCTTAAGAATCGGGTATCGAGCTATTTTGTCAAAACCATTGAACATCCTAAAACTCAGGCATTGGTGGCACGTATTTATGATATCGAAACTATTGTGGTACGTTCTGAAACTGAGGCACTATTATTAGAACAAAATCTGATTAAATTGCATCGTCCGCCATATAACATCATGTTGCGGGATGATAAATCCTATGTTTATATTTTTGTATCTGCAGATAAACCTTATCCCCGAATCGCTATAGGACGAGGACAAGGTAAGCATCAGACCGGAAAATTCTTCGGCCCTTATCCAAGTGCTTATAATGCAAGAGATATGTTGTTGACGTTACAAAAACTGTTTAATGTACGGCAATGTGAAAATTCTTTTTTTGCCCAGCGTAAGCGGCCATGTCTGCAATACCAGATTAAACGTTGTACTGCACCATGTGTTGGATTAATTTCGCCAGAAGATTATGCGCAGGATGTACAAAACTCCATACGTTTTTTGAATGGAGATACTAAGGCACTCAATACGGAATTGATTGATAAAATGGAGCAGGCTGCACAAAGCTATGAATTTGAGAAAGCTGCTTTTTTTCGGGATCGTTTATCTTTATTACGTGAAGTACAGTCGCAACAGGCAGTGTATCGTGTCAAAGGTGAAGCGGATATTTTGGCAATTGCTCATCAATCCGGTGTGACCTGTGTACAGATTTTATATGTTCGTAATGGACGAATGCTTGGTGGGAAAAGCTATTTCCCGGACTTAATGCATGATGATTTGGGTCAATTGCTCAGTGACTTTATTGCCAACTTTTATTTTCAGGTGGCAGATGAAATTCCTCAAGAATTGATCATCAATACTGAATTACCGGATCAGAGACAACTGCAACAAGCATTATCTCAGCATTTTAATAAGAAAATCGTCATTAAACATCATGTTCGAGAAACCCGTGCCGAATGGCTGGAACTGGCACAGATGAATGTTCAGCATGCGATTAAGGGACAGCTTTCCAGTCAACTGGAGTTGCATGAGCGTTTTTATCAACTGGAACTGGCGCTTGGGCGTAGCATTGATCGTATCGAATGTTTTGATATTAGTCATACAATGGGCGAATCACCGATTGCCTCCTGTGTGGTGTTTGATCAGGGCGGGGCACGTAAACGAGATTACCGGCAATTTGCTATTCAGGACATTACCGGAGGTGATGATTATGCGGCAATGCGTCAGGCATTGACACGCCGCTATAAAAAACAGATTTTACCCGATTTATTATTGATTGATGGTGGTAAGGGACAGCTTAAAATGGCAATTGATGTCATGCATGATCTGGGGCTGGATGCATTTATGGTTGGCGTGTCCAAAGGGGAAGGGCGTAAACCGGGATTAGAAACACTGCATTTTACGGATGGGCGTAAGATCCAATTGCCTGAAGACAATAAAGCCTTACATTTAATTCAACAGGTTCGGGATGAAGCGCATCGTTTTGCAATTACTCGCCATCGGGCAAAACGGGATAAAAAACGTGCAGGTTCCGTATTGGAAGTGATTCCCGGTTTGGGTGCGAAGCGCCGTCGGGATTTATTAACGCATTTTGGTGGTATACAGGGAGTACTCAAAGCTGCTGAAAAAGAATTGTTATTGGTGAATGGTATTGGGCCAGCCATGGCACGTACTATTTATAAGGTCCTGCACGAATAAGGGTTAAGCTCGACAGCTGCCTGATTTTGGTATAGAGTTTCACCCGTATATTTGCCATTATTGGCAAAATTATTTCTCCCATTTTTGCATTCGAGATAGCGCAACTGGCGGTGTGTATGACAGGACGAATCCTGAATATTCCTAATATTTTGACGATTGCGCGAATTATTCTAATTCCAGTTTTTTTACTCATTGCATATTGGCCACCTGCTTTGGGGGTGAATGGCTATGAAGGTAGTTTTGCACGACATTTACTGTTAACAGGGCTATTTGTTTTTGCTGCAATTACCGACTGGTTTGATGGTTATCTGGCTCGGCGTTTAAATCAATCATCTGCATTTGGACGTTTTCTGGATCCGGTTGCAGATAAACTTATGGTTGCAGCAGCATTGGTGGTATTGGTTCAATGGCAACCCACCATTTCAATGGCCTTTGCTGCGATTGTCATTATTTCCCGTGAGATTACAGTATCTGCTTTGCGTGAATGGATGGCAGAATTAGGCGCTAGAACCAATGTTGCAGTGTCTACGGTGGGTAAATATAAAACAGCATTTCAGATGATTGCGATTACAGTATTTTTACTTAACTGGCAGCCACTGGAATGGATTGCTTATATACTTTTATACACAGCCGTTATTCTGACGTTATGGTCAATGTTTATTTACTTAAAAGCTGCATGGCCTTATTTGAAACAACCATAGCAATATTGCAACCAATAACGATAAAAGAGCTCAGAACAGCTCTTTTTTTATGCAAAAAAGTTTTTGCTATCATGATTAGTTGCTACAAATCTCCATATATGGATTCGTTATGACACTTGATTTATTTCAGCCAGAACCCAAGCGTAATCTTCTGCCAAAAGATGGGGAGGTCGAAGATTTTGGTATTATTATACCTTTTGAGCAGGCAGAACAGTATTTACAATATTTTTTGCAACATTTGGCATGGCAACATGATGAAGCATACATTTATGGTAATCACTATATCACTACACGTCAGATGGTCTGGTTTGGTGATCAGGATTATCAGTATGTCTATGCAGGTATTAGTAGACAGGCACAGCAATGGAATTCGGTAATTTTACAACTTAAACAACAGATTGAAGCCCTGCTACAGATCTCTTTTAATTCGTGTTTAGCCAATTTATATTTAGACGGCACACAGGGAGTAAGCTGGCATCAGGATGATGAGCCATCTTTAGGGCAGCAATCTACAATTGCCAGTTTAAGTTTTGGTGCAACACGACAATTTGCTTTTCGACATTTAAGTACACAAGAAAAAGTGGAAATGTTATTACACAGTGGCCAATTAATTGTGATGCGAGGACAAACACAAACTTTTTGGCAGCATTGTTTACGTCCTAGTCAAAAAATCATCACACCAAGGATTAATCTCACTTTTCGCCAGTTTCAATAAAATTTGTAATCAACATAGTCAATATGAATGGTATGAGACAAGATAAAAATCAGATATTGATTTAATTTTATAATGAATTGATAATTATTCTTATTAAACTATAATGACATTTTATTGCTTATTCTAACCGTTGAGGCAAGGACCGCATGACATCACAGCCGATCGGATCACAACATACGGATCAAATATCAAAGTTGTATCAGGAGCATCATGTCTGGCTCCATCGCTGGTTATCACAACGTCTTGGCAATCAGGATGATGCAGCAGATTTGGCACAGGAAACCTTTTTTCGGTTATTAAGAAAACAATATCCCTATCATTATCAACAGCCAAGAGCATTATTAACCACAATTGCAAAAAATCTGGCCAATACTTGGTGGCAGCGTAAGCAAATTGAACAAGCTTATTATGAAACATTGGCACAACGCGAAGATGATTATGCCCCATCGCCAGAGCAGGAGTTGATTGCCATTCAGGTTTTACAGGAATTGCAGGATGTTTTAAATGCATTAAAACCCAGAGCAAAACAGATTTTTATGTTGTCACAGATAGAAGGTCTTAGCTACGCTCAAATTGCTGAACAACTGGATATTGCATTAATTACTGTAAAACGAGATATGCACCAAGCCATGTTGCAATGCCTTTTAACCATGCAACTTGATTGATGGATGATCGGCATGTCGGAGTCTGAAATTGATTCAAGGATTCTATCTGAAGTTGCATATTGGCTAATGTTAATGCAGGATCAACCACTTGATGCCGAACAGCAACAACAATTTGAGCAATGGAAGCATCAAAGTCCAAAACATCAGCAAGCTTGGCAAAAGGCTGAAAAATTACAACAACGTATGCAAGCTGTTCCCAAACAGATTAGCAAGAAAACACTGCAAGCCAGTCATCAGCGTCACATTCCCTGGGGTAAACTGGTGGTCGTGCTGGCATTGGGTTGTAGCATTGCCAGTATGATACATATTGCTAATCAACAGGCATGGATGGCAGATTATAGAACGCCTTACGGCGAACAACGTCATATTCAGCTTGAAGATGGCAGTATCATTATCTTAAACAGCAAAACAGCCATAGATATTCATTACACTGCCCAACAACGACAGATTATTCTACATTATGGTGAGATATTTATTGAAACAGGCAAAGAGCAAAGCCACTATCGGCCATTTACTGTACTCGGTAAACATGGTGTTATTCGATCTTTAGGTACACAATTTAATGTGGATCAAAAAGCACAACAAACTACCGTAGCTGTCATTGAGCATGCGATAAATGTCAAAACAGCAAATCAAAAACAGCAGAAACTTGTCTCTGAAGGTCAACAAGTCAGCTTTGATAACAGTCATATCCAGACAGTTCAAACACTTGAGCCGAATACATTGATGTGGCGGAAAGGTTTACTGGTGAGCAATCGTACCAGCTTGAAGCAGTTTGCCGAACAGATTCATCGATATTACGGCATACAAGTTGAGGTTGCCGCCGATAGTCAGCATATTCTGATATCTGGCACTTATTCTACGGCTAATCTTGAGCGATTGTTAAATAACCTTGAAGACACTTATCAATTGCATACCGAATATAATTTCTGGGGAAACAAACTCCTGATTAAAAAAGATAAATAGTATTTAAAAATAAAATTAAAAAATAATGATACTTATTTGAGTTTCTGTGGTTAAGGAGATGAAACACAACTTAAATAGATGGGGAATTCTTGTGATTCATTCAAATTTAAAACCGCTTTACAAAGCTGTAAAATATGCACTTGTGATTGCCACTGTCGGTATGGGGCAAATCATATGTCTGACTGATACACAGGCAAAAACTGTAACGACACATCAATATCAGGTTACAGCAGGTTCATTGGATGATGCTCTGGTACAATTTGCGGCTCAGGCCGGTGTCGAATTAAGTTTTGATCCTATCGAATTGAAAGGATTAAAAACACAGGGACTCAAAGGAAGTTATAACGTACAGCAAGGATTTACGACATTACTTGCACCACATCGCTTGCAGGCCGTTCCTACCAATAATGGTTATAAAATTATTAAAATAACTACACAACAGGTGCAATACGTTGGTGAATTAGCGACGATTGATGTCAAGGCACAATCAGGCTCTGCCAATAAATCTGTCTCTCAATTACCTGCAATTACTGTTCAGGCAATCAATCAGGATGGATCTGCCGAGAATGGTTATGTCACAAAAAGATTAAAACAAGTTGGTCCATGGGGTGAAAAATCTTTACAGGATACGCCATATTCAATGAGTGTCATGTCTAGTGACTTAATTGAAAATGCAATTGCTGGAGATATGGATCAAATTATTAAAATGAATCCAGTAGTTAAACTTTCAGCACCAAATACTGTCTACGGCACACCTTATGCCGTATTTCGTGGTTTTCATACACAATCAGGAATAATAGATGGTTTGAGATTATCTTCTACTTCGACCGGTATCGCTATGGAAGAGCTCGACCGTGTAGAGCTAATGAATGGCCTCACAGGTTTTATGTATGGAACAGGTAATGTCGGTGGTACTAGCAATTATGTGCTTAAACGCCCAACTTATCAGCGATTAACTAATCTAACATTAGGTAATTACGGTAATCAACAATGGTTTGGGCATATTGATTTAGGCAATAAAATTGATGATGACGGTATTTTTGCTTACCGAATTAATATCTCACATCAGAATGGAAAAACAGGAAAATCGGATCAAAATGTTGAACGTACATTATTCAGTGGGGCCTTAGACTGGAATATAAGTGATAAATTATTAGTACAATTCGAAGCCGCACATACAGAATATAAACTTGATGGTATTGATTCAAGATTTTATGCTTATGCAAACAGCAGTTACGGGACATTAAATTATTGGATCAGTCCATTAAAGAATGATCGAACTTATACCCCTAAATGGACGTATCTGGATATAGATACAAATCGTGCCGGAATAAATGCTACTTATAAAATCGATGATAATTTAACTTTTAGATCTGCATATATGTATAAACAGGACAAGTCAGAATCCAAAGGCATGTATCCTGCTTACTTTGCCGATTCTGGCTGGAAATCTGCGTGGAATTATTATAGTGCACCATCATGGAATATCGCAGAAAGTTTTTACAGCTTTCTTGATGGACAATTTAATACAGGAAGCATTCAACATAAATTGACAGTTGGACTGTCAGCTGATTATCTTGATACCAAAAGATATGTAAATAATAGTGTACCAGGTGCTAATTCTCCAGCATATACTACAGCTGATCAAATTGCTGATTATATAGAAACCGATCTTACGATCAGTAATTTGGGAAAAAAATATACCTCAAGTAAAGCCAGTAATACCAATTTTATTATTGGAGATGATATTACTTTTAATAAAAAATGGAGTGCTTTATTAGGATTAAATTACACAACAGTTAAGGCAAAGAATCTAAGTGTGGCAGGCGTAGCATCATCTGATTACAATAAATCAGAACTTACGCCTACTATTTCATTAATTTATAAACCAAGCGAAAAATTAACAACTTATGCAACATATATGGAAGGACTAGAGAAAGGTACCATTGTAACTGATAATACTGCTTTATATAAAAATGCAGGCGAAGTTCTAAAACCTTACCTCAGTAAGCAGTATGAAGTTGGCGCAAAATATGCGGTTTCTGATGATTTGTTTATTAGCTCTTCATTATTTAGAATTGAAAAAGCAAACTCTTATAATGAAGTAGATTCAGATGGACTGACTACAGTTAAACAAGATGGTCGACAAACTCATCAAGGTTTAGAATTAACCTTAACTGGGAAATTAACAGATCACTTCACAGTTATGACTGGTGGTACATGGATGGATGCAAGTGTTGATAAGGCTACAAATAAGGCATTTGAAGGGAAAAAACCAACAGGAGTTTCCGAAATACTGGCAAAGATTTATGCTGAATATCAAATTCCACAAATTGAGGGATTGAGTATTACTGGTGGAGTATATCATTCTGGTAAGATGTATAAAGATAGTGCAAACTTGCAAAAAATTTCCGGCTATACGATTTTTGATATAGGCGCTCGTTATAAAACTGTAATCCGTACCATCCCAACAACATTTAACTTCAATATCTCAAACTTAACGAATAAAGATTATTGGGCAACAACCTATTCCTTAGGTATTCCTCGAACCATTGCTTTTTCAATAAAAACGCAATTCTAATTTAGACAAAGATTCTCCCTTATCTTTCTGAAAAGCTGAGGGAGGATTGATGTTTTAGACTATAAAAATAATTTATAATTAATTCACTGATTATTTAAAAATTTGCGCTTATAGAGAACTTTATGCAACTACAATGGCAGTTACAACATAGCTCACAGCTTAGTCTACAACAACTTTACGAGATTTTGGCTTTGCGTAATCAGGCATTTATTGTTGAGCAAAACTGTCCTTATCAGGATTTGGATGGACTAGATCTACTGGCTTCAACCTATCATGTTCTTGCTTATCGTAAAGAAGGTAAATTAGTGGCCATTTCCCGCTTACTGGATGTTGGTCAGGCTCAACAGGATGTGCGTATTGGTCGAGTGGTTGTTACATCTGAGTATCGTGGTTATGGTGTGGGTGACCAATTAATGGCACAAAGTCTGCAACATGCACAGCAGTTAAAAATGTCACAACAAGGCATTTATTTGTCTGCACAAGCACACTTACAGCATTTCTATGCAAAATTCGGCTTTCAAACGGTTACTGAACCTTATCTTGAAGATGAAATTCCGCATGTTGGAATGCGAAATTCCAACCTTTAATTATGTTTAAAACGTTATTTGTTTAATAAAATTTTTATGGCTAAAAAAGAAAGGATACTTCCCATAAAGTATTTTTGTAACTGTGCCCAAGATTTATTTTGTTTTAAGAAAATTGAGATTTTGCTGGCAAAGATCACGATTAAACAATTTACAATTAAGCTAATGGTAATTTGCATAGAACCCAGCAAAAGAGATTGTTGAAAAAAGTTTTGTTCAGGATTGATAAATTGTGGCAACAAAGCCAAGTACATCATTGCAATTTTGGGATTAAGTAAATTTGTTAACAATCCTATGCTGAATAATTTTAGGTTTGAATCGGCTTCTAAAGGCTCTATTTTTTCAAAAATTGCAGGTGAGTTTGGTTTAAATGCATGCCAGGCTAGCCATAATAAATAAAGGGCACCTAATATTCTCATCGCATCAAATATATAAGGTACAGTCATCAAAGCTGCTGTAATTCCAAATGCAGCAAATAACATATAAATAATAAAACCTAATCCTACACCAGATAAGGAAATAAACCCGGCTTTTTTACCCTGACAAATCGATCTGGAGATTAAATAAATCATATTTGGGCCAGGTGTTAAAACCATGCAAAGCGACACAAATGCAAAACTTAATAAAGTTGTTAAAGTCATCAATTGTAAATTCCACCTGCATATTGTCTATGATTAATATATAGATTTAATCGCCATTCATTTAGCTATGGGTTTGTTCTTCCTCATCCTGATCTTCAAAGGTTTTGGCAATTTTTTCAATATTTAGGCTTTTTGCCATGGCATCAAAAATGGATTTATAGACTCCTTGTTGTTGATATAGTTCAAGATGTTCACCATGCTCGACAATTTCGCCATCCTGCATAACATAAGTATAATCTGCATCAATAATTTGTGACAAGCTGTGTGAAATAATGACTACAGTTCGCCCTTGTTTGATTTGATCCAAGCTATGTTTGATTTGCTCCGCAGCAATCGCATCCAGACTCGCCGTGGGTTCATCCAGAAAAATAATCGGGGGATTTTTAAGAAACATCCGTGCGATGGCAATGCGTTGTTGTTGCCCACCTGATAACATTGTGGCATCACTGTCGTAGCCTTTTTCCAGTTTTAGAATTTGCTCATGAATAGAGGCTTGCTGTGCTGCAAAAATAATTTCCTGCATACTGGCACTGGTTTTGCCATAACGAATATTTTCAGCAATTGTGCCTTGGAAGATATGATTTTTTTGTAGAACCAGACCAATATGATCACGTAAATAAACGGTGTCCATGTCCTGTAAGTCTATACCATCCAGGGTGATCTTTCCGTCATTTGGTACATAGAATTTATCCAGCAAACTTATTAGGGTGGATTTCCCGGCACCGGATAAACCAACCAAAGCAGTGATTTTATTGGGTTGAATGACCATGTTGATGCTTTTTAGTGCGTGGTGTCCGTTCGGATAGAAAAAATCGACTTGCTTTAATTCAAATTGACCTTGTAAGGGCTGGGGTTGTAATTGTCCTGAAGCTTCAATTTCCTGATCAGCTTCCAAAATATTGAAAAAACTTTCGGAATACACCATGGCATCATTGATTTCGTCATAAATGCGATGTAAAGAGCGAATCGGCGCAGAAACATTGTTAAATAACAAGACATGGTACATGATCATACCGATACTCATATAACCTGCCAACACAAAATAGGCAGTTAAAATAATGATGAGCACGACACCGATTTGTTCAATAAAAGTTTTTAATCCATCAAATAAAAAACTGATTTGGCGGGTGTGCATTTGATTTTGTGTGAGATCACTTTGTAATTTAAGTTGTTTTTCTGCTTCTATTTTTTCCCGATTAAATGATTTGATTACGGTAATTGAGGTGATGATGCTTAAGATACCCTGACTTTTTCTTTCCCTGCCATCTCGTAGGTTGCGCCGCCAGTTACCGAGTTTTTGTGCTTGTCGAAAGGTGAGCCAAAAATAAATAGGAACAATACATAAGGCGACTAGACCAACCCAGAAATTGGCATAAAACATTAGACCCAGTGCAATCACGGCACTACTAAATAGCGGTATAATTTCAATAAAAAAAATCTGTACCAGTCGGGTCAATGAACCGATACCCCGATCAATTCGGGTTTGTAGCTTACCTGCCTGATGGTCTTCCTGAGTAAAAAATGCCAAACGATAGGTGAGGAATTTTTCGATAATGTTTTGTGATAAATCCTGAGTGATCAAGATGCGTAATTTTTCACCATAAAATTTTTGACCAAACTGAATCAATAGATTCAAAATTTCTTTACTCAGTAGAATCAGTGAAATGGTGATTAAGAGTTGCCAGCCATGTGCCAACCCCTGACCTGATTTTAGTAAAGCATTAATATGATCAACGGCATATTGTAAGGTGAGCGCATTTACCTGTGCTGCAATTGCACCAAGCAATGTCAGAGTTAGCGTGATCAGAACCAGCCATTTATAAGGTGTGACAAAAGGTTTGATTTTTAGAAACAATTGCCAAAGTGTCATAAGAAACTTCGTGTTGCACGTTAGTTTGGAATCCTAACAAAATTATTGCTTTGGGGAAATGGATGGGATGATTTTGTATGTTGAACCATTTGGTGTAATTTAATGCTGATCATATTGGTTAAATATGTATTAGGGCTGAATACCGTGCGGATCAAGATACCAGTTTTCAATCAGTAATGCTGCGGCCAAACTGTCTGCTTGAAGTTTTTTTGCCTGACCATTTTGCTGTAAGCGCTGCAAGGTTTCCCGTGCGGTTCGGGTAGTCAGCCGCTCATCAATCATCCATGTCTGAATGTTGGTCTGATGACGTAAACGGCGGGCAAATTTTCTCGCGCGCGTGGATAATTCTGATTCACTGTCATCCATATTTAATGGTAATCCGACTAGAAAAATATTCGGCTGCCATTGCTGTACCAGTTTAAGTAATGTTGGCCAATCAGGAATGCCATCTTTCATTGGAAATAATGCAAGGGGATTAGTACTTTCAATCAGACTTTGTCCAACGGCAATGCCCATCTTTTGTGTACCAAAATCAAAGCTCATAATGGTGTGATGTTCAGGCATGACCGATCTCATGTGAAAGCCAGTTTCGATTAACGCCGATTTTTTGATAAGCAGCATCCCAGCGTTCTTCGTAAGGTAGGTTAAAAATCAAATCCATGTCAGCATCACAAACTAGCCAGTCACCTCGTGCGATTTCTTCCTCCAGTTGACTTTTGCTCCAGCTGGCATAGCCAAGTGCAACCTGATAATTGTCCACGCCTTCATTGTGAGCAATTGCATCCAGAATATCCTTGCTGGTGGTAATACAGACATTTTCGCCTACAGCAATGGATGAATGCCATGTGGGTTGTCCGGTATGCAGGACAAAACCAGCTTCCGGACGAATAGGCCCACCTTGTAGTACAGCATGAGGATGGACGTAATCCGCATCAATATCCAGATCGTTGAGTAATTCTTTAATTCCTACACCTGATGGTCGATTGAGAATAATGCCTTGTGCACCGTCTTCGTCATGGCGAGCAAGGTAGATAACAGTACTTTCAAAAAAAGCGTCATCCATATGGGGTGGGGCGATTAAGCAACGATGTGCTAGATATTGTTTTGCCACGTCATCCAGACTCCTTTTTAAATGTGTCATGTTTTCAACATACTAAACAATCAGGAAACTGCCAATCTTTTTTTCTACAAAAGCCCTAATCATGATTTGGTATGCTGAAATTTTAGTTCACGGAGTTGTTTTGCGTGTTGTAGCGTGGTTTCATTAATTTCTACGCCACCGGACATACGTGCCAGTTCATAGATACGTTGTTGCTCATCCAGAATGATGATTGTACTGCTTGCTGGATCAGTTTGCTGTTTTTTCACTAATAAATGTTGATCAGATTGGGCAGCAACCTGTGCCTGATGAGTGATACATAGAATTTGTACGTGTTGTGCCAGATTTGCCAATAAACGTCCGACAATTTCTGCTGTGCCACCACTGATCCCAACATCAATTTCATCGAATACCAATACTTCGGCATCGGTTCTGGTTGCATTCATCACTTGCATCACCAGAGCAATACGGGACAATTCTCCACCTGATGCAACACGTGCCAAAGGTTGTGCAGGAATACCCTTATTGGCGGTGAATAATAGTTGAATGTTGCTTAAACCATCGATAGTTGGGCTATCCAGTGATTCAAATTTAAATTCAAAATGTGCTTCGGGTAACGCCAGTGGTTTGACCTGCTCAGTTAATTGTTGTGCGGTTGGGATGGCGATTTCCTGTCGGGCTTGATCCAATTGTCTGGCCAGCGCAATAAAATGTGCATGTGCCTGTTCGGCTTGTTCGGCAAGATGTTCAGGATTTTCTAGTTCATGCAGTTGCTCAAGTTGATTTTGCCAGATCTGATATTCATTTAGCAATTCATGTGGTTGTAGACGATGTTTACGAGCCAGACGATGGAATTGTTCCAATTGTTGATTGAGTTCTTCCATACGCTCTGGGTCAAAATTTTGCCGATCAATAAATTGCCGTAATTCACTGGTGGCATCTTGCAGCTCACTTTGCGCATTCAGCAAGCTGTTATAAACTTGTTCAAGATGTTTACTGCGACCTTGTTGAGTTTCAGCACGGCGTACAATGCTATTAAGTTCGCCAAGAATATTCTGCTCACCATCATCCATGGCATATAACATGCTGCTACAGTCTTGCATCATACTTTCATGATGACTTAGGCGATCATACTCTTGTTCAATGTCTTGATAATTAAGTGCCAGTAAAGGCTCTAGATCTTCGAGTTGTTGTTGTAGTTGCTCTATTTTGGCCGCACGGGAATGTTGTGCTTCAAGTGCATGCTGGTATTGTCGTTCAATTTTTTGCCATGTCTGATAAGATTGTTTAAGTATCTGTGCCTGAGATTGTAAGCCACTATAGCGATCTAGCCATTGCTTGGGATAAGGTGGATTAAGTAATTGTTGCTGACTATGTTGACTGTACATTAATACCAATAGCCGTCCCAGTGTTCTTAATTCAGAGATGCTGGTTGGTCGCCCATTAATCCATGCTTTGCTTCGACCTGTAGCAAAAATCACTCTGCGAATAATTAATTCTTCAGTGTCTTCAAATAACTCATTTTCTTTTAACCATAATCCTTCGGGACTATCTGCCTGATAACTAAAACTGGCGATGACTTCAGCTTTGTCCTGACCATAACGAACCTGTGCTGTATCACTGCGCTCGCCAAGACAAATTGACAGTGCATCAAGTAATAATGATTTACCGGCACCTGTTTCGCCTGTAAGTACATTAAAACCCTGATTCAATTCGAGTTCAAGGTGATCAGCCAGTGCAAAGTTCATTAAGGTAATGTGTGTCAGCATACTGTTATTCTACAATCAGCATTTTTAGAGTAGTTGTTAGTATATCTTGAGATCAATAAAACTGCATTAGGCTGATATGGCATTAAATTTGTATGGAATTTGTCAGAAAAAACTATTGGAGAAAAGGTTTAGCTGTGCTAAAAATGGTGACCTAATATTGTGTAATGAAGCGTAAAAATCTATTTTGTATTTTTTGCAATTCGCAATAAGATTTAAATAATTCTGCGTTAAACTGCTTGAATCCGGACAAATTATTCTTGGCGAAAGTATTTTACGCATATCATTCATGACATTAAATGGAAATATTGGAGTGTCTACATGAGTTCAGCACAGTTTGACCATGTGTCTGTTTTAAAAAAGTCTAATGTGTACTTTGGTGGTAAATGCATTAGCCATACTGTTCAGTTTGAAGATGGTACAAAAAAAACGCTGGGTGTGATTTTACCAACAGAACAACCATTGACTTTTGAAACACATGTTGCTGAGCGTATGGAAGTTGTGTCAGGGGAATGCCGTGTAATCATTGCAGATAATGAAGAAAGTGAATTGTTCCGTGCAGGGCAATCTTTCTATATTCCGGGAAATAGCCGTTTTAAAATTGAAACTTCCGATGTACTCGATTATGTGTGCCATTTAGAAGGCTAAAGCACATTTTCTCGTGATATACTGATACCACAGATCAAATCCTGTAAACTTTATGTTACAGGATTTTTTATTTGATTTTGATTTAACCAAAGAGGTGGGCAATTCATGGCAAAGCCAGAATATTATTATGGTGTACATGCGGTGGAATCACTTCTTGAGTTAGAGCCAGAACGTGTCTTGACCTTATTTGTCCTTAAAGGACGAGATGATCAGCGATTAAAAAAAGTGCTGACATTGGCACAACCTTTTGGTATTAGCATACAACAGGCGAGTCGTGATCGTCTGGAAAAACTTGCAGGCTTACCTTTCCATCAAGGTGTCGTGGCTGCAGTACGTCCATATCCGGCATTGAATGAGCAAGATCTGGAACAATTGGTTGCACAGACATCAGATGTTTTGTTGCTGGCGCTTGATCAGGTGACCGATCCTCATAATCTGGGTGCCTGTATCCGTACTGCTGCTGCAATGGGTGTTCAGGCGGTAATTGTTCCACGGGATCGCTCTGCCAGCCTGACACCAACGGCACGCAAGGTTGCCGCAGGTGGTGCAGAGAAAGTAAAATTTATTCAGGTCACTAACCTCGGAAAAACTTTGGCTGCTTTAAAAGAACAACAAGTTAAAGTGGTTGGAACGTTATTGGATGAGCAGGCTTTACCTATTCAGCAATGTGATTTAACAGGAAATTTGGTGATTGTCATGGGTGCTGAAGATACTGGAATTCGCCCGATTAATCAGGCACAGTGCGATGAAAAAGTATATATCCCGATGTCGGGCGATCTGCAAAGCCTTAATGTAAGTGTGGCAACTGGTATGGCATTGTATGAGGCCTGCCGTCAACGCCTAAATTGATTGCTATCTATGTCCAGTAAAACCCAAGGTTATTTCTATGTCCTGATTACCATGAGTATCTGGGGCGGATTTACTATCTTGTCACGTCTGAATGCACAATGGCATATCTCAGCATGGGATATTACTGCAATTCGATTTGCTCTTGCTTCACTGATTCTAATGCCAATTTTAGTTTATCGTAAGGATACTGCTTTTTTATGGAAAAAAGAGCCTATCGTTCTGGCATTATTTGGTGGCGTTGGATATTGCCTGACAGTTTATAGTGCATTTTTATATGCGCCAGCCGCACATGGTGCTATCTTTCTTAATGGTTGTATTCCTTTATTTACTGCCATTGCAGCGTATGTATTGTATCGGCAGCCATTTGATCGGCACATGTGGTTAAGTTTGGTTATTATGTTGCTTTCTTTAGGCGGCATGGCCTATTTATTAACACTGCATAATCATACTGCTTTGGGTCTGGGGGATGCATTATTTGTGTTGGGTGCACTATGCTGGGGAATATTTACTTCGTTATTACGCCGAACACATTTAAGCGCCTGGCATGCCATGAGTGGTGTTGCGATTTGGTCAACCCTGATTTATCTTCCTTTATACCTGATTTTTTTCCCTAAACATTTGGATCAGGTTGAGCCTTTACATTTGGCCATTGAAGGTATTTTTCATGGTGTGTTTGTAGTATTGATTGCAACACTTACCTACGTTGAAGCCATTAAACGTTTAGGTGCCTTTAAGACAGGGAGCCTGGTGACACTTGCACCATTTATTTCAGCAGTATTGGCTGTACCCCTGTTAAATGAAGCACTTAATCCAGCCATTGTGCTGGGCTTAATCGGAATGGGCATTGGGGCATTACAACCCTGGCGCTGGTTTAGACGGAATCAGCTTGGTGATACCTAAGTGCGGTTTACTTTAGCCAAACTCAGGTAATATGTATGTAAAGGTTGTAATTGCTGATAAAGATGCTCAAGGTGACCATCATTGATCACGATATCGTCGGCAAGTTGCTGTTTTTTTGCGCGAGGCATTTGAGTTGCAATAATTTTGGCAATCTGTTCTGTACTTTGTACATCACGTTGTGTAGCACGTTGTAACTGCAAGGATTCTGGGACATCAATTAGCAATGTACGTTGAACAAGATGATGCTGTTTCGTTTCGAATAATAAAGGTGAAACCAGAATAACATACGGGCTTTGAGCCATTTGTAGCTGTCGTAAAATTTCCTGCCGGATGATAGGGTGTGTGATTTCTTCAAGTTGTTGGCGAGCTTCTGGATGGTTAAAAATATATTCTCTTAGTGCCTTACGATTTAATTGTCCATCATCCAGTAATACCCATTCACCGAAAGCATGACAGATCCGTTGTAATGCCAATGAATCGGGTTGTACAACTTCTCGTGCGACAATATCTGCATCAACAACGGTAATGCCTTGTTGTTCAAACCATTGACTGGCAGCAGTTTTACCACTGCCAATACCACCTGCCAGTCCGATGATTAAATGCATATTATCCACCAAGATAAATGTGCATGATTTTTTCACCCCAGATTAGGGCAATCCAGCCAGCAATTGCCAAGTAAGGGCCAAAAGCAAAAGGTCGATTTTCTTTAGTGATTTTTAGTAGGATAATTCCAATAATTGCACCAACCAATGAAGATAATAAAATGATCAATGGCAATTGTAATGGCCCCATCCATGCACCTAATGCTGCCAACAATTTAAAATCTCCATAGCCCATGCCTTCCTTGCCAGTAATGATTTTAAACAGGATGTATACAACCCATAGACAGAGAAAACCAATCAAACAACCCCAGATGGCTTGTGTTGGACTGACAAAAACTGCATAACTGTTTACAGCTAACCCTAATCCTGCCAGTGGAAAGGTCAGGCGATCAGGTAATAATTGGGTATCGAAATCAATGCCTGTCAATGCGATTAATACCCAAGTAAACAGGATTGCAAAAATACCTTGTATACTTGCGCCAAAGTGCCAGGCTACTATCAGAGAGCCCAGCATGGTGACGATTTCCACCAATGGATAACGAATGGAAATAGGTTGATGACAACCACGGCATTTGCCTTTCAGTACTAACCAGCTTATTACTGGAATATTTTCATACCATCGAATCTTGTGTTGGCAATTCGGACAGGCGGAAGCAGGCGTGCTTAAACCATAAGCAGGTTGTGGTTCAGGCGGCTGTTCAGGATACAGGTAACTCTGGCATTCCAATTGCCATTCCCGTTCCATAATTTTGGGTAAACGGTAAATAACGACATTGATAAAACTACCCACACATAAACTAAGTAGGGCAACAACGAAATAAAATAATCCGCTGTTTTCTTGTAAAAGTTGAATAAACTGCATTAGACCACAGAACCCATCTGGAAAATTGGCAAATACATGGCAATCACCAGACCGCCGACAAGTACCCCTAGAATTGCCATGATTAATGGCTCCATCATGCTGGTTAAACCATCTACAGCATTGTCGACTTCATTTTCATAATGTGTGGCAACTTTATCCAGCATAGCATCCAGTGCACCAGATTCTTCACCAATAGCAACCATTTGAATGGCCATACTTGGAAATCTTTGAGTTTGGCGCATTGCAAACTGTAATTGCTGTCCGGTTGAAACATCTTCGCGGATACGCATTACCGCTTGTTCATAGATTACATTATTGGTCGCACCGGCTGTAGATTCCAAAGCATCAATTAATGGCACACCAGCAGCAAAAGTAGTGGCAAGCGTGCGACTATAACGTGCAATGATTGCCTTATAGACCAGATCGCCAAAAATCGGTAGTTTCAAAGCAGTTTTGTCCAGAAAATCCCGAAATTTTCGACTACGTTTTTTAGCTTCCAGAAAAGCAAAAACTAAACCACCGATACCGACAATCAGAATAAACCAGTAGCTTTGCATCCATTTGGACATATTGACGACCATTTGAGTGAAAAAGGGCAGTTCTGCACCAAATGAGCTAAATAAATCCTGAAAGACAGGAACAACTTTCACCATCAAAATAATGGTAACGATAATGGCAACCACCACAACAGTTGCAGGATATTTGAGGGCTTTTTTGATTTTTTGTTTCAGTAATTCACTTTTTTCCTTATAAATTGCAACACGATCCAGCATAGTTTCCAGCGCACCGGATTGTTCACCAGAAGCAACCAGTGAGCAAAATAATTCATCAAAATATTGTGGGTATTTGCGTAAAGCTCCGGCAAAGGTATTCCCACCTTCCACATCCGTTTTAATGCCCAGTACCACATCACGCATGGCAGGATTATCCAGACCTTCAGCAACAATTTCAAAACCCTGAACCAATGGTACACCAGCTTTCATCATGGTGGCCAATTGACGGGTAAAAATGGTAATGTCTAGTGTCGAGACTCTTTTTTTGAGTAATTTATTAATAAATTCAATTTCACGTTTTTGCGAAATTTTACGAACAATAATGCCTTGCTTGCGCAAATATACCTTGGCGAGCGCCATGTTTTTCGCAGGAATATCTCCTTTGATTTTTAGGCCTTTGCGATCTACCCCTTCATATTGAAATGTCGGCATCAATTGTGCTTTCTTAGCTGCCATGTTGTACCCCGGATAATTTATTATTCACTTGTAACACGATTGATTTCTTGCAATGATGTGACGCCCTGCATGACTTTTAATAGGCCTGATCGTCTTAAATTATTGAATCCTGCCCGTTGTGCAGCATGTGCTAATTCGAGCGCATTACCGTCTTCCATAATAATTTTTGAGATTTCAGCATTTACCTTCATGACTTCATAAATCCCAACACGTCCTTTATAACCTTCACGACATTCTGAACAGCCCACTGCTTCATAAATCATAAACTCTGGATGATTCAGGTCATTTTCAGTAAATCCCATTTCCAATAGGCTTGGACGTGGAATCTCAATTGGGCGTTTACAGTGCATGCATAAGCGCCGGGCAAGACGTTGTGCAATCACAAGATTAACAGAAGTGGCAATATTAAAAGAGGGTACCCCCATATTACGTAAGCGTGTCAGGGTTTCTGGCGCACTGTTGGTATGTAGTGTTGATAGTACCAAATGGCCGGTTTGAGCAGCTTTGATGGCAATTTCTGCGGTTTCCAGATCACGAATCTCACCAACCATGATGACATCAGGATCCTGGCGCAAAAAAGAACGTAATGCATTGGCAAAGGTAAGGCCGACTTTATTATTGACGTTGACTTGATTAATTCCTTCCAGATTAATTTCTACAGGATCTTCCGCGGTAGAAATATTGGTGTCTTCAGTATTTAGAATATTTAAACCAGTATAAAGACTGACGGTTTTACCAGAACCTGTTGGACCTGTAATTAAAATCATGCCTTGTGGACGTGCCAGTGCATCCATAAAAAGTTGTTTTTGTTCAGGTTCATATCCTAAAGCATCAATTCCCAGCATGGCGCTGGAAGAGTCGAGAATACGCAGTACAATTTTCTCGCCAAATAATGTTGGTAAGGAGTTGACACGGAAATCAATAGATTTGGTTTTGGATAATTTAAGCTTGATGCGACCATCCTGAGGTACACGTTTCTCAGAAATGTCCATTTGTGACATGACTTTTAACCGTGCAGCAAGGCGTGTTGCAAGTTGCTGTGGCGGACGAGCAACTTCTCTTAAAACACCATCAATACGGTAGCGTACCCGGTACATTTTTTCGTATGGCTCAAAGTGTAAATCAGAAGCACCTAAACGAATGGCATCTATCAGTAATTTATTAATATACCTGACAATGGGTGCTTCATCTTCATTGGATGCTTCATCGTCTACTGACTCATGATTTTCTGAAATCTCAAGATCAAAATCTTCTTCACCAAAGTTAAAATTATTTTCTTCTTGAAAATGTGTGCCCAGAAATTTAATCAGTTTGTTGTGTTCAACAATAATAAATTGAATATTTAATTTGCTGTTAAAACGTAGATTTTCAAAAGTATCCAGACGGGTTGGATCACTTGTAGCCACATATAACATGTGGCCACGTTGGAACAATGGAACGACCTGATGTTTGATAATCAGTTTTTCTTCAACCACATTTCGCAATAAATTCGCAGCATCGTAACTATTTAGATCAAAAAAAGGTTCTGCAAACTCTTCCGAAATTGCGGTTGCAATATTAATTGATGGAACTTTGTATTCATCCACTAAAATTGCAGGCAAGGAAAGTTTGTTGCGTTTTGCTTCATCTTGAGCACGCTGTAATGAATCCGCACTGATCACCCCATCAGTAATTAAGCGTTTCAAATAACCTGAAAAATGAGTATGTTCTGACATAGCAATGCAACTCAAAGTTAAAATGACGGTATAAAATTACACTTTTTATCTTGACTACTATAGCATAGATTAACCTGTGCATAAGAAAAAACTATTCAAAGTAAAGATTTAACAATTGAACAGGTTAAGTATGCTGTAGTTCGGTGTTTTTCAGTGTAAAATGAACAGGATATATTGAGAGTTCTTAAGATAATGACAGCATTGACACCACAAAACTGGGTAATTGGAAACTGGAAGCTAAACCCATATTTCAATGAGGCCAAACAACTTTTTTCTGCAATTGCACAACAATACCAAAATCAAGCAGAACTGCAAACATGCCATGTTGCAATTGCTCCCCCAGCTCCTTATTTAAGCTTTTTTGCTACACAACAGACATTACCGATTGTTGCACAGGATGTATCAACTATTCGTGGTCAAGGTGCATATACAGGAGAAGTTAGTGCAGATTTACTTAAAGAAACAGCAGTAGAATTAGTATTAATCGGACATTCAGAACGTCGTGAACTCTTTGGTGATGATGCCGAAAAATTACAGCAAAAAATTAAAAATGCATTACAAGCTGGCCTCACTATTGTTTACTGTGTCGGAGAAAGTCTGGTACAACGTGAGGCTGGGCAAGCGCAGTCGGTAGTGATCCGGCAATTACAGGAGTTGGCTGATGTCACTCATGATACAGAATGGAAGAATATAATCATTGCTTATGAGCCAATTTGGGCGATTGGTACTGGAAAAACGGCTTCCCCTCAAGATGCTCAGCAGATGCATGCTGCTATTCGGGTATATCTGCAAACGCTAACAACAACGGCAAATCGTATTCCGTTACTTTATGGTGGTAGTGTTAAACCTGAAAATGCGGTAGAGTTAGCAGCTTGCGCTGATATCAACGGTGCATTGGTCGGTGGTGCATCACTGGATGCAGCAAGTTTTATTTCTATTATTCAGGCATTTGCGCAATAAATTAAGGTGGTTTCATGTATACCTTTGTATTGGTGGTACATATTATTCTTGCAGTTTTAATGATTGCGTTAATTCTGGTTCAACAAGGTAAAGGCGCAGAAGCGGGCGCTTCTTTTGGTGGCGGTGGTGCAGCAACTGTATTTGGTGCATCGGGTTCAGCCAATTTTATGACTCGATTAACCGCAGTGTTAACAGCATTATTTTTTGTGACAAGTCTAACGCTTGCAGTATATGCAAAAAAACAAACCCAGTCGGTCTATACTTTACCTGGTGCTGAGCAAACCCAGCAGACACCAGTGTCGAGTGAATCTTCGTCAACTACGCCTGTGAAACAACAATAATATGAAAATAGGACTTTTCTTTTAAAAAGGAAAAGTCTAGAATTCATTCCAGTTTGCGGTGGTGGTGGAATTGGTAGACACGCTACCTTGAGGTGGTAGTGCTTTCGGGCGTGGGGGTTCAAGTCCCCCCTTCCGCACCAATATTGCAGAAACATGCAATATTGTTACTAGACATAAAGGCTTTAACCTACATGGTTTAAGCCTTTTTTGTTGTCTGTATTATTTCCCTGTTAAAGCGTAAATAAGCTAATACCCCATAAGATCATTGTCATGATGAGTGCCAGCATTTGTGCGGCGGAACCTGCATCTTTAGCCCGTTTGGCAAGAGGGTGTATTTCTGATGAAATTAAATCTACATTTGCTTCGAGAGCAGTATTTAATAATTCTGTTACTAGTGAAATAAAAGACAAAGCAATTAATAGCATTTGTACAGATGTTTTAAAAGGTAATATAAATGCCAGCAAAATCAAGCAGCCATGCAACCATAATAATTGTCTAAAGGCAGCTTCATATTGGTAAGTTGCTTGCAAACCACTTTTTGAATATCCGAAGGCATTAATAATTTGCCGAATTCCTTTCTTGCCTTTTAAGTGCTGAGCATCAAACTGTTTAGGTGACATGAGGTTGCTCCAATTGATCATCAAATAAATTTTTCAGCTTCTGCATGTTCTAAAATACCAAGCTTTAAATCATACATTTGAGTTATGACATTCATAATACCGGGGATGAAATAGAAGATATTATCTTGAGAAAAATGATTTTGAGCGGCTTGTTGAGCCCTTTTAGGGTTGTAATATTTAATAATAAAAAAGAATTATTGTTGGATGTTTGAACAGATGAAATAAAAAAATTATACTTTCCCTTGTGAATTTAAAAAAGTGTGTTAAGATGCGCACCTCAGTTAGAAAGCACCAGTGATCTAACTGAGGTGCAAAACAATGTTGATGCGGGATGGAGCAGTCTGGTAGCTCGTCGGGCTCATAACCCGAAGGTCGTTGGTTCAAATCCAGCTCCCGCTACCAATTTCTGAGTATATTGCAATGCACTCGGATAGATCAATCACATTGACTTTTGCAGTTTTAGCACTATAATGCAGTGCATATTGATGCGGGATGGAGCAGTCTGGTAGCTCGTCGGGCTCATAACCCGAAGGTCGTTGGTTCAAATCCAGCTCCCGCTACCAAGTTTCTGATTAGAGGCTCACAATAAAGGTGGGCCTTTTTGCACAGTGGGTTTTAAAAACTGTGTGAAACAAGGGGGCGATATGCGCCCTTTTTTGTTGGCTATTGTGAGTCAAGACAGGAGTTGTATGTATAAAAAGTATGCATGCAGCACAAAAATAAATAGTCATGCTTCACTCATAGCGAATTATTCAGATTGTGTTGAGTAATGTCATGAACCCTTAACACATTTTGAGTCCAATAGATCTAGCAGTGACGAGTAGAAATGAAATTATCCAGTAAGACTCAAGCATTATATGAATTAATCGCACCTGCTGTTGCAGCCTGTGATGTGGAACTGTGGGGAATTGAATTTATTCCTCAGGGTAAAAAATCACTTTTACGAATTTACATTGATAAAGCAGTCGATGAAAATGCTGAACCTGTGATGAATGAAGATGGTGAATTGGAAAAAGGTCGTGGTATTGGTGTACAAGACTGTGTAAATGTCACGCATCAGGTTGGTGGGACGTTGGATGTACATGATCCAATTTCAGGTGAATATGCACTGGAAGTTTCTTCGCCAGGTTGGGATCGTCCATTTTTTAATTTAATACAAATGCAGGCATATATTGGTCAGCAAGTGGCTTTGCGTCTGATCAGTGCTGTTGAAAATCGCCGTAAATTTCAGGCTAAATTAGTAGCAGTAGATGTGGAAAAAGACTTGATCCAGGTTGAAGTTGAAAAGCAGCACATTCTGGAAATCGATAGCCATAACATTGATAAGGCAAATTTAGTTTATCAGGATTAATTTTATTACATTCAATCAGATTATTTAGAATAAAGGTGACTTATGAGCCGTGAAATTCTTACCGTTGTTGAAACGGTTAGTAATGAAAAAGGTGTTAGTCGTGAGGCAATTTTTCAGGCCTTGGAACAAGCTCTGGTTGCTGCGACTAAGAAGAAATTCTACGAAAACACAACAGCATCAGAAGCACGATTGCGTGTGGAAATTGATCGTAAAACCGGTGACTATCGCACTTTTCGTCAATGGGAAGTTGTTGCTGATGAAGACCATGAAATGCCAGCATGTCAGGATGCCATTTCTGATGTAGATCCAAGTGAATGGTCAATTGGTGATATTCGTGAACTTGAAGTTGAGTCCATTGAATTTGGTCGTATTGCGGCACAAATTGCTAAACAGGTGATCGTTCAGAAAATTCGTGAAGCAGAACGAGCATTGGTCGCTGATGCTTATGAATCCAAAGTGGGCGAACTTATCTACGGTGAAGTGAAAAAACAGACTAAAGAAGGTTTTATCATTGATCTAGGGGATGGAGCGGAAGCATATTTGGCGAAAGACGAAACAATTCCTAAAGAAATGTTACGTCCGAAACAGCGTATTAGCGCTATTTTATACAATGTGAATCGTGAAGGTCGAGGTGCACAGCTTTTATTATCCCGTGCCAAACCGGAAATGCTGATTGCATTGATGAAAAAAGAAGTACCGGAAATTGCTGAAGAAATCATCGAGATTAGAGCAGCTGCACGTCAACCAGGTGTTCGAGCCAAAATTTCTGTAAAAACCAATGACCACCGAATTGATCCGGTAGGTGCTTGTATTGGGATGCGTGGTACACGTATTCAGGCTGTTCAGCAGGAATTAAATGGTGAACGTATAGATGTTGTAGTGTGGTCTGATGATCCAGCACAATATATTGCCAGCGCATTGGAACCTGCCGATGTATCGGGGATTGTGATTGATGAAGATGCACATAGTGCAGATATCATTTTTGCAACTAACGAACAATTGGCACGTGCTATCGGTTCACAAGGACAAAATGTTCGCCTTGCATCCGAATTAACTGGTTATAAACTGGATATGATGCTGGAAGATGAATATCGCTCACGTCAGGAATCAGAAGCACAACAATATGTAGATATGTTTGTTCAACGTCTGGATATTGATCAGGAACTTGCTGCTGCACTCGTTGAAATGGGCTTTACTTCATTGGAAGAGGTTGCTTATGTGCCAGCAGAAACTTTTGATGAAATTGGTTTGGATGAAGAAACAGTTGTTGCCTTGCAGGAACGTGCAAAAGAAGCCGCTTTGACTGATGTATTACGCCAACAGGAAAGTATTAAACAGGCTACCGAAGAGTTATTGGGAATGGAAGGTATGACACCTGAAATTGCTCAGGCACTGGCACAACGTGGCATTGCAACATTGGATGATCTGGCAGATCAGGCAATTGATGATATCGTAGATATTGACGGCCTGAATGAAGCGAAAGCAGGCCAACTCATCATGAAGGCACGTGAATCATGGTTTAACTAAGAGGAGTTTATCAATGACGGACAAAACGATCCAGGAATTGGCAGAAAGCGTAAATAGTCCAGTTGACAAGCTCCTTGAGCAAGTTCGCCACGCTGGTTTACCACAACGTAAAGCTGATGATGTCATCAGCACTACGGAGCAAGAAAAACTTGCTGCGTTTAGACAAACAACGACAGGTGCTAAATTGGGTTCAGGTAAAATTACCCTTAAACGTAAAACCACAGGTACGGCAAAAGTTGCAGATACCTCTGGTCGTGCCAAAACAATTAATGTAGAAGTACGCAAAAAACAGACTTTTGTTAAGCCTGATCCTGCAAAAATTGCAGAAGAAGCCAAAGCTAAAGCGGAAGCAGAAGCTAAAGCTCGTCAGGAAACAGAACTAAAATCCAAAGCAGATGCAAAAGCCAAGGCAGAAGCAGATGCGAAAGTCAAACAATCTGAGAATAAAGCCAAAGCAACTTTAGAAGCAATGCGTGCATCGCAGAAAAAGGAAACGGCAAAATCGGATACCAAAACTGCTGTTGTGGTAAAAAAACGTAATAGCAATGCTAAAGTTGAAATTAAAAAAGTTGAAACACCTGAGCAACGTAAAGCACGTGAAGCACAGGCAGCACAGCTTAAAGCAACAGAAGAAGCAGCGCGCCGTAAAGCAGCGGAAGAAGCCCAACAACGTACACTTGAACAAATGCGTAAAATGGCATCGAAGTATAACAACGATGAACATACCACCACAGTTCGGGTAATTGATGATTCGCCATTAGCAGCAGGCCTGGTTGGTCAGGCTTACGAAGATTCTTTCGCGCAAGAAGACCGTGAAATTAAACGTGGTGGCGGAACAAACCAGCGTAGTGGCAAAAAAGGTGGACGTAATGGTCAGGAAGAGCAATCTTTTACTAAAAATCATCATAAACGTGGTTTAAAGACTTCACAGTCAAATAAACATGGTTTTGAAAAACCTGTTAAAAAACAAGTGTATGATGTTGAGATTGGTGCCACTATTGTCGTGAGTGATCTTGCGCAAAAAATGGCAGTGAAAGTTCGTGAAGTCATCAAAGCATTAATGAAAATGGGTGAATTGGTTAATCAAAACCAATCCATTGAACAGGAAATTGCGGCACTTGTTGTTGAAGAAATGGGTCATAATCCAGTTCTTGTTTCTGAAACTGCCGCAGAAGACAATCTGCTTGAAGCAGCAGAAGAAGCACGTGGTGAACAAACCACTCGTCCACCAGTTGTTACCATCATGGGTCATGTTGACCATGGTAAAACATCATTGCTAGATCGTATTCGCCGCTCGAAAGTCGCTGCTGGTGAAGCAGGTGGAATTACTCAGCATATTGGTGCTTATCACGTTACTACAGATAAAGGTATTATTACCTTCCTCGACACACCGGGACACGCTGCATTTACATCAATGCGGGCACGTGGTGCCAAAGCGACCGATATCGTAGTGTTAGTTGTTGCTGCAGATGATGGTGTAATGCCACAAACTGCTGAAGCGATTGATCACGCCCGTGCAGCAGGTACACCAATTATTGTTGCCATTAACAAAATGGACAAAGAATCTGCTGATCCAGATCGTGTACTAAATGAATTAACTGCTAAAGAAATCGTACCCGAAGAATGGGGCGGTGATGTGCCAATTGCCAAAGTGTCTGCACATACTGGCGCAGGAATTGATGAATTATTAGATCTTATTTCAATTCAGGCAGAATTAATGGAGCTTAAAGCTTCTGCTGAAGGTGCTGCACAAGGTGTGGTTATTGAAGCGCGTGTTGATAAAGGTCGTGGTGCAGTCACTTCTATTTTGGTACAAAATGGTACCTTAAATATTGGTGATCTAGTACTTGCAGGCTCATCTTATGGTCGCGTACGTGCCATGAATGACGAAAATGGTCAGCCAATTAAATCGGCAGGGCCTTCTATTCCAGTTGAAATTCTTGGCTTACCAGAAGCACCAATGGCAGGTGATGAAGTTCTTGTTGTCAATGATGAGAAAAAAGCCCGTGAAGTTGCTGATGCCCGTGCTGATCGCGAACGTCAAAAACGTCTTGAGCGTCAAAGTGCAATGCGTCTGGAAAACATCATGGCCTCTATGGGCAAAAAAGATATTCCAACAGTCAATGTGGTATTAAGAACAGATGTTCGTGGTACGCTGGAAGCATTGAATGTTGCATTGTCTGAATTGTCTACCGATGAAGTAAAAGTACGCATTATTAGCTCAGGCGTTGGTGCAATTACTGAATCTGACGTTATTCTAGCCGAATCTTCAGAAGCAGTATTACTTGGCTTTAACGTTCGTGCGGATGCAACTGCCCGTCAAAAAGCTGATGCCGATGGAATCGACATTCGTTATTACAGTATCATTTATGAGTTAATTGATGATGTAAAAGATGCCATGAGCGGTAAGCTTGCACCTGAACATCGCGAAACTATTCTGGGTGTTGCACAGGTTCGTGAAGTATTCCGTTCCAGTAAATTTGGTGCAGCCGCAGGTTGTATGGTCATGGAAGGTGTAATTCATCGTAACAAGCCAATCCGTGTATTGCGTGATGATGTAGTTGTGTTCCAGGGTGAACTCGAATCTTTACGTCGTTACAAAGATGTTGTTGATGAAGTTCGTGCAGGTATGGAATGTGGTCTTGCAGTTAAGGGCTATAATGACATCAAAGCATTGGATAAAATTGAAGTCTATGATGTACAAACCATCAAACGGAGTCTTTAATGTCAGGTCAACGTTTAAAGCGCATGGCGGATACAGTACAGCGAGAGCTGTCAGAATTAATCCGTCTTGAGCTTAAAGACCCACGTCTGGGTGGTCTGGTGACCATCTCCAGCGTGAAAGTTAGTCCAGACTTGGGGTATGCTGATGTTTATGTCACTGTTATGGGACGTGAACTTGATGATGAGCAATCAGAATCTGCACATAAAGAAACACTAGATGTATTGAATAAAGCATCTGGATTCCTGCGTCAGGAGTTGAGTCGTCGTATCAAAACACGAATCACACCACGGTTACGGTTTCATTACGATAAAACCAATGCATATGGGAATTATATGTTTGGTTTAATCGCTGAGGCAGTGAAAGACTTACCACCTCAAGACAAAAAAGATGATGAATAATCATAAAAAGGCCACTCAAAATTGAGTGGCTTTTTTTTATTATTAAAATATTTAACTGAGTTCAATTCAGTACTATTTTACAATAGGTTATTTATTCTATAAGGAAAAATATCATCAGTGAGGTAAAATAAAGAATCAAAGCTGATCTTTATCTTCTTTTGGGGTTAATTCAGGATGTTTTTGGTTACGTGTATTCTTATATACAGGACGTCTAATTTTTTGCCAAGGTAAAGGACGGTTTAAAGCTTCAGGTACATCACCACTGCGAGAGCGCAAATTTAAATGAATGGCTGCTTGTGCCAGCAAATTTGCAGATACGGGTGCAGTAATAAATGCCAATAATGTAATTAAAAGTTCAGGGAAACCAAAACGCCCATGAAATGCAGAATAAATAATAGATGCAATTAAAAAACTACCTAATCCCAGTGTACTGGCTTTGGTTGGTGCATGCAGGCGCATAAATAAATCAGGCAGACGGATCATGCCGACACCCCCTACAAACAGGAAGAATGCACCAGTAAGTAAAAAGAAGGCAACCAGAATTTCCATCAATAATTGCATTATGTTCTCCTAATCAATCACATGACCAGTGGTAAAATAACGTGCCAGTGCAGTGGTTGATACAAAACCTAACATGGCAATGACAAGTGCTTCTTCGAACATGGTAGTGGTTGACCAATAGATTCCTAATACAACAATTAAACAGGTAGTATTTAAAAATAAAGTATCCAATGCCAATAAGCGATCGACAACTGAAGGGCCGAGAATCAGACGAATCAGGCAGCTGGCTACAGAAATTGCAATGATAAAAATGCACAGCATCAATACATAAGGCAAAATAATCATGATCACTGCTCCCGATCGGCTTTTTTCATGGCATGAAAAATTTGAATTAGAGGTTGTTCATAACGTTGTTTAATCTCATCAATTTCAGCTTGTTCATCAACAGTATCCAGACTATGTACCAGAATGTCGCCACGCTGTTGATCGATCCCTGCTGAAACTGTACCGGGTGTTGTGGTAATAATCATGGCCAGTAAAGTATTCACCTGTTCATGTTGGGTATCCAGTGGAACCCGAAACCATTTTGGGTGTAAACGGTGTGCTGGTCCTAAAACTAGTTTTGCTACTCGAATATTACTTAAAATAATATCCTTGAGAACCACGAAAAATAATTTCACTGCTGCGAGCCAGTTAAGATCAGGTGTGCGCACAATAAAATTTTGCATTAATTTTGGAATGAGCCAACCCAGAAATAATGCCAGTAGTAGATTGCCGCTGGATACACTGTGTTGCAACATCAGCCACGCCAATACAACGATACCAGATACCAAAGGGTGCGGAAAAACTTTGAAAATAAAATGATTAACTGCCAGTTTTATCATAATTTTACTCCGCTGGTACCAATTTAGCATCTTGATCAGGCGATGCAGCATGTTGTTCTGCAATTTTCTTTAATTTTTCCTCAGGAATATGCTCACCTTGTAAAGTTTTTGGTGAGATAATGTAAGGAATATATTGTTGATATGGATCATCTGAGGTTGCACCATATTTCAATTCAGGCAGATAGTTCGAATCAAAGGGTTGAACACTGATGACATTTTGTGTTGCATCTGTTTTAAGAATTGTTTGCTGGTACAATGTTTTATCCATGAGCTGTTCAGCCGTGGCATAGGTATAACGGTACACGGGATCTGCACATACTGCATAGAGTATAAGTGTCGCTAGAAAAACATATATGACATGGTTAGCCCGAGCGGTCGGTTGATCCGGCAAAGTCTGGTATTGTGCAAAAGTCTCATCTTCAGGGTTGTTTTCAGCAGGAGTTGCCCGCCAGAATAGAATGAAACCGTTGCGTACAAAAGCCAGAATACTGAGCAAACTGACCAATAAAATGGCCAAAATAATCCAGATTTGCTGTGCATGATAGCCTGTACCCTGTAATAGTAAAACTTTACCTAGAAAACCACTGAATGGGGGTAACCCTGCCATTATCAGGGCAATCAACAAATATAAAAGACTGAGTAAACGCTGTTGTTTGACGACTGGTGCCAATTTAAGATGATCTTTAAATGTACCTCGTTGTACAGTAATCCATTCTGCCAGTAGGTAAAAACAGGCTGCAATCAGGGTACTGTGAACCAGATAATATAATGCAGCAGCCCAGGTTTGTTGTGTGAATAAGCTGATTCCAATCAGAATGGTACCTAATGAAGAGATGATCATAAAACCAATCATGCGGCGTAAGCGTTCTGCACCAATTGCACCAATCACCCCGTAAATACTGGTAATAACGCCCAATATTAATAACCACTGTTCGAATAAACGTTGACCTTCAGGATCGCTAAAAACAGTGCCATTAACTCGTAAAATTGCATAAATTCCGACTTTGGTCATTAAAGCAAAAATTGCTGCAACTGGGGTTGCTGCAACAGCATAGGTTTTTGGTAGCCAGAATCCTACCGGAAAAATAGCGGCTTTAATGGCAAAAACCACCAGTAACAACATGCTGCCAGCCAATGCCATTTGATGTTGGCTATCATCCAGATTTGGAAATAGGCGAGCAACATCGGCCATATTCAGACTGCCAACATTTGCGTAAATCAAGCCTAGCCCGATCAGGAAAAAAGAAGAAGCCAACAGGTTGATAATGACGTAGTGTACGCCCATGGTAAATCTGGATTTGCTGTGGCCATGTAATAATAAAACATAAGAAGCCATCAGCAAAATTTCAAAGAATACAAATAGATTGAACAAGTCTCCTGTCAAAAAGGCGCCACACATACCCATGAGCAAAAAATGGGACATAGCATGGAAATAACGGCCACGTTGATCCCATTCAGCACTGGCATACCACAACACAGGTACAGCCAAAATATAGGTCAGCATCACCATGAGTGCTGATAGGCGATCGACCACCAGTACAATACCAAAAGGTGCTGACCATTCACTGAGTTCGTAATGCTGAATTTGTCCAGAATTGGCAAAAATCAACATCATTACTGCTAAAATAAAACCAAGTATGGTAGAGCTCAGGCTAATTAAATGTCTTAAAGGTTGGCGCCAATCTGTTTTGAGTGTACCGGCACCTGGATTCCCCAATAAAATTAAAATAAAACCGGTAATGGCGGGTACAAGAATGCTCAGAATCGGAAAATGTTGCTGCCAGAAATCTACAAATATATTCATCAAGGCGTATCCTCTCGTGGATCATATCCGGATTCAGGATCTTCCTTGGCATCGACATGATCATTTCCAGATTCATAGCGACTTCTTAATGCCAATTGAACAATAAACGCTGTGGTGGCAAAGCCAATCACAATCGCTGTAAGAACTAGCGCTTGTGGTAGAGGGTCAGTAATTTTGCTGGTTTCAGTCAAAATTGCAGGAGAACTCAATTGCAACCGTCCCATACTGAATAAAAAGATATTGACGGCATAACCGATCATCACCAAACCAAGCACTACAGGAAAAGTACGACGGCGAAGTAATAAGTAAATTCCGGTAGAGGTAACAATTCCAACACCTGAAGCGATTAAAAACTCTAGACTAATCATGGTTTATTCTCCGGTACAGGGCCAGACATTGAGGAATGGCGGGAGTCACCTAAAATGGAAATCAGTAACATGGTTGCACCGACAACAGTAATATAGACACCCACATCAAATGCTGCTGCCGAGGCCAGATGCAGCTCGCCAATCACAGCAGGATGGACGTGAATATGTGCACTGGTTAAGAATGGCCGTTCCCATGCCCATGCAGCCATACCGGTAATACCTGCAATACACAAACCTACACCAATCCAGATTTCATATAATCGCCCTGAGTTGGCTTTGAGTCGGCGTTCGGCTTCATCTTGTCCTAATGCGATATATTGGATAATCAATGCCATGGCGGTGATCAGACCAGCAATAAAGCCACCACCTGGTAAATTATGTCCACGCAGGAAAATATACAAACTGACGACCATGGCCAGTGGTAATACCCATGACATTGTAATTCTCACCATCAACGGCGATGGATTAAAACGATAAGTTAAACCTTGCGTCATGGTGGTACCATGTGCCCGCATACCATCCATCATGCATAAAGCACCAATTGCTGCAATACCCAGTACGGTGATTTCACCAAAAGTATCGAAACCACGGAAATCTACCAAAATGACATTGACCACATTAGAACCGCCACCTAAAGGCAACGATTGCTGGATAAAAAACCATGAAATGGATTGATGTTCACTGGTCAGGACTAACCATGTTAACCAACCTAATCCCAAACCACCGATGATGGCCAAAATGGCATCTCTCCAGCGTTGCGAACGTTTTGATTCATAGGGCGTCAATTGTGGTAAGAGAGATAAACTCATCAGTAATAATACGGTTGTTACCGTATCAACTGTAATTTGAGTCAGTGCCAAATCTGGAGCTGAAAGGGTAATAAATACAAGCGTGACGACTAACCCAACTGCACCACTGATCAATACTGCTTTAATTCGTTCGTGATGAAACCACAGCATCATCCAGCATGCAGAAATTAAAATAAACCAGAAAATAATGGCGATGATAGGGGCATGAATTAATTCTCGATTGCCTTGTTGTAGTGGAGAATCATATAAAGGCAATAAAACCAGTAATATACAAAAGCATAAGATGGTAAACAGATAACGTTGCAGGGAGCCAGTCTCGGTATTTTTTTTGATTTTACGACTGGTCAATAATAAGGATCTTAGAAATAAATCAAATAAAATTAATCCTCTGAACTTACCTAGCACAGGATCAAGATCAATATGACGAATACGTCCGTCTTTTGCCAGAATAAAATAAAATAATGCACCACCTAATAAAGCTGTGATACTCATGATCAATGGCATATTTACACCATGCCAGATTGCCAGATGTACCGGGTCAAAAGCTGTATGTGCAACCGTAGCCGTGGTCACAATATTAACAATATCTTCAGCAAAAAAAGCAGGTGCAATGCCAACAAGAAGACATAAACTGGCCAGTAGTGCTACGGGCGCCAACATACCTTTGCCCGGTTCATGAATATCTGATTTTGGCAGAGGCTGTTTACCGTGTTTTTGATCCAGAAATACGCCATGAAACATGCGTAAGGAATAGGTTACGGCAAAAATACCTGCCATTGTTGCTGCGGCAACGATTAATCCCAAAATGATTCCAGACTGGCTATGCAGTAATTCGGTAAAAAACATTTCCTTAGAAATAAAACCGTTGGTAAACGGTACGCCTGCCATTGCCGCACAGGCAATCATAGTTAAAGTTCCTGTGATGGGTAAAAATTGCCAAATACCACTCAGTTTGCGTAAATCTCGTGTTCCAGTTTCATGATCTACAATTCCGGCAATCATGAATAGTGAAGCCTTAAATGTAGCATGATTTAAAATATGAAAAATTGCTGCGGCAATGGCCAACGGTGAGCCAATACCAATGAGTGTCATGATTAATCCCAGATGACTAATGGTAGAGTAGGCCAGTAAGCCTTTCAAATCTTCCTTAAAAATGGCAAAAAAGGCACCCATACAGAAGGTGATAAGTCCGATTGTGGTCACGAGGCCATGGAACATGGCTGAACCAACAAAAATTGGCGAAAGCCGAAGTAATAGAAAAATTCCGGCTTTGACCATTGTGGCAGAATGTAAATAGGCGGAAACCGGTGTTGGGGCTGCCATAGCATTAGGTAGCCAAAAATGAAAAGGAAACTGGGCACTTTTGGTGAAAGCACCTACTAAAATCAAAAGTAGAATCGGCACAAAATATGGGCTTGCCTGAATCAGATCGGCTTTGGCAAAAAGCTGATCAATTTGATAGGTTCCGGTAATTTGCCCAAGTAGAATAAATCCCCCAAGCATACATAAACCACCTAATCCGGTAATGGTTAATGCCATGCGCGAACCACGTTGGGCGGCTTCATAACGTTGCCAGTAACCGACCAGTAGAAAAGAGGAAATACTGGTTAATTCCCAAAATACCAGAAGTAACAATAAGTTATTTGAAAGTGAAATTCCCAGCATTGCAGCCATAAACAGCATTAATAAGCTATAAAGTTTGGCAAGCGAATTTTTTTCACTTAGATAATAATAGGCATAAATAAAAATTAAAGTTCCAATACCACTGATCAGCATGGCAAACATTAAACTTAATGCATCCAAGCGCAAATCCAGATTCAGTCCGGCACCCGGTAACCAGTTAAGTTGATATAAAATGGCGCCTTGTTGTTGTAAGGTGGGCAAATAACTTGCCAATAAGACAAAACACAAAAGGCTGATACCTATTGCTGCAATTGCCGTGATGGCACGTGAAATTTTATCTAATCCCCACACCAGGGTTGTCCCTAAGATTAGCGGTAGTAGAATAATTATCAGCAGCACTGTTTTATCCCATTTTAAAAGTGATGAATAAAAATTTGGAATGCAGCAACTCTGATCATAGAGAAGTACATTCGATATATAAAGCAATTAAGTAAGATAAAAAAACATCAAACGCATGGTCATGGATTGTATTGCGCAAACTTGACAAAGCGATAAAGATTAACCAATGCAAAAAGAATTTTATATTGGAAAAATCGATAATAATATAGATTTAAATCTCTGACAAGCTGAAAATTTCAGCAACTTGTATATAAATGAATAACATAAAAATTCATTCCCAGCAATGCCATTACAGCATTGTGGTAGATCTCCTGACCAATCATTGTTATTTTTTGAAATTTTTTGAAATCTGTAAAACTTGATTAAGTTCAGATAAGACTTTGATTTTTTTAACGTGTTGCCAGAGTTGCTGTGCTTCAGGATAGGCTTTGCTCATCATGCCAAGCCATTGTTTATAGCGACCAATCAAGCCAACTTCAGTTTTATACACGCCATTTAAAAAAGCCAGTTGGAGTTGCAATAATTCAGACCATGCCAAGCGTTGTTGATCATGTCCTTGACGAATACAATTCACCAGATCAGGGGTGGTGACTGCACCACGTCCAATCATCAAATCGACACATGCAGATTGTTGTTGGCAGGCTTTGGCATCAGCAACACTCCAGATCTCGCCATTGGCGATGATGGGTATTGTTAATTGCCTTGTAATGGGCAGAATTTTTTCCCAATAAGCAGGTGGTGTATAACCATCTGCCTTGGTACGGGCATGTATGGTAATCCAGCTTGCCCCTGCATTTTGTAATGCAAATGCATTGTCCAATGTATGTGCTTCATCCAGATAACCCAGACGCATTTTTGCAGAAACCGGAATATGGGCAGGAACAGCATCACGGACAGCTTTGACGATGTCATGTAGTGTTTCCGGCTCATCCAGTAATACTGCACCGCCACGATGACGATTGACAGTTTTTGCTGGACAACCAAAATTTAAATCAATGACGGGAGCACCGAGTTCAACAGCTCTGATGGCATTGGCTGCCAGCATTTCCAGATTATTTCCCAGAAATTGTACGTGGACAGGTGTGCCAGAAGCGGTTTTTCCACCGTGTTTTAATTCCGGGCAATAACCATAGTAAACATGATCTGGTAGAACACTATCAGTCACACGGATAAATTCGGTCACACACCAGTCGTATTGTCCGACTTGCGTCAGAATGTCCCGCATTAACGGATCGGTTAGGCCTTCCATTGGTGCAAGTACAAGTTTCACAAGTAGACACTCCACAAAATTTGTGCCGTTATACGGATTTTTGACTTAAAAGTCTAGTGACTGTGTTGACGGTTAAATTTCGCTTGGGATCAGGCAGTTTTTTTGAGTAGATAGGTTCGTTTGAGTTGTTGGATTAGATCGTAAATATAATGAATATTCAGACTGAGCTTGGCTCGGGTACAGGCCACATAAAGTAAGCGCAATTCCTCTGGCGCAATTTTGTGATCCAGTTGGTTCAGTTTAAACTGATAATCATCTTCCAGATGGACACGATTCCACTCCAGTCCTTTGGCTTTATGGGCTGTGGAAATCACATAATCTGCTTGTTCGATCGGTGTGATTTTCTGTAAGGCGTTTTTAAGCGGTGTTGTGCCATGATCATCAACCAGTTTAACCAAAGGCTTAATGTCACTGCCATCACTGGTTTCACAATATTCATGAACATCATGCCATGAATTAAACCAAGCCAATTCAGGAACATCAGTGACTTTTTTGCCTTGCTTTAATGATGTTGCTGCATCAATAAATCGATTTAAACGAGCATGATCCGCCTGTAGGCTGACTTTATCACCATTGATTAAACCACTGAGTAATAATTCCATCGCACGGGCATTGGTACGGCATAAAATCGCATCACGCATTTTGGTATGCGGTTTGTTGACGACTTTGGATTGAATTGCTTCAAAACCATGAAGTGGAACAGTTTCTTTGAGCGCATATAGTAAGTAATTGGCAATTTCTGCAATATCTTCACCGAAACGAAAAGATGTGGTTAAGCGACTTTCGGTAAGCGGCAATTGTTGCATGGCATTGACTGCCCCACGCCAGGCATAAATTTGTTGATGAGCATCGCCAACATAAATAACTTGGGTATTTTTTTGTTTAAGCAAAATTCCCAGCATCAATGGATCAGCATCTTGTGCTTCATCGAATAGAACATAATCGCTATGAATCTGTGGATCAGATAATGCCCAAAGTTTTAGATAAACATCATGGCCAATGCCTGCCTGATGATTGGGATTGATCGAATCCAGCCAGCGCTTTTCCAGTGTAGGATAAAGCGCTTTTTGTAATTCTTCGGCATCATCTGGATGTAACCATTCTGGTACAGGAATATGCCGAGGTGCAGGATATTGTGAATTTGTGGCACAGAATTGGCTAACCCCATTGGCAACCAGACTGCCTAGGCGGCTTGGCATCAATACATAATTTTCGTAGCGGTTACCCATCATGCGGCGTAAGGTGATGGGATGTAACTGATGTTCGTTGGCCAGATAGCTTGGGCTTAAGCGGGGCAGACGTAATTTATCAGTAATGTTGCGTGGCACACTACGATAGGCTAATGAGTGAAAAGTACGACAATCGACACGTTGATTAAATTTCTGTTGTGCATGACTAGCAATGGCTTTATTGAAAGCAAGATATAGACCACGACGTTCAGGCATGGCTTGACTGATCATTTGCAGTGTTGTGGTTTTACCTGTGCCGGCATAGGCCACAATTTTAAATGAATGGCCAAGCCTTGCTGTATCAATGGCAATGGCTTGTTCCTTGGTGGCGTGCATGATTATTTGCCCTCAAGACGGTAGAGGGAAACAGGAAAGTTCATCAACGGCTCGCTTTCTCGACAATTCCTGACAGGCCTTGACGGCGAGCCAGTTCATCCAGCACGACTTGCGGATCAAGATCAAAATAACCCAGCATGACAATGGTATGAAACCAGACATCTGCCACTTCATAAATTACATCGTTTTTATTCTCAGTTGTGGCATGTGTGGCAAAATCTTTAGCAGAAATAATGGTTTCTGTAGCTTCTTCACCAATTTTTTCCAGAATTTTATTAATGCCTTTTTTGTATAAGCTGGCAACATAAGATTGATCTGCATCAGCAGCCTTGCGTTGTTGCATCAATTGCCCTAAGTGGGTTAATACGTCTATTTGTTCTGATTTTGCTGTGGATGCCTGCATCAAAGCAGTATGACGATGTTCGCTGTGAGATTTGTCTGCATAGATACTATCAGGATCTTTTAGTTGAGGATCCACGATTTCCCAACCATTCGCAGTAAGTTTGCGATAGAAGCAGGATTCACGACCAGTGTGGCAAGCGATACCACCATGTTGTTCAACTTGTAAAATAATGACATCAGCATCACAATCCAGACGAATTTCATGTACGGTTTGAAAATGTCCAGATTCTTCACCTTTATGCCAGAGTTTCTGACGTGAACGGGAATAATACACGGCCTGTTTTTTATCTGCGGTTAGCTGAAGTGCTTCACGATTCATCCATGCCACCATTAATACACGACCGGTCTGATGATGTTGTGCAATCGCTGGAATTAATCCGTTTTGATCAAATTTAACTTCATCTAACCAGTTTGACATTGTGTGTAATTTCCATGCTGAAAAGTGGGGAATAGCGACTTATTATAAGCATTCCTGATCAGGCTGGGGAAAATAAATTTCAATCTACAGAGAAATAGGCGTGGGTGAAAAAAGACAAAAAATTACAAAGTGGTGAAATAAAAAATAATGATATAAACCATAGTAATTTGTATTTAATATTTTGAATAATATGAATTTATTATCCTTTTTTTGGTTTTTATGATGCAACAAAAATATTTCAGTGAACGATTGTATTTAAATTTTTACTCCCTAGAATAAAAATTAAAGTAGTTAATCGCAAATTTTAGCTGAGTCGGGATATTATTCTTGTTGCTCATCATCTATTGCTTCTAGCTATCTGAAAAAGTGATTTTATGGTCATTATTTGTTTAGTAAAATCATTGATATAGCATAATTTGATATAAGTAATATGCAGACAACAGTAAAAAATACGCAGCGTTATAATATTGTTTCAGCCATATTTGCCTTTTGTTTATGGGGTGGATGGTCGTTTTATGTCAATTCTCAGTCTACGGACTGGCATACTGGTGTAATTTCCGGATTAGCACAGGGAATTTGTAGTTTTATCATCACCTTATGTATGACATTTTTGATTGAAAAACAGTTTAACTTTTATCAGGATAAACTGGCAAAATCGATTTTACCACCTTTGTTGACTGTGATATTGACAGGTTCCTGTCTATTTATGATTCATTATCTCATTGCTACGCCCAATATTATCAAAACCATTAGCCCTGCTTTAACTGTAGCTCTGCTTTTTGCTTTTTTTACCAATTTTAAGCTGTATCAGCAGAGCAAATAACAGAATCAATTAGGTGACTTATGCAGCAAGACCAACATTCAGAATTAGAAAATCGCCGCCCTTTAAAGGTACGGCAATCAACTTTGGTGCATCGTATTGCACGATGGCTAGCTCAAAAATCGATTACACCCAATCAAATTTCTATTCTTAGTATTTTTTGTGCGGCACTGGCTGCAATATGTTTCTTATTTGTGCCTGAATTTAATGGCCTTCAGCAGGTAATTCTATATCTGTTTGCCGCATTATTTATTCAGGCTAGATTGTTGTGTAATTTATTTGATGGTTTAGTGGCGGTTGAAGGACAAAAATCAACGGCTTCGGGAGAGTTATTTAACGATATTCCTGATCGTGTTTCAGACCCACTGATTATTATTGCCGCAGGATATTCAGTGATATGTGTGGGCTATGCAGATATTCTGGGCTGGTGCGGTGCTTTACTAGCGGTATTTACGGCATATATTCGTACACTTGCGGTTTCTATTCATGCCCCTGCCAATTTTAGTGGTCCAATGGCAAAACAACATCGTATGGCCTTACTTACTCTGGCATGTGTTATTAGTGCCATTGAACAATATGGTTTTTCGCATGATTATGCCATGTTGTTGGCATTAATCATTTTAAATGTGGGTTGTGTGCTGACCATTTGGCGTAGAACACAGGCAGCTTACCGACATCTGGAAAAATAATTTAAAAGAACCGCGGGTATTGGGGGAAATGTCCATGCAAAAAAATAGTTCGCTTTTTATGCGTTATCTTGGCCGAATGATTGCCTTTGTGATTAGGCGACTGGTGCGTTTACTGACCGGAGCCAGAAGTTTGTGGATCGGTTGTCAACCTGAATTAAAGCAGCGTATTTATTATGCCAATCATAATAGTCATATAGATTTTATTTTATTGTGGTCATCCTTGCCTGCGGTACTTCGCCGTACCACACGTCCTGTTGCGGCCTCTGATTACTGGAATAAAACTGCTTTAAGACGCTTTATTATTCAGGATGTATTTAACGGAATTACCATTAGTCGCCATCGTGCAATAGATGAAGACCCTTTGGCCACAGTAAAACAGGCGTTGCTGGATGGAGATTCCATTATATTTTTCCCTGAAGGAACACGTAATCTGGATGAAGATCAATTGGTTTTACCGTTTAAAGCAGGCTTGTATTATTTACATCAGCAGTTTGGAAGTCTTGAAATCATTCCAGTTTGGATTGCCAATTTAAATCGTGTCATGCCAAAAGGTGCGTTTATTCCTTTACCATTATTGGCAACGGTGACATTTGGCAGGCCATTGAATACGGTAGCCATACAAGAAAAATCAGAATTTCTGACATCCGCCAGACAGCAATTGCTGGCATTGAATGAAGGTGAATATCAATGAATTATACCAATGCTCAAACAACCTTTATCATTTTTATTGCTGTCACACTGGTTTTAACCTTTGCTTCCTGCATTGGTTATGCGTTGAAGCAACGCATTGGTCATCAGCCTCATGCAGTTATTGATAATCTCAATGCCAGAATTAATGCGTGGTGGGTGATGCTGGTGATTTTATTTGGGGCTATTTTACTGGGAAAAATCGGATTAGTCATTTTATTCAGTATCATTTCTTTTTTTGCTTTACGTGAATTTATCACGTTATTACCGACCCGCCGTGGCGATTATTTTGCTTTATTAATCGCATTTTATTTTGTTTTGCCTTATCAATATTATTTAATTTATGTCGATTGGTATGGGCTTTATTCCATTTTTATTCCCTTATACGCATTTTTGTTGATTCCGATTGGAATTTTAAAGCAGGAAGATACGACTTGCTTTTTAGAGCGAACGGCAAAAATTCAATGGGGCTTAATGATTGCTGTATTTTGTATTTCGCATGTCCCCGCTTTACTGAATTTAAATATCAATCACTTTACCGGTGACAATATCTGGTTGGTGATCTGGTTGATTCTGGTGGTGCAAGCATCAGATGTGTTGCAATATGTGTGTGGAAAGTTATTTGGTAAAACCAAGGTTGCACCCAATTTGAGTCCGTCAAAAACACTGGAAGGATTAGTGGGTGGTGTCGTTTTGGCTACAATCGTGGGTGTACTGACACATGGATTAACGCCTTTTAATCTATGGCAGGCGGCACTTATCGGCTTGATTGTCTGTATGTTTGGCTTTTTTGGTGGATTGGTCATGTCCGCGATTAAACGTGATCGTGGTGTTAAAGATTGGGGACATTTAATTCAGGGACATGGTGGTATGCTGGATCGAATGGATTCCATTTGTTTTGCTGCGCCAATCTACTTTCATATTTTACGTTATTGGTGGTAGGGAAAAACAAGAGAGCATTGTTTTTAATTGCAAAATTGACTAAATGTATGGTCAATTCTATTGTTAATGTGCATAAATATGGCATTTAAAAAGCATGTGCGTGAAGAATGAAAAATCCTTTTTCACTTATATCTAAAGTAAAAAAGCATACAATAAATGATTGTAATAAATCAATATTTAATCGTTTACAATAATTTCTTGGATCAAATACCGAGGGTCTATACAATTTATGCATGGAATAAATTGTTAATAGGCCAGAATATTGCTTTAGGATAAATACATGCGTTTAATTCCAAAAAATATTACATTTCTTGGCATCACAATATTTGCAGTTTTGCTTAGTGCATGCTCTCCGAAAGAAAAAAAAGAAGCATCTGCTGCGTCTAGTGCCAGCCCTCAGGATAAATTGTCCAATATTGCCATTGGTTATCAAAAATCATCTTTAAATCAAGTGGTCGCAAAGGATCAAAAAATTTTTGAGAAAGAATTTCCCAATGTCAAAATTGAATGGAAAGAATTTCCTGCTGGTCCTCAATTGCTAGAAGCACTGGCAGTTGGTTCGGTTGATTTTGGTGCTGTAGGTAATACACCTGCTATTTTTGCACAGTCTGCTGGAAAGGACGTTCTTTATGTGTCTTATCAGGATGTCAAACCCTCCTGGCAATCTCTGGTAGTTCCAGCAGATAGTAAAATAAACACAATTGCCGATTTGAAAGGAAAACGAATTGCGATCCAAAAAGGCTCAAGTTCACATGATTTTGTGAGTCGTATTTTAAAAAAAGGGCATTTGACCTGGCAGGATATTCAACCTGTCTGGCTAGCTCCGGCAGATGCACGTGCTGCATTAAATAAAAAAGCAGTCGATGCGTGGGCAAATTGGGAACCTTTTGTAACACCTGTTGAACTTGATGGTACAGCCCGTTCAGTACTGGATGCCACAGGATTAGGAGAAACCTATAATTTCTTAATTGCAAATCCAAAATTTGTACATGCACATTCTCAGGAAACTCAAAAAGTAATTGCAACGTTTAACATCGCAGCACAATGGATCGTCGATCATCCTCATGAAGCGAATCTACTTTATCAAAAAGCGACTGGATTGGAGGAAGCACAGGCACAACGCGTACTGGATAAGCGTTATCAACCTTCAATTGATAAACCCATGACAGACAAAGTCATTGCTGTACAACAGGAAGTTGCTGATCGTTTTTATGCTGAAAAACTCATTCCAAAACCAATCGACGTTCGACAAGTGGTTTGGGTAAATCAGTAATCAATTTTGAAAGTTTTATTGGAAAAATGACAATGAAATCGAAACTGTTTCAAAAGACAGTTTTTAACGCCGCCTATGCGTAACATATCTCATAAAAGGGCTTGATCGTTTTGAAACAGCTTCGATTTTGTTTATTTTAATGCCTGAACTCTTGGCAGAAAATCTTGTTTTTCTACCATTTCCAGAAATTCATCACCCAGACGTTGGCTTTCGGCAATACATTGTTTCCAGATTTTGATTCGTTTTTGTGGGTCATTAAGTAAAATTTCAAAATCTTTACGATCAGGTAAACGTCCCATTGGTAAAGATTCTAAGTATTCACGAGATGGAGAAATCAGCAGGGTTCTGGCTTGATGCTGTGGATTTGCCTTTCGCCAAAATAAACCTTTATCAAACCAGCTTGGAATAATTTTATCTCCAAAATGTGGATATAATACAATACCTTGGCTTGGATAAGGCAGGTCCAGATGATAGTCAATGATGCCACCATCACGATAAACACCTTTAGGTGCATTGGGAATATTACGGATTCCGGCCATCACGCCGGGAATCGATCCTGATGCCATTAACCAGTAATATAAATTCTCGGCATCAAGATTTTGATACAGGGTTTTAAAATCTTTTTCGGTATTTAACTTTAAGCGCATTTGATCATTGGGCTGCGCAACCACTCGTTGCATAAAAACGCCACTATAACGCCGAGCAACAGTATTGGTGGCAATAATGCCCGCAGCAGAAGCCAATAAGGGCAAAGCATGGTCACTGCTAAAAATATGCTGTGCTTTAACTGCTAGAACAGTCAGGTGATAGTCCGGATGAGCAACAATATCCTGTTCACGTCCGTGAATTAATGCCTTGAGCATGTGATCACATACGGCACTAATTTCAGCAGATTTCATCCCTTTGTAAAATTCCAGATGAGTATACAAATCAGCAAGTTTTTCTGTACCTTGATCAACGCCCCAAGCCAAAATACTGGCAAAGCGCCATGCCCCAATTGAAGAACCAATCAGTGCTCTGCGGCGTTTTGCCTGAGGTAAAAATTGTCCAAAAATTGCCTGATCCAGACCTTTTAATCCCAATCCTTTGGGGCCGCCTGCTGCACCGGGTAACATATCGATATGTTTGGCTTGCAAACCTTGCTGTTCTATCAATTGTTTGGCCAGATGTCCTGCATGAAGATGAAGTGCTGGAGATTTTTTATGTAAAATGTAGGTCATAGTCAGTCGTGTAATTGTTGTAGAGTAAATCTTGCGCTTATTGTAGGCAGTCGCCCTGTCGAGAACAAGGTTTTCTTATGATCTCATTGTGCGTAAATGGATGTTGTTTGCTGAATTTATCTTCAAAATTGTGGATAAGTTTAACCTTATCCACTTATCATAAGATGCGCTAAATGATTTGGCTATGTTGTAAAAATTTTCAATATCTAAACCGGTTTGCTCAGACGCCAGATTGCAACCAGACCTGCCAGAATGAAAAAAATAATCGAGAAAATCAGTGGTGTAATAATACCTAAACTTAGGAAAAATAAAAATAAAGTACCAAAAATCCAATTGCGCTGTTGTTGTGCATGGTTTTGTAAACGTAGCTGCTGTATTTCTCTTAATTGTTTTTCCTGCCATGCCGACTGATTTTTTAAACCATTGATACTATCAATTAAAACGGTTGGTAAATCCTGTGCACCAAGTAGTAAGTCAGGAATTTGTTGGCCAAGCTCCTTGATATTTTTCACAGGATTCATTTGTTGTTTGACCCATTCCGTTAAAATCGGTTTAGCCAATTTCCAGATATCCAGTTCAGGATACAGATCAGTTCCCAGCCCTTCGACATGAACCAGTGTTTTGAGTAATAGCATTAATTGTGGTGGAATTTCCAGTCGGAAACGGCGAGCAATATCCATGACTTGCAGTAGGATTCCGGCAAAGTCCAACTCATGCATAGGTTTGGATACCATTGGCCCCACTGTACGGCGCATTTCCCGTGCCAATGCATCCTGATCGGTTCCCGGTGGGATCCAGCCAGCCTGATGTACGATTTGGATCAACTGCATAAAATCACTGTTCATGACGGCCAGTAACATGCGTGCCACAGTCATTTGATCCTGTCTGGATAATTCACCCATAATGGCGCAATCCAGCGCAATATAGCGTGGATTCTGTGGATTTAGTGTTTCAACAAAAACATTGCCGGGATGCATATCGGCATGAAAAAAGTTATCCCGAAAGACTTGGGTGAAGAAGATGGTGAGGCCTTTTTCTGCCAGATCAGCGCGATCCATCCCCAGACGATCAAAGGTTTCGATATCAGAAATAGGTACACCGGTAATACGTTCTGCGACCATGACATCTTTACTGTCCATATAGACTTCTGGCACATACATCATGCTGGAGCCAGTAAAGTAATGGCGCATTCGACGCGTATTGTCTGCCTCGATGGTCAGGTCCAGCTCATTTAAAATGACGCTACGGTAATCCTGAATAATTTCTGATACATGTAACGCACGGGCAGCTTCCAGTTTTTGTTCAAGGCGATGTCCTAACCATTCCAGAATTTCAAAATCCTTGATAATTTGGCTGCGAATGTCTGGGCGAGTGACTTTAACCACCACTTCACACCCATCATGCAAGGCAGCGGTATGGACTTGTGCAATGGATGCTGCGGCCAGAGGTTTCTCATCAAAACGGGCGAAAAGTGTCGGTAAATCTGCTTTAAGTGATTCACTGATTCGACTTTTTAATATTTCAACATCAAAAGGTTTGACCTGATCCTGAAGTAAAATCAGTTGTTTTAATATTTCTGGTGGAATCAAATCCCGGCGGGTGGAGAGCAACTGTCCGAGTTTAATGGCCAATGGCCCCATTTCTTCAAGTGCTTCTTTGAGTTTTAGTGGATTACGTTTTTCCCGTGATGACCATGATGCCGGATGCGCTCGAATGACTTTTAAAATTGGTCTGGCTTTGACAGGAATATCCTGTGCAGGAATTAATAAATCCAGACGGTAATGGGCGGCGATACGCCATAATTCTAAAAGACGAAAAAGATGCGGCACCATAGAAATAAAATCCTAGTCTTGCTTTGATGTAACGATATGCTGCTGAAGTTGTTGAATTCTTGCGTCAACCCGATCAATGTCTTGGTTTAGTTGACGGGTATGTTGCTGTAAATCTTCCATTTGCCAACGTGCAGCAAATAGCTGACTGTCTTCTTTTAAACTATCAATTAACATGAATTCGGCACTCTTGGCTGCTTTCATAAATTGTTTAGGTAAATATTGTAATTTACCAATTTCATGTGCAGATGTTGCGCCAATCCATGGACTTAAATGTGCAGCCAGATCGACATCAATTTGGGAGAAAATTTGTTTTAATGAAAATAATAAATGGTAATCGCCTTGTAGTGGAATATTACCAAGCTCATCTTGTGGATTAAGCAGCAATTTTAATAATTGCACCAGATCATCAACCTGTAAGGTCGCCTGAACTGTATTGACTACAAATTGTGGGTCAAAGGGACGTTGCTCAAAAATACTGGTTTGGGTACTGTGTCCCAGTGCAGTGGGTTCAAGGCGAATTTTATCCTGATCAAGGAAAACATCAATGGATACATTTGGCGTTTGAATAACAATACGCAGGCTTTGTCCTTGTAATTGGTTAAGTTTGATACGGGTAATTTGATCCAGATCAACGATACGATTCAGTATTGATTCTGTTGCACCAAGTGCCAGTACTGACCACATTGCCATATCAAACTCCGTCTTATTGGATTAAAGTTTAAAACCACGATGTACAGCGACAATGCCACCAGTTAAATTGTGATAATCACAATTCTGGAAACCTGCATTTTGCATCATGCTTTTCAAGGTACCTTGATCCGGATGCATACGGATGGATTCAGCAAGATAACGGTAACTTTCTGAATCATTGGCAATAATTTTGCCCATAATTGGTAATGCGGTAAAGGAGTATAAATCGTACAATTTGGAAAATGGTTCAAATACAGGCTTTGAAAATTCCAGAATCAGTAAACGACCACCTGGTTTGAGGACACGGAACATGGATTGCAGGGCTGCATCCTTGTCAGTGACATTACGTAAACCAAAACTAATGGTAACGAGATCAAAACTGTTATCTGCAAAAGGCTCTAATGTTTCGGCATTGGCAAGTACAAAATCAACATTGCTACAGCCCGCATCCAGCAAACGATCACGTCCCACATTGAGCATCGATTCATTGATATCCGACAATACCACGTGCCCGGTTTCACCAACTTCACGGCTGAATACTTTGGCTAAATCGCCTGTACCACCAGCAATATCCAGTACCTGTTGGCCACGGCGTACGCCAGATAAATTAATGGCATAACGTTTCCATAAACGATGAATACCAAAAGACATTAAATCATTCATCAAGTCGTATTTACTGGCTACAGAGTGGAAAACTTCGGCAACTTTCTGGGCTTTTTCTTCAGTATTGATGGTTTTGTAGCCAAAGTGTGTAGTTTCACCTAGATTGTTGGTTTTTGCACCACGAGGTAAATTATATTTTGGAATACTACCTGCTGCTTCATTTGCAGTTTGGCCAAGTGTTTGTTGTTGTCCTTGTGCAATGCCTTCAGGCAATGATTCGGTTAAGAACGGACTTGTTTTTTTCTCAGTTGTGGTTGATGTCGTTGTTGTTGGGTTTTGATTGTCGTTAGACATGTCGCACTCCTAAGACGGGATTTCTTGATGTGGAAAGAAGATAACATATTCATGCTCACTAGGCATGTGAAAATTTGAGTCGTAAATGAAATCATTAGTGAATGGCAAGATTGCCTTGATTAAAGCTCAAATGGACGAGGATGTCCGTTATGTACTGCCTCGATAATTTGTCGTTCTTTTTGGGTAAATCCCTGAATAAATATTTTGGCGGATTGTAAAGGTTCCATTGCCTGAAAGCCTTCGTTAATAAACTCATAAATCGGATCAACTTTGTAGCGATAGGCCATCCCTTTGGATAACTTAAAAGCAGTCTTGACAATGCGTGAACGCAGATACAAATCCAGTTTTTCTCCCAGTGTATCCAGTAAAGCCATTTGTTGACAACGCAGAGAATATTGATCACATTGTAGATAAGCCTGACGCATAATTTCATCGTTTAATTCATAGTCGGCAGGAAAATGCTTTAATAAATATTGTGCAATATCTTCGTCCAGCCGTAATGATAAATACGCCAGTTCAATGGCGGCATCACCGGTTTTCAAAGCATTGGCAGGAATGATTTTTTCAACCAGGTGCGCATGATTGGCAATACGGCGTAGCTGAAATGCCAATTGATCAAAGTCTGATGCACCATATAGGCGATTTAAAAAATAATGACTGATCAAGCGATGTTGCTTTGTGTTAAATAAGGCTTGATGCGTGTACTGAACACGTTGTTTTTGCCAATTCTGTACTTGTATAAAGCGTTTTGCCAAAATGGGATCTTGATGCTGAGCCATAGCATCATATGCATCTAATTGTTTTAATAAAAAAGCAAATTTTGACATGAGTGCCTCATGGTAAATAAAGTATCAACGAAATGCCATTAGGTATCAGAAAATAAAGGGTCAATTAAAATGATCTAAGACGATTATCCCTAAAATGATCAATCAAATCATCCATGAAACATGACGATGAAGTTCAGATTTCAATCAGACTTATTATAAGCCATAACTTTAAATATTGATCATTGCTGATTTAGAGCGTATTAAGAATTAATCACATATTAAATTTAAGCCTCAAATACAGAATTTTTCTCATTTTTCATTGCAAAGATTAAATTTCAACACGCGCTGGTTGTCATTCACCGATTCAATAAAAAGTATTTACAAAGCATAAATATATAGCGCAGTATAACTGTAACATACAAAATAACCAGCAATACGGATGAATACATGCACAATAATGAAACCGATGATTTTGTTTTAAGAGATGAAAATCAACTTTCTGTCGATTTAATTGAGGCACAGTATCAACTCAGGGCAAATCGTGGCGGTATAGAAGGTAAAAGTCTGTTAATCCTACTTAGTGGTATTGAGCTTGCTGGTAAAGGGGAAGCAGTACAACAGCTTAGAGAATGGGTTGATCCACGATACTTGATTGTGAAGGCAGATGTACCCCATTTATTAACTGCAGAACAACCATCATGGCAACCTTATGCAAACTTTATTCCCAAACAGGGACAAATGACTTTGCTATTCGGCAATTGGTATAGTGATGCGCTCACTACGGCATTACATATTTCAGCTCCAATTTCTGAAGCACAATTTCAAAGTTATGTAGATGGTATGCGCGCTTTTGAACAGGATTTGTGTGCCAATCATGTTCATGTAATCAAAATCTGGATTGATTTATCATGGAAAGCACTACAGAAACGTTTGGATAAACTGGATCCAAGTGAACAGAAATGGCAACAACTGCATGGATTGGACTGGCGCAGCAAAGCACAATATGACAATTTACAAAAAATCAGACAACACTTTACCGATGACTGGATTGTGATTGACGGTGAAAACGGTACCATGCGTGACCAGCGTTTTGCTCAACATATTTTACAGGCGTTAAAAACACCATTGGCAGAGATTATGCCAGCACCAATCACAGGTCACTGGCAAAAAGCCAAGATTCCCGAAGTATTATTAAAGGTTCCGGATGATGCACTGGATAAGACAGATTATAAGGCACAACTTCAGGAATTAACCAAAAAAGTTGCACGTGCCATGCGGAAGGATAATCGTAATATCGTCATTGTCTTTGAAGGAATGGATGCCGCAGGTAAAGGTGGTGCCATTAAGCGTATTGTCAAAAAACTTGATCCCAGAGAATATGAAATTCATACCATTGCCGCACCAGAACCTCATGAGTTAAGTCGCCCTTATCTCTGGCGATTCTGGACTAAAATTCCGACACATGGGGGCATTACCATATTTGACCGTTCATGGTATGGACGTGTACTGGTGGAACGACTGGAAGGTTTTGCCAAACCACATGAATGGAAACGTGCCTATGGAGAAATTAACCGTTTTGAGCAAAATCTGACTCGGCATAATACTGTGTTGATTAAATTTTGGTTGGCGATAGATAAAGATGAACAGGAAAAACGCTTTATTGCCCGTGAAAATACTCCACATAAACGTTTTAAAATTACCGATGAAGACTGGCGTAATCGACAGAAATGGGAGCAATATCTTCAGGCTGCTGCAGATATGTTTGCCCATACTGACACACATGCCGCACCGTGGCATATTGTTGCGACCAACGATAAATATATTGCCAGATTAACAATTTTGCAGAAAATACTCGATCAATTAAAAGCAGCACAATAATAAATCAAGCGACCTGATCGATATACTTGGGTCGCTTTATCCATCAAAAATCAATGGAAAAATATCAATTTATCCGCTGTATTTTCATTAAATATGCATGAAACTGTTGGAAGACTTATTGATTTTCAACAGGTGGATTAATACTGGATGTTGATAGAGCATCATCCTGTAATCCCCAGCGAGAAAATACCTGTTTATATTCTCCTGATGTGATGACTCCATTTAGCGAACTTTGCACTGCATTCGCAAAACCAGTGCCTTTTTTTAGCGCTACAGCCACGGTCCAGATGCCATTAAGACGTCCGACTTGTTTGATTTTGACACCGTTTAATTGTTGCCAGCGACCAGCGACATTTGGAATGACCAGAGCATCTACACGTCCAGATTGTAAGGCTAAAGATGCTGCTGCACTATCTTCAAGATAGATAGGCTGTGCTGGTACTAAGCCTTTTTTCTTGTTATCAGCAATCCATGCCAGTAATAATTTTTCTTGATTGGTGCCAGAACCTACAACAATTTTTAAACCAGAAATATCATCAGGTCCTGTGATAGCCTCAATTTTACTATTTTGTTTAACATAGAATGCCAAAGTATCCTTTCTATAGCTGACCAGATCATATTTTTGTAAGCGTTCTTCTCTTACAGCAATATTACTGAGTACCGCATCAAATTTACCGGAAACCAGTCCCAGAGGCCAGTTTTCCCAAGTGGTTGGGACAATTTTTAATTGTAAACCCAGACTGTCTGCAATCAATCGGGCAATGTCAATTTCTGCACCAATATAGGTTTTATTATCCGCAGCCAAAACCAGTAGTGGTGGAGCAGAAATGGATGGAACGGCAACGGTTAAATAACCTGCCTCAACCAGTTTAAAATGATCTGGGATCAGTTGAATGGCTTTAGGATTAGGTTGTGTGTGAATCGCTGGAGTATTCTGATCCAGAATAGATTGTTCTTTTGCAAGAGAATCTGATGTTGCCGTGTCGAGAGTGGTTGAAGATTGACTGGTTTGAATCGTAGCTTTCTGATCAGTTGTTGTTGAATTTGATTTTTCTTGATTACACCCATTTAAATTTATATCTATAACAAGTATTAACCCGACCAGTAGATTTTTTTTATTGCACCACATAGATAAATTTTCCTGATTTAATTTTTAAGATTGATTTAACTCTATACAGTATGACTAATCATGTTTTGCATTAAATTGTATGCCATGATCTTTCTGAATACGTGTTTTCATCTTCTTAATTATTTCGTATTAAACAGATTTTTATTGTAGAAATGAAATATTAAAAAAATCTTTGAATATTCAAAAATAGTAAATAAAAATATGATTAACTTATATTAAAAATTGCTTTATGTGCTTAAGATTTTATATTTGTATCTAAATTTATTTATAAGAATTTTTATCATAAGGAATTAATTTTTTCATATTTAATTATGTCATAAAAGTCTTATATATTCCATTTCCTCGGGGTTACCCAGTTAATTAATTTTTAAATTCAATTTCCGTATTATAACATCACTGAGGAAGCGATTAATGTTACAGGAAAAATTAACACAACCAGATTCTAAATTATGGCATTTCAAAATATCACAATTACATCAGGCCATTATTCTGGTATTGAGTTGTGGGGTTGCAAGCGTATTATATGCTGCTGAGGATACAAGTAATACATCAGTACCTACTGAAGATAAGGATGTCAAGCAACTGGAAAGTGTTGTTGTTGTTGGAAATCGTGGTGGGATTCGTACTGTAACAGAAAGTCCCGCACCCGTAGATATCATTAGTGGTGAGCAGTTGCTTAAACAGGGCAATAGTGTGGCATTACAGGATATTTTGGCCAAGCTGATTCCATCTTTTAAAGTGGATACCATTAAAAGCTGGACCAATTCGTATAGTGCTGTTGCTCGTTCGGCAGGGTTACGTAGTTTTGGTGGTGGTCATACTTTGGTTTTGGTCAATGGTAAGCGGCGGCATGTCGGTGCGCAATATGTAACCAATGGCTCAATCATTGAAGGTTATCAAGCGGCTGATTTGAATTTGATTCCGATCAGTGCCATTGCCAGAATCGAAGTATTACGGGATGGGGCTGCGGCTCAATATGGTTCTGATGCAATTTCAGGGGTTATAAACATTGTATTAAAATCGACTGATCATGGCGGGAGTTTAACCAGCACCTATGGTGGGCGTGCGCATTATTCCGATCATGAAAAGCAAAATGGTGAAACTTATCAAACCAATGGCGATTTTGGCTTACCTTTGGGACAAGAGGGTTTTATTCATTTCGCTTATGATTACAAAAATCAAGATGCAGTAACTCGTGCTGCGGCAGCTTCAGGTCAATTCTATTCAACAATTAATGGTCAGCCTGACCCTCGTGAAACAACAATTGATAGATGGAACTATCGTGCAGGTATTCCTTCTGTTGAGGCACTTAACCTTGCGTATAATGCTGAACTTCCTTTAACTGACCAAGCAATCTTGTATTCAAATAGCACCGCAGGGTGGCGCAAGGCTGTGACTGGACTGGGGTTTAGGCGTGCAAACTCCATTTATATTGTTGATGAGATTTATCCTGATGGTGTAGCACCAATAATGAAGTTGGATGAATCTGATTTCCAAACTGTTTGGGGCATAAAAGGTGATCAACTGTGGGGCTGGAGTTGGGATATCAGTACATCTTATGGAAAAAATATTTTAGATACAACAACCACGGATAACATCAATGCATCATTGGGAACAAATAGCCCAACCAATTTCGGTTTACAAAAATATGAGGCATATCAATGGGTCAATAATCTTGATTTTAAAAAATCCTTTGATATTGGCTTAGGCGTTAATCCATTAAGTGTGGCTTGGGGTTTGGACTACCGCAAGGAGGGCTGGTCGATTAAAGCAACAGATGCTTTGGCTTATGCAGATGGTGGCTATGTATTTAATTCAGGTGATAATGCTGGTACTAAGGCTAACGTTGGTTTAATTGGAGTTGCACTGGTTCAACCAGATGATGAGGCCGATATTGATCGTAGCAATACTGCGGCGTATCTCGATCTTGGTCTGGATGCTACACAAAATTGGTTTGTGGGATTGGCAGGTCGTTTTGAACATTATGACGATAGCTCTGGCAATACTTTTAATGGAAAATTAACCAGTCGTTATGCTATTACGCCTAATTTGGCTGTAAGAGGAACAGTAAGTAGTGGTTTTGTTGCTCCGTCCTTGGTACAGCAGGGTTATGGTACTACAACAGTTGGATATGGGCCGGATGTGAATGGGATTTATGCTAACCGAAAAAGTAAACTGGTTCGACCTGATGCTACTTTGGCGCAAGCACTTGGAGCAGAAGAGCTTAAGCCCACAAAATCAAAGAATTATTCATTAGGGCTAACCTTCAGTCCATTCGATAAATTTAATATTGCAATAGATGCTTATCGTATTGATTTAAAAGATCGTATTGCACAAACATCTGCATTATCTGGTAGCGGTGTCAGTGCCATTCTGGCTGCCAATGGATTCTCAGATATACAAACGGTACAGTATTTTGCTAATTTGTTTGATACTCAAACTACAGGTGTGGATGTAGTAATTGATTATACGCAGCAATTACAAAACTATGGAAGGCTGCGCTGGAATCTTGGCTTTAATTATAATGAAACCAAAATTACAGGTATTGCTGATAATCCAGAAGAATTACAAGGTATTAACGTTAATCGTGTGGGACGTGCTGCAATTGGGGCTGTAACTGTAGCAAATCCAAAAACCAAGCTTACTTTGGGTACAAATTGGCAATATCAAAAATTTGATATTAATACTCGATTATCACGCTATGGTAGTGTTATTTCCAGAGGTGCAACAGCTGCAACAGATTCTTATTATGGTGCAAAATGGATTGTTGATGTGGATGCAACTTATCATCTCACAGATAATTTGTCGGTTACGTTGGGTGCAGATAATTTATTCAATACCTATCCTGATGAAACGACATCGGCAGTGATTCTTGCAAGTGGAGACATTAGTGGTGGGTCGAAATATCCAAATATTTCACCGTTTGGAAGTTATGGTGGATATTACTATGGTCGTATAAGTTATCGGTTTTAAATTGTATAATTGTCAAAATGAAATAACTCATCTTTTGATTAAGATGAGTTATTAGGGAATAAACAGAAAATAAAATTTTTTAAATTCAAGCTGTTTTTTTATCGCCCTGATAAATTGTCGGTTTCCAGCCTAATTGAGGTGCAATCAGAGTAATAAAATCCGTAATAATTTGAGCATACTGTATTACGTTAAATTCATAGGGTAATTCCAGACGTAGTTCTTCAACTTGTTGTAATACTGGATCATTGAATAATTTTTCCAGAATTTGATCTGCATGACCAATAATATCTTCAGAAAATAAAGTACGACGCTCTCCTTGAGGAGATAAGGTACGTTGATAGCGACTTGCAGCAAAATCTTGATAATAGCGTTGGGTTGATTGATCGGCATGATCAAATGGGATAATAACCCGCCCAGCAGCTATTCTGGATTTATGAGTATGATGTTGATTTAAATTTTGCCGATAAAGTGCAAGCTGGCGTAATTGTGCTGTGTAATAATCGTCCGTATCTTCACCTGAGGTTAAATTTCCAATCAGTAAATTTAACTGATTTTCTCCTGCCCAACGTGCAGAACGTAATGATCCACCGCCATACCAGAGCCGTTCGGTCAAACCTTTGGCATACGGTTGTAACCGTGGACGTTGCCGATTACCCGGAGATTCAATCCATGTGTCGGGATCTCCTAAATAGCGACCGCTCAAATTATCAATCAATCGTTGTACACGCTGGTAAGAAAAATCCTGTTGTTGCCAGTGCTGATCAAATACATGTTCTGCAATTAATTCTGCATGTAGAGGTTTACCGGTACTTAGTCCAACATTAAGTCGCCCATGAGAGAGAACATCAACTGTTGATAAATCTTCAGCCAGACGAAAAGGACTTTCATACCCTAGTTGGATAACTGCTGTCCCTAGTTCTATTTTATGAGTACGTTGTGTTGCCGCAGCCAAAAAAGTCGCAGAAGAAGAAATGCCATGTTCCAGATGTCGTTGTCTGACCCATGCACCGTTATAACCCAATTGTTCTCCTAATTCAAAAAGCTGGAGTGTTTGTTCCAAACCCTTCACTGGATGATCATCGGGATAATTACCTGGAATAAGAAAAGAAATATGTTTAATATTAAGTTTTGACATGTTTAGAATTTATCCTGCTTTATTTTAAGTTGCTTGGTGTGCTAAACCGAAACAGTAGCGTGCTGAATAGCTTTTACATGGGGTTGTAAAAGGGCAGACAGCGTTGTTAATATCTGTTCAATATCTTGCTCGGTGGTATAGGCACCAAAGCTAAAACGTACTGTATGCCCAGCTAGATGCTCTGAAACTCCCAAGGCATTTAATACATGTGAAGGTGCTGCTTGGTGTGAATTACATGCTGAGCCACTGGAAACAGCAGCAATTTTTTTGATGCTATGAATAATGGAAACAGCACGTTCACTGGAAAAACTAACATTTAAATAATTGGCAACATGTTGTTCAGGATGCCCATTTAATTTAATCGGTGTTAATGTCTGTAAATCATTAAGCAGTTTTTTTCTCAGTTTGCTGATGCGTTGTTGTTCTTCTGCCCATTTAAGATTTGCCAATCGACAGGCTTCACCCATTCCTACAATTTGATGCGTGGCCAGTGTACCTGAGCGTAAACCTTGTTCATGACCGCCACCATGAATTTGTGTTTTTAAATTTTTTTGTATGTCATGACGAACATACAATGCGCCAATCCCTTTAGGTCCATAGATTTTATGGGCGGATAAACTCATTAAATCGACATGTAATGCCTGAACATCAATGGCAGTTTTACCGACTGCCTGTGCTGCATCAACATGGAAGAGGATATGATGCTGATGCGCTAAATTTCCTATAGATTGAATATCGGTTAAGGTGCCAATTTCATTATTGACCATCATCAATGAAATTAGAATGGTATTGGGCTGAATGGCATTTTTTACCTGTTGTGGGTGAATGATTCCAGTTTGTGGCTCAGGCTGTAAATACGTCACTTGAAACCCCTGGCTTTCCAGCTCTGCACAGGTGTCTAAAATGGCTTTATGTTCTATTTTGCTGGTAATAATATGTTTATTCTGATTTTTATAACGATCTACAATGCCTTTTAATGCCAAATTGTTTGATTCCGTGGCACCGGATGTCCAGATAATTTCTTTAGGTTGAGCATGAATTAAATTTGCAACGTGTTTTCTGGCTGCTTTTACAAGTTTTCCAGCATCCAAACCATAATGGTGTGATAATGAAGCAGGATTACCAAAATCGCCGTCTATGGACAAACATCGAATAATTGCCTCGGAAATTTCAGGTAATATGGGGGTGGTTGCTGCATAATCTAGGTAAATTAATCTTGTCATTGTTCGTACTATAATAAAAATAAGGTGGTATGATTATAATGGAGCCAACGTATTTTATTTATATGGATTTAATCATAGGTTATGAATAATTTTTTTCAGATTAATTTATTAAAAATATATCAATAATTTAAAATAAGTAATAATGTCAAATATAGATATTATTTTTATTGATATTGAAATAAAAAATGCAAGAGTATTTATTGGTAATGATTTTCTTGATGATTAACAATATAAAACTCTCACAAAAATTTAATTCCATTAAAGGATTATAAAACACGAGATAAGAAATTCTTCGTCCGTTCCTCTTTAGGGTTTTCCAGCATTTGCTGAACATTGCCTTGTTCAATAATTTTACCTTGATCCATAAACACAACATGATCAGCAACTTCACGGGCAAAACCAATTTCGTGGGTAACAATAACCATGGTCGTTCCCAGTTTTGCCAGATTTTTGATCACACTCAGCACTTCACCCACCAATTCAGGATCAAGTGCAGATGTTGGTTCATCAAATAAAATGACTTTGGGATCCAGTGCCAAAGCTCTGGCAATCGCAACACGTTGTTGTTGTCCTCCAGAAAGTTGTTTGGGCCATGCTTCGGCTTTTTCTCTGAGCCCAACCAGTCCTAGTAGTTGATTGGCTTTTAAAATCGCTTGATCTTTATTGAGCTTTTTATGTGCCAATGGTGCTTCAATAATATTCTGTAAAACATTTAAATGAGGAAATAAATTAAAATTCTGGAAAACATAACCTACCGATTTACGCTGTTTCAGAATGTCTCGTTCTTTCAATTCATAAAGTTTGTTGCCTTCTTTCCGATAACCAATGAATTCATCGTCAATCTGAATAAAACCGCCATCGACACGTTCCAGATGATTAATAGTACGTAATAATGTGGATTTTCCCGATCCTGATGGACCAATAATTACCGTTACTGAACCGGCAGGAATATCAAGAGAGATATCCTGCAATGCAGTGTGTGCACCATAATTTTTGAAAACGTGATTAATTTGAATATGTCCGATCGCATGTTGTGCTGTTTGATTAACTGTCATAACCTGCTCCTACACGCTGTTGCGGCGAAAGATTTTTGGTTTTACGAAAGAAAGAAAAATGATTGATTGCAGAGCGGCGTTCGCCTTTTGCCAGAATTTTTTCGATATACCATTGCACAATCGAAAATACACTGGTCACAATGATGTACCAGACCGCAGCGACCATGAGAAGCGGAATAACTTCCTGATTACGGTTATAAATCATTTGTACGGTATAAAATAATTCAGGCATGGCTAGAACGTAGACAATAGATGTTCCTTTGGATAAACCCACACATTCATTGATAATGGCTGGAATAATGCTACGAATAGATTGTGGCAAGATAATTCGTGTGGTTCTACGCCACCATGAAAGCCCCAGTGCTGCTGCGGCTTCAAATTGACCATGATCAACAGATAGAATTCCACCTCGTATTACTTCAGCCGTATAAGCGCTTTGTACAATTACCAGTCCAACCAGCGCAGTGGAGAATTGATCCAGTGCATTGATGGTTTTGAACTGGGCGAAGTTTTGATTGGTGAAAGGAATGCCAACCGAAATATATTCATACAAATAGGAAAAATTATACAAAATAATTAGAACTAGCAATAACGGTAGTGATCTAAACATCCAGATATAGACCCATGCCAATGATCTGACCAACCATGAAGAAGATAATCGCATCATGGCAACAATTGTGCCGAGGATCAGGCTAAAAATAATTGACCAAAACGTGAGTTTTAATGTCATGAGTAAGCCGTTAAGGATTGCTGGGTCAAGAAACCATTGTCTAAAGACCGGCCAACCCCAATTTTTATTTGAAAAAATAGATTCCGCAACGACAGCTATAATTAATAGTGAGAGCGCTACACCGATATATCGCCATGGATGACGTGCCGGAATAATTTTATATTGGTCTGAACTCATGCGATTTCCTCTTGTTTTAATATTTTCCTAAAAGGAAGTCCACCATGAAGTGGTGCGCCGATATATTTTTCAAAGTTAAAATCTGGTGTTAATTCAAATTGGGGTTCATAACCCAGACTAAGATATAATTTAACTGCCGGAATTTGTTTAAAGCCTGTGGTCAGAAAGATTTTGTTATATCCAGCCTGCAAAGCTTGTTTTTCAAGTTCTTTGACAACTTTTGCAGCCAGACCCTGCTTGCGCAAATTACGATGTGACCAGATCCGTTTTAATTCTGCGGTTTCATCGTCATAACGTTTATATGCACCCATGGCAATGACTTCATCATCCCGTTTCAATACGATAAACAGTCCCGTTGGCGGCAAATATTTTTCAGCCGCTTCATATCGTTCACGATCATGATGTTCTTTACGTTCGGCAGCAGCCTCAGCTCCTTTACTTGCAAAAAAATCACCATAAATTTCTTCATATTCAGCAAATAGGTGGTCAAGTAAAGGTTGTGCTTCTGGTGCATCAACAGACATCTGGATAAATTTTTCCTTCATAATTACCTCTTATTTCCCTGAACCGATGGATTGAAGCTTGGTTTTGGCATTGCCTGTTTGTGTAAATGACAGTAGTGCAATGTCTGGTGGGAATTTTTTAAAATAATGACGTCATCAATCGCACGTGTAACTTCATTAACCAGACAGGTTGCTTGCTCTGTATTTAGAGTGATGGCATCTGATGCGATCAATGTCAGACTGTTGACATAGCCTATCTGAATTTTTTTGATGTTAATCACCAAGACCCGGAGGATTGATCTGCGACTCCGTCACGGCTTCGGCCTGCGTTCCCCAACGCTGTAAAACTTTTTGGTATTCACCGTTTTTAATGACACCATTTAATGCAACCTGTACAGCGTCAACCAGCCCATTTCCTTTTTTAATGGTTACACCGAGTTCAGCCGGACGGTTTCCACCTCCCAAGGCGGTACCTGCCAATCGAATTTTTACACCGTTAGCAGCTTGCCATGCATAAGCGACGTTGGGGCCAAACAGGGCATCTACACGTCCAGATTGCAGTGCCAGACTTGCAGAGGCACTATCGTCATAATAAAGTGCTTGTCCCGGCGTCAGACCTTTTCTTTTATTGTCTTCAATCCAGTCCAGTAGTACTTTTTCCTGATTGGTGCCGGAGCCAACAATGATTTTAAGTCCAGAGATATCATCAGGACCTTTGATTTCCTTAATTTTGCTATTGCTTGCAACATAAAATGCCAATACATCACGGCGATAGGTGGCGAAGTCAAATTTTTTCTTACGATCTTTGGTCACCGTGACATTGGTAATGGCTGCATCGTATTTACCGCTACTAACACCCAAAGGCCAGTCCTCCCATGATGTTTGAACGATTTTGAGTTTTAAGCCCAGACTATCGGCAATCAGACGGGCAATATCGATCTCTGTACCCACATAGGTTTTATTATCTGGCCCAAGAACGCTTAATGGCGGCGCACCAGCGATGGCTGCTACAGTAAAATAGCCCGGATTGACAAATTTAAAATCTTTCGGAATTTTACGAATTGCTTCAGGGTTTTGTGGAGCATTAATGGGCGTAAGATTGGCTTGTAGTTTGGCCAGCTCTTTACTATAAAAATCACTTTTTGCTGCATCACTGGCAGCAGCAGTTGTACCGCTGGCTGCCTGTGCTGAAGTATTTTCTTTACCACATCCGCCCAGACTGATGCCAAGAGCAATGATCAGGCTGATTGTTAAGAGTTTTTTATCCAACTGCATGAACGGTATCCTTTTTAGACTGTTCAAATTGATTTGTCGGATGTTTTAATCCAAAACTAGAACGTAAGGTTGTACCCGGATATTCAGTTCGATAAAGTCCTCGCTGTTGTAATAACGGAACAACTTTTTCAATAAAGGTATCCAGTGTCGTAGGTGTGGCACCGGCGATAATAAAACCGTCTGCGGCTTCTTCTTTTATCCATAGTTCCAGTTTATCTGCGACTTGTTCAACCGTACCTGCAAAGGGTGGACGTGGTGTTGCAGATTCAAGAGCAACCTGACGTAAAGTTAAATGTTGTTCTTTGGCTTTGCGTTTAATTTCATCCGTACCGCTTTTGAAGCTATTTTCGCCCAAAGTACCTAATTCCGGAAAAGGTGCATCCAGATCATATTGAGAAAAATCATGGTGTTCGAAGAAACGTCCCAGATAATTTAAAGCATCTTCAATGGTAACCAATGCGGCAGTTTCTTGATATTGGCGTTCTACATCTTCCGCAGATTCACCAATTAATACACCAATTCCCTGAAAAATCAGTAAATCATTTGTATGCCGGCCATTTTTAATGACTTGTTGTTTTACATCCTGATAAAAGGATTGTGCTTCTTCAAGGGTGTTTTGATGCGTGAAAATCGCATCGGCATGTTTGGCTGCCAATGCTCGACCTGCACCAGATGCACCTGCCTGAAACAGGATCGGACGCTCTTGTGGTGTACGACCAACATTTAATGGGCCTGCAACTTCAAAGTGTTTGCCTTTATGATTCAAAGTATGAAGCTTATTACGATCAAAAAATTGTCCGGTTTGCTTATTGCGCACAAAGGCATCTTTTTCCCATGAATCCCACAGTCCTTTGGCGACGTCCAAATATTCATCGGCGATTTCATAGCGCAGACTATGTTCCGGATGTTGTTTACGAGTGTGATTCTTTGCAGTGCCTTCAAGGGGGGTTGTGACCACATTCCAACCAGCACGACCTCCACTTAAGTGATCTAGGCTGGCAAATTGCCGAGCAATGGTAAAAGGTTCGCTATAAGAGGTCGAAACGGTTCCCACCAATCCAATATTATTGGTGACACTAGCCAATGCCGAAAGCAAAGTAAGTGGTTCAAACCGATTGAGAAAATGCGGAATAGACTTTTCGTTGATATATAGACCATCGGCAACAAACACAAAGTCAAATTTTGCCTGTTCTGCCTTGATAGCGACATCCTTGGCAAATTCAAAATTAATGCTGGCATCGACCACAGCTTCGGGATGACGCCATGCTGACATATTGCCGTTAGCACCGTGTAAGATTGTGCCGAGTCGAATTTGTTTATTATTACTCATTGTTGACCTCTGTATTTTATGCAATAGACTCCAGTGCCTGTATTGCCAAAGTGGCAAAATACTGGGCAGCCGGAAAGATTAAAGATTCGTTAGGTTGATATTTTGGATGGTGTAACCCAAAGGGACTACCGCTACCAATACTGACAAATGCACCAGGAATTTTTTCCAGATAAGCACCAAAATCCTCACCAATCAGATAGAGTGGAACGTCTTCAATGCGATAGCCTTGATCTGCAGCAACTTTTTTGCTGAATGTCGCCCATTGAGGTGTGTTGATTAATGCGGCTGGTCCATTTTCCCAATCCACTAAAATTTCAACAGAATGAGATAGTGCAATACCTTGTACAATTTGACGTAGTTGTTGTTCTACTGCTATGCGAATTTCTGGAGCATGGGTTCGGACAGTACCTTCAAGTTCTACGGTTTCAGGAATAACATTCCATGTTGTACCACCATGAATTTGAGTAATACTCACCACGCAGGTTTCAAGATTGTTAATGCTTCGGCTGCTAATGGTTTGTACGGCTTGAATTAATTGTGACGCAACAATTACGGGATCTCGTGTTTCATGTGGTCGACCAGCATGTCCACCTTTGCCATTGATGGTGATTTTGAAGCGATCAACATTGGCATAAAAAGCACCTGCACGGGTTGCAAATGTTCCCAAAGGTAATTCCGGAACATTATGGAAGCCAAAAATAGCAGAAACATCGTCCAGTATCCCAGCATTTAGAACCTCGTAAGCCCCCCGATAAGTTTCTTCGGCTGGCTGGAAAATAATACGTACAGTACCTTTGAGTTCTGATTCACGAGATTTAAGTAAAATTGCAGCGCCTAGAATTGTGGAAGTATGTAGATCATGACCGCAGGCATGCATTACACCATTTTGGCTAGAAGTAAATGCCTGATCAATTTGTTCATGAATCGGCAGTGCATCTATATCAGCACGTAATGCAATAATTGGCTGTCCTGCCCCGATATCTGCAACCAAACCGGTTGTTAAGCCCCACGATGATGATTCGATATTATATTCAGCCAGCCAGGTCTTTAATCTGGATGTGGTTTGCACCTCTTGCCCTGATAATTCCGGATAGCGATGTAATTCACGACGCCAGTTGCGTAATTGTGCTTCGAGTAACCCTGTAGCTCCCATGAAATTCTCCAGCCTAAGCAGCAAGTACTTTATGCTTTGCCAATAAAGTCAATGCTTTCAGTCGTGTTTCATGATCAAGCACAGGAGATTCTACGATAAATTCGTCAATGCCATATTGCTGATGTAATGCCTGTAATTGCTGATGTACATCGCCAACCGTGCCTTTTAAAACATTGAGTTGTTCCTGTTTTAAACTCTTAATCGCTGATCCGGCTTGTCGGGAGAATTCATAGCCACTTTGCTCGTTTAGAATTTTGACACGTTGGCCATTTTCAAGTTCCAGTGTCCAGACAGATAACCCTTGTGTAAGTGTTTCAGCTTGTTCCTGGCTATCTGCCACAATGATTTGCACGGCAACCAAGGCTTTTTTGCCACCACTTGCTTCAAAAAAAGTATGCAATGCCTGTTTTAATAAATCAGTATCACCATTTAAATGTGCGGCAAAGACAAAATTCCAGCCTAACTCGGCAGCGAGTTGAGCACTTTCAATACTTGCTCCAAGTAAAAAACGTTCTGCACCATAATGTGGAACAGGTGTAGCTATAAGTTGAGTGCTATCTTCAGGATGAGTTTGAGTATTTAAATAATGATCCAGTGCAGCCAATTGAGTTTTAAAATCACCTTTTTGTGCTTGATCAAGACCAATTTGTAATGCTTTGGTCGAAACAGGAAAACCACCCGGTGCTTTTCCGATACCCAGATCAATACGATCATTTGCCAGACTGGCAAGGACATTAAAATTTTCCGCAACTTTGTAAGGACTGTAATGTTGTAGCATTACACCACCTGATCCAATTCGGATACGTTTGGTTTGCGCCAGTAGCCATGCAATTAAAATTTCAGGAGATGGGCTTGCTAACGCTGCTGATGCATGATGCTCAGCAATCCAGTAGCGATGAAAACCTAGATTTTCGGCAGTTTGAACGATTTCTCGAGCATTATGAAATGCCTGCTCTGCGCTAATGCCTTCTGCTCTTGGGCATTTATCAAGAATACTTAATTTGTAACCTAACCCCATTTTTTCCATATTCCAGAAACGTGAAAGATGAAGAGTATTAAAGCGGGTTGTATATAAAAAATTAAATAAAAAATATATTGATGGTTATATTAAAAAGTGAAAAACCAAAGATATGCTGGTATTTTTAGCATTATCATTAATATTAATTATGATATTAAAAATGATGATAATGTGTATAAATACTACTTAATACTGGGAAGTAAGATTTGTTTCAATAAAAAATGATATAAAAATGATTTAATAATATTTAGTAAATTTGAAATCAGTCTATATATTCTCAAATCACAGAAGTAAATGCATGACAAAATTGTCATTGAATGTACAAAATTGATGGATAATTGCTTAGGAAAAATGATGCATGTTTATGAAATATTCTTATTAAAACAATCGCTTGTATTGATGTGTTGATAGATTCTTGATTAGAGCTTTATGTTAAAGACAAGCCTTGTATCTTGTAGTGATCAGATCTAACAATTTTATGCTAATGAAAAGGAAATATGAAAATGATTGATTTAAATAACAAGTAAATTAAAAATTTATTGGTTTTTATTTAAACTTTATATTTAAATAAAAGACTTTTTAAATTTTATATTTAAATAAAGTGAATCTGATAGACATTTAAATCAATGGTTTTGATTTAGATGAGTAGGTGATCATTTTTTAAAAACCTTCAATGGCAAAATGTTTAAGAGAAAATTTAATACCATACAGCTTTATGTGTATTGAGAAAATTTATTACTAACCACATGAGAGGGTAAGCAGAATGTTGCAAACCAAAATTATACAACCCAAATCGCAACAATTAGAGTTTAAAATATCGAGATTATATCAGTCGATTTTTTTTGCATTAACTTGTGGTGTGACAGGGTCATTATATGCCGTTGAAAATCCCGGTGATACTCAGATTTCTGTTGAGGAAAAGGATGTTCAACAACTTGAGAGTGTGGTGGTGGTGGGAAATCGTGCCGGTATTCGCACAGTAACCGAAAGCCCATCTCCTGTAGATGTAATCAGTGCTGAACAATTAACTAAACAAGGGACAACCACCTTACGGGAAACACTGGCAAAAATTATACCGTCCTTTAGTGTTGCGACTGTACCTAGCCAGCCAGATGGTTATGGTGCAGTCGCACGATCGGCAGGTCTGCGAGGATTGGGAGGCGGATATACGCTGGTTTTGGTTAATGGTAAACGTCGACACGTTGGCGCACTTGCCATTAATAAATATGGATACGGTGAAGGTTATCAGGCTGCAGATCTGGATTTAATTCCTGTCAGTGCTGTTTCGCGGGTTGAAGTATTACGTGATGGTGCTGCGGCACAATATGGTTCAGATGCAATTGCTGGTGTAATTAATATCGTATTGAAATCAGCCGATCATGGCGGTAGTTTAAACGCAACTTACGGTGGGCGGGCACATTATTCCGATGCGGAAAAACGTAATGGTGAAACCTATCAGGCCTACGGTAATTTTGGTGTTGCTTTGGGGCAGGATGGTTTTATTCATTTTGCCTATGATTATAAAAATCAGGATGCAACCACACGTGCCGGTACAGTGAGTGGAAATATTTATTCGCAGGTTAATGGTGCCGATGATCCTCGTGAAGCCACTGTTAATCGCCATGTCAATAAGCTGGGTTTACCTTCGGTAGAGCAATTAACACTTTCATATAACGCAGAATTGCCATTGAGTGAGCAGATTACGGCTTATTCATTTACGACTGCCGGATGGCGTGATGCTGCAACTGGTGCATCCTATCGCCGACCAAATTCGACATCCAGTGTAACTGAAATTTATCCAGATGGAACGACACCAGAAGTCTTGCTGGATGAATTTGATTTACAAAGTGTCTGGGGAATCAAAGGAGATGATTTTTATGGCTGGTCGTGGGATGTCAGCAGTTCGTATGGTAAAGATAAACAAGATCATTCGACCAAAGATAATCTTAATCCTTCACTCGGAACAGCAAGCCCAACGACTTTTGGTTTGCAACGTTATGAAGCTTATCAGTGGGTTAATAATATAGATTTTAAAAAGGCCTTTGATATTGGCTTTGGAGTAAATCCCTTAAACGTTGCATGGGGAGTGGATTACCGTAAGGAAGGCTGGTCTTCAAAAGCTACAGATGCATTGGCTTATACCAATGGTGGATATATCTATAGTACAGGAGATCAGGCGGGATCTTCTGCCACAGTGGGTACATTTGGTGCAAGAGTTCTATTGCCAGAAGATGAAGCTGATATTAGCCGAAGTAATACAGCAGCTTATCTTGATTTAGGGCTGGATCTGACTCAAAACTGGTTTGTGGGCATTGCCGGACGTTTTGAGCATTATGATGATAGTTCTGGTAATACATGGAATGGAAAATTAACCAGTCGTTACGAATTTACACCTCAGTTGGCCTTACGAGGTACAGTGAGTACCGGATTTATCGCACCATCACTTTATCAACAAGGCTTTGCATCTACCGGAATCGTCAGTACCGTCACTAATGGTGTGCGTTCAGATGTATATAGTAAAAGTGTCAGAACGGATTCAGCATTGGGGCAGGCATTGGGTGCAGAAGCTTTAAAACCAACGAAATCAACTAACTATTCTCTTGGTTTGACCTATAGCCCAATTAAAAATTTAAATATTGCATTGGATGCCTATCGTATTGATTTAAAAGATCGTATTACATCAACAGACGGTTTAACGGGTACAGGGATTAATGCCATTTTAGCTGCAAATGGTTTCTCTAATGTAAACTACGTAACGTATTATGCTAATTTATTTGATACACAAACCGATGGTATTGATTTAATTGCAGATTATACCCAAGAGTTTGAAAAATATGGTCGTGTACGTTGGAGCCTAGGATTTAACTACAATAAAACCAAAATTACCGGTATCGCTGATAATCCAAGTCAACTGGATGGAATTAGTGTTGAACGGATTACCCGTCGTACTAGAGGTATGATTACAGATGCTGATCCAAAAACTAAATTTACCTTGGGTGCAAATTGGCAATATAAAAAATTTGATCTGAATACTCGATTATCACGTTATGGCAGTTATATTGCCAGAGGTGAAACTGAATCACTGGATCAAACCTTTGATGCAAAATGGATTGTTGATTTAGATGCTACATATAACTTAACAGATAATCTGGCTTTTACTGTGGGTGCAGACAATCTACTAAATACTTATCCGGATAAATCTAACATTGTCGATAGTTTAGGAGAGAATAAATATGCTCAGCTTTCGCCATTCGGTTTATATGGTGGATATTATTATGGGCGGATCAGTTATCGTTTTTAATCATATTTAAATGTCTGTGTTTTGAATTTTATTGAAGAATATTTAAATCATAGATTTCTTACAATATATTCATGCTATCTAGTCTTTTGATTAGATCAAGGGCATATAAAATATTGTCAAACATTTAATTGAAATAAATCTTTTTGGAAAATTATATGAGTATTACCATCTGGGGCAGACCCAATTCTTTAAATGTACATAAAGTATTATGGCTTGCTGCTGAGCTAGAACTTGAGTTTAAACATATTCCGGCAGGACAACATTATGGACTACTTGATACGGAAGAGTTTTATCAAGTGAATCCCAATCGATTGGTTCCAGTATTACAAGATGGTGATACGGTGATTTGGGAATCTAATACCATTTTGCGTTATTTGGCGGAAGTCTATGGCAAAGACACATTATGGATTACTGATCCTAAAGCTCGTTTTGCTGCGGAAAAATGGATTGATTGGTACACGACAACTGTTCTACCATCTTTTGGTGTGGTGTTTTTTAACCTTATACGACAGCCAGAAGATAAACGGGATTTAGATGCTGTTAAAAATGCAGCGGAAAAACTGGAAAAAATTCTTGATGTTGCCGAGCTTGAATTGTCTAAGCAACCATATCTTTCAGGTCAGGATTTTAGCATAGGAGACATCCCATTGGCTCTTGCACTTAACCATTGGTTTAATCTGGATATTGAGCGCCATCATCAGCACACATATTTACAGGCGTGGATAGAACGCATTCGCCAACGTCCACATTTTCTAAAGATTGCTAACGTATTGTGATTGATTTCATCATATCGGTAAATTTTTTATATTCTTATCTTTTATTCTAATATGGAATAAGAGATAAGAAAGTTTTACATTCATTGATATAAAATTATGGATTATCTTTTTTATTAAAAAGAGATAATCTAAAATGACTTTTGATGAGTAATCCACAAATACCAAATAATGCAGCAATAATGAGCCAAAAAAATTCTAAATCAATAAAAAATAAAACAATTGCGATAATTGCACAAATAAAAAGTATCCAAAAAATTACAAATGCAATTTTTTCTGGTAATTCGTTTTCATAATTATGCATATACAACCTGAGAGATGAGAGAAAATAAAAAATTTCTTATAATTTAAAGAAAAAATTAAGGATTTAATATAAGTTTTAGTATTTATTTTCATGAAATTAGTAAATTTTTATTGCAAAACGTAAATCTTAAATTCTATATTGAGTTATACATCACGTATTTTATTTGTTTTGCATTATTTTTCACATATATTATTTCTATATAATAAGAATTATATCAATTCTTGTGCTATTTAACTAGAGTTAATATCAAGTTGTAATTCCACTTTATCATCTCGCCAAATTTCAATATCAAATTCAATCACTTGATCTTTACTTTTATTAATACGCTCAATTTTAATGGCAGATTGATGTGGTGGGATACGTAACAGATCTTTCGCCAGTTCGGAAATATTGGAATTTTTGATCCATAACTGGCTGGTATCGTATTTTAGTGCAAAATGTGTTTCGATAATTTCGACCAGTGATTGGTTTAAATCAAAATTCAATACTTCTGCAAAGTTAGGGTAGGGCAAGTAATTATATTCAAGCACGACCGGAATATCATTGATAAAGCGTAAGCGAATAATTTCGATAAAGCGTAAATCATTTGTTGAGGAATTAAATTGTTGTGCAATTGCTGTATCGACATAAGTGATCTGGCTAGAAATAATTTGCGTAGAGGGTATAAATCCTTGTTCAGTGACATAGGCATTAAAACTTTGTGTGGTTTGCAGGTTGTAATTGATTTTTTTTCGGTTAACTAGCCAACCAATATTCTTATTTTTAAAAATTTTCCCTTCATTACGTAAGTTTTCCAATGCTTTGCGTAGAGTTTCTCTTGAACAATGAAATTTTAGGGCCAGCATGCGTTCTGAAGCCAACAATTGATGGTCACTATAATCACTAATTTCTGATTCCAGTTGTTTCTGTACATCTAAATAGCGCATGAATGCTTAATTCCATTAATGATTCAGTCGATATGTATTCTATCTGATTTCAGCATTTCATGTCTGGCGAAAAATTGTGAGTGTATTTTGTTATCTCTGAAACTGATATATAAATCTGTTTTTATTGGTGGTATGTACCATTAATTTTTTATACTTTTTTCCTATTGAGATGAAGGTTCAAATATGTCTGTAATTAAAATTGCGTTGGAATATTTTCACCCGTGGCCAAACTCTGCTGGTTTTTATTATGCTAGGCAACAAGGTTGGTTTGCGCAATATGGCCTGGACGTTGAGTTTGTAGTGGTTGATCCATTAAAAGGCGATGCGCTGGAGTACTTGAATCAGCAAAGGGTTGATTTTGCAATTTTTCCGACCAATCGTCTTTGGGTGCGCCGTGAACTGGGGCAGCCTTTGTTGGGTATTGCAGCAATTAATCATACTGGTCTAGAAGCAATCCAGACTTTAAAAAGTTTGGGAATTGATCGTCCCAAAGCACTAGAAAACAAACGTTTGGCTTTAAATCCGACGGCACGTGGTCTGGCGATGGTTCGTCATTTGGTTGAACGGGATGGTGGTGATTTTGATCAGGTTATTCTGGTGGATGCTGGTTATCGTGAATATACGCCAGATGAGTTACAGGCCGGATTGGCTGATGCCAGTTTTGGTGGATATTGGGTTTGGGAGGCATTGATGGAAAGTCATATTGCTGCTGAAGAGCGTATCGTATGGCCGGTCAGTCAAATTGGTGCACCAACTTATCACAGTTATTTGCTGGGAATTAATGAAGAACAACAGCATCTTTCTGCTTTGCAGATCAGACAATTCTTGCAGGTTGCTAGGCAAGGTTATCAGGCAGTGGCACAGCAACCGGATGTGGCTGTGGAAATTTATGAACAAGTGATTCCATATTTTCCACAAACATTAATCCGTAAATCCTTACATGCTGTGGCAACGACATGGCATGCGGCACAAGGTTGGGGCATACAGAATCATGATTTTCATCGGCAATATAGTGCATGGTTAGCCCAATATGGCATTTTAAAAGATGTGGAAATTTGGCAAAGTGCAACCAGTAATGATTATCTTGTGGAGCAAACGCATGTCGCTGTCTGAGGATGTGACCGGACATGGTATGGGAATGGCATTGGAAGTGAAGGATTGGTGTCCATTAACTTTGTCCGATGTGACAGTTTTACAGCGCTATTATCCTGTACTATCTGGTGAGTTAAATATTGTTTGGCATAGTCCACGACCATTTTCTTCGGCCTGTATTGTGCATCTTGTGCAGCAAGATGTGTTAATTAAACGCAGTCATCTCTCTTTTCGTTCAGTACAGGATATTGAGCAGGAACATCATTTTATTGCACATTTGGCCAGTCAGAGAATAGCCGTACCTCATCTTTATACGCATTCACAACAAGGAACGGCAATTCTGTTGGATGATTGGGTATATGAGGTGCATCAAAAAGTACCGGGTGTGGATATATATGCTGAGCAACAGTCATGGCGGCCATTTTTTTATACTCAGCACGCATATACTGTTGGTAGATATATGGCAAGATTACATCATGCTGCTAAAAATTATGCTGTCAAACATCCACGTGATACGCAATATCTGATTGCTAATCAACGGATTATCGAAAAATCGGATGTCGTTAAAGCGATTAATTTACGTATTGCCAATCGCTCAGGGTTATCTGCTTTTTTTGCAATTCATCCATTACCTGCACAGTTTTGGCAGGATGTGCAATATTTTCATCAACGTGTGCAATCAGACTTGGTACAACTACCTAAACTCTGGACGCATAATGATTTACATAGTTCCAATTTTATCTGGCAAGATACGACTGCTGAGGCTGAAATTGCAGCAGTCATTGATTTTGGTTTGAGTGATCTTACTACTGCTGCATACGACATTGCCACGGCAATTGAGCGTAATGTACTGGATTGGCTGGCTTTAGCACAATCTGATGATATTCATGTAGATATTGCCAGTTTACGAGGTTTGTTAGAAGGCTATATCAGTCAACCACATCAAGTCGAATCGTTGCTGATTTTGCCAAAATTGTTGCCATTGGTACATATTGATTTCGCTTTGTATGAGTTGGAATATTTTTTGGACATTACTCAAAATGCTGCACATGCTGATGCAGCCTATGCTTATTTACTGGAGCATTTACGCTGGTTCCGTACAAAACAGGGACAAGTCTTCTTGGCGCAATTGCACGACTTAATTGAGGAATTGGTAAGTGTATAGTAAGCGACAACAAATGTTAATTGAATGTGATGCACTCAGTGATTTACTGATCCAGCAACAGACGAATGTGGTTGTGATTGATGCTACAGTGCAATTGGCGTCACCACAATTTGATGGAGATTATCGAGTTGAAAGTGGGTACATGCTCTGGAAGGCTGAACATATTCCCACGGCCATTCACGTTGATCAATATCAGGACTTTGCCGATACGAATAAAGCATATAGTTTTGCTCCACCTGATGTGGCAACTGCACAAAATTTTTTACGACACCTTGGCATTCGACAAGATAGTCAGGTGGTTATTTATGATTGCCGTGATGGTATTTGGGCTGCTCGTTTATGGTGGGTATTGGCATCATTTGGTGTGTACAGTCGTATACTAAATGGTGGCTTAAGTGCATGGAAGAGAGCGACTTATCCTGTAATACAAGGTGAGCCTGCTTACAATCCATCTATAACGATAGGTGACATTATTCTCACATCTCAATCAGGCTATTGGGCCGATATTAATGATGTTGAGCAGGCGTTACAGTCTGATGACAGCACACTGGTTTGTGCGCTGGGACAGGCCCAATTCTTGGGGACGGCTGTTAGCCGTTATGCACGTCGTGGCTCAATTCCTGATAGCATCAATATCCCGGCGCGGAATTTTATCGGGACAGATAATAAATATATTGCTGAGCAGGACATACTTAAAATTTTGGCAGATTATGATTTGCCGCAACAGCATACCATTCTGTATTGTGGAGGCGGAATTTCGGCTTGTGTATTGGCAGTTGCCATTCGGCTGGTTTCTGATACCGCTTTTTCGATTTATGACGGCTCACTACAACAGTGGGCACAACAGCCACAACGTCCACTTTTTGTAGGTTAAGCGCAATGAATATTACAATTATGCAGCAGCACCCTTTATATCAAGCGATATCCACCATTCTATTTTCTGCTGTGACACTTTATTCTGGCGCCTTGGCTGCGCAAGAACAAGATGTCAAACAACTGGATGCAATCACTGTCTATGCTGAGAATACTCAAGTCAATTATGGCAGTAAGCAAGTCGCTGTAGCAGGCTTTGGTACACAGGACCTTCGTAAGGTTCCAGCAGCGATTTCTACGATTACATCAGATTTAATTGCTGATCAACATGCAAAAGTATTAACCGAAGTCATCAAAAATGATGCTTCAGTAGGTGATGGCTATGCTGCTATTGGCTATTATCCGAATGTGGTGTCCAGAGGTTTTGCACTGGATCTGGCTTCCAGTTATCTTATCAATGGCTTGGCAATACGAGGGGAGCAAAATATTCCACTGGAGAATAAGGAGCGTGTGGAAATACTAAAAGGTATTTCGGCATTGCAAAGTGGTATGTCCACACCTGGTGGAGTGGTGAATTATGTCACCAAAAGACCGAAAGAAATTAAACAATTAAATGTCAGTGCCGATAGTTATGGCGGTACAGGATTTGCTGTAGATCTTGGTGGTTTTTGGGGACAAGGGCAGCAGTTTGGTTATCGTTTAAATGCAGGTGCCGAAGACATTCATAGCTATGTTGATCATGCGAATGGCAAACGCTATTTTGGTGCGTTGGCATTGGACTGGAATATTGACGAGCGTTCGGGTTTGCAATTTGATATCGAGTCCCAGTATCAGAAACAACGTTCTGTGCCAGGATATCAATTGCTAGATGGTCAGGTGCCAGAGCATGTGAATCGGGAACGTTTGCTTGGTTATCAAAGCTGGAGTGATCCGGTGAGTGTTAAGGCATTGACCACACAATTAAAATATCATTATAACGTGAATAATGACTGGACGGCTGAACTGGCGGCCTCGCACAGTCGGGTAGTCATGGATGACAACACTGCTTTTCCATGGGGTTGTTATATTGGTGGCGTATGTCAATATGCGGGTATGGGTAATACATTCGATGCTAATGGTAATTATGATATTTATGACTATCGTATACCTGATGATACCCGCCAGACAACGCAATATCAGGCCAGTTTAAATGGTTTACTACAAACAGGAACCATTAAACATCAACTGTATTTTGCTTTAAGCCAAACCGATAAACAGCGAAAGCGTTATCAAGGGATTAATGAGTATGTTGGTACAGGAAATATTTATAACAATACCATTGATTATTCACCTTCCGGGGTAACTGACATGGGGAATCGCTATAAACCAATCGACAGTAAACAGACAGCATTGGCTTTTTCTGATCGTGTGACCTTTAATCCACAATGGTCAGCATTGCTGGGCGCAAAATGGATTGATCTCGACGAAAAAGCGTATAATTCTGATGGTGAACAGATCAGACATAGTAGTATTCATAAATTTTTGCCCCAACTGGCATTGATATACTCACCATGGCAGGATACCAATGTTTATGCATCTTTTGCCAAAGGTTTATCTGATGGTGGTGAGGCACCGTGGTATGCAGAAAATGCTGACGAAGTTCTAGCGCCTGTCAATTCCAGACAATATGAACTGGGTTTAAAACAACAGGTGGGGAATTACTTGTTGACGGCGGCAATTTTTGATCTAAAACAGGATAATCAATATACTCGGGTCAACACGGATGGTTCATTACAATTTGTAGCAGAAGGAAAACAGCATAATCAGGGCATTGAACTTGGTACACAAGGACAACTGACTGATGCACTGAAATTAAATATCACACTGGCATATATTCGCTCGCGACTGGTAGATATTGACACGGTAGCCTATAAGAATCATCAGACGCAAAATGTACCAAAACTACGGTTTGCCACACATTTATCCTATGATGTTGCTGCAATTGAAGGGTTGCGTTTATTAGGCAGTATGCAGGCCAGTAGTGGTAAAAATGCTAACAAGGAAGGTACAGCAAAGGTTGCAGGATATACCACATTTGATATCGGAGCAGCCTACCAATTCAAACCTTATGGGCATGACACCACATTAAGCCTGAAAGTTGAAAACCTATTTAACAAAACTTACTGGCGTGATGTGGGGGGCTTTATGGGGGATGATTATCTATTTTTGGGCGCACCACGTAGTGCAAAATTTGCAGTGAACTTTAATTTCTAGTGCAGGATAAATAGATGTCAAAATTAGAGATTGCTGCCTTTATATTGAATGTACTGGGTGTATGGCTAACTGCCAAACAATATCGTATTTGTTGGTTGGTCAATATTATGGCAGTTTCTCTGTATATTGTGATTTTTTATGAGGTTAAATTATATTCGGATGCCTTGTTGCAATGTATTTTTGTGGTCTTGCAAATTTATGGCTGGTATAGCTGGTCCAGTCAAAAACTATCTACATCTTCCAGTGTGTCACGTGTTCCCAAAAAAATCATGGCTATCAGTGTGTTGGCTGGTGCAGGCGTAGGTGGATTATTGGGTTTTATCACACATAATTATACCGATGCTGCATTGCCATGGCTGGATGCTGCATTGACTGCTTTTAGTATTGTTGCCAGCCTTTGGGCAGCCAGAAAATATATTGAAAGCTGGATGTTGTGGTGTGTATTGGATGCCATTTATGTGATGATGTTTATCAATAAAAATTTGTATTTGACTGCTTTTTTATATTTCATTTTTATTTTATTGGCACTTAATGGCTGGCGGATGTGGAACAAGCAATTGTCACCACATCAGGCGTTCTCTTCAGAAAAAATATGAACCATAAGGAACAGTACATGATGCGATCATTTTTTAATTTAAAATATCGAACAGCATGTGTTACGGCGATGGTCGCATTGGCGACCGGCTATAGTGCACAGAGTTTCGCAGAAATTTCATTACAGGGATCTACAGTTTGTGCTGCAAAACAGTACGCCATGAGCTTGAAATACCAGCAACAATCTGCGGAAATTCAAGCATTACAGTGGCAAGCATATCATTTGGCAACTGATCGCTTGCAACAAATATTGGCGCAATCTCCTCAGCATAAGAATTTGGCCATTGTCACGGATTTAGACGAAACAGTTTTAGATAATAGTGATTTCTTAGTACAAGATCTGCAAAATTGCCGTGATTACACCGAATGGAAAAGCTGGAGTGATTGGGAAAAATATGGTCGTCCAAAACTTATTCCAGGCAGTTTGGACTTTTTAAATTTTGCTGCACAGCAGAATGTCAAAATTTTTTATATTTCCGATCGCTCCCAGCAATATCGTGCACAGACGCTCGCTCATTTACAACGTTTGGGATTGCCACAAGCTGAAGATGCACATCTTTTGTTGTATGGAACATCTAAGGAACAGCGTCGGCAACAGGTGGCGAAAAATTATCAGATCGTTATGTTGCTTGGTGATACGTTGCATGATTTTTCAGATCAATTCAACAATCAACAAGACAAGCTGACACGTCAGCAACGTGTTGAACAAAATCATCGACACTTTGGATATGACTGGATCATGTTGCCTAATGTCAGTTATGGAGCATGGAGTAAAGATGTTTATACACCATTATCATCCGAAGACTTTCCTGTACATATCGGTACAGAAACTGCGATACCATAATTTGCTTAATGTACGCTGAAAAACACTGTTACCGATATCGAATAATTTGCAATGACAAGAACAGCTTTTAAGGTGTTTGCTGGGCTCTTAACCGTTGCGCAGTTTCGTAGCAATCTTCAACATGTGTTTCTGCAATCTTTTTCATCAGGACATAACCAAGTGTTCCTGCAACAATTGACCCGCCTAAAGGAATAAATTTCGTCACCTGTTTGGTTAAAAATTTGCTGACAATTCCATTTACAGACTGTTTGGCAATGGTCCTTGCTGCGACAAAGCTGGATAATTCAAAACCACGTTTACGCAATTCAGTCCAGTTCACTTTTTTGGTCGCTGGATTGTAGACTTGCATGTGTTTTTCAGATAGACCAAATTTGGCATTGATTTCCGGAAGTAGAGTACTGAGTACACCTAAATCGACAAATAAATCAAAAAAAGGAATAGGTACAATCGCTGCGCCTGCGGAAATGTAAGCACGTTTTTTTACAAGTTCCAGACTTTGTTGACGGGCGTGTTCAAGATTAATGGTTGGATCAATATGATCAGGAATTTCTTTTAATTTCATCAGGATTTTCCTCTAATTTAAATGATTAATATTGTGAGCATGCGTGTTTTAATTGCATCACCTTGCCATATTTTTTTTGTGATGTATAGCATAAATATGCTGTGTTTATTTATAGTTTAAACGACATAAAATGTCGTAAAGTTGCTGGAACTACTGGCATTGCGGTTAGGGTTTCCGCTAGCATAGCAACACAAAAAGCAACAATTACCGGGATATGTACAAGATGGGCATTGATGTTTTACAAAGCCAGCGACTGGAAATTTTACTCAAGGTATTGATTCAGGAAATTGCACAGCCACAAACTGATGCAATGGCGGTATTACAGCCACAATGGTTAATTGTGCCTAATCACGGTATTGGGCAATGGGTGAAGCAGCATATTGCTCAACAGTTGGGAATGAGTGGAAATCTGCAATTTTCGGCATTACGTACTGCACAATGGCAGCTTTATCAAAATATTGTCGGGGCTGATGTGGTGGCAAAAGCACCACAGATGTTGAATATGAAATGGCGAATTTTCTTGTTTTTAATGCCATTTTTACAAAAAAATCTTTCAGCAGATCATGCACTATACGGCATATTTCAGCGAATCTTTCAGCATAGTGAATTTATTGTAGATCCTGTGCAACGTCAGATTAAACAACAACGGATGTTGTATTGGGTGGCGGATCATTGTTCCCGATTGTTTTCTAACTACATGATTTATCGAGGTGAATGTGTCGGTGGTTGTGTAGGACAATGCCATTGTCGACAAAACTGGTTGGGGCGTTGGGGGGAGAATCAACCACTTAATATTGAACACTGGATTCGTCAACCTGAAAAAAATATGCAGCAAGTCCACCCGCACATGCTGGAATATACCATCCGGCAGGCAGAAATTCTGGAGGTTTGGCAGCGTTATATCTGGAAACAGGCCTTTGCAGAAGATTATGCCAAAATGCAGGATATAGATCGACAATTCTGGCAAAAGCTATCAGGAGAAAATGCGACTTTTTTTCAAGAAAAATTACCTAAAACTTTATATGTGTTTACTTTATTGGAATTACCGCCATCACAGCTTTTATTCCTTAGACGTTTGGGGCAATATGTTTCGGTAAAAGTTCTGCATTACACACCATCGCAGGAATATTGGGCAGATAGTGTCGATCCAAAGTGGAAAGCACAATATGCACTTAAATATCCGGATGCCGCAGTATATTATGAAAGCCGACACCCGCTGCTGACGCGTTTGGGAAAACAGGCACGTGATATTAGTGCTTTACTGAGTCAACTGGCGGGCGGGGAAGAAGGGTTGTGGCAGGATATTTTTCCAGAATATATCCCGCAAAGCTTATTACAACAATTACAATCCGACATTCTGTATTTAAAAGAACCTGAACCTCAGCAATATACGCTGGATGCACAGGATCAATCTTTACAAATTCATGTGTGCCATTCCAGTTACCGGCAATTGGAAGTTTTAAAAACCCAATTGCTGTATTGGCTAAGTCAGGAGGATACAAAGCCACGACAGCCTGATGATATTTTAATTTTAGTGCCTAATTTGCAGGAGATTGAAGCACAGATTCGTACAGTTTTTGCCGTCAATTATGCCAGTAAACAGGTTAATCTGCCGATCAAGATTGCAGGTGTCCCACCACTTGATGCAGTACAGCTTTGGCAGGCACTTAGTTTAAGATTACATTTGCTACAGCAACGTTTCAGCTTTGAGCAATTTATGGACTGGCTCAGTTTACCAGCCATTCAGCGCTTATATGGACTACAATTTGAACATATTGAGCGTCTGACTGAACTATTACAAACTGCTGGATTTAAGCGTGGATTTGATGAACAACATTTAAAATTAAGTCTAACCGAACAAGATCAAGACTATCGTTTTAGTTTGCGTTACGCTTTAAATCGTTTGGCTTTGGGTATTGCCATGCCAGAGCAGACGATCTTTGAAAATGTTTTGGGTATGCCACAGGTTCAGCGTAGGGATTTTGAGTTGATCGGGTGTCTGATTCGGATTTATCAGGATTTGGCGCAGCGCAGGGATTGGCTTAATCCACAAAGTATTGAAGATCAACCTACATTGCAGCAAAGCCTACAACGTCTTGATCTGGAAATTACAGCATTTGAGCATATTGCTGGCGTTGAGCAGGTAAAACAAGCATTAGATAAATTACGCAGAATCATTCGGGTGACCAATACAGAACAGTTACGCTTACCTTTACAATACTTACTTAATGAAATTGCCAACAGTATTGAACATCAGGTTGGACAAACAGAACCCACAGGACAAATTACATTTGCACAAATGGGACAGTTACGGCCTTTGCCATATCGCTTGATTGTCTGTCTGAATATGGATACCGGTACTTTCCCTAATCGAGATAGCCATATTCCATTTGATTTAATGGAATTATTACGGGCAGAGCTGGGTGATCGATCACGTCTTGAAGATGATCAAGGTACATTTCTGGATGCCATGCTGCAAGCACAGGATGCTTTCTGGATGTTTTATAATGGTTTTGATGTGAATGATCAACAAGCCCGTGACCCTTCCAGTATTGTGCAAGAGTTGACGCAGCATCTGGCTTATATCTTAAAGACTCAACATTACGAAACGTCAGATCAGCGAGACGATCAAGGGTTGGACATTCCCGAAGCCTTAAGGCCACTTTATCATATTCATCCATTACAACCGTTTGAACCACAAAGTTTTTCCGAGCAACGCAGCGTCCAGCATTATCCAAGATTTCAGGATCAGTGGTATGCTGTGGCGCAGCACATCGTACAGCCATTGCTGCAAGATTGGCACTGGCTAAATCAACTTTATCCGGACATTACAGCAAATGGAGAATCTCAGCGATTAGATGCCGTACAATGGATCAGAGATTTACGTCATCCTGCACAGCATTTTTTACGGCGTGTTGGCATTCAAAATGTCCAACCATTAGACCAATTGGAAAGCTATGAGCCTTTGCTGCTGGACGGCTTGCAAAAATATAGCATTAGGGATTATTTACAAACACAGTTAAAACAATCAAATACTGTTGAGTTAATGCCTTCGTTTAATCCGGATTTATTACAACATCAATTGCCCGTAGGGCAGATGCAGCATGCCACATGGCAAAAGACACAAAGTGAATTACAATTGGTAATTCAGCGTCTAGCTAGATTTGGTGGAAAAATCACAGAATTAACCCGAAAAACATGGCAGTTAGATGTACAACATCAGTTTTCAATGACGGTTCCAGAGGATATAGATGCTTTGCAATGGATTAGTTTAACGGCTTCTGGTTGCCGTAATGATCGACCATTGCAAATCTGGCTGGAATACCTGTTGTGGCAAGCTGCTGCTTCAACTGACAATGCGCCATTACAGCGAATTGCTATTTTCAATAATAAAACATTGCAGGCTTCTGGGTTAAATCGGCAACAGGCACAGCAACAGATTAAACAATGGTTACAGGTTTGGTATTCTGCTTGCCGGCAACCTTTTTGCCTGCCACCAGCTTTATTTGCCAGTATGGATGATTCAGAGCAACCCAAATGGGAATTTGATGATCAAGGACAACAATATTGCAGCAATCTGGATGTATTAAGAAAACGTTGGCTGGGGAAAAAATATTACCATCATGTTGCCTTTAATGCAGATAATGATCCAGGGTGTTATTTATCTGCGGACTGGCAACTTTTATTTGCAACAGAACAACAGGCCGAACAACAATTTAATCAATATGCAGAAAAATATGCTGCACCATTGTATAGCCTAATGACGCAACACCTTCAGATCCTCAAGGAGGAAAGCGCATGAAAGCACAGGTGCATTATCAGGATCAGCCTTTACAGCATCTGAAACTGCAAGGTTTACATTTAATAGAGGCTTCAGCCGGTACAGGAAAAACCTGGACATTATCAAGTTTAATGGTTCGTATTCTTACAGAGAAATATATGCCTCGACAGGTGATCGCCACAACATTTACCCGAGCGGCAGCGGCGGAATTAAAAACTCGTATTCGCCTGCGTTTACTGGATATTTTTAAGCAAGCTCAACACTGGGAAAAGTTATCTGTTTCTGAATATGCACAATATTTGCAACAATTAAGTGATCCACTGGAAAAATGGGTATTTCAACTTTTTTCTGATGCTGAAAATGAACAACGCAACTTTCATTATCTTAATAATCGGTTGAAACTGATTATTGATAGTCTGGATGAACTTTTTGTCGGAACAATTGATAGTTTTACACAGAAATTATTAAGAGAATTTTCGTTTGAAAGTGGTGAAATTGAACCTCGTCAGATGACAGAAAATGAAAACCAGTATCCCTATCAAATTGTACATGATGCATTAAGAGCATGGTTACAGCAACAACAGCAATCGGTTGTGGATCTTTTACTGTTCAGTCAGTCGCTTAAAACAGTCGATGAATATATTAAAACCGTAAAAAATACCCTGAATTTTAGTCAAGCAAAATTATTAACAGTTACAGAACCTGTGTTAGATATTGTGTCATTACAACAATGTATTGCTGAATTTATTCAGCATAATACGCAGCAATCGGAACAACTCAAAGAATATTATTTAATCAACGGACAATACGCCAAAGCATTTGATGGACGAAGTTGGAAAAAAGGCGTTTTACAACAATTATTTGAACAAGATATTCCGAAATTTTCGGAACAATTACAACAACTTGGTTTTTTTGTCTTATTTGATGCTAGCAGTAAATCCATATTGTTAAAATTGACTAAACTGGCACAACATAAAGGTATAAAGGCACCTGACTCCACAGAAATACAGGCATTTTTACAGCATCCAAGTGTCAAGTCAGCATGTCATTTAGCCGAAATTTCTGATCAGCTTAATGGCCAGTTAAAACAATTGGATGCCTATTTACGTTACTATTTAAGCTGTACAGTAAAACAGCAATTACCACAACTGTTATTACAGGCCAGTGAAACCACGTTTAATCAGCAAATTCAGACACTGGCACACGCCTTAACCCATGAAAAAGGACAGCAAATGGCGCAGGCCATTCAGCATCGTTATCCGATTATTCTGGTTGATGAATTTCAGGATACCAATCAGGAGCAAGATAATGTCCTTAATGCAATATGGCGTCATCACGATAGAATTGATGCGGGGTGTTTTATTGCAGTAGGTGATCCCAAACAGGCCATTTATGGCTTTCGTGGAGGTGATATTTTAACCTATCTGAATGCCTTTAATGACCTCGCCCAAAAAAAAGGTCACTTTTATCGTCTGCAACAGAATTTTCGTTCCACACCAGCTTTGGTGACAGCAGTAGATGCCCTGTTTAGGCGACAAATCAATTTTGGTGAAGATATTGAGTATTATCCGGCAATTGCCGGTAAGTCTACTGATAATGTATTGATCGAGAAACAACAGACAGATACAGCACCTTTGCGGTTATTGTCTTTGCCTGAAGGGAGTCATGAAGGATTTGTCATTGCACAGAAAATTCGACATTTATTGGTACAGGCTCAAGACAGACAACTTTTTATACAGGATCAGCAACAAAAATACACCATTGTTGAAGATGATATTGCTGTACTGGCATATAGTAATTATGAACTGGATCAGGTTCAGCATGAACTAGAAAAACTCAATATTCGTGTTAATCGTGTTGCGATGCGCAGCGTATTCTCCAGTGTGATTGCACAGGAAATTGCTGCAATATTGCAGGCAATTCTTCAGCCGGATCGGGAAGAAATCTTGCGTCGTGCGCTCATGACCAGACTGATTGGCATGCATCTATCGGAATTTATCGCATTTGAACAACATGCCGATGCCTTTAGTACACATATGACGCAATTTCGACAAGCTCGGCAAACATGGTTGCAAAAAGGTTTTTTAATTGCATGGCAGGATTTGGCAGAACATTATCAATTTTGGGGTAATCTGGCAAAACATACAGGACAACAGGCAGAGCGATCAATTGTTAATGCACGGCATATTATTGAATTACTCAGCCAGAAAAGCCAGTATTATCAAGGTTTACAACATCTACAACAATGGTATCTATTGCAATTGGGTTCACCTGCCCAACGTGATTGGGAAATGGAACGTAAATTATCCAGTGAATCTGGTGTGCAATTGATGACCATTCACAAATCCAAAGGGTTAGAGTTTAAAATTGTATTTTTAATGGGTGCCAATAAAGAAGTTAGTAATAAATCCGATTTAATTTTTTATGAAGAACAACAAACCGATCAGTCCAGTCGCGTCATTGCTATCGCTTCACAGGAAGTAGAAAAAAATGTACAGGCATTACAAGCCAATGATCATAAAATACAGGCGGAAAATCATCGTCTCTGGTATGTGGCATTAACACGTGCCAGTTATAGACTATACTTAAGTTTACCACAGCAAAATAAAAAAATTGCTGTTTCAGGTGCGGCAGCATTCTGGCTTGAGGCACAGGAACAAGCCTTTTGTCATCCTGCAGTGGCAGAAGAATGTATTGAAAGTCCAGACACCGCATATCAGCGTTCACAACAGCAAATATTACAACTCACAGCATTAAATTATCCTGTACGGCAATTTTATCCCAAAACACGCACCAGTTTTAGTTATCTTGCTGCGCACGTCAAACATCAGACTCATATTGATGTTTTGGCCGAATGGGTAGAACAGGATCAGGCGGCACAAGATGAATACGACATACAGCAACAAACTGAAGAAAATATTTTTCAGGATTCGCAGCCAGAAAAATATCATCAAACTGAACTGCAATGGATTAGACTAAATTTTCCACGTGGAACATTGGCAGGAAACTGTCTGCACGAATTATTAGAACATTTGGATTTTCAGCAGCAGCAAGACTGGCAGCAAGAGATTAATCGACAGCTTTATCAATATGGTTTATGGACAGATTTATTACAGCATTATCAACAGGATTTTGATGAACTGAATGATACTCTTGCTAAACAACAATTACTGACATGGGTACAGCAATGGTTAGAATCGATTGTAAAAACACCTATTCAGGCGACTCAATCAAATCTAACGCTGCAACAACTCAAGCCGGAACATCGCTTGTCTGAATTTCCATTTTTTCTGGCATTGGCCCAGCAACGATTTGATAGTCAAAAAATTCATACATTTTTTGTCCAGTATGGCTGGAATATGCCTGAATTTGAAGCTGCAAATACTGCGCGATTCTTAAATGGTGCCATCGATTTGGTGTATTTCGATGGTCAGCGATATCATATTGCGGATTATAAAAGTAACACACTGGGGCAATATCTGGAAAATTATCAAATTGAAAATATTCGGGATAATATGACCCATTCCAGTTATTGGCTACAGGCCAGTTTATATCTGGTGGCATTACATCGTTATTTAGGACAACGTTTGAATAATTATGACCCTGAACAGCATTTAGGTGGAGCCAGTTATTTATATTTACGTGGAATGACAACAGATTGCAATTATGGTGTCTGTTTCTGGCAGCCTGATATTGAATTTATTTTACAACTGGATTCATTACTTGGAGGATATTTGGTTCAATAACCTGTGGATAACTTTGTGTAAAAGATTATGGATAACTCTGTAGATAACTTTGAGGATAACTCTGTGAATAACATGTTGAAAAGCCATGAGGGACTTGAATGGTTTGATTTCTGGGCAGATTTCCTTTCACAATCACCATTCTATACTGGGCCGTATAAAGAAGAATTAATTAATTTAATCAAAACCTTGGGGCAATCTTTGCTGGAAGGAGATAGCTGCATTGAGTTATCTGCACCTGTTTTAAATTTAAATGAAATCATTGCATCAGTAGATACACAGCAAGCCGTGGATAAACCATTAGTGTGGGATGCACCTTATTTATATTTACAGCGTTATTGGCAATTGGAGCGGCAACTGGCACAGCGAATTGCCATACTTATTCAGCATCGGATGCAGCCTATAGCAGTGCAACCTTATTTGGCATTATTTAATGATCCTTATCAACAACAGGCGTTAACCATTGGCGTAAATTCGAGTTTTGCCATGATTACAGGCGGACCGGGTACAGGGAAAACGTATATTCTCACGCGTATTGTCGCAGTATTAAAACATTTCCAGCCTGAGCTTAGAATTGCCATGGCTGCACCCACCGGAAAAGCTGCACAGCGCATGCAGGAAGCATTACAACTTGCATTTAATGATCCTGCTTTGCAGCAAGCAAATCTGTATCATACTGATTTGGCACAGCAGCAAACCCAAACTTTGCATCGTCTATTGGGTATGGGCTATCGACAAATTCCAAAATATAATCAGGAACATCCTTTGCCTTATGACGTTATAGTGGTTGATGAGGCATCCATGCTGGATTTGACCTTGGCACATGCTTTATTGAATGCCTTACATTCTTCAACGCGTCTAATTTTATTGGGAGATGCCAATCAGTTAAGCTCTGTTGATGTGGGCTATGTGTTGGCTGATTTGCAGCAAGTCGAAGTATTGCAAAATTATCGTGTACAGTTACAAACCAGCAGGCGTTTCTCGGATCAAGCACAAATCGGACGTTTTGCACGGTTTATTTATCAAGTAGATCAGCCTCCTTATCTCGAGCAATGGTTGCAACAGGTCAAGCCTGAAATCATCAAATATCATGATTTGTGTGATGTAATTTTACAGGAAAATAATACACAACAGCATTTGCCTATTGATTGGGTTGGCTACTATCCGATTGATGAAAATTCGGCTCCTTCTGAGGATGCATTGATCTACCAAAAACTGGCGCAGGGTTATGATAGTTATATTCAGGCTGTAAAAAAATATCGGCTTGGAACAATGAATAATGATGAATTAGCACAGGCATTTGATGGCTATCGTATTTTGGTAGCCATGCGAACAGGTCATCTGGGGCTAGAGCGGATGAATCAATTGATGACTCACTATATCCGACAGCAACTTCAGATTGTTGAACCAGGTGAATGGTTTGAAGGTCGTGCAGTCATGATGATCTATAATGATGATCAGCTTGGATTATCTAATGGTGACATTGGTATTTGCCTGAAAGACCATCTTCATTCAGAGCAGTATGTTGTATATTTTCCGAGTTTAAAACGAGTCATTGCTGCAGCTCGATTACCACAATCCATGCAAACCGCATTTGCTTTGACCATTCATAAATCACAGGGGTCAGAATTTCGGCATGTAGCGGTCGTGTTGGATAAATTGGCACAGCAATTGTTAAGTAAGGAATTATTGTATACTGCCGTTACTCGTGCAAAAAAAATGGTGAGTATCTATGCTCATGCACAGGCATTAGAACTCAGTTTACAACGCAAAACTAGCCGTTGTAGTGGTTTGGCCAGACAACTAGCGCGGTGCTTATAAGTTTCTAAACAGAAAATAGCGAAATATCAAACAAATGTAAGCAATCACTTACAATAATTAGAGAAATTGTCTAATAGGTTTTTTAAAATTCTTCTGCCATTATAAAGACATACAAAGCTTGATCAGGAAGATCAGGTAATTCGCAATAAAATGATCGAGAGATCTGCGGACTTGCATGGATGTAAGGACAAATATTCTGTAGAGATTGCAGTCACTTAAACCTTATAGTTTTGGGAGAGACTATAAGGTTTTATTTTATCTATAAATAGTTATAAATTTGGAATATTTTGCATTCACCCAAAAATTCATTTAAAATGGCGCACTTGCTGTAGTGATGCACGGCAAAGGTTTATTGAGATTAATAAACTTACTATATATCGCTTTTATTGAATTTTAAGCATCTCGGAGATAACGATGGCTTTAACTAACGAACAACGTGCAGAAATTATTGCGAAATTTGCCCGTGCTGAAAACGACACAGGTTCCCCAGAAGTACAAGTTGCATTATTGACAGCTCAAATCAATGATTTGCAAGGTCACTTCAAGACTCACAAACATGACCATCATAGCCGTCGTGGTTTGATTCGTATGGTTAACCAACGTCGTAAACTTCTTGACTATTTAAATGGTAAAGATCACGGTCGTTACGTTGCATTAATCGGTGCGTTAGGTCTACGCCGTTAATTGTAATAATTATATCATATCATGTTTGATGTCACTATCATCGTATCGTATGGTATAACTGCTATGCCCTTATCAGGCATGCAATCATGAGAAGGGGCGATTACGCCTCTTCTTTTATGTTAAACACTTAAATTTAAAGACTGGTGGGAAGCGGCTTCTAAGCTTTGCCATGGCATCTACTAAAAGTTATTTTGGATGGAATGCCAAACCTTAGGGGCCTTCAGCCAGCAAATAATTAGGAAACAATAATACATGTCAATGTTTAATGTCGTTCGTAAAGAATTCCAATATGGTCAGCATACTGTTGTTTTAGAAACAGGTCGTGTCGCTCGTCAGGCAAATTCAGTCTTGATTACCATGGGTGGCGTATCTGTGTTGGTTGCGATTGTTGCGCAACCAACTGCAAAAGCTGGTCAGGATTTCTTTCCGCTTACTGTAAATTATCAGGAAAAACAATATGCGGCTGGCCGTATCCCTGGTGGTTATGGTAAACGTGAAGGCCGTGCTTCTGAATCAGAAACTCTGATTTCACGTTTAATTGACCGTCCAATTCGTCCGTTATTTCCGGAAGGTTATTATAACGAGATACAAGTAACTGCAACAGTTGTATCATCAGATAAAACGATGGATGCAGATATTGCAGCCATGTTAGGTACATCAGCAGCGCTTAGCATTGCTGGAACACCATTTCGTGGCCCAATTGGTGCAGCACGTGTTGGTTTGATCAATGGCGAATATGTGCTTAACCCAAATCATGAGCAAATGGCACAATCTGATCTGGATCTTGTGGTTGCAGGTACAGAATCCGCTGTATTAATGGTTGAATCTGAAGCAAAAGAATTATCAGAAGATCAAATGCTGGGTGCAGTGTTATTTGGTCATGATGAGCAACAAATTGCTATTCAAGCGATTAAAGAATTTGCTGCGGCAGTAGGTGCTGCTGCATCAAACTGGGAAGCGCCTGCTCATAATGAAGAATTACGTGCACAATTAAAAACAGCATTTGAAGCTAAAATTTCTGAAGCCTATACCATTGCAGTGAAGCAAGACCGCTATGCTGCACTGGATGCGTTATATGAAGAAGCAAAAGCACAATTTGTTCCACAAGAAGATGTTGATGGTATTGCAGATGAAGTGGCTTATCTGTTTGAAGACCTTAAATATCGTACAGTACGTGACAACATTTTAAGCGGTAAGGCACGTATCGATGGTCGTGATACCAAAACAGTTCGTGCGCTAGATGTACAAGTGGGTGTGTTACCACGTACACATGGTTCGGCATTGTTTACTCGTGGTGAAACACAGGCTTTGGTGACTGCAACATTAGGTAATACTCGTGATGCCTTAATGGTTGACACTTTAGCTGGGACTAAAACTGACAACTTTATGTTGCATTATAACTTCCCTGCCTATTCAGTGGGTGAAACAGGTCGTGAATCTGGTCCAAAACGCCGTGAAATTGGTCATGGTCGTTTGGCTCGCCGTGGTGTACAGGCTGTATTGCCTCCGGTTGACCGCTTTCCTTATGTACTACGTGTCGTATCTGATATTACTGAATCTAATGGTTCATCTTCAATGGCATCCGTCTGTGGTGCATCTCTGGCATTAATGGATGCTGGTGTACCACTTAAAGCACCAGTTGCCGGTATTGCTATGGGTCTGGTAAAAGAAGGCGAACGTTTTGCTGTACTTTCAGATATTCTTGGCGATGAAGATCATCTTGGTGATATGGACTTTAAAGTTGCTGGTTCTGCCAATGGTATTACCGCATTACAAATGGACATCAAGATTGAAGGAATTACCGAAGAGATCATGGAAGTTGCATTAAATCAGGCGTATACAGGTCGTATGCATATTCTGAATGAAATGAACAAAGTGATTTCCCGTGCTCGTCCTGAAATCAATATGTTTGCACCGACGTTCCAAGTGATTAATATTAATCCTGAAAAAATCCGTGATGTTATTGGTAAAGGTGGTGCAACCATCCGTTCAATTACTGAAGAAACTGGTGCGGCAATTGATATCGAAGATAACGGTACAGTACGTGTCTTTGGTGAATCTAAAGCATCTGCCAGTGCAGCGGTTGCAAAAATTCAGGCCTTAACTGCTGAAATTGAGCCAGGTAAAATTTATACAGGTAAAGTTATTCGTATTGTTGAATTTGGTGCATTTGTCAATATCTTACCAGGTACTGATGGTTTATTGCATATTTCGCAAATTTCCAATGAGCGTGTTGCGAATGTGACAGATGTATTGGCTGAAGGTCAGCTGGTTCAGGTACAGGTTGCTGATGTAGATAATCGTGGTCGTATTAAGTTGACTATGAAAGACATTGAGCAAATACAAGCATAATCTTGTGTGAATCAGAAAACCTCATGATCAGCAATGTTCATGAGGTTTTTTTATGGATATTCAGAGATGTTAGCAATTGATCAAATGGAAAATAATAAGTAATCTCTATCTTCCTAATAATAAAATCAAATTACAGTTTAATTTTGCTTAATCAATGTTTGTCCTTCAATGATAATCTTAGTTTGACCATGATCATTGAAAGACATCTTATCAATCTTAAGCTGCTGTAACCCATTGCTTAGTATAATTGCATGGTCATTAACACTGGTAATTGGTGCATAAATACTCGCACTACTACTTACATTCTCTTCACTAAGGCTGGTTTTATGCCGTAGCTGTTGGTAATAATGATAACTGAGTTGCCCATTATTTTTCACTTCTAATGCTGCTTCATTATTTTTCCATTAGCCGACAAGATATTGATAAGGTGAATTAACTTCGGTTTTATTAGTATGGCAAGCTGTGAAAGATAGCATGCTGATCAATGCAGCAAGTGTTAAACGTAGAGTCATTAGAATTTCTCCTGCAAGACAGATCATAAATTATTATGAAATAAACATAAAAATAGATCTTAGTCCTCTGGTAAAATTCTGTAGTAAAATAACAAATAAAAATATTTTTTAGAATAAATGCATAATAAAAGTATGTCATTTCAAAATAAAATAATTCAACAAAATATTTGTTAATTTCGCTAGAGAAAAATTAAATGCTGAATTATTCACCGATTTTTATTGGGCATAAAGTGTAAAAAATTGTATAATTTTATAGGTAACTCTATAAAAAAATACAACTTAAGTTGCACAGATTAGACATTAGTCTAATTTTGTTTCTTTTCTTTTTTTTTGCCTTAAAATTCATGAAATTTATATTGGTCTAAAGGATTTTTAGACTGTTTTTTGCGTTGGTTGCACACAGGGACGCATTTCCAAAGGTGAATTTAGGTACACGTATGCAAATAGATCATTCGGCCGTAGATCATGGACTACCTCCTCAAAAGCCAAAAAAATTCTACCAACATTTATATGTGCAAGTATTATTTGCCATTACTGTAGGTGTGTTATTAGGTCATTTTTCTCCTGAATTAGGGACTAAGCTGGAACCTTTGGGGCAGGCATTTATTAATCTGGTAAAAATGATTATTGCACCGGTGATCTTTCTTACCGTGGTTACAGGGATTGCAGGAAGTAAAAATATAGGTAGTGTTGGCCGTATTACCGGTAAAGCAATGCTATATTTTGTTACTTTCTCTACACTTGCCTTAATTATTGGTTTGATTGTTGCCAATATTACTCAGCCTGGCCATGGTTTAAATATTGATCCATCTACTTTGCATAGTGCCAAGGTCGATGAATATCAGGAAAAAGCTCACGAAACTTCCATTGTTGGCTTTTTGATGAATATTATTCCAAAAACATTAGTTAGTCCTTTTGTATCGGGTGATATTCTACAGGTTCTTTTTGTGGCAATTCTCTTTGGTATTGCATTGTCTAAATCAGGTGATATTGGTCGTCCAATCACAGAGTTTTTGCAAAATCTAACTGCTCCTGTATTTACTTTGGTTGGTATTTTGATGCAGTTTGCACCAATTGGTGCATTTGGTGCCATGGCATTTACCATTGGTAAATATGGTATTGGTGCAATTGGTAATTTGTTGGAACTGATCTTAACCTTCTATATCACGGCACTATTATTTGTTCTGGTCATACTTGGCGCAGTCGCTCGTTATAATGGTTTCTCGATTATTGCTTTGATTCGCTATATCAAAGAAGAATTATGGCTAGTTCTGGGAACAAGTTCATCAGAAGCAGCATTACCTTCATTGATGGCAAAAATGGAAAAAGCAGGTTGTGAGAAATCAGTGGTTGGTCTGGTTATTCCAACAGGATATTCATTTAATTTGGATGGTACCAATATTTATATGACAATGGCTGCACTATTTATTGCGCAGGCGTGTAATATTGATCTGACATTAACAGAACAGGTTACTATTTTATTGGTTGCAATGATCAGTTCCAAAGGTGCTGCTGGTATTACCGGTGCAGGTTTTATTACGCTTGCGGCAACCTTATCTGTGGTGCCTGCAATTCCAGTAGCAGGTATGGCATTAATTCTTGGTATTGATCGCTTTATGTCAGAATGTCGAGCATTAACCAACCTTGTAGGGAATGCATGCGCAACGATTGTTGTTGCAAAATGGGATGGTGCGTTAGATAAGGCACAATTGGATGCGACATTAAATAAACGTGATGCATCATAATTAGTAAAGAATTTTTCGTACACTAAAGCTGTCTGATTGATTTGATCAATCGGCAGCTTTTTTATTTTTTAAGATTGTTGAGAACGTTGTAAGAGATGATAGATTTCATCCTTAAGTCTTAATTTTTGTTTTTTTAAGCTTTCCAGTTGTTCTAGGTTACAGGTGATGGGGTCTTTTGCCAACCGATTGATTTGCTGATCAAGCTGTTGATGCTCAGCATACAGCAGGGCAAAATGTGGATCGTGCTGACGTAGTTGTTGAATAAGTGCCTTATGTTCTTCCAAGCTAAGTACTCCTTGAAATTTTATCGATATGAACTTTATTGTTAAAAAAACTTTGCTGAAAAAGCCATGAAAAAATTAAAAAAATTGTTGCGAAATAGTACGTAAAATCCGTATTTGTGGGGATTTCCAAATAAATTTCGCTTATGATTCAATGAGTGATTTATACAAAAATATTGGTTGTTTGCATGCAAAAATATTATTTCTATATGCAAGAAGAATCTGCACAGCTTATTGTAAGTCAGCAACAACGAGATGATTTACAGATGGTTTTTGTGTGGATTGAAAGTGTCTTAGAAGATTTGAAAACTCCTGAGCAATGGCAACAGCAGGTACATACAGATACGCGGCTATGGGTGAATGAATATCACATTGAGGATATTTCCAATATTGATCATCCATCGAATTTTGATACCACACAAGAATATGATCTTCTGATTTTTCGTAAGCTTGTGACACCTGATGACGGGTTTATGCTTAAGAAAGATCGTTTTACTTCAGAAAAAATTTTAATGTTCAATCCTTCTGAATTTTTGACAACACCGATTAGTTTTTGTATCTCACCACAAGCATTGATTACTATTCGGGATGAGCGTAACTTGGCTGCCAATCAATTTGTTGAGCGGATACGAATGTTGATTCACCACCATCCGCAACCGCAGAATAAAAATATCCGCGTGCCAAATTCACCACTGGATTTAACATTGAAATTATTGAATGTAGTAATTGATCGTTATTTGGATATTCGTCTACCGCTGACACAGCGGGTGACTTTCTGGCAGAATGAATTACTACAGAGTTCAGCAAGATTTACCCGCTGGCAGGATCTATTTCAGGAAAACATGGCCTTGCAGCAAATTGAGTACTTGTGTGAAGAGCAAATAGATGTGTTACAGGAACTACGTGATGATATTATGGAAAATCAAAGCCAACTTGGAGGGGAGTTTGCGATTGAGCGGCAGGATATCACTCTGGTCCGTGTGCATGACTTATTGAGTCATGTGGAGCGTGTTCAGAAACATGTGACGCGCCTTGAAAGTATGATTAAAACTGCAATAGATTTACATTTTTCTGCCATTTCTAATCAAACCAATGAAAATATGCGTATTCTGGCAATTATTACTGCAATTTTTTCACCATTAACTTTATTAACTGGGATTTATGGAATGAATTTTGAGGCCATTCCTGGATTAAGAAATCCTTACGGGTTTTGGTTTATGATGGTGGTGATGATTGTTACTACATTGATTTTAATGTATATTTTTAGAAGGAAGCGCCTAATGGGGAGTAGTCAGAGTAAAATTTCGGATCTGCTTGCTCAAGGACAAAGTCTGGATTTAAAAAAGATTAAATAAACAGCAGGCGAGATATAAAATATATGTAATTATAAAATAAACTTATTGTTGATATGCCTGATGTACAGGCATATCTGTTTGATGTAAAAAATTTTAACCTATACGTTTACGTAAATGCTGTACTTCATCAATTAAATCCAGCATCACTGCAACAGCAGCAAAGCTGGCATCGAAATCCCGTTGTAAGCGATAGGCTCGACGGGCACGTGCCAGATCTTCACTGACAAAGCGATATTGCTGTGGTGAGTTTTGTGTTGAAGATAAAATATCATATTCAAACAATTGCAGAACCCAGTCATCATCTACACCAACAGCTTGAACAAATTGTACAAAGTTTAATCCTTGATGCTGTTCAATGATTTCACTATGACAGGGATCATGAATGGTTATTTCATGAATGGTAAATTTTTTCATTGTTAACATCTCCCTTTAACCACGTGGATTAAAATCATTAAATTGTTTTGCCAAATCCTGAAAAGCCTGTTTTTGTGTATCAGTCTGCACAGTTGGCAAGCAAATATTCATGGTTAAATACAGATGACCTGCACCGCTAGTATTAGGGATTCCTTTGTCTTTCAAGCGCAATTGTTGACCATTTTTGGCATTGGTTGGTAAATTAACCTGTAAACGCCCCGCAGGTGTATTAATGTCTACTTTACCACCCAATGCAGCTTCCCATGGAGAGATATTCAGTTGCTGATAAACATCGGCACCTTCAACATATAATTGTGGCGTTTCCTGATAGTTAATTTCGATATATAAATCACCATTTTTTCCACCATTTATTCCAGACTGCCCCTGACCGGATAAACGAATTTGCTGACCTTCTTTCATGCCTTTAGGGATTTTGATTTGCAAGGTCTTGCGCTGGATCTCTGCTTCACCGTGAGCATTATAACTTGGAATTTGTAAGGTAATTTGCTGTGTTGTGCCGCTATAGGCCACAGCTAATGGTACTTCAATTTTGGCATGCTGATCCTCTCCCGGAAATTGAACATTTTGTGATTGGCGTTGTCGTCGTGTACCGCCACCAAAGCCTGCACCAAAACGGCCAAATAAATCCTCAAAGTCATGAAAATCCCCAGCATTGCCCTGATAGTTATTGTAGAACTGTGAACCATCTGATTGTTGTCCGTTAAAACCTTGTTGGCCAAAACCGGCAAAGCCCTGCGGATGATCTAACATTTGATCATACTCTGCTTTTTTTTCGGGGTGACTGAGTGTGTCATAAGCTACGTTAATTGCCTGCATTTTAGATTCGGCATCAGCTTCTTTACTGATGTCCGGATGATATTTTCGGGCTAATTTGCGATAACTTTTTTTTATCTGTTCTGGAGTGGCATTGCGATCAATGCCGAGTGTTTCATAGTAATTTTCGGCCATGTGTTATTCTCGATAGAAGATGAGGTTTACTTTAAAACTTAAATAAGGGCAAATGCGTAAAAATAAAGCAATTTATACAAAAAAACGAAGTAGCTGGGATGACTACTTCGCAGGAGGATGATTCTGTAGCGATTTAAAAAAATATTAAATCAAAATTAAGGATGATGGAAAGCGTAGGGGATTAATGACTACGTTTAAAACGAGAAAAACGTTTATTAAAGCTGGCGACACGTCCTTCATTACTGGCTTGGCGCTGTTCACCGGTATAAAAAGGATGAGAAGCACTTGAAATATCCAGACTGACATAAGGATAAGTCTTTCCTTCATATTCGCGAGTTTGTTTAGACTGTAAGGTTGATCCGATCACAAAATATATATCAGCATTGGTGTCATGAAATAACACATCCTGATATTGGGGATGAATATTTTTTTGCATGAGCATTGTCCTCTTGAATAACGATAGCATACTGCAATTTAACGATATGTTATATTATAACATTGTTAAAAAGCAAGTCAGTGCTGTAACAGAATGTGATCCTTTATTCTTCTACAGGTACAATGGATTCAAATAGGTCATTGAGATGATCATGAACTTTTAGATGAATTAAATTCCAGTAATGTCCCGAAACGGTTCGATTGATCATTAGGGTATCTGGTGAAGGCTGGAAGTAGTCCCAGTATTTTAAGGATTTCTTTATAAGAATGACACCATCGTGATGTGCAGAATTTTCCGCAAAATCATATTTTGTGATGAGTGGGCGCATTAATATTTCTAACCATTGTACATACCATTCATGAGGAATTAGGCCTTTATCATTGCGTACATTAAGGACACGTAGCTGGTGTTCCAGTACAGAAATATTGTGCTGTCTGGCAGCATTGATTAGCTGTTTATAATGATCGACTACAGGCGGTGCCAAAGTCTTGACACTACCATAATCGTAAATAATCACATCGCCATTTTCCCTAAAAGCAAAATTGCCAGGATGTGGGTCACAATGAAAGCGATGAAGATAAAAAATTTCCTGACCGATGGCTTGAAATAAACGGCGGCCCAGTTGATTTCGAATTGGCTGAGACCATGTGCTGGCAGTTTCAATATTTTCACCGACTTCTTTGCTTAACGTGAGAACACGGCGCGTTGAATATTCGGGAAATACCTCAGGGATAATAATTTGATGATCGAGTTTGCTGTGAAAGGCTCGCGCAATATGTAGATTTTGTGCTTCGATTTCGTAGTTTAATTCGGTATATAAACTGTTTTGAATTTCACTGAAAATTTCATCTTGTAGTTTTTTATCAATTTTGAGCATACCCATCAGGCGTAAGGCTAATCTAACTTGTTTTAAATCACTTTCACACGCTTCATCAACACCGGGATATTGTACTTTAACCACAACAGCCTGACCATTTTTTAAGGTTGCACTATGTACCTGTCCAATTGATGCTGCTGCAAAAGGTGTTTCTGAAAAATCAGTAAAGATGTCATGTAATGGTTTTTTGAGTTCGCTTTCTAATTGTGCCTGAATTTGTGTAAATGGCATTGCTGGTGCTTCACGCTGTAATTTACAGATGGCATCCTGGACTTCAGCCGGGAAAAGGTCTTTGTATTGCGAAGCTATTTGCCCAACTTTCATTACGGCGCCTTTCATTTCTCCTAATGTTTCTGCAATTTTGACACCGATGTCTTGATAGAGTTGAGAGCGGATTTGCAATTTCTTGTCTTCATCAGCATTCAAGTTTTTAATTGAACTAGAAACGGCCTTGCCTGCAATACTGGCGGTCATGCCTGCAAGTTTTAAAAAACGGCGTCCTGCTGATGTATTCTGTTGTGCGGCCATGATTACCTCGTACAAACCGGGTCATCAAAATGATGTGTAGTTGACTGTACAACTGCAACTACACACTGGCAAGCATAGTTCTGTGAGGATTGGTTAAAAGGGATTGGTCACTTTTTTTGAATAAAAACCGCTTTGGTTCAAGCGGTTATTGGTTGTACGTAATCGAATAAACAATAAAATACAAGCAATAAACAAGCCGGTAATTAACCCAATCCAGACGCCAGCTGCCGAGAAAAGAGCATAGCGAGTGAGATAAATACCTAATGGAAAAGCAATAATCCAGTAAGCAAATAAGGTAATCCACATGGGGCCTTTGGTGTCCTGCATACCGCGTAAACAGCCTGCAGCAGTGACTTGCCATGCATCGATTAATTGGTAAGCAATTGCAAAAATAACCAGACCATAGGCAACATCAAAAACCGCAGTATCCTTATTATACAAATGAATCAGCCAACCGCGAAATAACCATAGTAACAGCATGGTGAAACTGGCAAAAACAGTTGCGACTACAAAACCAATATGCTGAACCTGTCGCATGACTTGCCAATTTTTTGCTCCATAATATTGCCCAACCCGAATGGTAAGTGCCATTGCCAGAGATAATGGGATCATGAACAGTTGAGAGGTGATAGAAATGGCAATTTGATGTGCAGCAATGACTGTATCACCTAAAGGGCTAATCACTAGTGCAGCGGTACTAAAAATACTGACTTCAAAAAAAATCGCCATACCAATCGGTACGCCAAGTTTTAAGATACGTTTTGCCCAGACAGGATCGAGAGAATCAAATTGTTGGAAAAGTTTAACCTGAGTAAACGCTTTGGCATACCTTAAATAAGCAATCAGGATAAATAACATGACCCATTGTAAAATTGCATTGGCAACCCCGGCACCAGCACTACCCATGGCCGGAATAAATGCAAAGCCATGCATAAAAATCAGATTCAGAGGAATTAAAACAGGTAAGGCCAAAAGGCTAATAATGGTGACGACATGCGGATGGCCTAAAGCTTCACAATAACAACGTAAAACACTGTATAAAGCGACGGCAGGAATACCAAAAGCGATGCTATGTAAGAAAAGTCCGGCTTTGGCATGTAAATTTTCAGGAACTTTAAGTAAATGAAAAAATTGTGGCATAAGCTGTAAAATCAGCATTCCAATCAATCCCAGAAAAATTGCGATCCACAAAGCCTGATGCGTAATCACAGGGATGTTCTGTTGTCGTTTAGCACCAATTGCTTCGGCAATCAACGGAGATGTTGCCATTAAAATTCCACTACACAATAGCATGACTGGTAACCAGATACCTACAGCAATTGCAATGGCTGCCAGATCTGCCGCAGATAATTGTCCTGCCATAATGGTATCAATTAAACCAAAACCTGCTTGTGCAACTTGCGTGGCAAGGATAGGGAGCATTAGACGTAATAATTGTTTTAGTTCAAAACCCCAGTTATACATCGCAGACATAAATTTTCTCATCTAAAAAATTAGCGGTGTAAAGTAAAAACAATACCCACCGCAATTAGAATAGCCCCAACGATTCTTTGCCAGTGAATGGTATTTCTCTCGACTCCAAGTAACCCAAAATGATCAAGAAGTGCAGACATGATCACTTGCCCAAAGAGTACCAGACCAGTAAAGCTTAAAAAGCCCAGTTTAGGTGCGGTATAAATACTGATACTGATGCAGTAGGCACCCAGAAATCCACCTAACCATAACCAGATTGGGGTTTGAGTGATTTGATGTAGTGAAGGGCGTGTCGCAGATTCTAATAGCATCAGCACAGCCAAGCAAATCGTTCCAATAAAAAAAGAGAAAAAAGCAGCTTGAATCGGACTATTTAATTGTGCACGTAACTGGCTATTAATTGCTGTTTGTGTGGCAAGTGCAAAGCCGATTAATCCTGTAAGAAAAATAGGCAAGATCATGTCTGTTATGCGCATATTATCCTATCATCATGACTGGTTTATTGATTTATTTAAGATCTGCTCCATTGTCCCATATCAAAAAAACTTGTAAACCGATGATTGGATAGACTTGTATCCTGTTGTGAATGCCGCTTAAAGGGATTTATTCGGAGATAAGCGTAAGCGGTTTTTGGGATCAATTCATGTAGCACAAGAGATTTTAAAAATAATATAAAATAATAAGAGAAGGGTGCTGTATGCATGAAACTGCTTGATCAACAGGCGAACATGCTACAATACAGTAATTCCTGTCAACTGTTGCCAGTATGTCCTATCAACCGCAAAATATCCCATTATCCCTGTATATCCACATGCCGTGGTGTGTGCGTAAATGTCCATATTGTGATTTCAATTCTCATGAATTGGCAGAAGGCCAACTTACTCAGGATTTGGAGCAACATTATTTGCATGCATTGGTGGCAGATTTACAATCACAACAAAAGTTTGTGCAGGATCGATTGATCGAAAGTGTATTTATTGGTGGAGGTACGCCGTCACTAATTTCGGCACAGGGCTATCAATGGCTATTCTCCCAATTACAACAGCTTGTACCGTTTCGTCAGAATTGTGAAATTACCATGGAAGCCAATCCTGGTACATTAGAACATGCACCTTTTGCGGATTATCTACAAGCTGGAATCAATCGCTTATCTATTGGTGTGCAAAGTTTTAATGCCGAACATTTACAGATACTGGGCAGAATTCATGATACTGAGAATGCCCGACAGGCCATTTATAACGCAGCACAAGCAGGCTTTAAGCGGATTAATGTGGATTTAATGCATGGTTTGCCACAGCAACGTGTGGAACAGGCATTATATGATTTAAATACCGCAATTGATCTAGGCGCAACACATATTTCATGGTATCAACTGACCATTGAACCGAATACCGTATTTTATCGTTCACAACCTACCTTACCTGATGAGGATGTACTGGAACAGATTCAACAGCAGGGCGAGCAGCGATTAAAACAGCATGGTTTTTTTAATTATGAAATATCGGCATGGGCCAAAGAATTACCTAGCCAGCACAATTTGAATTATTGGCAATTTGGTGATTATCTTGCAATTGGCGCCGGGGCACATGGTAAAGTTTCATTAGCCGATGGGGTCTATCGTTTTCAAAAAACCCGCCTGCCCAAGGATTATCTGGCTAAACTTCCGGCTGAGCATGTGCAGTTTAAAAAAATTACTGATGATGAAATGCCCTTTGAATTCATGATGAATGTATTGCGGCTAACAGAGGGGGCACCAAAGGATTATTACACCCAAAGAACTCATCTATCGCTACAATCGTTATCTGGTATTGTACAATCTTTACAGCATAAAAATCTGATGCAAAATGATTCACAACATTTTGCTTGTACAAAACTAGGGCGACAGTATTTAAATACTGTATTGGAAAATTTTTTATAATTATAAAATGAGTGCAAACAGTTTTTTATTGAATTTAATCAAAATCTGATTTCAATAGAAGCAGGACGAAATTTATATGCCTGTTTAAGGATTTTGCTCGAATGAAAAATTTTCTTTCTAGCTAAAGATAAATATATGAATAATAAAGCATAATTGTGTTTAGGGCTGAAATTCTGGTTATTTATCTTCCCCAGGCTTGTGATCAAGCTCCAAGTTTGGGGAAGATACTTTTAAAAATTAAAATTTATATCTTAACGTTGCCAGAACATTACGTGGAGCACCGTAGATTTCGCTATAGCCTGCCCATGAATACCCTAGTTCGCTATAATATTTTTTATCAAACAGGTTATTAAGATTCAATTGCAGACTTAAATGCTCATTAAACTTATAACCACCACTAAGATCAACCGTTGCATATTTATCCTGAGCAGTATAATAGCCAGATTCCGAACGGTACATTTTACTTTGCCCATACAATGATGCGCCTAGACTTAGTTTGTCATAAGGTGCAGGCAATTGATAATTGGTATAAATTTTAAAAAGATGCTGAGGTTCATCTGTATTTATACGTTGTCCGATATTGGATGCAACACTATCTTTTTTGTATTCAGCTTTAACATACGTATAGCTTAGTGCGATTTGCCAGTTCGGAGTAAGAGCGCCTGTCAGTTGCAAATCAACACCATCACTTTGTACTTCACCAGCAGCGCGTGAGCAAGAAATACTACCACTTGAAGGACAATTTGCTTCGTCTGTCACAGCACGGTTGCGCTGTTTAATTCTAAAAATTGCCAAACTGCTATTGAGTGCCCCATCAAAATATTCACCTTTGATGCCTAATTCATAATTGGTACCGGTCAACGGGTCAAGTGTATTGCCATTTACATCAATACTACTTTGCGGCTCAAATATTTCAGTCACACTGCCATAAACAGAATGGTTCTGATTGATATCGTAGACCAGACCGAAATAAGGAGTAAACTCAGCACTTTCATCCAGACTTCTTTTCCATGTTGGCGTACCTGTATACCAGCCTGTAGTATCTTGCTGATACCAACTGAAACGGCCACCGACTACAGCATGTAAGCTATCTAATAATTGTAAATTGGCAGCAGCAAACAGCCCGTATTCTTTGGTATTTCTGCCCCATAATAATGGTACCGTTGCAGATTCGCCGATTAGACGATAGGCATAAGGATTGTAGTTGTTAATGTCAATAATACGACCACCACCACCCCATGTTTGTCGACTGGTAGAATTATCCTTGCGATAATTCGCACCGATCAAAAACTCATGTTGCCTGTTGAATAGATCAAAATCACCGTTTAGGCGAAGATCAAAAATAGTTTGTTCAGTACCATATTTCCAGCCTGATTCACTTTGATTAAATGTAGTTTCACTATCAGTGATACGTTCATTGAGTGTATATTTTGCATCGTTATCACCCTTGATATGCGTGACGGAAGCCTTAATTTTCCAGTTATTATTTAATCTATGTTGAATATCAGCAAAAACAGTATCATTATCACGATCCTGATAACTATCCGGCGTATCAAAATAACTGGAGCGGGAAAGATTCATATGGCGACCATCTGCAAAGGTTGGTAAGCCACGAAAAACGCCATTAGTCCTAGTACGCTGGATAGAACCACCTAAGCCGATTTTAGTCTGATCCGACAAATCTGCTTCCACGATTCCATAAAAAGTACCATTTTTAGTATTGGTCACATCAACAAAGCTATCGCTATCCTGCCACGCCCCAACAACTCGTCCTCTTGTATTGCCTTGCGCATTGAGTGCCTGACTGGCATCAATGGTAAATTGTTGATTATTCCAGCTACCATAACTAGCCGTTAGATCTAATAATGGTCGGGATGTCGGACGTTTACGCACCAGATTGATGGTGCCGGAGGGTGTACCAGCACCTTCTAACAAACCTGTAGCACCACGCACCACATCAACTTGCTCATACATGACGGTATCGACAGCGACATTTCTTTGATTAAAACCGGTAATATCCAGTGGGATACCATCGACATTGATATGACCAAAACTAAACCCTCTGGCATAAGGGGTGACTTCTATACTGGAAATTCCTCCGTTTTTACCGTATAGGCCCGGTGTTACTTTAATGATATCAGCCAGATTTTGAACATTAAAATCATCCATTTGCTTGCGTGTGATGACACTAACGGATTGTGGTGTTTCTTTAACAGATAGATTTAATCCTGTAGCAGTGGCCGTATTTTTCGTGGTATATGCATAACTATCTTCTGCATTCACTGTGATGGCTGGGAGTTGAGCAACTCCACTACGATTTGAAATTTGATCAGAATCTGCTTTTACATCTAATGTTTTAAGTTGACCGGCATAATAGACTTGATTTTCAGTTGTAGTAATTGTCCAGATGCCATCTGCACGTTTTATGAGTTTAAATGGCGTGTCTTGTAATAAAATAGTCATACCTTGTTCAAAGGTATATGTTCCTTTCAGACCTCTGGATTTTCTATTTTCCAGTAATTTTGGATCATAAGAAATTTCTGTACGACATAAACCGGCAAATTGTGCAATTGCCTGATCCAGAGATATGGCGGCAATGTTTACCTCTACAGCGGTGGATTGTAAGGTAGGCGATTGTGCCAGTACGTGCGGACTCCCTATAGTTAGTGTGCCTAAGATGATTGAAATTATGGCAATCTTTAATGGATGCTTGTGTTGAACAGATATACTGCATTTTTTTTGTTGCATGAGATATTCCCCTGAATAGTGTGAATAAAAATCGCTTTAATCACTTATCACTTGAGAATGATAATTAGCTCAAAAAATTAAATATTTTTTTCATTTTTAGAAAATCGTAATCTTCACAATTAAATTATCAGACTTCTAATTTTCCATAAACATGCCATTTCATGATGTACATCTAGGAAAAAATTTTTAATCTAATTTATAAAAGTATCATTCTATGACCGTACATATCCAGATACGATGATTTATGAATATTAAAATGGACTTTATTACAGATGCTTTCGGGCACAGTATTTACAAATATAGACTTTATATTGATAATAATTATTATTTTCTAATTTAGTATTTGTCATGTTTTCAGATAAATCTCTGAATAAACACCAGATAACCCAGCATGTCGATCATCTCTATAGAGATCATCAACCTTGGTTATACGGTTGGTTTTGTAGAAAGCTTGGCAACCGAAGTGATGCTGCCGATTTAACGCATGATACGTTTGTTAAAATTATAAGCCGTTATACTGATTATTATTACTATGAACCTCGTGCTTTACTCACTACTGTCGCAAAAAGTCTATTATTTAATCTTTACCGCCGTAGACGGGTAGAGCAAGCCTATTTAGCAGTTTTGGCAGAAGATCAGCGCAATGAAACCGGCATTAATCTCGAAGATCATATCTTGTTGATTGAAACACTGTGCGAACTCAGTGAAATTATTGAAAGCATGCCAGATCGACCTAAACAAGTGTTTATTCTGGCACAATTACAAGGTGTTGGTTATGCGGGTATTTCAGAGCAATTAGGGATTTCTATTGCCACAGTCAAGCGGGATCTAGCCAAAGCAATGGCACTATGTTTTATGGCGATGGAATAAAATTTGAGAAATTTTTTCAATGACGCAGCAATCTGATCAACAAGTAAGGCAACAGGCATATGAGCAGGCTGCGCACTGGTATATGCAGCTAAAAGAACAGGGGTTTAGCGAGGAACAACAACAGGCATTTGATCAGTGGCTAAATGCCAATAGCTTGCATCAGCATATCTGGCAAAATGTCACCATGTTTGATGAGAAGTTTAATCGCTTATCCAGACCAGTTTTAGCAAAAACCATGGCACATATACAGCATAAAAAGAAAGTATCTGGCGGTAAATGGTGTTTAGGATTGCTTGCAGTGATGACCGCTTTTTACGCTTATCAGAGTATTCGTCAGCAGGATTATTTACCGGATTTATTAAGTTTTGATGCCGTGGATGTTTATACAACGCGTATGGGAGAAACGCAATATTTAACGTTACAGGATGGTAGTCAAATCTGGATAAATAGTGCATCTAAAATTCGGGTTAAATATACAGATTTTCAACGCCAGATTGAGCTTGCCCAAGGTGAAATTTTTATTGAAACGCATCATGATGTACAAAAACGGCAGTTTTATGTCAGTACATCGCATGGGAAATTGCAGGCTCTGGGGACAGTATTTAATGTGCATTATCTGCCTGATCAAACCGAACTCAGTGTAAAAGAGGGTATTGTCAGAATTCAGACGGTACATGGTCAATATCATCAGGATATCACAGCGGAGCATGCTGCTGTATTTGATCAAAATCAAATTCATCAAGATAATTATCAAGCTACACAATTTCTTTGGCGTGAACATTTGTTGGTGGTACATAGCATGCCACTTAAACAAGTTGTTGCAGAGCTATCCAGATATTATCCAGGCGAAATCGAACTTGATCCTTCTTTGGAACAAGTCTTGATATCAGGTTCTTATTCGACACAAAATATTGAAAAGACCCTAAAAATTTTAGCCACAACCTATCAATTCAATATGAGAGTTATCTCTGAACAAAAGCTGAGAGTTCAACAGTAAGTTATTTAAGTTAAGACAAACTGAAAAATTTAGACAATAAAAAACCTCTCATTTTTATAGAGAGGCTTTTTGAATATTGGTGGGTCGTCCGCGACTCGAACGCGGGACCAATGGATTAAAAGTCCACTGCTCTACCAACTGAGCTAACGACCCTTACAGGTATTTGCAAAAATAATTTTTACAAAGCAAAACATTAATGGTGGGTCGTCCGCGACTCGAACGCGGGACCAATGGATTAAAAGTCCACTGCTCTACCAACTGAGCTAACGACCCATTCGTTTTGATGCTGCGTATTGTAGCAATTTATTTATAGAACACAAGGGGAAATTATCGATAAGTCCAATATTTGCCTATAAAAAAACCATATCGATTGGTGTCTGGTTTTTTTATAGGCGACTTTTCGTGTCATTTTAAAAATGATAATCTGCTTGAATAATCCCTTGATAGATGTCATCGCGCATTAATATATATTGTTGCTGTTGTGGCAATAATACATATACGGGATCTTTACAATTTTCTGGATCAAAGGCTTGTTCCTTTAACCGTGCTTTGGGATATTTAAATGTAGTGGTGGTTTCCATTTGTTGCTGGATACGAATAAATACAGGAATGGCATAGGCTGGTAATTGTTGTTTGAATAAATCAACCATATCCGCTAAATCCTGAGCATTCAGAGAACAATTATCTTTTAGACAAATTGCTGCCATCCCTGCACGGCCATTAGTTTGGGGAATTTCAACACCATAAACTGCAACTTCAGCAATTTTCGGGTGTGTTCCAATGATGTTTTCAACTTCTGTTGTAGATACATTTTCACCTTTCCAGCGAAAAGTATCACCAAGTCGATCCACAAACTGAGCATGTCTAAAACCGAGGCTACGTACCAGATCTCCGGTAATAAAATAATGATCACCTTCTTTAAACACATTTTGCATCAGCACTGCTTTATTTTTTTCCGGGTCGGTATAACCATCAAAAGGGGTACGTGCGGTGATTTTCCCAATCAATAACCCTGTTTCTCCTGCTTTTACTTTTTGGCAAAAACCATTTTTATCACGGATTGGTTGATTAGTTTCTTTATCAAATGCAACAATTGCATATGGCAGGGGAGAAAAACCGACTGTATTATCAAAGTTAAAGACATTGTTAAAGCCAATATTTCCTTCGCTTGATGCATATAGTTCCAGTACTTCTTTGATACCAAAACGTTTTTTAAAATCCTGCCAGATATTTGGGCGCAAACCATTACCAATCATCTTGGTGACACGGTGATTGTGTTCATCTTCAGAAGGTGGATTATCCATCAAATAGCGACACAGTTCACCAACATAGCCAATTGCTGTTGCATCAAATTTTTTGACATCTTTCCAGAAGTTGGAGCGGGAAAATTTACGGCGTAGCGCCAGCGTAGCCTGACCAGCAATTACACCGCACCAGCATACCACCATACCAGTTGCATGATAAAAAGGCAGAGTTGAATACAATACATCATCATGGTGTAAATCAATAATATGCCCATAGGTGCCATAGGCAAGTGTCCAGCGTCCATTACTAAAAATTGCAGCTTTGGGTAGGCCTGTCGTTCCGGAGGTATAAATATAAAATACACCGTCCTTTCCTACATTTTGTTGTGTGGTCGGTGGATTGAATTGTGCGTATTGTGGCAGGATTTTTGCCAGATTTTGAAAATTCTTTGGGGCTTGTCCAGTATTTTTTAAGGTTTCCTGATCAGCAAACCAGTATTGGCGTTCTGGTGTAATGTCCAGATGCTCACGGATATCCAGAATAGCTTGCTGGCACTCTTCTCCAAGAATGAGGGCAATGGGTTTAACCAGATTGATACTATGGGTTAATACCTTATGTGTTTGAGCAGTATTCACCAATGCAGAAATTACCCCGATTTTTGCTAAACCTAATACTGTTGCAAGAAGTTCGGGACGATTTTCAATCATTACCGCAACTACATCACCTTTTTTTGCATTTATAGACAAAAAATAATGCGAGATCTGATTCGCCCATGCATTAAGTTCTGCATAAGTAAATTTTTGTTCTTCATAGCGCAGGGCAATACCTTGCGGATGTTGATGTACTGCTTTTTCAAAGGCGACTGCGAAGCCAGTTGGCGTATCTTTTTTTCTGAGGTAAGTTTGACTAAGGCCTGTCGCAATATAGGGAAGCTTTTTTACTACGCCAGGAAGATGTTTTAGCATGTCGGTGAAAGAAATCACTTCATTTTTTGCATCTTGGCTCATACTGCATATCCTATTTTGTTTCATTTGTTGGGAAATATTGGGTTAACCAGTAGAAATTATATAAAGTCACATAATTTCAATGAATTAGTAAATAAGTTATATCTGAAATAGAAAAACCTAGTCAGAATTTTGACTAGGTTTTGTTGTATTTCATACTGATACATTATGCATCTGTATCAGGTGTTGCCGGTTTTTTAGGTGGACGGCCACGTGGACGGCGAGGACGAGCAGGTTTCTCTTCTTCTGCGGTTTTGGCTTTACGTGTACGAGGTGCTTTGACTTTCTCTGTAGCAGGTACTGCATCAACGGGTGCCACTTGTTCTTCGCTAACATTGGCTTGAGCAACGGTTTCCACCGGTGTTTCTGCACTAGCTGTTTCGCTAGGGATAATAGCTTCCAAAGTTTTGTCAGATACTACTACAGGCACATTGGCTGTTTCTGGTGCAGTAAGTTCAAAAGTAGGCTGGGCCACAGGATCCGAATGGTTTTCTTCAGTGCCTGTAATGGTTACTTGTCCTGCTTCAGTTGGTTCAGGCGTCGCCTGCTGTTTTTCCAAATCAGCCAGAAGTGCCTGTTTTGCCAGACGGCGACGTTCACGAGGGTCATTTGCCACACGTGTCGCTGGTGTTTCTGGCGGTGTTAATGGCAGTACTTCTACCTGTTCCTGATTGATGCTTGGTGGTAACACAACATCACGGGTAACAGGTTGTTGGGCATTTTGTTCAGCATTATCATCTTCTTCATTGATGGTGTTAACAGCCAAACTTTGTAAGTGTTTTTGTAATGCTCGGTTAAAAGTTGGAATTAAACCAAATTGTTCAATCAAGACATTACAGTCTTCACCATAAATATGGCGAATTAGGCCACCTACATTAAATTGTGCCAGACTTGCCAATGCCTGTGCAGTTAATGCAGGTTTGCTATTCTTTTGTACTGCGGTTTGCGGTTTTTGTTGAGTTTTACGACGGCGGCGTTCGCGAGGGTCATTACTGGCTCGCTTAACTTCGCTTGATGCGGTCGTTTCTGACTGAACTACGGACTGCTTTTCCTGTTTGTCATCAGAAGTGGCATTTTGTTCTACTTCTTCTGCAAGGTGGGCGATTTGTTCCGCAGCAACAGGTGTGATTTCAACTGTTTGCTCAGGATGAATTGTTTGAGTTGCAGCAACTGGCACCGGAGCTGTTGCATGTGCCGGATTGATTGCCAAAATTTCAGTTTGCGCAGTATCCAGGTTAACTAGCATCGCTGTTGGTAATACTTCGGTCGCTGGTTGATCAATGATATGAACTTTTACACTGTCATCTGTCTTGTGTTGAGGTGCAGTATTTTGTTCTAAAACAACCGGATCGCGATGACGTGGTTGCCGCTGTGGACGATTTTGATTGCGGTCACGGCGTGGAACTTGTTGTTCCTGTACTTCATTTTGCGTGTCCTGATGACGTTTGTTGCGACGTTGTTGTTCCTTGTGATGTTGACGTGGCGCAGGTGTTTCTTCTATTACTTGTACAGGAGCCGTTTGTGGCTCTTGACGTGTGTCTTGCGGACGTTGCTGATCACGGGCGTCTTTACGATTGCGTTTGTCCTTACGACGACTTGGACGTTCTTCTTTCTCTAGCGAAGCGTTTTGTGGTTCAGGTGTTGTAGTGCTGGATGCTGCTGTGAGGTAACCATTGACGGTTTCTGCTTGTACTACAGGTGATTTTACAACCTGTTGAGCAATATCTACATGACCATGTTGTCCGCGACTGATCGCACCGCCATTTACCATTTGCTCAATTGCGGCTGCCGCATTGTTGGCAGTACGGCTCTGATCAATCGTTTTGGCTTGTTTTTGCACAAATAGATTTTCTAACCATGCACAAGGGCTTGCTATTGCAGTTATCGGAACACTTGTCTGTTGTGGTGCTGTGGTAACCTGTTTTTTCGGTGCAGGCGTTGTCGGCACTGAAGTGCTACTGATCGAATGTTCAATTGCATCTTCGATGTGCCATGCAGAAGATTCATAACCCAGATCTTTTTCGCTGGAGCGGGTGGCTTCTGTGCGCTCATAGCTTGATGGTGCAAAGCCAGACGGATTGTATTGAATTTCGTAATGTGGTGTTTCTAAGTGTGGATGCGGTAAAACTGTTACACGTACATTTGAGGTTTGCTCTAAATAAACCAGACTATGGCGTTTCTCATTAAGCAAGAATGCTGCAATTTCAACCGGAACCTGAACCTGAATTTCGCCTTGACGTTCCTGTAATGCCATTTCTTCGACTTTACGCATAATGGATAAGGAAAGGGAGCGTAAATCACGTACAATACCTGTACCATGACAGCGAGGGCATAAGGAACCCGTTGACTCTTCCAATGATGGGCGCAAGCGTTGACGGCTCATTTCCATCAAACCAAAGCGAGAAAGTTGACCGAACTGAATACGTGCCCGATCACTTTGGGTTGCTTCACGGAGTTTGGCTTCAACCATGCGTTGATTGCGTTCTTTACTCATATCGATAAAGTCAATAACAATCAAACCACCCATGTCACGCAGGCGTAATTGGCGGGCAATTTCTTCTGCTGCTTCAAGATTGGTATTTAGCGCAGTTTCTTCAACATCATGACCTCGAGTGGCTTTTGCCGAGTTGATGTCAATTGCAACAAGTGCTTCGGTCTGGTCAATCACGATTGAACCACCGGAAGGTAATTTTACTTCACGTTCATAAGCCGTCTGGATTTGGCTTTCAACCCCAAAGTGTGCAAATAAGGGTTCATTTAACGTATAGGTTTTAAGTTTGTCGAGTTGACGAGGCATGACTGCACGAACAAAGTTGTAAGCTTCATTGTAGGCATTTTCACTGTCAATCAGGATTTCTGAAACATCATCACGTAGGTAGTCACGAATGGCACGAGTAACTACACCTGCTTCCTGATGTACCAGCATCGGTGATGGGCCTGAACTGGCCGTTTTTTTAATCTGTGCCCAAAGATCCAGTAGATGCTGTAAATCCAGTTGTAATTCTTCTTTACTGCGTCCAATACCCGCGGTACGGACAATAATACTCATTCCACGAGGTACATCTAATGCTGCTAAAATTTCCTTGAGTTCTTCACGAGTAGAGCCGGAAATTTGACGGCTAATTCCACCACCTTTCGGGTTGTTTGGCATTAATACCAGATAGCGACCAGCAAGTGAAATATAAGTAGACAGTGCGGCACCTTTATTGCCACGTTCTTCTTTTTCAACTTGTACTAGAAGCTCGGTTCCTTCACTGATTAATTCACGGATATTGTGATTGTCACGTGGATCTGCCTGAAGATAAGAATGTGCAATTTCGCGCATGGACAAAAAGCCCTGACGGCCGGCACCATATTCTACAAATACTGCCTCAAGTGAGGGTTCAACTCGAGTGACATGACCTTTATAAATATTGGCTTTCTTTTGTTCACGGGTACGATTTTCTAAATCAAAGTCGTAAAGACGATTGTCCGTGACAAGTGCAACACGAACTTCTTCTGCATGTGTCGCATTAATCAACATACGTTTCATGGGTGTAATACCTTATCATGATATACACCAGCAAATTGGCAACATTAAGCATTCCTGAAAACTTGATGCATTTTATGGTATCAATCAAGTTCAGGTTTGGGGTACCAGATGGGCTAAAAGCGCTGTTCATCGTGATGCAAAACCCAAGCTGCCTATGATATTCACTGGGCAGACCGCTGCATATAAGGTGATCGACTGGATCTTTCGCAATGCTGTATTCAACATCTGGTTGGGCATGGAATGTGACGTCATGCACCAGAATGTGGAAGCAAAGAACCTTAATACATCAATCGGGCGACCTGAATATCTATTTTAGGGCGCAATTTATCTGATGTTATCAGTTTACAATTTACTAACACTGAGATCTGCTGATCATTCCATTCATAAATGAATTGCGTTTTCAGCTAAGACTGCAACAGATCTGATTGGTTAGCCATAAATATATTTCGTCTGGGTTGTTTTGTGTCAAACAATTTAAAAAACACAAACAAACAGACATTTTGCCGATATAATTTGCCCCTCGGCATAGGCATATTCTTTGGGGACCAAACACGTTATCTTATGTGCATCAAGAGATCAGTGTACAAGAGTTGACCTGATCACGTCATATTTGATGGACGGTAACGTTGGTATCCGTGCGCTGAATATAGCAAATGCATGACCATCTGCCTATGGGGTAGATCCTTTTTTTTAGGCAAAATTTAGGCTTGTTTGTTTAAAAAATACTCAAAACCGTAATCATTAGGGCAATATTGTACATGACACATTCTGATCTGCCGTGGCAAAGCGTAAGCTGGTTTGATGTAACAGAGCATCAGGACGGACAGCGTATCGATAATTTTCTGTTTAGCCGTTTAAAAGGCGTACCTAAAAGCAGGGTTTATCGCCTGATTCGTGAAGGTGAAGTACGTGTCAATAAAAAACGTGTCAAAGCAGAAAGTCGCTTGATTTCAGGAGATCAGGTGAGGGTTGCACCGATTCGTATGCAACAGCATGATGCTGAACAGGTCGTTCCAGTTGGAGATAAGGTTGCACAAGGCTTATTAAAAAGAATTGTCTATGAAGATGAAGGCCTACTTGTGGTGAATAAACCTTCAGGGATTGCAGTACATGGCGGTAGTGGTGTAGCGTATGGTTTGATTGAAGCACTGCGTCAGGCCACTGGTAAAAAATATCTTGAACTTATTCATCGTATTGACCGGGATACTTCGGGTCTGGTAATGATTTCAAAAAAACGCAGTGTGTTAAAACTATTACAGGATGATTTGCGTGCGCATCGGATTAAAAAAACTTATGCAGCGATTGTAAAAGGTGTCGTCACACTGGATGAACAATTGATTGATGCACCTTTATTACGTTATGAGCTTGCCAATGGCGAAAGACGAGTACGTATTTCCAAGGAAGGTAAACCAAGCCAGACCATTTGGAAAGTTGCAGAGCGGTTTAAACACGCCACACTGGTTCATGCTTCTCCATTATCCGGACGTACACACCAAATTCGTGTTCATGGTTTAAGTATTGGACATCCGTTAATTGGTGATGATAAATACGGACATCAAACACCATTTCATGATGTGGATGCTCGCCGATTGTGTTTACATGCCATGCGCTTAGAAATTCCAAATTATCCTGTCATAAATGCACCTTTACCTGAAGATATGCAGGCAATTGTGGCAAAACTTAGGATGATCAAATGACACAGCAATTCGATTTGGTGATTTTTGACTGGGATGGTACTTTGTTTAATTCGGTTGGTCAGATTGTGAAAAGCTTACAATTCGCTGCACAACAGTATCAGCAGAGTCTAAGTGATGATGCAGCAAAAAGTATTATCGGTTTGGGCTTGCCGGAAGTAATGCAAACTTTATTTCCTCATGTGCCTGAGTTACAAGAAAAAATTTTGCAAAGTTATTCTGATCATTATGTGGAACATTCTCTGCATGATTATTGGTTTGATGGCGTGTCAGAGATGTTGGCTGCATTAAAAGCACAACATAAAAAATTGGCGGTGGCAACCGGGAAAAGCCGTAAAGGTCTAGACCGTGTTTTGGCTAAAACAAATAGCCAGCACTTATTTGATATTACCCGTGCGGCCAGCGAAACTCGCTCCAAACCTGATCCATTAATGTTGGAGCAAATTTTGAGCCATACAGGTATTCCTGTTGAACGTGCAGTAATGGTCGGTGATACCAGCTACGATCTGGAAATGGCACAATGTCTGAATATGCCACGTGTTGCGGTTAGTTATGGGGTTCACGATTTGGCCACACTGAAACAATATCAACCGAACTACATTGCACATCATGTAGATGATTTGGCCGAGTATTTATTACAATCTTCATCTTCACATTAATTTTTTGTTTCAGAGGAAATTTAACCCTAAGTAGAAATATGGGGAAAAAAGCTTGCAATGATTTCAGATTTTTTTGAATCCGTGTAAGCTAGATGAGAATTATTGATTTTACAGCACGTTAAAATGTCAATCTCCAAGGATATCTCTTTCTCAGCCATTGTTGCTGGCTTTATTGCTGTGGTTATTGCTTATGCCAGTTCGGCAGTGATTATCTTTCATGCTGCCCAGACAGGTGGTCTGTCTACAGCGCAAACTGCATCATGGTTAGCATCAGCCTCATTAGGATGCGGTTTGGTTACTTTTTTTCTCAGCTTAAAACTAAAAATGCCGATTATAACTGCCTGGTCAACGCCCGGTGCAGCATTATTGGTGACTGCTTTACCACTTTATTCGCTGAGTGAAGCCATTGGTGCATACATTATTTCCGCTATTCTGGTTATTGTTTTTGGCGTGACCGGCTTATTTCAAAAAGTCATGCGCAAAATTCCCATGAGTATTATTGCTGCAATGCTGGCTGGAATTTTACTACAGTTTTGTTTGCAGGCTTTTGCCCAGATCCAATTGCAAGGTGCATTGGTTGGGGTGATGTGTATCGGTTATTTTATAAGCAAGATTTTACTGCCACGTTATGCGATTGTGTGTACGTTATTGATTGGATCGGCCTTGGTATTTTTTCGGCATGACCTAGCGTGGAGTAGTATTGATTGGTCGATGACCATACCTGTATTGACCATGCCAACATGGTCGGTGTCTGCGATTTTTGGCATTGCCTTGCCATTATTTATTGTGGCAATGACATCACAAAATGCCAGTGGGCTGGCAGTAATGCAAACTTCAGGTTATCAAGCTCCGGAATCAAAACTGATTACTCATACTGGAATTATGTCGTTATTAACAGCACCATTTGGTTCTCATGGCGTGACCTTATCTTCGATTACTGCGGCAATTTGTACCAGTTCAGATTGTCATCCTAATGCCGAAAAACGCTATATTGCTGGATTAAGTTGTGCTTTTTTCTATGTATTATTTGCAGTTTTTGCACAAAGTATGGTGGAGCTTTTTGCTTTAGTACCTAAAGCTTTTATTGTTGCAATTGCTGGATTGGCCTTATTTTCTGCTTGTAGCCATGCTTTGAAATCGGCATTGGCAGAAGAAAATAATCTGGATGCAGCCATGCTTACTTTTATGGTGACAGCATCAAATTTAACTTTGTGGGGAGTGGGATCTGCATTTTGGGGGTTGTGTGCAGGCGTTTTACTTTATCTTGCCATGCAGCAGTTACAGAAAAAATAAATTTTAATCAGGGATATGCTTGAGTCATTATTGACAGAAAAATATCCCTGAATTGTCATTCTATTTAAATTCACCAGAAAAATAATAAAGCTTAGAGATGATGCGCTACAATAACAATATTCTTTTGAATCATTCTCATGCGATATGAAGCAGACTCCTCTTGTTGATAAAAAGCTGGGCAAGAAAAAAAATTCCAGTAGAATTGTGGTCTATGCAGCCTTAGCAGGTAATTTTGCGATTGCAATTGTTAAATTTATTGCTGCATTTGTGACCAATAGCTCGGCTATGTTAAGTGAAGCGATTCACTCTTTGGTTGATACATTAAATGAGATTTTACTCTTACATGGTTTAAAGCGTTCGGAGCGTAGTGCGGATATGACGCACCCATTTGGTTATGGTCGTGAATTGTATTTCTGGGCGTTTATTGTATCATTGATGGTCTTTGCATTGGGTTCAATTGTATCGATTTATCAGGGTATTATGCATATCCGACACCCCGAAGTGATGCAAAATTTGTATATTAACTATATTGTACTGGGGTTTGCCATTTTATTTGAAGGTACATCATGGTTGATTGCATTAAGAGAATTTAAAAAAACCAAGGGACGATTGGGATATTTTGAGGCTTTTCGACGTAGTAAGGATCCGACAACATTTACAGTGTTGTTTGAAGACTCGGCAGCATTGCTAGGATTGGTGACAGCACTGATCGGGATTACGGCTAGCCACTATTTTAATCTACCTGAACTTGATGGTGTGGCTTCGGTAATTATTGGTGTAATTCTGGCGATTGCAGCATTTTTATTGGCTCGTGAAACCAAAGGGCTACTATTAGGTGAAGCGGCTGATCCACAGTTACGTAATAATGTGATGGTGATTGCTTCTGAAGATGAAGCTGTTTTATCTGCCAATGGGTTATTGTCAGAGCAAATTGGTGCACATCAGGTATTGATCTTATTAAGTCTTGAATTTAAAGATAATTTAACAAGTGATCAGATTGAACAATGTATTAATCGCATTGAAGCCAAAGCAAAATCCATGCATCCAGAAATTGTAACTTTATTTATCAAGCCGCAGGCGCAGACCGTATGGTTGCAAAAGATGCGTGACCGTATTCAGGCCACACAACAGTTGGATAGCTAATTAAAACGAGCGTTTGAAAATATCGGTCAAGGTTGATACATTGGCCGATCTTCGGTCAAAGTGATCAATCCTCGTACACAACGATAAACATGCCAGATCCATGCAACTACAATGATCATTACCGCAATGAACGGCATGCTGACCCACCATGTAGATTTATACATAAAAACAATCAGGAATGCGCACAGCAGAGCAAACACATTCCAAAATAGATACCACCAGAAGCTACGAATTTGCCATTTGAAATGGCTTTCCAGCATCGTGCCACGCACACTGTCATATTTTACATAGTTAATAATCAGGGCAACAATGGCCAGAATACCGACAGAAAAAATCGCTGCAATATAAAATGAATAAAGAATATAGGTAAGATTTTTTTGATCTTGTTCAGTTGCCATCATATTGTCCTATTTATTGAATACATCCATCAGAAGTACAGACGCTGTACCCAGACTGAAAAGGCAATTAAAACAAAATTGATTACAATAGAAAGTGCAAAATAAGTTTTAAACGGTTGTTTTTGTGTTTTATGCCGAAAATGTTGTGCAGCAAACCATGCTGCTGTCCAACCGCCTAAAGCACTCATCAATAATAAATGTTGTTCGGCAACCCGTGCCTGATTTTGTATGGCAGCTTGCTTATCTTGATAGTAAATCCAGTAAGTATAGGCATTGATAAGCATAATCATCAATAAACTTAGTGGAATGAGTTGGCCAAAGGCAGACATGACCAATAAACCAACCCAATAAATCGCCATAACAATAAAGATTGGATGAAAACTGGTTGATTTTTTCATCTGATTTGAGGTGCTGGATTGTGTTTTTTGTACTTGTTTGGCTTTGACATAACGAACATTAATGGCTTGAGGGCGGGATTTTTGATCCAACCCTAAATCATATTCAATTACGCAACCCTGAATAGGACGTGGCCCATGCTGTGAAAAACTTTTGATATGCAGAAATAATCGATTATGCCGAGGATCGGTAATACCCTGAATAAAGCCATAACCCTGTTCATCATGCCATTCGATCAGGCGTCCCTGATAACGTGCCATATTAAATCATTCCAGCATTTAAACGATCGACAAGCATGGCGCGCATAACAGCCGGATCCTTAACAAAAACATCAGCGCCAGTACGTCCCTCAAGGCGATTAAGTCTGGCGACATTCAAACGTAATAACCAGAAGCGACATGCAGCCATTGCCAGATAAATATTTAAACAGGCCTTTTCATCTGCTGTTAATGGACGAACATCTTGATATGCCTGCAAAAATGCTTGTACATATTGCGTATTTAAGGTTACATCAGGGTATTGGGTACAAAAATCATTGATGGTAATGGCGATATCGAACAGTAATTCATCATGATTAAGTTCAAAAAAGTCTAAAATACCAGTGAGCTGATCACCCTGAAATAATGTGTTATCACGAAATAAATCTGAATGAATCCAGCCTTTTGGGCGATCAGGATGTTGCGTTTGTAAATGTTCAAACTTTGCATACACCTGATCAAACAATTGTTGATCATCTGCATTCATTTCGGCAGTTTTAAGGATTTGGCCAATATTGGTCCAGTAGGCATGTCCACGATCATGGCTTCGGATCATTTTAAAATGCTGTAAGGCAGTATGTAACTTTGCCTGTGCCTTAGCGATTTCGATAACCTGGGCAAGACTGGTCTGCATGGGATGTTCTCCCCAAACCCGTGGTGCAATTTGAGCAGGTTTATTCAGTAAAGTATGAATGGCTTGTTGCTGATAAAGTAATGGTGTAGCAACCGGGACACCGTGTTGTTGTAATTGTTGTAGAACAGGAACCAGCTCGCCCGCACTTTGTGCAGTTTCATTCTCAAATATGGTCAGTACGTATTGTTTCTGATCGGCACAGACTAAAAAATAATTGGTATTTTGAATGCCGCCTTGAATGGGATTTAATGCGATCACTTCCAATCCATAGGCAGTTGCAAATTGTTGTGCCTGAGCCAGAGAAAGCTGTGTATAAACTGACATAATGAAGAAAACCTACGGACAAATAACATATTTTTGCTAGAATAACTGCTTATTGCCCTAAGGTGTAGCCTGAAAGGCAAATTATCTTGCATTTCAATTGCATTTGGACAAATTTATGTTAGCAAAACGAATTATCCCGTGTTTGGACGTAGATAATGGGCGAGTGGTCAAAGGTGTTCAGTTTTTAGATATTCGTGATGCGGGTGATCCGGTAGAGGTGGCGCGCCGTTATAACGAACAAGGCGCAGATGAAATCACCTTTTTGGATATTACAGCGACACATCATGGACGCGATACGACTTACCGTACCGTAGAGCGCATGGCAGAAAGTGTATTTGTACCCTTAACAGTGGGTGGTGGTGTGCGCAAGGTAGAAGATATCCGTCAGTTACTGAATGCCGGTGCAGATAAAGTGAGTATTAATTCTGCTGCAGTATTTCATCCTGAATTTGTACAGGAAGCTTCGAGTCGTTTTGGTGCGCAATGTATTGTGGTTGCGATTGATGCCAAAAAAGTTGCAGACAATAAATGGGAAATTTTTACGCATGGCGGGCGTAAACCAACGGGTATTGATGCATTGGAATGGTCTGTGAAAATGGCTGAATATGGTGCAGGTGAATTATTGGTCACCAGTATGGATGCGGATGGCACCAAACAGGGCTACGATCTGGAATTGATGCGCAAGATTAATGATCTGGTCACTATTCCTACCATTGCATCAGGTGGTGTAGGCAATTTACAACATTTGGCTGACGGTATTCTAAAAGGCGGAGCAGATGCCGTATTAGCTGCCAGTATCTTCCACTTTGGACAGCACACTATTCCGGAAGCAAAACAATATCTTGCTGCACAAGGTATTGAAATGCGCCTGTAATATCAAGTTAATTTTCTACGGAAAGTTTGAGCTTTATAGTCCTCTATACCCAGTATAGGATATTGAATTTATAATTTTTATTGCTTGCGGAATATATTTTTCATGGAAAACTTTACAAATAATTCAATATCTTATGTGATTACTTGTAAAAGAAAAGTATATTTCGTATAGCTTTTCATTGTTCTTAATATGCAATGCCAGGTAAAAAAGAGAATTTTCGGCATTTTCAGGACAAGTGTGAATTTGACAATCCGACATAGTAAATCTCTGCTCTATAACTCCTGATTGCCACTATATAATAATAAATCCTCTCATCAGCATACATTTGAAAAACTTAATCTCACCTTAAATGTTTAAAAAAGAAAAATAAAAGGCTTATTTATACTTTTTAAGAAATCTAATTTGTAAATATTTAAAAAATAAGCAAAAAATATTTATATTTTTTGCTTGACGATCGTTTTTTTTTTTTTTATGATGGGGAAGTTTTAAGGGTGTTTTTTAATCATTTTTAGGGGCAAAAACAATGACATATCTACAAAGGCAGCAACACTGAGCCACTCACCAGATTAAATTTTAAAAAATGAACAGTAAAAAAGGCTGAACAATGAGGATAGTACGCCCTCAGGGCTTCACTTTGGTTGAATTAATGGTTGTGATCGTGATTATTGCGATATTGGCAGCGATTGCATTACCGAGTTACCAAAATTACATCAAAAAATCTCATATTCAGGTGGCAAAATCCGACCTGATGACGCTAAGTCTGGTTTTGGAAAGCTATTATCAACGTAATTTAAGCTATCCGGATCAATCATCTGAATTGGTTGAATCTGCAACAAACAAAAAAATTAGTGAAAAATTCTCAACGTGGAAACCTTCTGAAAATATTTTTGAATATAAATTAGTCAGTAATCAGGCTGAAAGTACTTACACACTTACCGCAACAGGCACAGGAAATTTATCAGGCTGTACTTTGACATTAAAACAGGATTCTACACGTACGATTGTTGGTTGTCTGGGTGTGACATGGTAAGCCAATATTCTAGCCAAAACGGTTATTCCCTGATCGAAATCATGGTGGTGATCGTCATTGTTGCTATTTTGGCCGTATTGGGCACATCACTTTCCAGAGGCTGGATTGATCAGGCTGAGTTAAATAAAGCAAATGCAGCTTTACAAAGTGCAGTGAATTTAGCCAGAGCCGCCGCTCTTCGTAATGGTGGAGGAGTGACAGGCAACACAGCAGCAGCATGTATTAAGTTTTATCAAAAAGAATTAACTGTGCGTGTTGCAAAAGAATCAGAAAAAGCAGTATGTGATGATGATTTATCATCTGATGAAGAAGAAGTTATTCATCAATTTGATATTGCTGAAAAAATTACCATTGAGCCAAGCATTATTCTGTTTAATTCAAAAGCGCAAGTCGTAGATTCAGACAAAAATATCGTGAATCTATCATCGATGCCAACAATTAAATATTCTGGCTCGGTTGCAGGAGAAGATTATGCATTTTAATCGACTGCATCAAACAGGGATTGCCTTACTAGAAGCCTTAATTGCCATGTTACTGGTGGCGATTATTGCATTGGGAACAGCATTTGCTTTGGGCAAAATCATGCAAATTCAGCGTCAATCTTCTGCTCAAGCCATTGCGGTTAATCAATTACGGGAAAAATTACAAACTGGTGATTGTGCCGATAAAGGCTCATTAACTGCGCCTTTAAATGGTGTTTCTGAATGCTCACCTTCGACTACATCTATCACAATGGATGATGATATTAGCGTTCCAATTCCGCAGTTAACTGTTAAGGATGCTGCTTTAGGCGGTGAAATGACCGTAGGGGGAAATTGATGAAAATCAAACAATACGGTATCAGTTTATTAAGTGTGTTGATTGGATTATTGCTTTCCATGTTGTGTTTGCTGGCATTATTGGCGGTCTTTCGTACCGTGATAAAAACCAGTATTGCATCGCAAAAAAGTACGGTTAGAACAGCAAACTTGCAAAATAGTCTGATGGGTTTGCAAAGCATGATCCAGAGTGCAGGATTTGGTTTAGAGAGTGGTAAAAATTTAATTATTTTAGAAAATTCTGTATTTGATGAAAATAATGGAAATATAAAAAATAATCTTACAGAGGAAGCAGAATTTACTTCTTCAGGTCAAACTGTTTTATGGCGTTATATTCCTGCACCAACAATATCTCCTGTGACAGCCATTTGTCAAGGTGTGACTTATTACAATAAACAACTCATTCTATTGACTAGTGCATGTTCATCGGATCCTGTTGTTGGACTAAAAACCTTAACGTGGTCAAAATCAGCAACTTTTTCCGATCTTACAAAAATAAATGTTAGCAGCATTACTTTTGAAAAATCTGGAACATGTATTCCTTACGGTTTTGATGGTTCTAAGGATGCTTCATATCCTAAATTAACTATTACCGCTACTTATCCGTTAGATCCTGCTAATACAAGTACATTAATGACGATTAAATTTCCTATTTGTTTGACTAATCCGGTGACAACATCATGAGGTCTGCTATGTCCAATTATTCCAAATCACAACAGGGCGCAGCCACAATTTTAATGGTATTGCTGGTGGGTTTTGCTTTGATTTCTTCGATCTTGGGAACGGCCTATTATTTGCGTATGCAGCAACAGGTAGCAATGGCTAGTCATGCGCTGACCAATGCACAACAAGGAGCATGGGCAGGCGTGGAAGTGGTACGGCAATATTTGGAGAAAAACATTACTCAGATCGCAAAAGAAACTGCTCCAGTATCTTTATCGATTAATTCTAAAGGGGCAAATCAAATTACTGCAAAGATTACCAATATAACTGGACCTACGAATAATCAATATAAAATTACCGCACAGATTCAAAATAATAATAAGGCAGCAAAATCAACGTCTACGATTGAGGTGGTTTATAATGTGAATGTAGGGAGTTCGGGAGGAGAAAAGATCAGTTGGAATACAGATAATGCTATGGATATTCATAGTAAATTGACAATTGTTGGTGGTGTAAAGTTAATTGGGGAAAGTAATTTAGATAATGATGAAGATAAATATGTTACAGTTAATGTCGATGGGGCCGTTGATGGAACAGCAGGTAATGGTCTAACAGGTATAGATATATTAAATGCAACAGGAGATGTGAGTTTAGGTAGCTCCTCTCAATTTAAAAAAATTTATTCAAATGGTGATATCTATTTAACTGGATCGGCTGCTGCTACAGTTTTAGCATCAGCAGGAAAAACAATACAAATTGATAGTGGTGAAGCAGGTATACAAGGTAAATTATATGCAAATGGGGATATTATTATTAATAATGGCATCACAGATAGTGCATATAGTTTATGTAATATATATGTAAAAGATAAGTCGCCAACAATAAAAACACTATTGCAAGCAGGAGGAGCTACATCAGTAGACTATTGTAATGAAAAAAATAAAAAGTTTATTGATAATGATACTATAGAATCTGGGAAACTTGGAAATGTAAATCTTGAAGCTGTGAAATCAGTATCAGATTCTCCTTTTTCAGTATTATCAACCCACTCGATAATTACAAAGGCTTGGATAACCATTGACAGTCTGAAAACACAAGGTGAATTGATTTGTGGCGGTGGTGGTTTTAATGGATATAAGTCATTAATAGCAAACTCTTGGTCAACTTGCTCTAATTTATCAATTGCTCAATGGGATGGTAGCTCTTTATTTACACCAGAAGGGGCACAAAAAGTAGTATCTATGGTTGCTCCAAAAATTGATGCTAATGACTATAAAACAGAGGCTAATTACATTTTCTCACTAGAAGAAGATAATACTGTTAAAGTTACTCTACAAAATATGAGTAATACAAATTTAAATGGAAAAACTTACTATTCTGGATTATATAATGGTATAGGTGGGTATTTATGCGAAAATAAAGACTGTACTACAACACCAATTGCAAAAATTTCTTCTATTACATGGGGTTATCAAACAATTAAATATGATGGTTCTAAATGGATAGTAAATGCAAACAATAATAGTGGGCATGATATAAAATCAAAAGATACTCCTTCAATACCAGTGTTATCTCCAGGAATTTTATTTTTTGATGGAGATATTGAAATAGGAGCTGGTTCATTTATTAATTCATTTATTGTGACTGGAGATATTACATTTAATAACTCGGGAACTGCTATATATGCACCTAATTATGCAGGTCGATCTCAAATTTGTACTATGACTTATTATCCGACATCGGCTTATCCATATCTAAAACCTTCTGAAAGTCAATTATGTATTCCTTTGAAAAATGATAAAGGTGAAGATCAGGTAGCATATAGCTCTGGAAATATTGCCTTACTTGCGGGATCTTATAAAAGTGATGGAACTTATCAAGGAGGAAATATAACTTTAAGTAATGCATATATTTATGGAAATATTATTGCAGGAAATCATTTTTATACAACTGCCAGTACAAATTATGTGGTTGGTGGAATATTAGCAGCACTATTAAGTGGCGATGGTAGCTCAAATTTTGGTAATGCTTTAACTGTAGATTTATCAAATATTTCTACACATAGTGATTTTATCTCAGGAACGCCAATTATAGTTAATGGCGACCCAACAGTAACCGCCAAAATCAAATGGGCACGTTATTTATAATCTTCTGCTAAGGGATTGGGGCTTCGGTATTTTTTTAAATTCTCCAGACCTTGATCCCTTATTTTTTTAATTTCGCAACGTGCGCTAAAAATCATCTTGCACTCTGCATCTGATTCAGCTACAAAATCATTATACTCTACACAATGATCAGCAAAATTCTATATTATTGCTGTACTGGCTGATGTCAGGGTATTTAAAAATAGGGATTGGGAAAACTGTTCTGGCAGAATTCATGGTCTGAACGAGAGATAACGGGTTGTATCATTAGGGAAAAATGATAATGAAAAAACAATTGATCGGGTTATGCGTTGCTGGGTTAATGGCTGTTCAGGCCAATGCGACAGAATTTAATGATGTGGTGATTTTCGGTGATAGTTTGAGTGATGGTGGCCAATACGGTAGTCGCTTTACCACAAATCCCGGGAAAACCACCGCAGAACTGGTCGCTGAGGGCGTTGGTATTGAAACGATACCCTCGACACAAGGGGGAAGTAATTATGCTTATGGTGGTGCAACTGTTGCTGATTTTTCCAATGGTATTCCTACGTTACAGCAACAACTAGCCATCTATCTAAATGCAAATAATGGTGTCGCCGATGCAAATACCCTGTATCAGGTTTGGGGCGGTGCCAATGATATTTTTGCATACGCAACATCTTATGCTTCCGGAAGCATCAGCGCCACGCAATTACAAACGGGTCTGGTCACATCAGCCTCTACAGAGTTGGCACTCCTAACAACGCTTAAAGATGCTGGAGCAAGCTATGTTGTGGTTTATAATATGCCGGATATTGGATTAACGCCTAGTTATGTCAATACGGCGAGTAGTGCTACGGCAACAGCATTGGCAACTTTATATAACAGCACTTTAAACTCAGGTTTGAATACATTGAGTGATCAGGGATTAAATATTATTCCTGTCAATGTTTATGGGCTATTGCAGGAAATTGCTGCCAATCCGACACAATACGGATTTAGCAATGTCACAGATATGGCTTGCAGTAGTGGCTCATCTTTGGGATGTACAGATGACGGTACAGGCTATTTATTTGCAGATGGTGTCCATCCTACTGCATATACACATCAAATTTTGTCAAAAGTGGTTTTATCCACGTTAAATGCACCCAAGCAAATATCATTACTCACTGAAGCACCTTTGGCCTTAACTCAGGCACATTATCGCGCCATTAAAAATGAAATGCTGAACGATATGAATGGTGCGCAAACCCGTGCTTTTGTAAATCTTGACTATAATCATCAAAAAATTGACAGTAATAAAACATCACCCGGATTGAGTGCTAATCAGGTTAATTTAAGTTTGGGTTTTGATGGTCGATTAAGCGAAAACCTTTCTTTAGGAATGGGATTAAATATTGGCCAGCAACGAGGAGATTTTGCTTCATCACTGGGGGAATATGCATTAAATGATTATGGCGCAATAATTTATGCTTTGTATCATCAATCCAATGCGTATTTGGGCGGTTTTTTCAATGCTGGACGCTTAAGTTATAATGATATTAAACGTAATATTCAGATAGGAGATTATCGTCGTACCGAGAAAGGTGATGTTGAAGGAACTCATGTTGGGGGTGGCCTTGATGGCGGTTGGTGGTTTAATTATCAGGATATAAAAACAGGCCCATTTGCACATCTCGAGTGGCAGTCGATCAAACTCGATCGTTATCAGGAAAATAGCAGTGACAGTACGGCGATGTGGTTTGATGATTTAACGAGAGATTCGTTTGTCACTACATTAGGATGGCGTATTCAAGGGAACTATAAACTGAATGGTATCTCACTTCAGCCTGTTGGTGAAATTGCATGGAATCATGAATCCAAGGATGACGCGACCACTGTAAAAGCAGGTTTAAATAGCATGAATGGTTACTTTAAATTAACAGGCTATCAACCGGACACCAATTGGGGCAGTGCGACATTGGGTGTAAATGCACAATTAAAAGAAAATTTGTCTTCATGGTTGATGTTAAACAGCACTTTTGCTCATGACAGCAAACAGGATTTTGGTGTCAATGCTGGTTTAAAGGTGAAGTTTTAAATATAAATTTTGATTGCAAAATATGCAGGCAGTTGTGTGGAGAGATTCCATATCACTGCCTGTTTTTAAATGATATAAAAACTTTGATTTATAAAAAAGGATTCTCGATCTCTTCTGCATCATTTGGATAAATCAATTTTTCCGGTAAATTTTGTTGCTCTAGATAAGCAATTGCATCCGCTAAAATATGCTGTAATTGTTTGGCGTTGGCTAAACCTTGCTGATCACAGCAAATTTGTAAACTGCCATATAAAGATATTCGTTCACCCTGATTTTCTACTGTCATTTGATCAATCATTGTACTGTGATGGTCATCTGAAAAAGCGGTAAAAGACAAAGTTGTATTATTTTCCATGTTGTTTTAACCATTCCAATAAAGTTTCTATGATCAAGTTTATGTTGGATTGTTGAGATTGACCAGTACTGGTTCCTCGATGTTCCTGATGTGAAGTACCAAGTGATTTCTCCTCAGAAGTATTCATTACAAATAGTTGTTGAGTGTCTTTAATTTGTTGGTCATCCGGTGTGTTGGCACACTGACTTGCCAGATCCGTTTTGACATAATCTGGCTGGCGTTTTATCGTCACTTGTCTGGCTTGTAAGGGCAGGGAGAAAACTTGTCGTTTTCGAGCTTCTTCTAAACGTGGAAAAATGTTGATGCCAGTTTTTTCTTCCAGTGCACAAATACTAATAACCTCAGCAGTTTTACTTTGATCATTGTTTGCAATGTAGGCGCTGGCCATTCCGGTCTGTGGAAAATAAATGGCTTTATATACCTGACTTGGGACTAAAACTGCGTGGCCTTTTTTAATATATTTGACGGTTTTACTGGCATAGATGGGGCCGGTCACCACATAAGCTTCAACTTTATATTTACTGACCATACTGCGAACACTTTCTTCAATTTCACGCCATGTATTCTGATTGTTTTCAGGTGTTTGTGGAATGATATTGGCTAATGAAAAACTATCGTACTGTGATGTTTTATCTGGCATGTCGCCATTGGGCGCCATATGTCCCCGATCATAACCTGAACTGCGATAATCACTTAATAAAGATCGTACATCGGAAGGTAAGCGGTTTTCTTCATGGAAGCTATCTTCACGGGGAATTTTACTGGCAAGGCGTTCAGGCGTTAGATATTCGGCAACCCAAAGTGGTGTTCTGGAAATTCCTGAATAATTTAATGTAAAACTGTTAAAGCACAAAGGATAAGTATTTTGCTTTAATTTTTCATTCATTAATTCAGGCGCAGCATCCTGATAAAATTGGTTAAGACAAAGTTTAGGCTGTAGCGTTAAACCATTTCCACTACTGAAATTGGTGATCATCCATCCCATGATGGTCGCAATAACAGCAGAAACAGAGATTGCTGTTTTTTTCATTTTTTTCCAAGTCGCCAAAGTAAAATCGATTGTGTAGTCAGTATTAAAAGAATCTTAACAATTAAAGGGTTAGATTTACAAAATTATGCGACATTATTTGACGTGTTATTTGAGTTTTATGCAGAATAAACAGGCAAACAAGCATCTGACTGTGGATATGGATCTGCATTGAAATAAAAACAGGAAAAAAGTTTTTCCTGCTTTAAATCATGTAGTAGATTAAATTTCGATTTGACTCCCCATTTCTACCACACGGTTACTCGGAATCTGATAAAAATCACTGACAGCACTGGTGTTGCGTTGCATAGAAATGAACAATTTTTCACGCCATGGCGCCATGCCTTCTTCAGGTGTAGAAATAACACGGTCACGAGAAATAAAGAAACTGATCTGCATCATGTTAAATTCAAGTCCCATTTCAGCATAAGCTTGTGCTAATGCTTTTGGAATGTCTGGTTCATCTTTAAAACCGTAATACACCATGATTTTAATAAAACGTTCACTTAGAGGATCAATATAAATTCGTTCCTGTTCATCTACATAAGGAATATCTTGCGTTACAACGGTAATTAGAAAATTAAGTTCATGTAGGACTTTATTATGTTTCAGATTATGCAGCATGGCATGTGGCACAATTTTGGGATTACTGGTCATAAATACTGCATGACCAGAAATAATCTGTGCAGTATCGCCCAAATGTTTGATAAATGTTTGCAAGGGTAGAGCATCTTTTTCCAGTTTTTCGTGCATTAATTCACGACCACGTTTCCATGTCATGAGTAGGATAAATACTACTGCGCCAATTGCAATCGGCACCCAGCCACCGGCAATAATTTTTAATGAAGTAGAACCGACAAAAATAAAATCAACAATAAAGAATGGTGTAAAAACCAAAATGATTTTTAGAATTGACCAATTCCAGTAACCATAAGCCAAAAGTGAAATTAAAATTGTGCTGCATAGCATAGTCATGGTGACAGCAACACCATAGGCACTGGCTAGATTAGAGCTATTTTCAAAGAGTAAAATCAGAATTACAACCGAAATAAACAATGTCCAGTTTAAAAAAGGTACATAAATTTGACCCTGTTCAGATTCTGAAGTCTGTTGAACCGACAGCCTTGGTAAATAACCTAGTTGTATTGCCTGTTTTGCCATTGAAAATACACCTGTAATCACAGCCTGAGAGGCGATGACTGCTGCCGCAGTTGCCAGTGCGATCATTGGATATAAAGCCCATTTTGGCACCATTAGATAAAATGGATTAGTAATCGATTCAGGGCTGCGTAGCAATAATGCCCCTTGACCGGCATAATTTAATAATAAGCAGGGCATAACAACAAAAAACCAAGCCAGACGAATGGGTTTGGCTCCAAAATGTCCCATATCTGCATATAATGCTTCACCACCTGTTAAGGTAAGAATAACTGCACCCATGGTAAAAAATGCGACCAATGGTTGATGCCAGATGAATTCAATTGCCCAATGTGGACTTAACATACTTAAAACAACAGGTGTTTGAACAATACTCCAGATTCCCAGTACACCGAGTGCCAAAAACCATGTCATGGTAATCGGACCAAAGAATTTACCCATTACGGCAGTGCCATGCCGTTGTACAGCAAACAAACCGGCTAAAATTCCTAATGCAATAGGTTCAATCCAGTCATTAAATACAGGTGTAGCAATACTTAAACCTTCAATTGCAGATAAGATAGAAATTGCAGGGGTAATAATGCCATCACCAAAAAAAAGTGATGCCCCAATAAAGGCGATGGCGATCAAAATAATTTTTGATTTTTCAGGAATGCGTTTGGAACGTAGATTTAAGGCCAGTAAAGACATAATCCCACCTTCGCCATTGTTATCAGCCCGCATGACAATGCTGACATATTTAATACTAATCGCCAGTGTCATACACCAGAAAATCAGGGAAAGAATACCCAGAACACTCTGCTCTGACACATCGATATGTGCAGCGGCAAAGCATTGCTGAATGGCATATAATGGGCTGGTTCCAATATCACCAAACACAACACCAAGTGCTGCGAGCGTCATGGCTGGGAGAGTGGCTTTTTTGATATGACTCATTTTTCTACGAAATTAGTTAAATTAATTTGTTGTGATCTTAACACTTTTCCATAAAATCGCATATTGGACTTGGCAATTGCTTTTTTTTTCGATATTATCGCAGCCCTTGGTGAGGTGTCCGAGTGGCTGAAGGAGCACGCCTGGAAAGTGTGTATACGTTTGCGCGTATCGAGGGTTCGAATCCCTCTCTCACCGCCAAAATTTATTCCAAAGATGTCCGATGGAATATGAAAAGGCTTAAACTATAAGGGTTTAAGCCTTTTTTATTGTCTCATGCTATCGGATGATATCTATTGCAATCCTGCTATAGTTGGGGGTATAACTGGGGGTACATATTGATACCCCATTTTTTATACCCCCAAATCTTCTACAGGATATGTAGTCATGCTCACAGATGCCAAAGTCAGAAAGATCAAACCATCAGAAAAGAAAGCTCGTTATGCTGATGAAAAAGGCATGTATTTAGAGGTTACACCATCAGGTGGTATGTATTGGCGTATGAAATTTCGCCTTAATGGTAAAGAGAATATCTTTAGTATTGGCATATATCCTGAAACCACACTTGCACAGGCAAGAAGGATTCGGGATGAAGCACGGTTACAAATAAAAGATGGAGTTAATCCAAATGAATCGAAAAAACAAAAGAAACAACAAGTAGATGAAAATCTCCTCTTTAAATCTCTTGCAATGGAGTGGATGGAAGATCGTAAAGCAGTAATAAAACAAACGACTTATTTACGTGATTTATCTGTATTTGAAAAAGACCTGTTTCCTTTTATTGGGCAAACTCCGATAGACCAGCTCAAAGGTAAAGATATTCTTGCTTGTGCGAAAAGAATTGAGGACCGTGGTGCTCAAGAAATGGCTAAACGCTCAATACCTCTGGCTGGACGTATCTTTCGCTTTGCGATACGAAAGGGCATCATTGAAAATGATCCGACACCTCATCTTCAGGAAGCTTTAAAGCCACGTAAAGTAAAACATATGGCAAGACTCGATATTTCTGAATTTCCAGCGTTTATTGAGCGTATGGATCGTTATCACGGTAATATCATTATCAAATCTGCATTACAACTGATGACGCTTACTTTTGTCCGAACTGCGGAATTAAGATTGATGGAGTGGGAAGAAATCAATTTTGATGAGAAATTATGGCGTATCCCTGCCGATAAAATGAAAATGGCTTTACCTCATATTGTACCGTTGTCTAATCAAGCCATTGAGATTATTCAGGCATTGAAGCCAATTACAGGGCACAAGCAATATGTATTCTATAATCATAGTACAGCGAAGCCAATGAGCAGTAATGCACTTTTATGTGCAATTCGTACAATGGGGTATAACGGAAAGATGACAGGTCATGGCTTTCGTGGACTCGCTTCAACAACACTTCACGAACAAGGCTATATGCATGATGCAATTGAAATCCAGCTTGCACACAGGGTAGGTAATGCCGTTTCTCAAGCGTATAACCATGCACAGCATTTAGAATATCGTATCAAGATGATGCAAGAGTGGTCTGATTTTATTGATGGTTTGAGGAGTAAAGTGATTTCATTTCCTAAACAAAAAATTGTATAAATTTCTAGTAGAATAATATAAAGAACAACCAGTAGCCATGTCTAAGGGAGCTTAATTAATTAAATTAACATAACTGATTCTGGCTTTGTATATCATGCAATTGTATATGAAGTCTATAATTTAAAGGCTATATCTAATAATTAGTCAAAAGGTATACCAGTAAAAATTCAAATTTGGTATATTCTTAAGCTAACCCTGATCTTTGATCAAAGGATTTACATAGTGATTTAGATGAAAGTTTATTTTAGTAGAAATTTATCATGACTTTAGATATTAAAGGTGGTTTAAAAAATACACCTCCTAGTGTAAATAGATATGTTGTCGTGGAAGAATTACTAGCAAATGCTATTGATTCCTACTTGATCCGCCGAAAAGAAGATTTGAATATCCCGAAATTATCTATCTTTTTTGAAATAGATTTTATTCAAAATTCACTACTTGAAGATGGTGAATATGATTTAAACATTTCTTGCTCAGATAATGGTGCAGGTTTTGGTAATCTACAAGTTAAAGCGTTTGTCACAAAAGATTCGACATTTAAAGATTACTTACAAATAGAAGGGATTGGGAAATGTAAGGGTGCAGGAAGAATTCAGTTCTTTCATTACTTTAAATCGTTAAATATCGATAGTAATTATTTAGATGAAAAAATTTTAAAACGTAGAAAACTATATATAAACTCAGAAACGATAGAAGTTTCAGAAGCACATTTCACTCAATATGATGTTGAATCTAAAGACATAATTACAAAAATCACTGTTAATGGTATCAAAAAAAACGCATTTAAAAATTTTAATGACCTATCTGTTCGTAATGATTTTTCAGCGCTTTCAATTAGAAATTATATTTTAACTACATTTCTTCAGCGCTTTCTTCTTCTAAAAGATATAATTGGAGAGTTTTCTATTATTTTCGGTGAAAAGAATGATAATGAACAATCCTTTAAAATTTCGGCTGTTGATTTACCCATTCCTGTAAATACTACAACCATAAATTTAAAATGCTCACAAAGTAATACTATTAAACCGAAATATAGTCTAAAAATTACAAGATATTCAATTACCTCATCTGAAAGTATTAACTTACAACATGAAATCGCCCTATGTGCAAATTCTGCAATAGTTTATTCTCTAACAAAAAAATTTTTCCGTACACCTTCTGATATCAAAAAACCTATTGATGGTCAATTTGAGTTGATTTTAGTAGAAAGTGAGTTTTTGGAAGGCAAAGTGAATCAACAACGAGATGGATTCAATATTCCAAAAGACTGTGGAAATGGTGAAGATCTCATTGATGAAATTTCCATGCAAGATATTATTGAGTCTCTAGAAGAATATGTGTATTCAATTCTAACCCCTAAAGATTTTGATCGAAATGCTTTAATAGCCTCTACTCAAGAGAAATTTGGCATATCTCGCACAATTCTTGAAGAAACTAATATCAAAATTCACTACAGCGATACTGAAGAAAATATTGCTAAACGTGCTTTAAAAAAACTTCAAGACGAGATTGTCAAAGACACATCAAATTTATTTGATATGAAACAAGAAGTATTAGAATTAGATCCTCGTAGTGAAAATTTTAGAGCAAAAATTAACGATCTTTCTTGGAAATACACAAGTACCCTCAAAAAAATGGATATGGCAAATTTGTCCCAACTTGTGGTTCGTCGATCCTCAATGATTGAGGTGTTAAGCAAAGCTGTGAAACTTATGCTTGCCTGCCAAGAAAAATCCTCTGATGCTCGACGTGAAGATGAAAAAGTAATTCATAATATTTTTTTCCCAACTGGAAAAAATAATACTGAAATCATAGATCATGATATTTGGTTACTAAATGAGGAATACCATTATTTTGAACACATAGCCTCAGATAAGCCACTTTCATCATTTACATGGAAAAATAATACAAAGTTATTTGAACCAGATATTGATGAAAGCTTAGAAAGCTTGTTCAGAAAATATAATAAAGATCACTCTAAAAAACGTCCTGATATTGCCATTTTCAATGATGAAGGTTCTGCTATTATTATTGAATTTAAAGCTCCTAAGGAACCGCTTCAAGAACATATTCCTGATTTAGTCCAGTATTCTAGACTCTTGGCAGCAAAATCTGGTGGAAGAATAAAAAAATTTTATGGTTATTTAATTGGTAATACATTAGATGAATCAAGAATGCCAACAGCCTATGAGAGATTTCCTAGTGGTGATGGTTATTTTAACTCTAGCCCACTTTTTGATCCCACAACAAGAATGCCCTATGGAGAGTTATATTCTGAAATTCTATTTTATGATCAGTTTATAACAAGAGCAGAAAATAGACTTAATATTTACAAGAAAAAACTTAATATTGAATTTTAGCTTATACAATAATTTATAGAATAAATAAGGTTATTTAAATACCAATTGAATATTACATTTTGAGTCCTTAAATAGTCACTTTCAACCTTTGAATTAAATATGAATACACACTCTAATATAATTTAGCGTTTATTGGATCGTAAGTTACTTGTGTAATAGTTCCATCTTTAATCTTTTCAACAATTTCATCAATAATATTTATTGGAACTAAAAACCATTCTTTGGGTTTGACAGGATTTCCAAATCTATCTTCGATGACAATATCAAGTTGTGCTGATTGTAAGGCTTTATGAATAAGCTTTTCTAATTTCTGAGGTACAATATTTTCAGGAAGTGAATAAGTTGCTACAAGTTCCACATTAGCAAGTAAATAAGTTGGGTCTTTTTTTGCTTCTGTAATACGTTTATTCACGCTACCAGTAGTTACCCCAATTTTATGCAGTACATGTTTATTTGCTTTAATAAAATCGTTATCAGATAGACTTCGTAATACGTATATAGAACCACTTTTGACTTCAATATCAGTATCTTGTTCTGATAAATTAGCTGAGCTGAACAGGGGACCTGTATTTTTTGCAACTAAAATACGTCGACCAGCTTCGTCTGTATTCAATGCTTTTTTTAACGATCGCATTAATAAATTACTTTCAGTTCCATTTGAATAGATTGCTCTTAATCGTGCATCATTTTCGCCATTAGGTGCTTTAAAATATTCACCTATTTCTGCAACGTAGACAATTTGTCCATCTACAATAAACCAATCATGTAATTCGATACTTGCATCTTTACCAAATGGCTTTGTGATCCGTAGTCCATCTTCTAGCTCTTTAGAGATTTGATCAAATATCCCTTTGAATACATCAAAGTCTGCACATGCTTTTCGAGTCGCTGTTAGTTCATTTGCTTCACGTTCTTTTTGTGATCTAACATGTTGTAGTACCAGAATATTATCTTCACTTTCAACTTCAATTCCTAATTCAGAAAGTAAGTCATCATCCTCTAATTTAGACATATCAGATGGTTCGGAAGTAGAACTATTTAATAAATTATGTTGATCAAAGTCCTCTAAAAGAGATCTGGCTTCAGGCAATTTCCTAAGCTGGTCAAGTCTAACAGCATAGAGACGTTCAAAAATATCAGCATCATTTGAGTTTGATGGAACTCTTTCATTTTTTTCGTAGAATTGAATAATTTCCTCAAACCCAGAAATTAGGCGCTCTTCTTTGGCTGTATAGGTCACCTGTTTTACTGGTGCTAAATCTATACCTAATTCTGATAGCAAATCATCATCAGAAATATCAGCCATATAATTTACCTTGTTTAACCTAATAGTTCGAATTTATCGAGATGGACTACAACAGAACTCAATACAGAGTTCTGTTTAATTTTTACAAGACGAGAGGCACATAATTTTTCAAAGATATCTGCATCATCATTAAGATTTGGAATTCGTTGATGAGTTTCATAGAAGGCATTAATTTCTTCAAAACCAGAAATCAGACGTTCTTCTAACGGACTTAGAACTTTCGCAGATTTTAACTCAAGTTCGATTTCTAGTTCATCTAAAATTTGTTCATCTGAAAGAGGTTTCATTGCTTATTTCCATTCTCAAATACCAGATTTTGCTTTTTCTTGTGCTTTAAATCTTGCAAAAGCTGCAACACCTTCTGCCATCCTTTTTTCCCAAGCATCTTGAGAATTTATATCTGGCAAACGACCACGTTCTTTTTTAAATTGTACTGCACGAATTGCTAAATCTTTTGCCTCCTCAGGGCTTAGATTGATACGTTTAGCAGAAATATGGGCTTGGACTTGACGCAGTGTAGCCTCATCCATTGCTTTTGAAAGTACAGCATAAGCTGATTCAAATGGATTGATATGATCAATTAAGTCAATATCAAGATCTCTGACATTTATAAATCTCTTTACACCTTGAATAAAGGCTAAATTTGATTCAGGTTTGTTATCAGGATCTGTAAATTGGGGAGTAGTTCCGCCAAGCGTTTCCTGTGCTTGTTCAAGTTCTTTCTTTGCTTGTTGAATTAAGTTGAAAGCTGCAATTGCATGTTGACGAACTGCTTCTTGGTCTTCAGCTTCTAGTTCTGGGTATTTTTCCTGAACAATTTTACCCAATGCCAATTGTGTTAGTTCTTCTGGAACAATATTTTCTTGGTCGAATAAGCCTCGTTCAATTGCTGATTTATTCTGTACAAAAGCTGTGATGATCTCATTCAAATCTTCCTTACAGATTCGATTAGCTTCTTCAGATTCAGGTTTCTTAAGGCCATTGATTTCAACATGGACTTGTCCAGTTTTATCATTAATACCTATATTATTTTTACCTTTCTGGTAACCATCTTCACCATAATCAAAGCCATCTAAAGCACCCTGATCTTTGGGCGTGAACTCAAAACGAGGGGCGAGTACTTGTTCCATCAATAGGCTTGCAGCAATCGCTTTTAGCATGTCATTGACTGCCTCAACCACAAGTTTTTCTGAGGCATCTGGTTCAGCAATTAAATTGGTAAATTTAGCACGATATTTACCTTCGGCATCACGTGTAGCACGACCAATAATTTGCACAATTTCCGTCAAACTACTGCGGTAACCAATAGTGAGAGCATGTTCACACCAAATCCAGTCGAATCCTTCTTTAGCCATACCTAAGGCAATAATGATATCAACATGGTCACGATTAAAACGCTGCGTAGGATTTTTGAGTGCTGTTAATACTTTGGAACGCTTAGCTGCATCACTATCATCTACAAGGTCTGCAACTTTTAGAGTACGTTTATTACCAAATTCGGTCGTAATTTCGATTAGACAAGAAGTCTTATATATTAAATCTGATCTGTTGATATTGTAATGCTGCTTTTGTTCAGGACTCAATGAGCTAAAAAACTTATAGCAAGCACTTTGCCAAGCCTGACTTAATTCATTTTGCAAGTCTTCATATTCCTGTAAAGCATATGACTTAAAGACAAAATAAATATTTGCCGCAAAATCTGTGTGATCTCCATCAACTGTAGACATTCCTTCCCAATAACCTAAATATGCAGTGATCTGAGATAATGGCATGCGCCGTTTGCCAGCATGTAGCATCGTATACAAAGCCTTTGACAAGGCTTGCTGTGGTAAGGCATGCTCTTTTTCTTGTGCTAAATCGTGTTTCTCAACTTCCAGTTCTTTGTTCTGTTCCACACCGACACAGCTAAACTGATAATGAACCACGATTACATCTGACTTCATAGCAGACTTTAAATAGTGTCTCACTGCTTCAAGTCGATTTTTGTGGCGAGGTATATCAATTAACTTTATGGTAACCGAAGATTGAACATTATCTTCTAGAGAGGAAATATCAAGTGGTGGTTTTGCTTTAATGGCTTTCTTTTCAAAAAGCTCATCATGATACAGAAAATCTGCGATCAATCGTTCAAGTTTCTTGCGCCCCTTCGTATGGCTGATATCAAGGCCTAGAATAGCTTCCAGTTCCGCCTTTTGCTCGACAATATTCAACTTTTGTTGATAGACCATCAGAAAATGGTTTAAAAGTTTTGATCTACTATGGGAAGCCAGCTTACGAGTAAGTTGACTGATGGATTGCTGATGTGTCAGTAGTTGAATAAATTGCAGCAAGGGACGGGTTGCCAGCTCTTCGATATGCTTGGGTTGAAACTCGATGAGTTGTTGTCTAAGAGAAGGGGCACTTTCGAAGGCAATATGGGGCGCTTCTTTGAGGGTTAACATGAAATTTTCTATATGAACAACCATGTTTATAAAATCAGGTATTCGATGGCTGCTTAAAACTTCCTGATAAATGACTGCCAAATGCTCAAGATAATTTGCCGAGTAACTAGATAGATGTGTTGTTGACCAGACTAATTCTACCCGAGGCAATTTCTTTAATAGATAAGGATAGTAAATTTCCTCTGGCTCATTGAGCTTTAGGTACTTTAAATCATACTTCTTCCTTGATGAAAGGAGATATTCTTGATGAATGTGATTAAAGAAATCAGGTCTAATTTTTTGATAGCTTTCCCAATAAAATAAGAAATCAAAAATCCACTCCCACACCAATTGATTGTTATGCTGGGAAAAGTCACTCAGGAAAAAATCTCCTTGATTAGCCAATACCTCATGGCTACGCAGCACTGCATTAAAATTGGTGATATAAACCTCAAGATTAGGACTGTATCGACGATACACCCTGAGCAATTCTTGTGTTAAATTCTGGATTAGACTTGCTTCTGAAAATGAGTGATCCGTATCCTGAATTAACAAGATTGCAAAGTATTCCAGAGTATCATCAACACCAATGATGGGCTTGGACACAACCCTTAACACTCTAGTATCAAGAACACCACATATATCCAAAAAGTCTTCAAAAGATGAAAAGAAACTACAAAACTCCTCACCCGATTTCAGTTGATGAACAAGCTGGATTCTTAAACCTAACACATAGAGCATTCCTGCTTTTGATACAAGTGTATTGATATCAGCCTGAATATCCTGCTTGAATTGCTCAAGCTGTTGTGCGCTTTGCTCAGCCTTTCTTAACTTTGCTTCATCTTTCTCTAAAGTATGAATAGGGTAACGTTTTAAGTAATGCCAGTATTTCTCAATAGTCTGTTCTGGCGTTCCAAAAAAAATATTAATGATGGTATTGGCATGTTCGGCATTTATCTCACGTCTAGCTGTACTTATGAATTCAATAAAGTGGACAATCTCGACATGCTGCCTAATATCCATGCTGCCTTCAAATCTACTCATCGCAGTAAATGTCACATGATTCAGTGCTTCCATCAAGCCTTTAATCTGGATTGTGTTTAACTTTCTCTCTATGCTTTGGCTCCACTGTTGTTCCTGAATATCTGCATTCAAAAAATCCACAACAGGTTTAATCCATCTCAAAACTTCAAGCACTTCGGGAAAACAATCCTGACTCCCTCGATTCTGTTTTATGTACAGTTGCTTTAATAACTCGAAGAAAGTATCAGACGTTATATTTTTTACATTATTCTGTGTCATAATTATTTACCCCAATATTTAGAACATATTTCTAGAAAAAAATGAGTGTTTTCTCATACCAGTTGGTGAATATAGATATTTTAACTTACAAGTTTATCACATTAGAAATGTGTTAAAAAATTAATTAATAAACACTACTAAATCCTACAAATAATTTTATAGTATATATGCACTATTTTTAATGATTAAAATTAAGTTTAATTTATAAAAAATCCGCCTTGCTTGGCGGATTGATGTGATTGATTTTCGTCGGTTCAAGCATAGAACATCTATAGATTGCCGTGAAAAATAGAAATATGAATTAGTACTATGACTGTAAAAATAAGGTGGTTAATCTGTGAATGTGTATAGATATTTGTGGGGTAGAATGAAACCTTGTATAATTACGCTTAGAAGAACTTTTGTGTCTTGCCCAATGTTCTTAATTGATTTTGAAAATTTTACTTCAGTGGATTCAGTATAGCATTTAACTTGGTATCACTATCCAGTTGGGGGTACAAATGGGGGTAAATTTAAAAATTTCAATTTATAATATTGTTTATTTTTAATGTCTTACTATTGAAATACGATTCCCTCTCTCGCCAAGATTCATTCCAAAGATGTCCAAAGGAATACGAAAAGGCTTAAACTGCAAAGGTTTAAGCCTTTTTTGTTGTCTCATGCTATCGGATGATATCTATTGTAATTCTGCTATAGTTGGGGGTATAAGCGCGTGTACATATTGATACCTCATTTTTTATACCCCCAAATTTTCTACAGGATATATCGTCATGCATCACAGATGCCGAAGTCAAAAAATTAAATCATTAGAAAAGAAAAAGCGTTATGCAGATAAAAAAAGATTATATTGATAGGCTGCATCATCAGTTGGAAAACTTGAGCGTTTAAAAGGTCATTTTAATGGCTGAGAAGGTACTTGGCTGATTTAAGAGATTTTAAAAATGTTAGTGAAATATGTGATGACTTTAACGACATGGTTTTTGTTGTCTAACAATGCCTTTGCAACAACATATCCGTTTGAGAGCTCTGTTGTTTTACATGGTAAGATCATGATGATCAAAAGTCTTCATCCCAGTGCCCAATTTTCTGGTGGAAAGCAACCTGCAATTGTTTTAAATCAAAGGATTATAGTTGAGGATAGTAATGGTCAGATTAAGACAAAATTAATTCAATTAATTAGTAGTAATCATATTCTTTATTCAAAGCTGTTTAAAAATAACGGAAAAAATATTACCGTAACCTGCAATAAATTATTTAGAGCAGAAACAGCACACCACACCACGAAAGTAATATGTAATGTTAATCGTGTGCAATATCAATAAAATTTGTATTTTACTGATTTATTTTGACATAGAAAAACAGCATGATTTTTAATGGCAGGCGTTAATCTAATCTTCAGATTGTGCATTAAACAGTTTAATAACATCCTCTTCAGTCAATTTTTTAGTTGAATTATTAAATGAATAAAAATTTGGTTTATTGTCAATAAAAATTTCCATATTGAAATTTAAATCTTTAATTGTTTGGTCTAATGAAAATACATTGATATTACAATAACTTTGGTCTTTAGTTCGCCAAAATAAATTAGTACCACATACATTACAGAAGCTGCGTTCACCCCAAGAAGATGAGTTATAAATTGACAAATGATCTTGTTTGATAAACTTTAAGCTGCCTTGCTTTATATTGATGGTCATAATTACACCACTTGTTTGTCTACGACAAATCGAACAATGACAAGCATTGACGTTATGGTCTATTAGATCAAATTCAAGAATAGTTTCACCACAGACACATTGCGCTTTCATAGTTAAGTGAATTCCTTTTAATTAAATTCTAAATAATAGAAATTATTAGTTGTCTAAAACATATAATGATTTGAATTTTTTAGATTTATATTGATAAAAATAACATTTTTCTGGGTTAATTCTTTGATCAATATGGATAAATTCTATTTAAAAAAATCTTTGATTGATATTTTGTATATATTTAGCTGATGTGTAATATACTATTTTTACGATTTTAGTCGATTTAATATGCCTCATTCATTAATATATATTAAAAAATACACATTGATAAAGCTATTAGTAATGTAAAATGATCTTGGGGTCGAATAGGAATTTAAAATAAACGTTATTCAGTAATTTCCACTTGCTCAACATGAAGCCCCACATGATGATAGCCTCGATTAAAATACACTAAACCTTGGCCATGTTGACTTTGTTGAATTGCAACAATATTACAGATAAAAATCGTATGTGTCCCAACCTCCTGAATTTGCTCAATCTGACAATCAAAACTGACCAAAGCATCAGTCAGAACTGGTGCGCCAGTGACTAATGATGCCCAGTCGCCATGTTCAAAGCGCTGTTCTGAAGCGAGTTTTGAGGAAAAAACATTGGAAATATGTTGGTGATGTGAGCCTAGGACATTTACTGTTAAAATTTTATTTTCGATAAAATAAGCATGTGATCGAGATGATCGATTCATACAAACCAATAATGTCGGAGGTGTATCGCTGACACTACATACTGCAGATGCTGTAAATCCATGACGACCAGATACGCCTGTCGTAGTTACGACATTTACTGCCCCTGTTAAGAAAGACATTGCATTTCTAAAATCTATTACATCAACCATCATGTTATTCCTGATAAGGATTTCCCATTTAATCATGAATATAGATTAAGTGGAAAATCCTTTTTACATCACTATCTCAATTACTATTTCGCTAAAAGTTCTTTACGCACGATTTCTGCGCCGGCACTTAGAGCATTGAGTTTGCCTCTGGCAACTTGGCGAGATAAAGGTGCCATACCGCAATTGGTACAAGGATAGAGTTTGTCTGCATCAACAAATTGTAGTGCTTTACGTAAGGTATCGGCAACTTCTTCTGGTGTTTCAATGCTATTCGTTGCCACATCAATGGCACCAACCATCACTTTCTTACCTCGAATAAGCTCAAGGAGATCGATTGGAACACGAGAATTATGACATTCGAGTGAGATCAAATCGATATTGGATTGCTGTAATTTTGGAAAGGCTTCTTCGTATTGTCTCCACTCTGAGCCCAATGTTTTCTTCCAGTCTGTGTTGGCTTTGATGCCATAACCATAGCAAATATGAACAGCTGTTTCACATTTCAAACCTTCAATGGCTTTTTCCAGAGTAGCAATGCCCCAATCATTGACCTCATCAAAAAACACATTAAATGCAGGTTCATCAAACTGGATAATATCGACTCCGGCAGCTTCTAATTCACGGGCTTCCTGATTGAGAATTTTGGCAAATTCCCAAGCCAGTTTTTCACGGCTTTTGTAGTGACCATCATAAAGCGTATCAATCATGGTCATCGGGCCAGGTAAAGCCCATTTAATAGATTGATCCGTCAATGAACGTAAAAATCTGGCATCTTCAACAAAAACTGGTTTTTGTCGAGATACTGCACCCACAACGGAGGGAACGCTTGCTTCATAACGATCACGGATTTTGACGATTTCACGTTTTTCAAAATCAACACCGTTTAAATGTTCAATAAATGTAGTGACAAAATGCTGGCGAGTTTGCTCACCATCGCTAACAATATCAATGCCTGCAAGTTGCTGTTCCTGCAATGCCAGACGCAATGCATCCTGTTTGCCTTCAATCAGTTGTTCACCTTCCAGTTTCCACGGTGACCAAAGTTTTTCAGGCTCTGCCAGCCAAGATGGTTTCGGCAAGCTACCAGCAGTTGAAGTTGGTAATAATTTTTTCATAATCAATCAGCTTATCTATCTTAAAAATAAAGTTAAAGTGGATAAAAAATTAAAGCACGCAATTTGCAGCCCATTGCTCAAGAATGTTTCTATATGGCTTAATGAATTTTTCCTCAGTCCACTTACCTTGCTTCACGGCCAACTGACTACGTTCTTCACGATCATAAACAATGCGAGTCAGTGAATAATCCTGATATTTCAAACTTGGTTGATACACTTGTCCTGCCGCAGCATTGGCATTATAAATTTCAGGGCGATAAATCTTTTGGAAGCTCTCCATCGTACTGATGGTACTGATTAACTCAAGATCGGTGTAATCACTGAGCAAATCACCAGAAAAATAAAATGCCAAAGGTGCAACACTATTTTTCGGCATAAAATAGCGAACCTGTAAACCCATTTTTGCAAAATACTCATCCGTTAAAGAATATGCATCTTGCCGATACTCAACCCCAAGTATCGGGTGCTGATTTGTGGTCTGATGATAGGTTTTGGTCGTTGAAACACTTAGACAAATCACAGGCGGCTTTTTAAAATGATTCTGATAAATTTCTGAATTTAAAAGGGACTTAAAAATTTTCCCATGAAGATCACCATAATTTTCCGGTATGCTAAATTGAGTTTGATCTTTATTATGCGCTGGTAATAATACGCTAAAATCATAATCCCGCACATAAGAAGAAAAACTGTTTCCGACAATACCTTCAATGCGTTGATTTTTCTGATGATCAACAATATAAGTTTGTAAAATCTCAATGGTTGGAAAGGTTTCACCATTGCCTTCAATATCGATATCAACAGAAATAATTTCAAGTTCAATCGAATAACGATCTGCTTTTGGATTATCCCAATGTGCGAGATCATTGAAACGATTATTCATCATGTTTAAGGTATTACGTAAGTTCTCCTGACGGCTTGCGCCTCTGGCCAAATTTGCAAAGTTGGTTGTAAGACGGGTTTTGTCTGAAGGATGATAGTTTTCATCGAAACTAACACGCTTAATCGTAAATTTAAACTCGTTACTCATGATGATCTGATACCTTAATTTTTGAAATAAAATCTGAATATGATGTGATTTATATCAAAAAATATTTCATGAATAAAACGATCTTTTTTCACGGCAACATGAGAAAAATTCAGTATAAAGATTTTATTGTATGATACTTGCTGATACGAGAAGCTTTTTTTTATCTTTATTCGTGAATTTTACACCTTTTGATCATTAAGCATAGACTTCGTATTTTACCAAAATTTTGCAAAGGATATGTTTTTCTAGACCTATTTTTTGCATGTGCATCATATAAAAGTAATATCTCCTATATTGGGTTTATTTGGATATTAATTCAAATAGGTTTTAAATTGCATCATTAAATTTTTGCTAATTTTTGGATGTAACTCATTCTTATCAAATGTTGATTAATTGCATCACTAGCATCAAATATACAATTCAGATGTGTGGTGTCATTGATCATCTGGCAGAAAGTATTTTGGTTAGCGAATTCTTCGCAGAATGCCATCATTGCTTCTGTGTTGAATAATTCATCTTTTTCGGCAAAAAGCAGGGTGGTCGTTATAGGAAGCATTCCAAGCTGTTGTTTAGGGTTGCGGGGTGTAAGAGCATTGGCCATATTGACACTATATTGTTTTACAAAATCAGGTTTTAACTTAACGATATCATCAGGAAAATTTAATTTAATCGCCAAATGATGACCAAAAAATAATCCCTTGCTCAGCGCATTTAAGATAAACGGCCATTGCTTCACCGATGCAAAATCAATAGATAGACTTTTACGTATTTTTTTGGGTGCAAAAGGCCCGAATTCTGGTGCAAGTAAAATTAAAGAATTTACCTTTTCTTTAGAAATATAACGAGTAAAATAATTTATGAGCATTCCTCCACCGCTCGAATGCCCAAGTAAATGAATATGAGATTTTGGAAAATCGGTACGCATTTTTTTTATCAAAACATCTACATCCTGCCAGATTTTCTCGGGGTATGGAGCATCGCCTCGATCACCGATTGATTGTCCATGACCACGAATATCAACCAAACAAACCGCAGCAGTATGATTACAGACGATTTGGTGGGCGAGGATATTATAGCCTGCGTCCGAGTTAACACCTCCGCCATGATAAATAATGAAGAGATTATTTACGCTGGTTTGAGGTTGGTATAGTTTGAAATATAAACCTTCAATCTTTTGTTCAGTCACTTTCCCATTTATTTGAAATAATTTTTCAAGCTGTTTATTACGTTCATTAAAATAGAGGAAATTCATCATTCGAGGTATTCCATAAAATGGAGAAGGGAGAGATTGGTTAATATATTGTTGAAAAAAAGATTAAAAAATAAGCTTTTCTGCTCTTTCATAACATTTTGAAAGACATCATTTTACAGAATTTAGGCTTTTTTGAGGATAAAAATCGTTAAAACAATGATTCTTTAATCTAAAAATTTTTGTATTTCTCTAAAATATGAAAATTTATCTTAATGAAATTAAAAGATAAAATATCAAAACAATGTTTTGTTACAACCATTTTGTCGACAAATCTCCATGCTTTCGCCATATTCTCTCTACCTAGATTTAAGCGAGGGATTGGCCTATGGTAAGTTTACTATTTATTGGTCTTGTGGTGACAATTTTGATAACACCGGGTCCAACGAATACATTATTGGCTTCTTCAGGCATTCAAATGGGTGTTAAACGTTCACTCAAGCTTATTCCATCAGAAGTTCTTGGTTATTTTATTGCAATCTCATTATGGGGACTTTTGATTGAATCAGTTTCGGGAAATTTACCGTGGTTGCCTGCAATTTTAAAATTGGTTAGTGCAAGCTATATTGTTTTTCTGGCACTGAAGTTGTGGAAGACATCTACTCAGCAACTGGATATTCATCAACCTACAATTACAGCTAAAACCTTGTTTTTTGCAACTTTATTGAATCCAAAAGGTTTGCTATTTGCTTCTGCGATCTTTCCAAAAATTGCGTGGTCTGAGTTCCATCAATATGCCATACACATGGGTACATTTTTAGTGTTAATCACACCGATTGCTTTTTTATGGGTGGTGTTTGGTGCAGCACTGATTTCAAATAAAATTTCATGGTTAAACCAACGTAATATGCAGCGTACAGCATCTTTAGTATTAATTACTTTTTCTATTCCATTAAGTTATTCGGCGATTACTGCCTTGTAATTAAAATCAAAAAGCCTTCTTTATCGTAAAAGAAGGCTTTTTGATTGTCTAACGCAGTTATTTGAGGGCAATTGGTTCAAATAGTCAGAAACGCACTTGTTAAGTTTTAGAAAAAACCTATTTAACGCTTGCCAAATAAGGAACCTAAAATACCACGTAAAAGCGTTTGTCCGGTTTTTCCACCTAAGCTACGTGCTGCACTTTTTGCAAAGTTTCCAACAATATCTTGTGTTAATTTTTCTCGTTCACGTTGTGCTTTTTCAGTTGCCTTTTGTTGTTCTTTTTCCAGACGTTCCTGTTCTTTGGCTTGCTGTTTTTCTAAGATTTGTTGTTGTTTTTGTTGTTCGGCAGCAGCAACTTCTGATTGTTTTTGTTGCTCGCTTTCAGCAATTTTACGTTGCAGTATTTCATAAGCACTGTCACGATCTATAGCCTGTTCATAGATACCGGCAATGATGCTTTGTTGCATGAGTTGTTTGCGTTGTTCAGGACTTAATGGGCTAAAAGAGGAGTGTGGTGGCATAATAAAGCCTTGCTGTACAATCTGAGGAATACCTTGTTCATCAAGACAACTAATTAGTGCTTCACCAACAGCTAATTGGGTAATTACTTCACCAACATTCAGATCGGGATTACTACGGAAAGTATCTGCTGCGGTTTTCACGGCTTTCTGATCTTTTGGTGTAAATGCTCTTAAAGCATGTTGTATTCGATTTCCTAATTGTCCTAATACGCTTTCTGGTAAATCAAGTGGGCTTTGCGTAATGAAATAAATCCCAACACCTTTGGATCGAATTAAACGCACAACCTGCTCGATTTTTTGTTGCAAATCATCTGAGCTGTTGTCAAATAATAAATGTGCCTCATCAAAGAAAAACACCAGTTTTGGTTTATCCAGATCACCAACTTCAGGTAATTTTTCAAATAGTTCAGAAAGCATCCACAATAGGAATGTGGCATACAGTTTTGGCGTACGCATTAATTTATCCGCAGCCAAAAGATTGATATAACCATGACCATTACTGTCTGTTTGTAAAAAATCCAGAATGTCCAGACTTGGTTCACCGAAAAATTGCTCGCCACCTTGATCAGCTAAAGCCAATAAATTACGTTGAATGGCACCCAGACTGGCTGGTGAAAGATTGCCATATTCACTTTTTAAATGACCGGCATTTTCACTTACATAACTCAACATGGCTTTTAAGTCTTTAAAATCAATCAGTAATAAACCCTGATCATCTGCAATACGAAAAACAGCAGATAAAACACCTTCCTGTGTATCGTTTAGATTGAGAATTTTTGCAAGCAGCAGAGGGCCAATTTCTGACACAGTTGTACGAATGGGGTGTCCTTGTTCACCAAATAAATCCCAAAATATTACCGGAGATGCCTCAAAGTTAATTTGTTCAATTCCAAGAGAGAGTAGGCGTTGTTCAAATTTTGGATTGGTTGAACCAGCTTGTGCAATGCTACTGACATCACCCTTTGCATCAGCAAGAAATACAGGTACACCCAAACGGGAAAAATTTTCTGCCAAAACTTTTAATGTTACGGTTTTTCCTGTACCTGTTGCTCCAGCAATCAGGCCATGACAATTGGCAAATTGTGAGTGCAAAATAATATTCTGGTGGACATCCTGAGTTTTTTTAGCAATAGTAATTAGTGTGGCCATAATAAATCTCTCTTATGATCTTTGTATTGAACTGATATCAACTCATAAATGTTTTTAAGAGTGTTGTAAAGTATCAAGTGCTTGTTCCAGATCTGCGATTAAATCTTCTGCCTGTTCAAGCCCGATACAAAAACGTACCAACCAGCCTGATGATAAATGTGGTGTACGATAGTGTCGCATCTTTGAAAGATCGTAATACATAATTAAACTGGTTGGTCCTCCCCAGCTAAAACCCAGATGAAAATACTGTAATTGATCGCAAAATTTCTGAATGGCTTGTAGGTCAAAGTTTGTGTGAAAAATAGCACTGACTAAACCAGCGCCTAATCCCGAACTACAAATATTTTTCCAATATTGATGACCTGTATGTACTGGTAAACTTGGATGTAAAATTTGTGCAAATTCGGTGCGGGTTTTCAAAAAATCAATAATTTTAAGCGTATTGTTTTGGTGCTGTTGATAGCGAATCACCATGCTGGGTAAGCTGCGATTAATCTGTGCTGCATCATCTCCTGAAATGGCAATTCCTTGTAATGCATGGGTGCGTAATAGATTTAAATGTAATGCCCTGTTTTTGGTGCAAATACTGCCCATTAATATATCACCACCACCGCTTGGATATTTGGTTAAGGCATGTACACTGATATCTACAGCATAATGTTCGGTACCAAAATCAAATGCACAAAATGCGAGGCCTGCACCCCACGTATTGTCCAAAGCAGTTAGAACCTGATGCTGTTGTGCTTTTTGCATAATTGCAATTAAATCAGGAAATTCCAATGTGACTGAACCAGCAGCTTCAATCCAGATTAATTTGGCTTGTTCTCCAAATTGAATCGTTTCAACTTGTGTTGGATCATAAACTTTGACATTAATTGCATATTTTTTTTGTAGTTCCATGACATCATCATGGGTTGGACCATAAACATTATCCGGAATCCAAACTTCGTCACCCGTATTTAAAAGTGCACTATTAATCAAATGAATTGCGGATAGACCACTTGGTGCCAGCAAACAGTGATCAGCACCTTCAATCGTTGCGATCTGATCAGCCAAACTATATGTTGTCGGTGTGCCATGTGTACCATAACTGTAATCATAGGCATCACTCCAATGACGATCCGTAAAAGATTTGCAATTAGGAAAAATAATTGTTGATGCACGATAAAGAGGTGCCTGGACTGTTGAGATATACTGCGGCGCCTGACGTTCAGGTTGACTAAGTTGAGTCTGTTTGTGTTTTTGCATAAAAACCAACTTTTGTAACTGTTTTGTGTGATGCTGTAATTAAACTATATTCAGGGATTTTAAACAGTGAAGTTGGCTTTAATTTTGCAAATCATTTGTAAACAACAGCAATAAATGGAAAACTAACAATGATATCGTCACTTAAAGTGCATTATTTTCAGCACATTGCAGAAGAGGGCTTGGGAAGCTGTGAATCTTATCTCAAGCAACTTGGTGCACACATTACCACAACTGAATTTTTTGCCTTACCTCCAGAACAAAAATTGGAAATAGAAGCCTTACCTAATGTTGAAGATGTGGATCTATTAATCATTATGGGTGGCAGGATGAGTGTGAATGATGAAGCACTATACCCTTGGTTGATTACCGAAAAACGCTGGATTAGACGGTTTATTGCATTGGGTAAGCCTGTAATCGGATTGTGTCTTGGTGGACAAATGATTGCAAATGCATTGGGTGCCAGTGTCACACAAAATTTGAACCAAGAGATTGGCTGGACAGAAATTTTTGCGATTCCTCATTATCCAGAAGATTGTTTTATCGTCCCAGAAAAAGTGGAAGTGATGGAGTGGCATCGTGAAACTTTTAGCTTACCAAGAGGTGCTAAATTACTTGCCAGCAGTCATGTTTGTGAGAATCAAATATTTCAAATTGGCGATAATATTTTAGGATTTCAGTTTCATCCGGAAATTACACCTGCCGCATTGAGAGTTTTTTTGGAAAATGATGAAGATTTGGAAAAATCTATAGAGCATCAACATATTAAATCTCAAATACAACACACATTTCATCCTACTGAATATATCAAATTTAGAGCAGGAAATGAGTTACTTAACCGAGCGATAGATTATGTGCTGCAACGCACCCAAATTCTTCACTACAATATACAATCCAACTATTTCAGACTGGCAAATAGTTAAAGGAAAAATTCGTAGAATAAGGTTGCTTTGTATACAATTGATCGCTATAATAGGCGACCTTCTGATTTTGAAGGTCATCGCTGCGAATTATGCAGGATGAATCGTGACAGTCGTGGCATCGATCACGACCCTAGTGATTTTCACTGCCCTTGACACTTGCCAGTAGGTGAGATGCGTCTTGGGTGATTCTTTACATTTTGGCTTGGAGTTTTACTGGTATGTCTAACCAGAGAATCCGTATCCGTTTGAAGTCTTTTGATCACCGTTTAATTGATCAATCAGCTCAAGAGATCGTAGAAACTGCTAAGCGTACAGGTGCTCAGGTGTGTGGTCCAATCCCTATGCCTACACGTATCGAACGCTTTAACGTTTTGACTTCACCGCACGTGAATAAAGATGCACGTGATCAGTATGAAATTCGCACTTACAAACGTTTGATCGATATCGTTCAACCAACAGACAAAACTGTTGATGCATTGATGAAATTGGATCTTGCGGCTGGTGTTGATGTTCAGATCGCATTGGGATAGGCTTGTCGGATGATTAAATCCCTAAAATAAAGATTTAATCAGCTGTATTTTAAGAGGTTTACACACATGGCTATTGGTCTAGTCGGTCGCAAGTGCGGTATGACCCGCATTTTCACGGAAGCCGGCGTCTCTGTGCCAGTCACAGTGATCGAAGTCGATCCAAACCGTATTACACAAATCAAAACACTTGATACTGATGGTTACCAGGCAATTCAAGTGACTACTGGCGAACGTCGCGAATCTCGTGTGACAAATGCTCAGAAAGGTCATTTTGCTAAAGCTGGTGTTGCTGCTGGTCGTTTGGTGAAAGAATTTCGTGTAACTGAAGCGGAACTTGAAGGTCGTGAAGTTGGCGGCACTATTGGTGTTGATTTATTTGCAGTAGGTCAAGTTGTTGACGTAACTGGTCAATCAAAAGGTAAGGGTTTTCAGGGCGGTGTTAAGCGCTGGAATTTTCGTACCCAAGATGCTACTCACGGTAACTCTGTATCTCACCGTGTGCTTGGTTCTACAGGTCAAAACCAAACTCCTGGTCGCGTATTCAAAGGCAAAAAAATGGCTGGTCACTTAGGTGATGAACGCGTAACAGTACAAGGTCTTGAAATTGTATCTATTGATGCTGAACGTTCAGTTCTAGTCGTTAAAGGTGCTATTCCTGGTGCAACTGGTGGCGACGTTATCGTTCGTCCTACGATCAAGGCCTGAGGGGAAATAACGTGAATTTAAAAACTGTTTCCGGCTCTGCGGTTGAATTATCAGAAGTAGCTTTCGGTCGTGAGTTTAACGAAGCGCTTGTACACCAGGTTGTTACTGCTTATCTTGCAGGTGGCCGTCAAGGTTCTCGTGCACAAAAATCACGTGCTGACGTTTCTGGTGGCGGTAAAAAACCTTTCCGTCAAAAAGGTACTGGTCGTGCCCGTGCTGGTTCTATCCGTAGCCCAATCTGGGTTGGTGGTGGTAAAACATTTGCTGCTCGCCCACAAGACTGGTCTCAAAAAGTTAACCGCAAAATGTACCGTGGTGCAATGCAATGTATCTTGGCTGAGCTTGTTCGTCAGGATCGTTTGGTGTTGGTTGAGGAAATTCAAGTTTCTGCACCAAAAACTAAAGAATTGCTTGCAAAACTAACTGACCTGAATGCTACTCGTGCATTGATTGTTACTGATGCTGTAGATGAGAATCTATACCTTGCAGCACGTAACCTTCCACATGTTGATGTGGTTGATGCAACTGCAATTGATCCTGTTAGCTTGATCGCATTCGATAAAGTTGTAATGTCTGTTGCTGCTGCTAAGAAAATTGAGGTAGAACTCGGATGAACAACGAACGTATCTATCAAGTCCTAAAAGGACCTGTATTCTCTGAGAAAGCACAGGTTTTAGGCGAAGCTGCTGGTGTTCAGGTGTTTAAAGTTGACATCAACGCAACTAAACTTGAAATTAAAAAAGCGGTTGAACAACTATTTGGTGTTGAAGTTGTTAAAGTAAATACAACAATCACTAAAGGTAAAACTAAACGCTTTGGTCGTACATTAGGACGTCGTTCTGATGTGAAAAAAGCATACGTCACCCTGAAAGCTGGCCAAGATGTAGAAATGGCTGACTTGGGCGATACCGCTGAAACGACAGCGGAATAAGGACGAAGATTATGCCAATTCAAAAATGTAAGCCAACGTCTCCAGGACGTCGCTTTGTAGAGAAAGTGGTACATCACCACCTTCACAAAGGCGAACCGTATGCACCGTTGGTAGAAGCAAAAAAACGTACTGGTGGTCGTAACAACAACGGTCATATTACGACTCGTCACGTTGGTGGTGGTCATAAGCAAAAGTACCGTATTATTGACTTCAAACGCAATAAAGATGGTATTCCAGCGGTTGTTGAACGTATCGAATACGATCCAAACCGTACTGCGCACATTGCATTAGTGAAATATGCTGATGGTGAGCGCCGTTATATCATTGCACCTAAAGGCTTAAAAGCTGGTGATTCAGTTCAATCAGGTAACGATGCACCAATTCGTACTGGTAACTGTTTGCCACTTCGTAACATGCCATTAGGTTCTACGTTACACAACCTTGAACTTAAAATCGGTAAGGGTGCACAACTTGCTCGCTCTGCTGGTACTTCTGTTCAATTGTTGGGTCGTGATGGTTCATACGCAATTATTCGTCTACGTTCTGGCGAAATGCGTAAAGTACACGTTGAATGTCGTGCTGTTATTGGTGAAGTTTCTAACCAGGAAAGCAATCTTCGTTCATTAGGTAAAGCTGGTGCTTCTCGCTGGCGTGGTGTACGTCCTACCGTTCGTGGTATGGCAATGAACCCAATTGATCACCCACACGGTGGTGGTGAAGGTCGTAATAAGGGTATTCAACCAGTGAGCCCATGGGGTCAAAAAGCGAAAGGGTACAAAACACGTACCAATAAGCGTACGACTAAGATGATTATTCGCGACCGTCGCGTCAAGTAACAAGTAAAGGAATCTGACTAATGCCTCGTTCATTGAAAAAAGGCCCATTCGTCGATGCGCACTTGTTCGCTAAGATTGAAGCGGCTGTTGCTAGTAATTCTCGCAAGCCGATCAAAACTTGGTCTCGTCGTTCGATGATCCTCCCAGACTTTGTTGGTTTAACAATTTCTGTTCATAATGGCCGTAACCACGTTCCTGTAATTGTTACAGAACACATGGTTGGTCATAAACTCGGTGAATTCGCGCCAACCCGTACCTATCGTGGTCACGGTGTTGATAAGAAATCTAAACGCTAATAGGTGCTATGATGGAAGTAACTGCTAAATTACGCGGTGCCGCTATCTCGGCACAAAAAGCACGTTTAGTTGCTGATCTTATCCGTGGTAAATCAGTAGCGCGCGCACTAGACATTTTAAACTTCAGCAATAAGAAAGCGGCTGTGCTTGTGAAAAAAGCATTAGAATCTGCGATCGCCAATGCTGAACACAATAACAGCTTAGATGTTGATGACCTTAAAGTAACTACAATCTTTGTAGACGAAGGTATGAGCTTAAAACGTATCATGCCACGTGCCAAGGGTCGTGCGGATCGTATTACTAAGCGTACTTGTCACATCACTGTTAAGGTAGGGGTTTGATATGGGTCAGAAGGTTCATCCAATCGGTATCCGCCTAGGTGTTGTGAAACGTCATAACGCTAACTGGTATGCTAATCCGAAACAATACGCTGATTATTTGCTAAAAGACCTTCAAGTTCGTGAGTTTTTGACTAAAAAACTTAAGAATGCAATGGTAAGCAATATTCTTATCGAACGTCCTACAGGCGCTGCTAAAGTAACAATTAGCACAGCTCGTCCAGGTATCGTGATCGGTAAAAAAGGCGAAGACATTGAAAAATTACAGCGTGAACTTACTCAGATTATGGGTGTGCCAGCGCAAGTAAGCATCAACGAAATTGATCGCCCTGACTTAGACGCACGTTTGGTTGCAGAAGCAATTGCTTCACAACTGGAAAAACGCGTAATGTTCCGCCGTGCAATGAAGCGTGCGGTACAAAACACAATGCGTGCTGGTGCGAAAGGTATCAAAGTTGAAGTTTCTGGTCGTTTAGGTGGTGCAGAGATTGCTCGTACAGAATGGTATCGTGAAGGTCGTGTACCTTTGCATACACTTCGTGCAGACATCGACTATGCAACAATGCGTGCAGAAACAACTTACGGTACGATCGGTGTGAAAGTATGGATTTTCCGTGGTGAGATTTTAGGTGGCATGAAACAAATCATGAACCCTGCTCCTGCTGAAGAACGTCCAGCTAAACGTGGTCGTGGTCGTGGTGAAGGTCAGGAACGTCGTGGACGTCGTAATGACCGTGCTGCAGACAAGGGAGAATAATCCATGTTGCAACCTAAACGTACCAAATTCCGTAAAATGCACAAAGGCCGTAACACTGGTCTAGCGCATCGTGGTAGTACAGTATCATTTGGTTCGATTGCGATTAAAGCGACTGAACGTGGTCGTATGACTGCTCGTCAGATCGAAGCTTGCCGTCGTACCATTAGCCGTCGTATTAAGCGTGGTGGTAAAATCTTCATCCGTGTATTCCCAGACAAACCAATTACTGAAAAACCATTAGAAGTTCGTATGGGTAACGGTAAGGGTAATGTGGAATACTGGGTTTGTGAGATCAAACCAGGTAAGATCCTGTACGAAATTGAAGGTGTGAACGATGAGTTGGCACGTGAAGCCTTTACGCTTGCGGCTGCTAAACTTCCGTTTAAAACCACTATCGTGACTCGGACGGTAATGTAATGAAAACTAAAGATCTACGTGAAAAATCGGTAGAAGAGTTGAAGGCGTTGCTTGATGAGCAACAGCTTAACCAATTCCGTCTTCGTATGGCGCAGGCAACAGGTCAATTGGGTAAATCGCACGAAGTGCAAGTTGCTCGTAAAACTGTTGCTCGCATCAAGACACTCCTTACCGAAAAACAGGGGAACGGACAATGAGTGAAAAAGTAGTCCGCACATTAACGGGTAAAGTTGTAAGCGATAAAATGGACAAATCTATTGTTGTCCTGATTGAACGTCGTGTTCAACACCCGTTGTATGGCAAATCGATTCGCCGTTCAACTAAATTACATGCTCATGATGAGAACAATGTTGCTAAAATTGGCGACTTGGTAACCATCAAAGAAAGCCGCCCAATTTCTAAAACTAAAGCTTGGACTTTAGTGGAAGTAGTTGAAGCAGCTGCTGAGTAATTAAACGTTTTTGTTGCATCATTGGTCTTTTTCGAGTAGGATTTACGCCTTTCGAATGGGCCGATGATGCTCGGTTTTGGAGTAGGGCAATGATTCAGACCGAAACGATGCTCGACGTAGCAGACAACAGTGGTGCACGCCGCGTACAATGTATTAAAGTACTAGGTGGTTCCCATCGTCGTTATGCTTCTGTTGGCGACATTATTAAAGTGACTGTAAAAGAAGCAATTCCGCGTGGCCGTGTTAAAAAAGGTGACGTGATGAATGCAGTTGTTGTTCGTACCAAATTCGGTATTCGTCGTCCAGATGGTTCTTTGATCCGTTTTGATGACAATGCTGCGGTATTGTTAAACAATAACAAAGCTCCGATTGCAACTCGTATTTTCGGACCAGTGACTCGTGAACTTCGTACAGAACAGTTCATGAAAATCATTTCATTGGCTCCAGAAGTTCTATAAGAGGCAATCATGGCTAAGATTAAAAAAGGCGATCAAATAATTGTGATCGCAGGTAAAGAAAAAGGCAAACAGGGGACTGTACTGTCTGTTTCTGAAGACCGTGTTAAGGTTGAAGGCCTTAACTTAGTGAAGAAGCACCAAAAGCCAAACCGTGTAACTGGCGCTGAAGGCGGTATTGTTACTCAGGAAGCTTCGCTTCATATCTCAAACGTGGCAATTTTTAATGCTACAACCCAAAAGGCTGACCGTATTGGTTACCAAACGATTGATGGCGTGAAAACTCGCGTATATAAATCTAATGGTGAATCAGTGGCGGTAGCGAAGTAATAGGTTGAAAAAGGCAATGGCCAGACTTAAAACACGTTACAACGAAGAGCTTAAGGCGAAGTTACAACAAGAACTTGGTCTTAAAAATGTAATGGAAATTCCTCGCATTTCAAAAATCACTCTAAATATGGGTGTTGGTGCAGCTGCAACTGATAAGAAATTGTTAGATGGTGCTGTTGCTGATATGACGTTAATTGCTGGTCAAAAACCAGTAGTAACGCTAGCGCGTAAATCAATCGCTGGTTTTAAAATTCGTGATGGTTGGCCGATTGGTTGCAAAGTAACCCTTCGTGGCGAACAAATGTATGAATTTCTAGACCGTTTGATCTCTATTGCAATCCCTCGTATCCGTGACTTCCGTGGTTTCTCAGCGAAATCATTTGATGGTCGTGGTAACTACTCAATGGGTTTAAAAGAGCAAATCGTATTCCCAGAGATTGACTTTGATAAGATCGATCGTATTCGTGGTATGGATATTACCATTACTACGACTGCTCGCAATGATGACGAAGGCCGTGCGCTTATGCGTGCATTCGGCTTCCCGTTCAAATAAGAGGTCGATATGGCTAAGAAAGGTATGATTAATCGCGAATTAAAACGCGAAAAAACAGTTGCGAAATACGCTGCAAAACGTGCTGAATTAAAAGCTGTAATTGCAAACGTAAATGCATCTGAAGAAGAGCGTTTTGAAGCGATGCTAAAATTACAAGCATTGCCTCGTAATGCATCTCCTGTACGTTTGCGTAACCGTTGTGGTCTGACTGGTCGTCCACATGGTTATTTTCGCAAGTTCGGTTTAAGCCGTAACATGTTACGTTTAACAGTAATGCAAGGTGATGTACCTGGCGTTGTTAAGGCATCTTGGTAAGGAGCGACTAAATGAGTATGCAAGATACCGTTGCCGACATGCTTACCCGTGTTCGTAACGCACAAATGGCTAAAAAAGCAACTGTTGCTATGCCAAGCTCTAAATTAAAAGTTGCAATTGCCAACGTATTAGAGCAAGAAGGTTATATCTCTGGTGTTGAAGTTTCTCAAGAAGAAACGAAAGCAACATTGACATTAACTTTAAAATATTTTGAAGGCAAACCAGTTATCGAAACAGTAAAACGCATAAGCCGTCCAGGTTTACGCCAATACCGTGGCAAAGATAACTTACCTAGCGTTAAGCAAGGTTTAGGTATTGCAATTGTTTCTACAAGCAAAGGCATCATGACTGATCGCGCTGCACGTGCTGCGGGTATCGGTGGTGAAGTTATTGCTTTTGTTTCTTAATAGGTGATTCCTCATGTCTCGTGTGGCTAAAGCCCCAGTAACTGTACCAAATGGTGTAACAGTTACTCAGAACGGCCGGCAGGTCGAAGTGAAAGGTAGCAAAGGTACTTTGTCTTTCACCCTGCATGCGCTGGTCGAGCTAAAACAGGAAGAAGGTCAGCTGAAAATTGCTCCAACTCAAGAGTCTAAAGACGCTTGGATGCAAGCTGGTACTGCTCGCGCTGTTTTAAATAACCTTGTAAAAGGTGTTAATGAAGGCTTCGAACGTAAGCTACAGTTGATTGGTGTTGGTTATAAAGCTGCGGTTAAAGGTAACATTGTTAACTTAAACCTTGGTTATTCTCATCCAATCGATCATAACTTACCTGAAGGTGTAACTGCTGAAACACCAACTGCGACAGAAATCGTGTTGAAATCAGCAAACAAACAACTTTTAGGTCAAGTAGCTGCGGAAATCCGTGCATATCGTTCTCCTGAGCCATATAAAGGTAAAGGTGTTCGTTATTCGGATGAAGTTATTCTTCGTAAAGAAGCTAAGAAGAAATAAGGCGCGAGGTTCTTATGAACGAAAAGAAACAATCCCGTTTGCGTCGTGCCAAAAGCACACGCTTGCACATTCGTGCATTGGGTGCGACTCGTTTGTGTGTAAACCGCACGCCGCGTCACATCTATGCTCAAGTTATCTCAGCAGATGGTGGCAAAGTATTAGCGCAAGCTTCTACTTTGGATGCATCTTTGCGTAGTGGTGCAACTGGTAATATTGATGCAGCTACTAAAGTAGGTGCTTTAATCGCAGAACGTGCTAAAGCTGCTGGCGTTACCAAAGTAGCATTTGACCGTTCTGGTTTTAAATATCATGGTCGTATCAAAGCCTTGGCTGATGCTGCTCGTGAAAACGGCTTGGAGTTCTAATCATGGCTAAAGTTGAACAAAACGAAGGTCTTGTTGAAAAGCTGGTTGCCGTTGATCGTGTAGCCAAAGTTGTCAAGGGTGGTCGTATCTTCTCTTTCACAGCATTGACTGTGGTTGGTGATGGTAATGGTCGTGTAGGTTTTGGTCGTGGTAAAGCACGTGAAGTTCCGGCTGCTATTTCTAAAGCGCTTGAAGCTGCTCGTCGTAACATGATTACTGTTGACCTTAAAGGTACAACTTTACAACACCCTGTAAATGCTCGTCATGGTGCAAGCCGTGTATACATGCAACCAGCCTCTGAAGGTACTGGTGTAATTGCAGGCGGCGCAATGCGTGCTGTTCTGGAAGCTGCTGGTGTACATAACGTACTTGCTAAATGTTATGGTTCTACAAACGCTGCAAACGTAGTAAACGCGACTTTTAAAGGTTTGCGTGATATGACTTCTCCTGAGAAAGTCGCTGCGAAACGTGGTAAATCAGTAGAAGAAATTCAAGGGTAATCAATCATGAAAACGATTAAAGTTACCCAGATCAAATCTGCATCGCATCGTTTAAAGAATCATAAACTTTGCTTACAAGGTTTGGGTCTGCGTCGCATTGGTCACACTGTTGAAGTGCAAGACACGCCTTCTAACCGTGGTATGATCAATAAAGTCTACTATATGGTTAGTGTAGAGGAATAAGCCATGACTCTGCGTTTAAATGAACTAGCGCCTGCTGAAGGTGCTAAGCGCGAAAACCGCCGTGTTGGTCGTGGTATCGGTTCTGGTATCGGTAAAACTGGTGGTCGCGGTATTAAAGGTCAAAAATCACGTAAAAGTGGTGGTGTTCGTCCAGGCTTTGAAGGCGGTCAAACTGCACTTTATCGTCGTTTACCAAAATTTGGTTTTACTAGCCAAATCGCATTAAAAACTGCTGAAGTACGTTTATCTGAGCTGAATAAAATTGAAGGTGATATTATTTCACTTGAAACTTTGAAAGCTGCGAATGTGGTACGTCATGACCAACTTCGTGCACGTATTGTACTTTCTGGTGAAGTTACTCGTGTATTCACTGTACAAGGTGTTGCATTGACTAAAGGTGCGAAAGCTGCGATTGAAGCGGCTGGCGGTAAAGTCGAGGAGTAATCGTCTGTGTCTATGTCTCCTGGTTCATCTGGTCACGTGCACATGCAAAAAGGACAGCCTTTTTATGTGAAATACCGTGAAATCATTCGCCGATTAATGTTCCTGATAGGTGCATTATTGGTGTTTCGACTAGGAGCACATATACCTGTACCTGGTATTAATAATGCCGCACTAGATCGTTTGTTTAACGCAAATCAAGGAACTATCCTTGGTTTGTTTAACATGTTTTCTGGTGGTGCATTAGAACGTATGTCTATCCTTGCACTGGGGATTATGCCGTATATTTCGGCATCGATTATTGTGCAATTAATGTCAACAGTAGTTCCATCACTGGAAGCATTAAAAAAAGAAGGTGAACAGGGCAAGCGAAAAATTAATCAGTACACCCGTCAAGGTACATTGCTTCTGGCATTTGTACAGGCGATGGGAATGTGTGCTGGTTTAATTAGTCAAGGAATTACCTTATCTACAGGTTTGGGTTTTTATGTTCCAGCTGTAACTTCTCTAGTTGCAGGTACCATGTTTTTAATGTGGTTAGGCGAACAAATTACTGAACGTGGTGTTGGTAATGGTATTTCCATGATTATTTTTGCGGGGATTGTTGCAACACTACCTACACATGCAATGCAGACTTTTTCAGCGATTGAAAATGGTCAAAGTACATTAATTGGTGTGTTAGTTTTGATTGTAATTACAATTGCTGTTATGGCCGCAATTATTTTTATTGAAAAAGCGCAACGTCGTGTACCAGTAAACTATGCCCAAAAACAGCAAGGGCGCCGTATTTTTACAGCGCAGCAAACCCATTTGCCATTGAAAATTAATATGGCTGGTGTAATTCCTGCAATTTTTGCCAGTTCATTACTTTTATTTCCTGCAAGCCTAGGGCATTGGATAGGTAGTTCTGATGCAAATGCAAGTTTCTTTAAGCGTTCTTTACAAGATCTTGCACTTGTATTATCTCCAGGCCAACCATTGTATTTAGTGTTATTTGGCTCTTTGATTATCTTCTTTTGTTATTTTTATACTGCTTTAGTATTTAGTCCAAAAGAAGTTGCTGAAAATTTAAAACGCAGTGGTGCTTACGTTCCAGGTATTCGTCCAGGTGAACAGACAGCTCGTTATTTAGATCATATTCTCAATCGATTGACCTTTATTGGTGCAATTTATATTACGATTGTGTGTTTAATGCCAATGGTATTGCAAACTTCATTTGGGGTGCAATTTAACCTAGGTGGTACATCATTACTTATCGTAGTTGTAGTTGTAATGGATTTTATGGCGCAATTACAGGCGCACTTAACATCACATCAATATGATAATCAATCATTGATGAAAAAATCGACCGCTCATCCGAAAGGATAGTGCACATAGAGGTTTATCATGAAAGTTCAAGCTTCAGTGAAAAAAATTTGTGGTAGCTGTAAAGTTATCCGTCGTAATGGGGTTATCCGCGTAATTTGCAGCGCTGAGCCTCGTCATAAGCAGCGTCAAGGTTAATTTAATTAAGACCTGTTGATTAATTAGGTAATTTGGGTTACTATCCGCCCCTCAAGATTTTTGTGGGGCGGCTCGTTATCTCGACTGCCTTGTTGGAGAAAATTGAATGGCTCGTATTGCCGGTGTAAACATCCCGGATAACAAGCACGCTGTTATCTCTCTTACGTATATTTTTGGTATTGGTCGTCACACTGCTAAGAACATCTTAGCTGCTGCTGGTATTGCTACTACTACAAAGATCCGTGAGCTTGATGATGCTCAGCTCGATGCGATTCGTACAGAAGTTGCCAAAGTTCCTACTGAAGGTGATCTTCGTCGCGAAATTTCCATGAACATTAAACGTTTAATGGATTTAGGTTGCTACCGCGGCCTTCGTCATCGTCGCAGCTTGCCTGTCCGTGGTCAACGTACCAAAACTAACGCTCGTACCCGTAAAGGTCCGCGCAAACCGATTAAAAAGTAAGATTTCTGGAAGCTAAAAGATGGCTAAAGATACTCGCACACGCAAGAAGGTCTCTCGTACCGTCTCTGAAGGTGTTGCACACATTCACGCGTCTTTTAATAACACCATTGTAACGATTACCGATCGTCAAGGTAATGCATTGGCTTGGGCCACCTCAGGTGGACAAGGCTTCCGTGGTTCACGTAAATCAACTCCGTTCGCTGCTCAGGTAGCTGCTGAAGTTGCTGGTAAAGCAGCTTTGGATTACGGTTTGAAAAATCTAGACGTCCTTGTAAAAGGTCCTGGTCCAGGTCGTGAGTCTGCGGTACGTGCATTAGGCGCAGTGGGTTATAAGATTAACAGCATTACCGATGTGACTCCAATTCCTCACAACGGTTGCCGTCCACCTAAAAAACGTCGCGTGTAAGGAGAAACATTCATGGCTCGTTATATTGGTCCAAAATGCAAACTCTCTCGCCGCGAAGGGACAGACCTGCAACTTAAATCTGGCGTTAAACCATTTGACGTCAAAACTAAAAAACATGCAAAAGCACCTGGCCAACATGGTCAGTCTCGTGCCAAGCAATCTGAGTATTCACTACAATTACGTGAAAAACAAAAAGTACGTCGTATGTACGGTGTGTTAGAACGTCAATTTAGTAACTACTATAAAGAAGCTGCTCGTGTAAAAGGGGCAACAGGTGAAAACTTGTTACAACTTTTAGAAAGCCGTCTTGATAACGTTGTGTATCGTATGGGCTTTGGTTCTACTCGTGCAGAAGCTCGTCAGCTTGTAAGTCATCGTTCTATTACACTTAATGGTCGCCGTGTAAACATTGCGTCTATTCAAGTTAAGGCCGGTGATGTGATTGCAGTACACGAAGGTGCTAAACAACAATTACGTATTAAAAACGCAATCGAGTTAGCAACTCAACGTGGTATTCCTGGCTGGGTTGAAGTTGACCACAGCAAAATGGAAGGTACGTTTAAATCTGCACCTGATCGTTCAGATCTACCAGCTGAAATCAATGAAAGCTTGATTGTAGAATTGTATTCTAAATAATCCTTGAGGTAGCAATATGACGCGTACTGCAAACGAGTTTCTAACTCCGCAAGCGATTAAGGTCGAAGCGGTAAGCGGGACCTCGGCAAAAGTAATTCTTGAGCCTTTGGAGCGTGGTTTTGGCCATACTCTTGGCAATGCTTTGCGTCGCATTCTATTATCTTCTTTACCAGGCGCTGCCGTAGTAGAAGCAGAGATAGAAGGTGTTGAGCATGAGTACAGTACTTTAGAAGGCTTGCAGCAGGACATCGTCGAGCTCTTGCTGAACCTAAAAGGATTGTCAATTAAACTGTTCGATCAAAACGAAGCATATTTAACATTAGATAAACAAGGTCCTGGTGAAGTTACAGCAGCTGACTTACGTTTACCACATAATGTTGAAATTGCGAATCCAGAGCATTTGATTGGTACTTTGAGTGCAAATGGTCATTTAAAAATGCGCCTAAAAGTAACTCAAGGTCGTGGTTATGAACCTTCTGATGCACGTTTCCCTGAAGGTGAAACACGCCCAGTAGGTCGCTTGCAGCTTGATGCAAGTTATAGTCCAATTAAACGTGTTTCTTACACTGTAGAATCTGCACGTGTAGAGCAACGTACTGACTTGGATAAACTTGTTATTGATCTTGAAACGAATGGTACTGTTGATCCTGAAGAGGCAATTCGTAAGGCGGCAACCATTTTGCAACAACAGATCGCGATTTTTGTTGACTTGCAAAAAGATCAAGTACCTGTAGCACAAGAACCACGTGAAGAAGTAGATCCAATTCTTCTTCGTCCAGTGGATGATCTGGAGCTTACTGTTCGTTCTGCGAACTGTTTAAAAGCAGAAAATATTTACTACATTGGTGATCTTGTTCAACGTACAGAAGTTGAGTTGTTAAAAACTCCTAACTTAGGTAAAAAATCGTTGACTGAGATTAAAGATGTGTTGGCTTCCAAGGGCTTACAGCTCGGCATGCGTTTAGAAAACTGGCCACCAGCTAGTTTACGCATGGACGATCGTTTTGCCTATCGTAGCCGTTAATTGAGTAGGACTATTCACCATGCGTCATCGTAATAGTGGTGTGAAATTAGGCCGTACTAGCAGCCATCGTAAGGCGTTGTTTCAAAACTTAACCAATGCTCTTGTAGAGCATGAGTTGATTAAGACGACTTTGCCTAAAGCGAAAGAACTTCGCCGTGTTGCTGAGCCTTTAATCACTTTAGCGAAAAACGATACTGTTGCTAACCGCCGTTTGGCATTTGCACGTACTCGTTCAGCAGCAACTGTTGGTAAATTATTTACCGTTCTTGGCCCTCGTTACAAAGAACGTAATGGCGGTTATCTACGTGTTCTTAAAGCAGGTTTCCGTGCTGGTGATGCAGCACCGATGGCTTATGTAGAGCTTGTAGATCGTGAAATCAAAACTGCTGAATAATATTCAGTTAGTTGTAAAAAAAGACCAGATAATCTGGTCTTTTTTTATTTTACAATTTTTTGATAAAAAGATTTGAATGTCTTGAAATAAATTTCACTTTTTGGATTACTTTACCTTCTTTTTTGCAGGAGAAGGTAAAGTGAAATTTATCATTTATTAAAAGTATAAAGGTAATATGAAAGCAATGAGTAAATATAAAATAGATTATTGACTTTGCTCATCATAAACTTTTAGTTTTTGCTCGATTCATTGATGCAATTTAGATTTAGTTCAGGCTGAATTTCAGATTGTTGTGTACGTTCTTGTAGCCATTCTCTCCAACATGCCAAAAGAACTGCGAGAATGACTGGACCAATAAACAGGCCAACAAGTCCAAAACTGCTAATTCCACCTAAGACACCAAACATAATCAATAAGAAAGGAATTCTGGTGGCGCCGGAAATCACCAATGGTCGGATCACATTATCTGCACTACTGACGATACATACGCCCCATATCATCACGCCAATTGCCTCAACAGTATAGCCTTGTGAAAATAACCATAATGCAACGCCTGTATAAGCTACTGGAGTACCAAATGGAATTAGGGCAAGAACAAAAGTGACGATGGTGAGTACCATGGGGTTATTTACCCCAGCGACAAAATAACTAAGACCAGCAAGAAGCGCCTGAGCAACAGCAGTTAATCCTACACCATATACCACAGCACGTGTTGTTTCTGAAATGGTATCAAGATAATGATGAATACGATCACCAATAACCATTTCCAGAGCATGTTTAACTTGCCCAAGAATAATGCTGCCATCACGGTAAAAAAAGAATAAGGATAAAACTGCAAACGCTAATTTTGCCAAATTTCGGCTAATTTCAGCCAATACAAATCGTCCATAACCAAGATGCCCTTGAATCCATGCACCAATGCTATGTGTAAAACTGCTTGGATTGTTATTAAATTCTCGCAAAATACGCTGTATTTCCTTGCCAATAATAGGAAGGTCATTTAAGAATGCAGGTAAAACTAATTTTCCTGAATAAATTTGTTTTTGTAATTCAAAATATAAATTACGGCCTTCATGTTGCAAAATAAAAATTCCGGCAACAAATGGAATACCAACAACAAGTACTAGAATTGTTGTCATTAATAATGCGCTGAGATTTTTTCTATTCCCACACCAGCGATGAATGTGCTGATACATTGGCCATGTGACGTAGGCAATGATGGTTGCCCAGACCACAGGAATGATGAAGTATTTTAGGATCTCAAAACTTAAAAGAATTAAGCAGAAAAAAAGCCCGAATAACAACAAGCGTTGTAATATCGTTGCATTCTGTTGCACGTGTTGCATCCAATTATGATGGTGAGGGAAAGATCATGTTAGCCTAAATTTGTGTAAACTAGAACCAATTCTGTTGTTCTTCTGAACGATTTTGGCCTAATATCTGCTGAATCAAAGGCTCCCATTGTTGTTGAATAAGTAAATGTTGTTTTTGGTTTTTATCAAAAACACTTAACCCATTCATAGCCAATTGTGCATAGGCGGAACGTTCACTGATCCAGCTTATGGGTTGTTGATTAATTTTGGCAAAAAATTGCTGAATAGCCTGTTGATTGGCAGCACCTGCTTTTACCCGATTGGCAAGTAAGTGAATATTAACTTTGCCTTTACGAATACGTTTGATGTCTTCAATATTTTTAAGGAAGCGGCGTGTGCTATCAATATCAAAAAAAGACGGCTGTAAAGGAACAATGATATCATCGCTTTCAGCAATTAAATGTTGTGCATGTTCACCAGATAATGCTCCAGGTGCATCAATAATAAGAAAGTCTGTTTTTTTAGGGGTATCACCAATGGCACTTTCTTCACGCCAGTCCAAAGGTGAGATAGAAGTTGCAATTTTAGGTCGTAATTTAAGCCATTGCAGACTGGATTTTTGATTGTCAGCATCAGCAAGTGCAACTTTAAAACCTTTGTTAGCCAGTGCAGATGCAAGTGTAATTGCTGTCATTGTTTTGCCACAACCGCCTTTTTGGTTGGCAATTAATATGGTTTTCATTTTACTCCCAAATCGAACAATATATCTGTCTTCCCAAGCATAGCACTAAACAGCATAAGCTAATATAATGTTGCCAAGATTTACACCTGATATTCCAAGATTAAATAGCATAAAAGGTGTAAGTGAATTCTGTTAGATCGATTTCATATTAGAGTAAGGCTATATGTCAGTTACAACAGCGATGATTGTGGGTATAGGTATTGGCTTTATATTTAGTTTTTTATGGTTTTATTTGACTAAAGTTCAACAGATGAAAGCAGAATTCTCCTATGAACTGAGTGAATTACAACGAGAACACGAACAACAATTGGCTCAAGCAAAAAAACGTAGTGTTAATACCAGTCGTGCTGTTTTAAAAGGCAAAATGGCTGAGCAATTTGCACCATTATTTCCGGAGTTTGAATATTTACCTAGTGATGCCAAATTTTTGGGTGATCCAATAGATTATGTGGTCTTTTCAGGTTATAGCGATTATCGTGAGGGTTTGTTGGATGAAGATGAACTTGAAGTGGTTTTTATTGACATTAAATCTGGTCAGGCACGATTAACCAAAGGACAACAAGCTATTGCCCATGCGATCAAACATGGAAGAGTACGTTTTGAAACTATTCATATTCAATTAGAGGAAAGGTGAGTAATATAGTTTTACAAATGTTGCAATTGACCTGAAAAATCTTTCTTAATTTAACATGTTATCCATATTAAAGATGAAATATGATTGAAAATAAAGGTTAAGGTCGGATTGATTTGAGAAATGCTGTGAAGAAAATTTATTACTGGTGTGGATTAATTTGTAGTTTGCTATTGTCGGGATCTGTATCAGCCAGTAACACAGAATATAATGTGGCTAAAGGTTTAGCACCAGCGTCAAATCAATCCATTCAAACACTTAAACCCTTTGAAGGACAATTTCGTATTTTAGGATACAAATTCTATCATGATGATGAACAGGCAAAATTTTCACCAGTAGATCTTGCGGTAAGTTCAGGTTTATTTGCCGATCCACAAATTGCTTCACAAATTTCCGTTCAACAATATGATCGTTACTTAAAATGGTCTATCCCTTATTTACCTGTACCTGCAAAGCAAGCCATTGAAATGGTATTCAATATACATTTTGTTCCGGCTTCACCTGAGATTGCCCAGCAAATTAAGCAGATCAAGCGCGGTGATTTGGTTCATTTGCAAGGTGAATTAATTGAAATTAATGATAAGAATTTGGTCTGGAAATCTTCTTTGAGTCGGGATGATGTGGGTGATGGAGCCTGTGAGGTCTTTCGAGTCAATGAAATACAATGGCTGGAAAAACAGCGAGAAATTTAAATCAATATAAGAAAACAGTACAGAAATAAACTGGCAGCCTTGCAGATTATTCGCTAACGTATTCTTACAAAATCATCGGAGTATAATAATGCAATCATTTAATATCTTGGGCGCTATATGTTTAACTTTATTACTTTCAGGATGTGCAACTACAGTGACAAAACCTTCGGCTGATGTGAAACAACAATTCAAACTTGGACAAAATTGCGTACAGCCAGTCAATCTAAAGGTAGGAGAAAAAATTAGTTTTAGTGCGGCCGAAAATCCAACTACAGGATATGGCTGGCAATTACAACAGCCACTCAATTATTTGACGGCAAATAGCCAATATGTTGCAGATCCAGTCGAAAAACAAATTGTTGGTAGTGGTGGTACCAGAACTTTTTACTTTACAGCAACCCAGTCAGGACAAGAAAATATTCAATTGGCTTATGTTAGATCTTGGGCAAAAGATCAACCCGCTCAAAGTTGGCAGTGCCAAGTCAATATTCAACCATAATTGGTATGTACGGCACTATTAAACTTTAAAAATATCCCTAGTTTTATCAAAACTGGGGATATTTGTTTTTAACATTTCTTCTCATAATGATAAGCATAAGTCACATAAGGAAAAGTAATTTCATCTTCAGCTGTTTTGTTGCAGTATTTCTGTATGATTTCTAATAACTGCTGGCGAATATATAGTTTTTCAGCATCAGATGCAGCGGAAATAAAACTAGTGGACAGAATACGGTTGACCACGACTTGTTCAACAGATCCCTGATGTTCAAGATGAAATTTTTTTAAGGATTTAAGCTGAAATAAAGATTTTTCCTGTTCAAAAATTTTTTGCCAATGTCCGTTATGAAAGCGTGGCGTGTCCTGTTCCAGAGGCGTAAGTAAATCTGCAATTGCTTGAACCCAATCCACAGCCGTATCACGTTGATTCCAGATTAAACCTAGGGCAGCTTGTGGTTTTAGAACATGATAAATTTCGTACAGGGATTCTGCATTGGCAAACCAATGAAAAGATTGAGCGCAGCAAATGGCATCAATACTATTGGAGGGGAGGGTTAAATTCTTACTGTCTGTTTGAATGGTATAGACATCAGGATGTGCGAGTTTGAGCTGTGCCAGCAGCTCATCAATAGGTTCTATGGCAAAGACCTGATCAGAAACTTGTTTTAAATAAGGTAAAAATTTGCCTGTACCCGCACCCAAGTCAATCACTTTACTTTTTTTACTGATATGTAATTGATGTGTGAGCCAGTCGATCAGATCCTCGGGATAAGCTGGTCTGGCTTGCTGGTAAAGCTCGGCGCCAAGGCTAAAGCCTTGTTGAGCGGCTGGATGAAGAACACTGGACATACGCTTATACTTTGGTAATCAAGTTTATTCTAGCTTAGGTTAAAGCTATATTTGTTCAAGCTAATCAATGTAAAGTTATCGCAGTATTTATGATAATTACTGTTGTGATGTTAACCTGAATAGATATGTAAATAGGCAGTCATGCATAAAAAATGTATGATCAACATATTGTGTGTAAACAAAACAATATTGCATACATTATTTGTTAAAATGAATAATCATAAGGATCAGAACATTAGTGCAGGAAGATATGTCAACATCCCAACATCATGAAGGTATTCAGTTTCCACCGGATCAGCATACCCAGCAAATTAGCACTTCTGCTGTAGGAAAAACCATTATACAAGCTGCTTTGCAAGCTGCTGCTGCACCCGAAGCTGTGCAATTATTACAGGAAAAAACTTGGCGAAAACAGTATCCAAAATACTTTAAAGCCTTAGTAAAGCACAGTATCTTATCAGGAAAGGATTGTGAAAAAATTGCCCAACAAGGCTTGGCTATGGCGGAAAAGAGCTTTGTGTTTTATCGAAATGGACAAAGCCAACCACTGAATATTGCCATGCAGCATATTGATTCACATTCTTTTTATACTACGATATTTAAAGGTCAAGGAGATAGTCAAGTCGCAGAATGGGGTATTCCTTATCATGGATCGCTTTTGCAAGGACAAGCATTAATCAGGCAAATTGATTTATGGCAACAGCAAGGCATTATTGACCCTAGTAGTGCACAGGCATTGAAGACTGTACAGCAACATCCCGAATGGTTTGATTTGTCTAATCGGACAATTGTGTTATTTGGTGCCGGATCAGAAGCAGGTCCATTAACTTGGTTATCAAAATGGAAGGCCAATATTATTGCAATTGATCTACCTAATGAAGCCATCTGGCAAAAAATTCAGCAGACAATTCGGCAAGGTAATGCAACTTTAATTGCACCAACTTGTCACAATACAAATGCAGATCAGATACTGGGTGCAGATTTATTGACACAGACACCAGAAATTGCAAATTGGCTGGCAAGTTTTGAGCAACAACTGGATTTGGCAGGCATTGCTTATCTGGATGGTGAAAAGCATGTTCGGGTATCGATGGCAATGATCTCTATCATGAAAAAAATCAGTGCATTAAAAGCAGATAGTAGTTTAATGTTTATGCTGACGCCTACAGATATTTATGCAGTACCTGAACAAGTCATCAAAGCCGTGGATTTACACAAACAGAAACGCCATGCTGTTGAAAAACTTTTATCTAGCTTGGCATTTAAACTATCATTCTCACACTTTTTCCAACCAAATGATGAACAGTTATACGATGCTGGTCGGCAACAGCGCTATGGTATTGCAGATTGTATGGTGGTTGAGCAGGGGCCAAATTATGCATTGGCAAAACGTTTGCAGCAGTGGTATGCCTTACAGGCTCGCTTACAGGGGCAAAAAGTTTCGATTAATATCGCACCTTCAACCACAACAAAGTCTGTGATCAAAAATCCTTTATTAAAAGCCGCATTTGAGGGTGCAAGTCTATTTGGGGTAGAGGCCTTTGAACCTGAAACCACCAACGCCATCATGGCTGCACTGTGGATTTATGATCTTAATAGTCCTGAAAGTCTTGCCAATCCTACAAAAAAATTATCACATCCCTTACAGTTGATTATGCAAAATGCCAATCATGGTGGTTTATGGTATGTGCCTTATTTAGCCAGAACAGCTTTACCTTTTGCTGCATTGTATGGTTGGACCAGCGCAAAATTTGCAAGGATAAAAAAATAACAAAGACAGCAATGATGCTGTCTTTGTTGAAATAATCAGCAAACTTGTGGATAAATTAATGGTTATCCACGGCTGGGAATGCCTTTGATGGATTTAAGCGAGAAAGTGCTTCACGAACACCTTTGGCATAATCCGGATGACATTTTTCACAATTTGCCACGTGACGTTCTTTAATAAAATCTAATGCATCCCCTAATGCACGGGCAGTATTTTCAAATAATGCCTGTCTTGCTGCATCATCCATTAATTCAAACAATGCACGAGGTTGGCTAAAATAATCGTCATCATCTTCACGGTAATCCCAGAAATCAGCATCACCTGTAATTTTTAATGGTGGTTCACGATATTCAGGTTGTTCCTGCCACTGTCCAAAGCTGTTTGGTTCGTAATGTGGTCGGCCACCATAATTGGCATCAACACGACCTTGACCATCCCGATGATTACTCATTACTGGACAACGTGCCTGATTTACTGGAATTTGATGGTGATTTACACCTAAACGGTAACGTTCGGCATCGGCATAGTTAAATAAACGAGCCTGTAACATCCGGTCAGGAGAAACACTAATTCCAGGAACCAAGTTACTTGGCGCAAATGCTGCCTGTTCTACATCAAGGAAATAGTTTTCAGGGTTTTTATTTAATTCAAAATAACCGACTTCAATTAACGGATAATCACCATGCGGCCAGATTTTAGTTAAATCAAAAGGATGATAAGGGACTTTTTCTGCATCTTGTTCAGGCATAATTTGTACATATAATGTCCATTTTGGAAAGTCACCTCGTTCAATGGCATCAAACAAATCCCGCTGGCTACTTTCACGATCACTGGCAATAATATCTTCTGCTTCAGCATCAGTTAAGTTTTTAATGCCTTGTTGGGTTCTAAAATGGAATTTTACCCAGAAGCGCTCATTGTCTGCATTGATAAAACTATAGGTGTGGCTGCCAAAGCCATGCATGTGACGATAGCCCGCAGGGATCCCACGATCTGACATCACAATTGTTACCTGATGAAAAGCCTCTGGTAATAATGTCCAGAAATCCCAGTTATATGTTGCACTACGCAAATTGGTTTTTGGATCACGTTTGACAGCTTTATTTAAATCAGGAAATTTACGTGCATCCCGCAAGAAGAATACGGGTGTGTTATTGCCTACCATATCCCAGTTACCTTCTTCGGTATAGAATTTTAAGGCAAAACCACGAATGTCACGTTCAGCATCTGCTGCACCACGTTCACCAGCAACTGTAGAAAAACGGGCAAACATTTCTGTTTGTTTACCAATTTCACTAAAAATTTTAGCGCGTGTATATTGTGTAATGTCATGTGTGACGGTAAATGTACCAAATGCACCTGAACCTTTGGCATGCATACGGCGTTCTGGAATAACTTCTCTGACAAAATTTGCAAGTTTTTCATTTAACCAGACATCTTGTGCAAGTAATGGTCCCCTTGCACCTGCGGTCATACTATTTTGATTATCAATGACAGGCGCACCGTTACTTGTGGTTAAACGGGTATGGCTGTAAGGACATTTTTTGTCGCTCATGGCATTCTCCTGAATATCTATATTAATTAGTGATTTAAACAATAATTGGCAAAAAGTTCCTGAATGATATTCAGGCTTGTTTTGTGTTCTATGTCATTAACCTGCTTTTGCATCCGGTTAGCCTCCACAATAAAGTAAATTGAATATTGCTATGTTGGAATTCAGTATAGGTTATGAATTTTAATTTTTAAAACAGATAAAAATATTAAAAGTAATTTGTTTTTCCGATGTGTTTTGCTTAAAAAAACCAGATAATGCGCAATGATCTGGTTTTCGAAGCTATATTTGATGAAGTGAAAAAATTATACGCTGACAACACGTGTGGATTTCACCATATCAGCCAAGCCATGCGTTCTGAAATAATGTTCCAACATACTTTTAATAATTAATGGATTATCGATAACCAATGCTTCATCCAGTAGTCGCTTTGCATCGCTCAGTGGTACATGACAAATGGCTTTACGTACCCGTAAGATATTGCTAGAACTCATGGAGAGAGTATTAAAGCCCATTGCCATAAGTAGAATTGCAGTGAGTGGATTTCCTGCCATTTCGCCACAAATGCTCACAGGCTTGTCAAATTTATGACATTCTTGAATCAACCGGGTTAATGCACGAATAATTGCAGGGTGAAAATGCGAGTATACACTGGCAACCCGAGGGTTATTACGATCAACAGCCAGTAAATATTGAATAAGATCATTGGAGCCAACAGAGAAAAAATCGACCAGCTCTGCAAACTCATTGATCTGATATAAAACACTTGGCACTTCAATCATGATGCCGATTTTAGGCTTATTGATTTTGACTTGTTCTTCTTCTTGTACTGCAGCAAGGTCACGGTCCAGCAGATAGAGAACTTCTTCCAGTTCACTTACACTGGTCACCATAGGCAACAAAATATGTAAATTGTTTAGACCAATACTGGCTTTGAGCATGGCACGAATTTGTGAGGAAAAAATTTCAGGATGATCCAGAGTAAAACGGATGCCTCGCCAACCTAAAGCAGAATTTTCTTCGTCAATTGAAAAATAAGGTAAATCTTTATCTGCACCAATATCCAGTGTTCGCATAACCACGGGTTTATTGGCAAAATGGCTAAGTTGCTGACGATAAATCAGGCGCTGTTCTTCTTCACCGGGGAAGCGTTCCCGTAGCATAAATGGAATTTCGGAGCGGTACAATCCCACACCTTTAGCGCCACGTTGCACCCCACGAACCACATCAATCATCAATCCGGTATTCACAAACAATGGTAGTGTATGGCCGTCAGGGGTAATGGCACTTTTGGTTTCATATTGCTTTAAATCTTTCGCAATTTGTTCTTCTTCTTTTTTAATTTCTTTATAGCGTGTTCTCAGACGGCGTGGTGGATGGAGAAAAACTCGCCCCTGATAGGCATCCACAATAATTTCTGCATCGTCCAGTGTATGAATGGGCAATTCTGTAACACCAACTACAGTTGGAATCCCTAGCGCACGCGCCACAATGACCATGTGAGAATTGGCTGCACCTTCTGTAGTGACGATGGCTGAAATATTATGAATAGGCATTTCGACCAGTGCGGCTGTACTGATTTCCTCACCAATTAAAATGGTATCCTCAGTAATTTCTTTATGGCTAGTATCGGCTGTTTGTAGATAAGCCAGTATCCGTCGTCCCAAATCTTTCAGGTCGGATACCCTTTCACGTAAATAGTCGTCTTCCATTTGGGCAAAGATATTGACGTGTTTTTCAATGACGCGACGGACAGCACCTTGCGCCCAGTGCCCATCACGAATCATTGTACTGATTTCTGCCGGTAGGGCAGTATCATCCAGCATTCGTAAAAATACACTGAATAGGGCACGTTCTTCCGACATCAGTGAGTCCTGCATTTTTGCATCGAGATTCTTGATGTCACCACGCACTGCAGCGACGGCATTATTTAGCAATACCAGTTCTTCGCTGATATCTTCTGCTTCACGATCCGGAATGGCAGAAAGATCTGCGGCCGGATAAAGAATCACTGCGCGACCTAGTGCAATGCCATCGGCACCGGCTACACCTTGATACAGTTGATAACTTGGTCCACTGGTACTTTTTCGAAAAATTTCAATATTACCCGCAGCATGAGCATGAGCAATTGCTCCGGATAATTGCGCACATAAAGTGACTAGAAATGATTCTGCTGCTTCACTAAAGTCGTGGCTTTCTTTATTTTGAATGACCAGTACACCCATCACCTTACGGCGATACATGACAGGTACACCGAGAAAAGAATTATAAATTTCTTCACCGGTTTCGGGTAAATAAATAAAACGTTCGTGTTTTGATGCATTTTCCAGATTGACAATTTCTTCTCGCTGACCAACCAGCCCGACTAATCCTTCGCTAATATCCAAAGACACGTTGCCGACAGATTCGGGACGTAAACCATGACTTGCCATCAAAATGTAACGATGATTGCGTTCGTCCAATAGATAGATAGAACACACTTCAACGTTCATGGCCTGTGCAACTTGATCGACCATAACATCCAGCGCTTCATGTAGGCTTGGGGAAGCGTCAACTTCCTGTACGATTCGCCGAAGTGTTTCAAGTTGCATGGTATTTGCCATTGCCTAGACCCTTATGACATGAGATTTAGCCTAAATTATGCTGATGGTTGTAAAGACAAACAGGCATGTGAATACATAATTCTGATAATGCGCGGCGGTATACATCTCTTTTGAAATTCACAACCTGACCCAATGGATACCAGTAACTAACCCATTGCCATTCATCAAATTCAGCAGGTTCGGTGGTATTTAAACAAATATTGTTTTGCGAACCCACCAGTCGCAGTAAAAACCACTTTTGTTTCTGACCAATACATACAGGATTGGAATCAGTTCTAATGTAGCGATATGGCAAACGATACCTTAGCCAACCTCGGGTTTGTGCAATAATGTCCACATGCTCTGGTAATAACCCGACTTCTTCATATAATTCTCGATATAAAGCTTGTTCTGGGGTTTCACCATACTGAATACCTCCTTGTGGAAATTGCCAGGCATTGTGTCCAATGCGTTTTGCCCATAGTACTTGTCCAGCGTCATTTGCCAAAATGATCCCGACATTGGGTCGGAAACCTTCAGAATCGATCATTTGGCACCTAAATTTTTATCTATGTTGTGGACTTTGCGAGTTGGGTAAGTTCATATATCATGCTTACCGAGTGATCACAAAGTCAAAGCAATTGAAATTGCTATGATCTTAACGAATTTCTGTGCTTAGCGGTAACAGAATTACATTTTTTTTACCAATTTTTTTAAGAATTTGAGGCTTGTTATGAAACTGGCGCTGTTTGATCTGGATCATACTTTATTAAATACTGATTCAGATCATTCCTGGGGAGAATTTTTGGTCAGTGAAGGACTGGTTGATCCGATATACCACCGCCAGATGAATGATAAATTTTATGAAGATTACAAAGCCGGACAGCTTGATCCCATTGCTTATAATGAATTTGTTTTTGATTTTTTAACTAAACATGATCGAAAATATTTAACGGATTTACATCTGTTATTTATGGAAAAAATAATTCGTGCGCAGATGCGTTCTAAAGGTTTTTCTACAATAAAAAAGCATCAGGATGCCGGACATGAAATCGTAGGAATTACGGCAACTTCGGATTTTATTACTACGCCTATTTTTCATGAATTTGGTATCGATCAAATTATTGCCACCAATGCTGAAGTGGTGGCTGGAGCTTATACTGGAAAAGTTGCCGGTGTACCTTGCTATCAAACTGGTAAGCTCACGCGTTTGCAGCAATGGTTGGCAGGGCGTGAAGTAACGGAATCATGGGCTTATTCAGATTCGATTAATGATCGTTTTTTACTGGAATATGCAACACATGCCATTGCAGTTAATCCTGATGATCGTTTACGTGCCTTGGCTCAGGAAAATGACTGGGATATTCAAGATTGGCAAGAATGATATAATGTAACAATGGTGTAAACACTCAGGATTATATTAGGGCTTTCGTTTACTGTGATCCAATACAATGAAGTATGTCATTTCTCTGATATTTGCCATTTTTCCAATCTCGACAGTGGTATTTGCTGAAAACTCGCCATCTTTTTTAACAGCTGATCAAACACCAGACAGTTTAGTGATTTTGCCACCGCCTCCTGCATTTAATAGTGTGGCATTTTTAAATGATACGGCCGCTTATCATGAGGCACGAAGTTTAATTGGTACGGAGCGCTGGAAACAGGCTGTGCATGATGCAGATTTATCAGATGAAAATTTAACCAAGCCTTTTTCTGCTGCATTTGGTATGGAAATTTCTGTAAAAAATACACCTGTGACCTATGATTTACTGAAAAAACTGCGGACGGATAGTGGTCACTACGCAACACAAACTGCAAAACAACATTATATGCGTTTGCGTCCTTTTGTGTTCTTCAATACACACAGTTGTACGCCTGAAAGTGAAGCAAGTTTAAGTCAAAATGGTTCATATCCATCAGGTCATACCACTATTGGTTGGTCCACAGCGTTGATTCTGGCAGAAATTCGTCCGGATCGACAAAATGAAATTCTAAAACGTGGATATGAATATGGTCAAAGTCGTGTTATTTGTGGGGTACACTGGCAAAGTGATGTTGATGCTGGACGAATTACCGGAGCTGCGGAAGTTGCTCGTCTACATGCAGATCCAAATTTTATCAAGCAATTAATGCAGGCCAAGCAGGAAATTCAGAAAAAAATTAAGCATCCTGTGGTTCACTGATTTGACGAGTGAAAGCTATTTTTATTTATGTATTCATCGTTGTTTTTAAAGATTGCTATTGCATAAAATTTCTCAGATTTTTTAGGGCGTGTTGAGAATTCAGTACATATTGAATTTAAGCTTTAAATAAACTCATTTACGGATTATTTTTGCATGAAAAATGGTTGGATTAGACTTATATTGCTTTAACCTGTTTACGAATATGCTCATATTGGTTTCACTGATTATCGTGTCTAAGCCTAATTTTTTTCATATCATTGCAAAGATCAAATCTCAACATGCTCTAGTTGATCTGAGGGTATTTACGTAAAAAATTTCAGTAATTTATTGTTCCCAGACTTCAGCAACAATTTCATTAATCAATTCTAATTTTTTCCACTGAGCATCGTAATCTACACGGTTACCTTCTTCGGTGGAGGAAAAGCCACATTGTGGGCTAAGTGCCAATTGTGTTAACGGCAGAAATTCCGCAGCTTCGTGAATACGTGCGATAATAGCTTGTTTATCTTCAAGTTGCTCAACTTTGGATGTAATCAACCCCAGAACAACTTCGGCATTTTTACCTTTAAGCTTGGCCAGAGGTGAAAAACCACCGGAACGCTGGTCATCGTATTCAAGGAAATAACGGTCTACATTTTCGATTTGTTGGAAAATATAATCTTCTACACTGTCATAACCCCCTTCGTAAATCCAGGCTGAGGCAAAGTTACCACGGCAAATATGCATACCTATGATTAAATCTTCAGGTTTATATTCAAGTGCAATATTTAATGTTTTAACACAAGCTTTGGCAATTTCTTCTGTAGAATCGCCAAATTTTTCAGCTTCATCATGACGTTGTTTCGACACCAAAAATGCCCAGTACACATCATCCAGTTGTAAGTAACGGCATCCTAGATCATAAAAATGGCGAATACTTTGCTGATATGCTTGACCAAGATCTTCTGCATATTGCTGTAGATCATTACCATATACATCGTTAATTCGGATTTTACGCTGCATAAACATGTTTGGGCTTGGAATGGTCATTTTTGCAGTGTGTGTTGCATCATCACCCAATGCATCTTTTAGAAACTTAAAATGTTCAAAGTGTGGATGATGTGGATTATAGGCAAGTTTGCCAGTGATACGTACCTGATGTGGTTTGGTTTCTACACCGTGGAATTTATACCCTTCCTGTTCGTCAAAACCTTCAGCACCCAACAAATTTTCCATAAAATCAAAATGCCACCATGCACGACGTAATTCACCGTCAGTAATGGCTTTGACGCCGTGTTGTTTTTGTTGTTCGATCAATTTTAAGATTTCTTCATTTTCAATCTGAGTTAAATCTTCATGAGAAATTTTGCCTTGAGCAAATTTCTGACGTGCTTGTTTTAAACGTTCTGGACGTAGAAAGCTGCCGACATGATCAGCTTTAAAACCGACATACTGTGCTTTTGCAGCGATATTAGTATTACTCATGACAAAAGGCCTATAAAATTTTAATCATGGCTATATTGAATAATATTTCTCACGATTTGTCGAATAACATGAAATTTATTAATATTTAAATTAAAAATTTTAATTATCAATAAATTAATTAGCATCCTGCAAATAAAAAAGTTCTCAAAATGAGTAGTGTTCAGCCTAGACTGAATAAATATCATGATAAAGAGTGTGAGTGTCTATTTTTCATACTGTTGTGTCGGAATGTAAAATCATTTGCATCAAAGTTTGCATGGCTTTGGATTGACTACGTTCCGGATGCCAGACCATACCCAGCTGACGCTGCAAATGAATATCTAGCTGCAAGACCTGCAAATCCTGATTAATCAAAGTTTGTGGTAATACTGACCAGCCTAAGCCGATGGAAACCAGCATACGAATCGATTCCAAAGGGTTGGTTGTCATGGAAATTTGTGGTTTAAGGTGATGCTTTTCAAATTCTGCAAGCGTAATTTGACTGGTGTAGGTATGAGCTGCAGGCAACAAACTGGGAAAACGAGTTAAATCCTGTAATTGCAATTGTTTTTGTTGTGCAAGAGGGTGAAATGGTGCAGCAACGAAAATCAGGGGATCTTGCCATAAGGGTTGATAATGTAATCGTGGATCATTCTGCGGTGGCAAGGTTAAAAATGCCAGTTCGATATCGCCAGCCAATACTAGCTGGTGCGCACGTTCGGAGTCGACAAATTGAATATCCAATTCAACTTGTGGATAGTGTTGTGCAAAGGGTTTTAAATATTTAGGCAGATGATGCAAACCAATATGATGGCTGGTGCCAATTTTTAATTTACCCTGAATATTTTGTTGGGCTTGACTGGCATCACGTTGAATATCTTCCAGCTCATATAGCCATTGTTTGATTCTGGGTAAAATTTGATGTGCAGTTTGGTTCGGTTGAATACCGCGACCCACCGCTTCAAATAGCTTTATGCCCAAATAATCCTCAAGGCTATGAATACGTTTAGTCACGGCAGGTTGTGTCACAAATAATTTTTCTGCAGCAATGGAAATTGAACCTGTTTCCATTACTTTGATAAATGCTTCAAATGTAGCAATATTCATCTTGTCACACACATTCGCCATAAAACAATATCTTAGCCTTGTTTGGGTAAGGTCGGCAATGCTGAATTAAATTTGTGTCGGGGGGATTGGCATTGTTGCAGCCCGACACGGAGAAGGTATGTAACAGGGATTAAATCCATTTTTTCCAGCGGAAATAAATGGTAGGCAAGACAAATGACAGTACAATTAACACAGAAACCGTAATGAAACTCAAAGTACCATGTGCAAAAGGTAGTTCATCAGTATTCATGCCATAAACGCTGGCAATAAGCATGGGAGGGGCTAACATGCTTGGTAGAATCGAGAATCGCCGGATTGTATCGTTTTGTTCTGTGTTAATAAATCCTGAAGTGGTATCAAGCAGGAAGCGAACTTTCTGGAACAGGAATGCATTGTGCTCGATTAAAGAGCGGACATCTTCACTGAGTTCGCGAATATCGGCATCATAAATGTGGCTACCCAACGCCCGTGGCCTTGCAAGAAAGGTCAAAACACGACGTAAGTCAATTAAACATAATTGTGCTTTTCCGAGCATGTCTTCCTGATGTGCCAGACGGGTAATCATGTCATCAAGATCAAGAATTTGTTCCCGATGATGATTATTCAGAACTTCTGTGGAATAGCGTTCCAGATCTTTGTGGATATCTTCAAGGATATCCGCAAGTTCATCCAGTTTGGCTTCCAGTAAACTCAGCAAAATCCAGACAGGATCCTTGTAATCCATGTCATAGTCATTACGGCGGGCACGGGCACGAAATGCACGAAACGCAACCAGTTTTTCACCACGCATGGTGATCAGTCGTTCTTTGGTCAGGATGAATGCGACAGTTTGTACTGTTGCTGCCAGTCTATTTTCAAAATCTTCGGTTTCATCATCTACATGAAAATTTTTATTTTTGGTCAAAAAATAGGTGCTGATATGTAGCACACCATCATCATCACGATAAAAACGGGCTGAAGATGAGATATCTTCCAGAGATTTAAGTGTAGGAAGATTTTGTTCATAGGCATCAAGTACCCATTGCTGTTCTTCCTGTGTTGGCGCAATTAAATCAATCCATACCAGATCAGGATGGAGATCGAAGCTACCGTTAATAGTGGCATCTTCTAAACTACCGCGCTCAGTGGCATAAAAGGCTTCTAGCATATCTATCTTCCTTGCGCGATGGTGAAAGGGAAAAAATCACTGCATATTTTAGACAAGCTTATGACTAAAAAGCACGAACTAAAAATTTTTTTTCTGAAAAAGATAATCTGCTTATAATGCAGCAGTGTGAACATTCAATGACTTGTAGTAGAAATTTTATGAAAGCAATTGCAATATTTTGTGGTTCCGCCACAGGAACAGATCCGATTTTTTTACAAAGTGCGCAACATGTAGGCGAAATTCTCGCTAAAAATAATCTCAGCTTGGTCTACGGTGGTGGTAAGGTTGGTTTGATGGGTGCTGTGGCAGACAGTGTTCTGGCACATGGTGGACGTGCAATCGGTGTGATGCCTCGTGCTTTGGTTGACCGTGAAATTGCACATACAGGTTTAAGCGAATTATATGTTGTGGAAAATATGCATCAGCGCAAAATGCAAATGTCTGAATTAGCAGATGGATTTATTGCTTTACCGGGTGGTGCTGGAACATTGGAAGAAATTTACGAACAATGGACTTGGGCACAATTGGGTATCCACGAAAAACCTTGCGCTTTTTTAAATATTAATGCTTATTACCAACCGTTATTGGACATGGTACAGCTAATGGTAGACAAGGGATTCACTCAGCCACGCTATGCCGAAATGCTAATCCAATCTGACAATATTGCAGACATTTTGACTGCATTTAAACATTATCGTGCGCCTCAGGCCAAATGGACCAATGCCAATGTCAAACCCTAATCAGCCTGTTATTGAAGTTGCGTCAGCCATTATTCTCAATGCAAAAGGAGAATTACTTCTGGTACGCAAGCACAATACCTTTGCATTTATGCAGGTCGGTGGCAAGTTGGAAATGGGTGAAACTCCTGAACAGGCTTTACAGCGAGAAGTATTGGAAGAAATTGGTTGTCAGATCAAAACACTACAATTTATTGCAGTGTATAAAACACAAGCTGCCAATGAAGCCAATCATGCTTTGATTAGCCATACTTTTTATGTAGAGTTGGATGGTATCGCAACCGTACATGCAGAGCTTGCAGAAATGTGTTGGGTGAATATAGCATCGGCTCAGCAATTGCCTTTGGCACCCTTAACCCGTGATTTTATTCTTCCATGGGTGCAACATAATTTAACATTGCTGGGCATCACACAGGCATAAGGCCTGCACATGGGTACAGCCCAATTGCTGTAATTGCTCCTTGAGTTTGCCAAGGCTTGCACCTGTGGTAATCACATCATCAAGCATTAATACATGTTTGTACTTTGCCTGTGTTTTCAGTGCATAAAATTGTTGTTCAAGGTTATGTAAGCGATCCAGACGATCCAATCCGCGCTGACTATGGCGACTTAGACGAGCAATGGGTTGCCAGATGGGAATCTGCCATTGTCTGGCAAGTTGTTGTGCTAGCAATATACTTTGATTAAACCCACGTTGAATAAGTTTTTCTGTTGCCAGAGGCATGGGAACGATGGCCTGTATTCGAGGTTTTTCAATTGTACTTAGCGCAGCAGTTAGAAATGGTAAATAATGTAAAGCAGCCTGATCCTTAAAACGTTGCAAAATATGATCAAGTGGATAGACATAAGGAAAAATAACCTGACACTCTAGCGCATGACGAGTCACGATTTGTTTTTTCCAAGGCAAATCTTGCCAACATAATCCACATAACTGATATTGTTGTGCCGGATTCTGTCCACAGAGTAGACAGGGTTGTAAGCGATGAATAAGCTTAAACAAAGGCATAACGGGGGGCTTCCGGTAACCAGCGTTGCATCAATGCCTCTGCTTTATCTGGATGTTGTTGCAAGATACGCTGTGCCACCTGATGTGCTTTTTCCAGTAGATAGTCATCCCGTTGTAGGTTGGCGACTTTAAATGACAATTCACCAGTTTGTTTGGTACCTAAGACATCTCCCGGGCCACGTAACTCCAGATCCCGTTCTGCAATCACAAAACCATCATTGGTTTGTCTGAGAATATCCAGTCGAGCCTGTCCATTGTGTGATAAAGGAGATTTATATAACAGCACACAAAAGCTTTGTTGAGAACCACGTCCAACTCGACCACGTAACTGATGTAACTGGGACAAACCCAAACGTTCCGCATTTTCAATGACCATGATCGAAGCATTGGGCACATCTACTCCGACTTCGATAACTGTAGTTGCAATTAGCAGTTGAAGCTTATTCTGTTTAAATTCCTGCATCACTGCTTGTTTTTCTTCGGCTTTAAGTTTGCCGTGTGCTAATCCTAGTTTTAAATCTGGAAACTTTTGTTTAATTTCGGCATAAATTGCTTCTGCTGCCTGTGCATCCAGTGTTTCGGATTGTTCTACCAATGTACAGACCCAATACGCTTGTTTACCTTGCATACAATTGTCATAAATTCGCTGTAAAACCTGTTCTCGCTTATCAAGTGGCATGGCAACAGTTTGAATTGGTGTACGGCCGGGGGGAAGTTCATCAATGATAGACGTGTCTAAATCACCATAAGCACTCATGGCCAATGTACGTGGAATTGGCGTTGCTGTCATCACCAACTGATGTGGTGTATGTCCGTGATGTCCTTTATCCCGTAAGGCAAGCCGTTGATCGACGCCAAAACGATGTTGTTCATCAATAATGACCAATCCCAAACGTTGAAATTTTACTTGATCCTGAAATAGTGCATGTGTACCGATTACAACTTGTGCGCTGCCTGTAGCGATTTGTTCCAGTGCTTTATTTTTTTCTCTGGTTCTAAGTTTGGAGGCCAAAAATACAACATCCAGTCCAAGCGGTACAAACCATTTGGCAAAATTAATAAAATGCTGTTCGGCAAGAATTTCGGTTGGTGCCATAATCGCGACTTGCCAGCCATCTTCAAGTACATGCGTGGCTGCCATGGCTGCAACCAGTGTTTTCCCTGCACCAACATCGCCTTGTACTAATCTGAGCATGGGTTTATTTTTTTGTAGATCCTGTAAAATTTCCTGTGTTACACGCTGCTGTGCCTGTGTAGGGGAAAAGGGTAGTTGTTGTAATAAATGTGCTAAAAAAGTTTGACTAGGCTTAATCGGTACAGCCTGAATCTGCTGAATGTAAAGACGTCGTTGCAATAAACTGATTTGATGAGTCACTAATTCCTCGAAGATCAGGCGTTGCTGTGCGGGGTGACGTGCTTCACGTAATTGCTGAATATGACTGTTTAACGGTGGATGATGGATAAACTTCAATGCATCTTTAAGTGCATAGTGTTTGGCAATTCCTTCCGGCATATATTCAAATAAATCATCACTATGCTGTTTTAAACAGAGATCAATAATCTGACGTAGCTTTGACTGTTTTAAACCATCAGTTGTTGGATAAATGGGAGTGAGTTCTGATTTTGGCAGGGGATGATGATCGGTAACGGGTGTAATCTCCGGATGATACATTTCCATGCCTCTTGCACCCAGACGCACTTCTCCAAAGACCCGAACCTGCTTGCCAACACTGAGTTGTTCAGTTAATGCCTTATAAATATGGTAAAAGCGCAGGGTAATTTTACCACTTGCATCCTGTAATAGGACAGCCATGGATTTACGTTTTCCAGGTGGGAAATCTACAGATTTGACTTCACCCTGTAATAAAACGGTTCGACCAACCTGTAAACCCTGCATATCAATAATAGTACTGCGATCCTCATAATCACGAGGTAAATGAAACAGTAAATCATGAGAATTGAATAAATTAAGCTTTTCCAATTGCTGTGCAACTGTTGCCGTTACACCGGTAATTTGCCGAATTGGAATAGCCATGAGTTCAAATCCTCGTTATTGTGCATGCCATCTGATCACATGAAAATCTATGCTGTTGCGAGTATGATTTTATTGATGGTTTGAAAGCGTTAAAAATCAACTGCGTTGAACATTCTCAGAATGCTATCCTTTTTAACCAGATACAAATAAAAATACCAGCATCTTTTGATGCTGGCATGTTTTATTTTTAATAGAATTATTTTTTTCGGGCTTTTGCCTTGCGTATACGTGATTTTTGCCGTGCTACAGCGTCTAAAGCCTGTTTTAATTCTTCATCATTGAATTTGGTAATTTGCGCCAGCATTTGTAAAGTATCCTCATCCAGTACTAATGGTGCATCCTTGGCAATAGCACTTAAACGTTCATCAAATTCGATTAATCCGCTTTCATTGGTTTGGATATAGCCTTGCTGCGTTAGTACTTTAATAAAGCTTTGGAATAGGCCTTTATCAAAGAATTCTGGCGAATTAAATTCATAAAGAACGGATAAGCGCTGTCCAAGTAGCTGGCTAAGATCTTCCACTTGGCGAGCAGAAATTTGCCCACTACCACGTTGGGCAATCAGTGCCAGTGTCATAAAGTAGCGTTCCAAACTTTGGCGTACCGGTGTAGCTAATATCAATAATTGTCTATGTTGTTCGCTATTAGGTGCAGGGCTGTACAGACCTTGATCATCATCAAGTAACAGATTTTGCTGACTCAAGACCTCACAATATTGATCAATAATTTGATCCAGTTCTTGTGTTTGCCATTTTAAAAACAATTCTGCTTTTAGAAATGGATACAGCGCTTTAATGACATGGATTAATTCATCCCGTTGTAAACGCCCATTATGCTCAACGAGAGACGCAACCAGAGAAGGAAGAATAAACAGGTGTAAAATATTATTGCGGAAGTAGGTCAGTAAAACTGCCTGATTATCTTCAATGGCAATAATGTCGCCTAATGCATGTTTGATACGTTTAATTAATTTAAGTTTTAAGCCATAAGCAATGATTTCTTTACCAGATAATGCGGTTAATTGGGTGCGTTCATCATATGGCAGCAGTTTGCTAAGATTTTGATAGGCTTCAATCTGATGAATACAGGATTGTTCGTCTAATGTATGTTTATCGGTGGCGAGTAAAATAAGTGACAATAAGGACACCGGATTGATGACCGCAGCGCGGTTAATGTTTTCCATGATTTGATGTGCTGCCACAACAACCACATCGGAAACTTCATTGGGTAGTGCATCTTTATTAGACTGCAACAAAGGTTTGGTAACTTGCTGTTGTTTAAAGACATCATCTAAAAATACGGGTTCACCAAAATTTAAATGTACTTTACCAAAAATACGTTCAATTTTTCTTAGGGTTTTAAACAGCCCCCAGACGGATTCTGCTTCTTTCGGCTTACCTTGCATTTCACCAACATAAGTTGCACCCTCCATTAAGCGTTCATAACCAATATAGGTTGGGATAAATGCAATAGGTTTACTGCGACCACGCAAATGGCTATGAATGGTCATGGCAAGCATCCCCGTCTTGGGAGGTAACAAACGTCCGGTACGAGAGCGTCCACCTTCAATAAAATATTCCAGTGGTGTATTGCGGGAAACGATGCTGTATAGATATTCTTTAAAAACAGCAGTGTACAATTGTGCGCCATTAAAGGTACGGCGAATAAAAAAAGCACCACCACCGCGGAGCATCTGACCGACAAAAGGTAAATTCAGGTTGTCACCAGCCGCAATATACGGCACACGCAGACCACGTTTAAAAATCACATAAGACAGCAGTAAATAATCAATATGACTACGGTGGCAAGGCACATAAATAATTTCGTATTTATCGGCCAGATCACGCACGGTACTAAAATTATTTACCTCCACGCCATCGTAAAGTTGTGTCCATAATCGGGTGAGCATGGTTTCGGCAAAACGTACAGTCGAGTAAGAATAATCTGAAACAATTTCATTTAGATGGGCAATAGCCCGTTGTTCAGCCTGTTCAACACTGATCTTACTGCGAATAGTTTCTTGTAAAATGGCTTCCTGAACATCCCTGGACTTAATCAGGCTTTGCATGACATTACGCCGGTCGGAAAGATCTGGCCCCAGAATGGCTTCACGCTTGCTATCCAGACATTGATTCATGTGGCTGATGACATACGTGGCTGCAGATAAATTTGGAGTATGTTCCCGGGCATAAGTGATCAGTTCACGTAAGGATTGGCCTTGATGAAATTCAATAAATGTTTGTCGTCCATGCACGCCAATGTTCACCAATTGTTTAATTTTACTTGGTGTACTCCATGAGTCGGTGAACAAAAGTTTAAATAGGGAATCTTCTTTGTCTGGTTCACGTCCCCACAAAATAGTGACGGGAACCAGTTCAATATCTAATTCAGGATGCTGTTCAAGTGCTTCAATCAGGCGTAATAGACGTGGAGGAAATGTGGTGCTTGTACTGCTATGCAAAGATTGTTGCTGAGGTTGCTGCAAGAAAATCACAGCATTTTTTTCAGTTAAACTGGTGTGATGTAAAGGCTGTAAGGCACGAGGTAGTTTGAGTCGTTCAGTTTCATTATCCAGCAAAATAGCATTGCTGCGGGAATAGTTTTGCAGTACATATACCGTAAGACGGTTAGAAACCTGATCAACAGCGTTTAATTGTACTACTGGTGTGTTGGAGGGTGCTTCTCCCAGTAATTTGGGTTTAACCATCAAATCAAGCAATTTACTTGATAAGCGATGTGAAAGTTTGGAAAAACCTGATTGATCCACCAGAAGCTCCTCGTTGTTCAAGAGAATTTTTTATTGCTGTAACGATATGGCATTGTTAGCCAATATCATCAGGCATGGTATTTTAAGCTAAAAAAACCTGTAGAAGTATATAAAAAAATAAGCAGTCGCATGTATTAATTATTTTGGCGAGATATTTTGTCTTATTAAAAACACATCAATGACTCAGTATGATGAAGATCATCACCAGATCTGATCTGAACACTTTTATATGTGGATTGGATCTAAAATATTTAAAAATTGTTACATTTAATGGCAATGAAATGGTGTTTTTAGACAATCTAGGCAAAATTGGAATGTGTTGAATTGCCATTGTTGCCATGATGATTGCGCTTTAACCTTTACGGTTTACGAATGTTCACCGCAGTGAGTACTTTGTAACGAAATGATATTCTCCATTAGAAGGTCAGCAGTATATGACAGCGTTTATTCCTACGACAGAGTGCTTACAACAGGATGAGCATGCATTGTCGCTCAAAGCGCATGTAGGAGCGGAGCTTTTAGCATTTAAAGGGCATTTCCCTGAATGTGCAGTTTTCCCTGGTGTGGCGCAAATTGCTATTGTGCGTCAGGCAGTTGCGCAATATTTTGCCAGTCTTGGGGAAATTCAGCGTATTGAACAATTACGCTTCCAGAATTTTATTTTACCTGATCAAGATGTATTTATTCAGCTTGAGCAGAATGCAGAAACGGTTCAGTTTAAATTGACCAATAGCCAGCAAGCAGTGGTTGCAAGCGGCCGTATCATTTTTAAAAATTAATCAGGATCAGTTCATGCAATTGTCAGATTTACCTAGAAATGCCGATTATTTTATTCCACACCGTGCTCCAATGTTATTGGTGGATGAATGGGTGGAAATGAAAGACAATGGCTGTGTGGCAAAAGTTAAAATTCATCCTGACATGCCATTTATTGAAGATGCGGGTTTGCCAAGCTGGGTCGGTATTGAAATTATGGCACAGACTATTGCCATTTATGCAGGTATACAGCAGCGTTTAAAAGGTGAACAACCAAAACTTGGCTTTTTGCTGGGTTCAAAAAAGTTTGAGATGGCACAAACGCATTTTGCGATTGATGAAGAATTAATGATCGAAATTAAATTACAATTCTTAAATCGTCATCAAATTGGCATGTTTGACTGTCATATTGATACCGTACAAGGGCGTTCAGAAGCAACGATTCTGGTTGCACAGCCAGAAGATGTTTCCAGCGTATTGCCCATAAAGCAGTGCTGATTTAAACAGAGTTTCTCAAAATTACCGCTCTGAATAATGATTATAGAGCGGTATTGGTTCATGTATATAGATTGTCTAATTCAAAGTGAATTGATTTTTAGTGTATTTTCATTTTAATAAAAAATTTTGATGGGATTTCTCTCTACAGTTATAATACATCAAATTTTTAAGCTGGGCTTTAATAGGGTTTCGTTTTGGTAGACCTTTGTATTGGAGCTTTTTTATTGCATGGGTTTTTGCAATGTTTCAATGTCGTATTCATCACATGCATTACTGCGATCACAACAGTGATTTACAGTCCATACAAGCTATTCCGGCTATGCAGCGGCGCAGATTATCCGGTTTAGCAAAACTTGCACTGCATGCTGCTCAACTGGCAAAACAACAATATAATCAACCAATTGACTATATTGTGTGGAGTTCACATTATGGTGATGAAAAAAACACCTTGAATATTTTGATGGACATTGCAGAAAATCAATCGCCTTCACCAACACAGTTTTCTACTTCGGTGCATAATGCCATTGCAGGCTTATATTCCATTTTATTTCAAGATCCAACACCATCTACCAGCATGAGTAGTGCTGCACATCACAGTTGGCAGGATGCCTTATTCGAAGCATACGCTTATCTGAAATCCAATCATCAGCAATCCGCATTATTGATTTATTATGATGAGCCTTTACCACAAGTCTACAATCAGGATTACGCAGTGGTGTCACAGGCGTATGCCATTGCAACGGTAATTTCTTTAGTGCAACCCAATCTACTGTTACAACCTGCCGATCAGATTACGGATCATCAAGTTGAATCGGTACAGGCGTTTTATCAATTCTGGCAAGGACAGGCAATGAACTGGCAACATCAGGGCTGGATATATCAAAAATGTTAAAACAAAAAGTAAATTATGCGTGGCGTATGGCTGCGACTGGGCTGAGTTTTAGTACCTTTGGTGTAGGCGGTGTCATTATTGGCAGTATCATTGCTCCGATTGTAAAGTGTGTCAGTAAGGATGCTGATCGTCAGCAACAACTAACACAAAGAACCATTAAATATAGTTTTAAGGGTTTTGTGGAAATGATGTGTAAACTTGGCATCATGAGTTATGACGTTCAGGGGCTGGAAAAGCTGCAACACAGTCAGGGTGAGTTAATTATTGCCAATCATCCGACATTAATTGATGTGGTTATGCTAATTGCCTTTTTACCGCAGGCCAATTGTGTGGTGAAACAGTCATTATGGTCAAATCCTTTTACTAAAGGGCCGGTCAGAAGTGCAGGCTATATTTTAAATTTGGGATCCCAGACATTTATTGAAGCTTGTGTGGAAAAATTTCGACATAAAGACGCGGCTTCACTGGTTATTTTTCCGGAAGGAACTCGAACGGAAAAACAGCAACAATTAAATCCTTTTCAACGAGGTGCGGCAAATATTGCCTTGCGTGCAGATGTGGCCATTCGACCGGTTGTGATTCGTTGTACACCGTCAACGCTCACCAAGAATGAAAAATGGTATCATATTCCGGATCGTCCGTTTCATATTGAGATGCGGGTACTCGATTCCATGCAGGTAAGTGACATTATGGCTTGTCGTGACGTCAATCCAAAAAATGTCCGTAAATTAAATGCGTGGTTATACGATTTTTTTGATAAAGAGCTTTCTAAATGAGCAATTTGGTAGATGAGTTAAAGCAGATGATCATTGATGTACTGGTACTAGAGGATCTCAGTATTCAGGATATTGATGCGAATGCACCATTATTTGGGGATGGTCTTGGTTTGGATTCTATTGATGCATTGGAGTTGGGTGTAGCACTTAAAAAACGCTACAACATTCAATTGAATGCGGAATCTGATGAAACCCGACAACATTTTCAGTCCGTCAACAGTTTAGTGGCATTAGTTCAATCACAACAAGCCTGAATTTAGTGGCTTTGGGATTCGTTCAGTTTTTTTAGTGAGAGTTACATGGTTAGCCAAGAGCAAATTTTACAACAGCTACGTCAATGGATGGAGGAGTTGTTTGAAATTGAACCGGAAAAAGTGCAGTTAAATGCACATCTTTATAATGATCTGGATATCGATAGCATTGATGCAGTTGATTTGATTGTAAAAATTCGGGCATTAACAGGAAAGCCAATCAAGCCGGAAGATTTTAAATCAGTACGTACAGTTGCAGATGTTGTTGATGCAATTGATAAAATGCAACACGCCCAGTGACATGAATGCGTAAGCCAGTTTTTGTTTTTTTGACCCTATGTATGTTGATTTATCCTTTTGCTGTGGCATGGGCTTTATCACAAGGGCAATGGTTATGGCTAAGTGCAGGATTAATGCTGGTGGCATTGTTACGTTATTTTTTAAATCCTGATACTTTGTTTGCACCCTTAACTTTATTGGCATTATTCTGTGGTGGTCTGAGCCTTTTGCTCAAGGATTCATTTTGGTTAAAATTTTATCCGGTATTGATGAGTCTGGGATCATTTGTAATTTTTGCCATGACTTTAAAATATCCACCTTCCATGATTGAACGGTTTGCCAGATTACATCAGGATGATTTTCCTGAGTCTGCTCGGCAATGGACTAAGCGAGTTACACAGGTCTGGTGTGGTTTTTTTATAATAAATGCTTTGATTGCCTTGGTTACAGTTTTGTTTGCTTCTAACCAGATTTGGGCGGTGTATAATGGATTTATTTCCTATCTTTTGATGGGTGTTTTGTTACTTGGGGAATGGGTGTTGCGTAAACGTCATCAAGCCAGACACATGGCCGATTTATCATGATCAGTCAACTGGTCAAAAATTTTCACTCACAAAAACCCTTGATCATTGATGATCAGGGACAGATTGTTTTTGCAGATTTCTGGCAAAGGGTTACCGAGCAATATGTTTATTTAAAACAGCAGCCAGAGCATCGATTTGCGCTTTGGAGTGATGATAGTTATGCGTTTTTAAGCTGGTTATGGGCAGCGATACTTGCCGATAAATCTTTGGTTTTGCCACCTCATCGTATTTCACAATTAGAGCAGGATTTTGCCGAACAAGGTATTATTTTTATTGATGATCACTGTGTCGTCGATACTGTGGCACAGCGTATTGATCATCTGGATATTAACTGGCAACAACAACTCGACAAAGCGCAACTGATTTTCTTTACTTCCGGTTCAACTGGACAGCCCAAGCATATTCCTCGATCCATGCGCCAATTACTGACAGAAGTGGCAACACTGACACAGTATTTTTCGTTCCAGACGGCAATAACCATGTTGGCCAGCGTTAGTCATCAACATATTTATGGCATCTTGTTTAAAGTGTTATTGCCATTATGGGCGGGGCAGTCATTTTATCGCTATCAACTGCTTTATCCTGAACATATTGTGCAGGTACAACAGCGACTTTGTACCTTGGGACAGCAGCATTATTTGATTGCCAGCCCAGCTTTACTTAAACGTTGTGTTGGTACATTTGATTTTGAGTTGAGTTCGTTGATTTTATCTTCCGGTGGTCAATTGGATCGTGGAATTCGTGCGTATTATCCACAACCTATTGTAGAAATTTTGGGTAGCTCAGAAACTGGTGGAATTGCCATACGCCGTCAAGATGATGATGTGTGGCAACCAATGTTGGATGTTGATGTTCGTGTTGATGACAGTCAGCAATTATGGGTTAAAACTGCACATGCTTTTAGTCCAGACTGGATTGCAACAGGAGATCTGGCCAAATTTAATGGTAAGTCCTTGCAGTTATTAGGACGTAGTGACCGTATTGTTAAACTAGAAGAAAAAAGAATCAGTCTGGATCAAATTGAACAAACAGTATTACGTTTGTCACAAATAGCGCAATGTCATGTAACGCTAACCAAACATCAGCAGCGGGATTTTGTTTCGATTGTGATTGTGCTACATGCACAACAACGACATTTGCTCTGTACTCAGGGTAAAAAAGCCATGATTGAACAATTAAAGTCACAATTACAGGGGCAACTGGAATCGATTGCCATGCCGCGATTATGGCGTTTTGTTGAGGAAATTTCCCGTAATACACAGGCAAAAATCAGTAAACAGTGGATTGAGCAGTTATTTCAGCCTTTGTATTACCCCGTCATTCATCAGCAGCAACTGGCACAGGATCAGGCAGATTATCGACTGGAATTTATTGCAGAAATGGCTTGCTTTAAAGGTCATTTTAAAGATTTTCCGGTATATCCTGGTGTTGCACAATTGGGCTTGATGATTCATTTTTCCCGCCAAAACTGGACAGATTTACAAGATTGTCTGGGATATGAGCAACTAAAATTTCAGGGGTTGATTCGCCCTTATGATGTATTAGACTTGCATTTGCAACGGGATGGTCACAAAATTAACTTTAACCTACATAATCAACAGCAGCAGCGTGTTGCTGGTGGGCGTATATTATTTCAGCTTGCAGGTGATCATGAATGAATGCTTGTTTTATTTTGCCTGTTTATAATCATCCCCATTATTTGCATCGGCTACTTGCACAGTTACAATCTTATGCTTTACCAGTTATTTTGATCGATGATGGCAGTGAGCAAAGTTGTAAACAGGTGATCGCCGAGCTTGAGCAAACCTATTCAATCACTGTATTAACGCATCGTCAGAATATGGGTAAAGGTCAAGCTGTGATGACGGGCCTCATTTACGCAAATCAGCAAGGATTGAGTCATGCTTTGCAGCTTGATGTGGATGGGCAGCATGATTGGTCGGATATTGATAAATTTTTATCCGCAGCAGCACAATCACCACAAGCCATGATTGTTGGTCAACCAATTTTTGATCAAAGTGTTCCCAAAAAACGTTTGTATGGACGTTATGCAACACATGTCTGGGTATGGATTAATTCGCTTTCCTTACAAATCAAAGACAGTATGTGCGGTTTTCGGGTTTATCCGGTTGCCATGACTTGCCAAATGTTTGAGCGTTATCATTTGACACCACGTATGGGTTTTGACAGTGAAATTCTGGTTTACCTCAGCTGGCATGGGGTTACTTTTATTAATATTGCAACGCAGGTGGTGTATCCCAAAGATGGTATTTCTCATTTTGATGTGTGGCAGGATAATCTGGCATTGAGCAAAATGCATGGCAAACTGTTCTTGGGGATGCTAAAACGTGCCCCCCGGCTGATTCAGCGTAATTTTCTGGATTAATTTGGATTATTTATGTCGCAGCGCTGGGATGGACAACAGGAAAAAGGTAGTTTCTTACTGTTAAGATTGACGTTGTGGTTATATCGCTGCTTAGGGCGTCGCATATTTATGCTGATTCTTAGCGTAATTATCTGGTGGTACTGGTTGTTCGCACGGCAGGCACGACAATTTTCATGTGAATATTTACAGCATTTACATCAATATGCCGGATCTCAATCCCCATTTCCAGCTTTACCCAATGAATGGCACAGTTACCAACATTTAAAACAATTTGGTATGAGTATTCTGGATAAAATGACTGCATGGCTAGGTATTATTCCAGAACAGGAATTGCAGCTTTTTGGGCATGAGCATTTGCAGCAGTATTATGGCAAAGGCGCGATTATTCTGGTGTCACATTTTGGCAATATTGAATTATTGCGTGCAGTCAAATCTGAGCATGTACAAATGGTCAATGTGTTGGTTTATCGCAAACATGCTGAGCAATTTAATGCATTTTTGAGGAGTATCAATCCTAAAGCGGGTGTAAGGTTGATTTCTGTGGATGATATTGGTGTAGATACTGCATTGTTACTACAGCAACGACTGGATGCCGGAGAGTGGATTATTGTGGCTGCCGACCGTATTCCCATCAATTCACAGCGTCAGCAAAATGTCTGCTTTTTGGGGCAGCAGTCGATGTGGCCTGAAGGTGCATGGTTACTGGCGCATGTATTGAATGCTCCGGTATTGGCAGTGTTTTGTTATCGTTATCAGCAGCAATGGCAGGTACATATTCATTCAATCAGTCAGAATTTGCAATTGTCACGTCATAACCGTACCGGGCAATTACAGAATTATATGCAGCAATATGTACAATTGGTTGAACAGCACTGTTTGCGTGCGCCATATCAATGGTTTAATTTTTATGATTTTTGGCAGCAAACGCCAGTACAAAACAGGTAAATAATAACATGCGTGCAGAAGTTGAAATTGATATTCCATTTCATGATGTAGACAGTATGGATGTGGTCTGGCATGGACATTATTTAAAATATTTTGAGGTTGCGCGTTGTCAGTTACTGGATCAGTTTGGTTATAACTATCAACAGATGAAAGCTTCAGGTTATGCCTGGCCGATCATTGAGAGTTACGTTCGTTATGCGCATGGCATTGTATTTGCGCAGCGTATTAAAGTTGTTGCTATTTTAAAAGAATGGGAAAATCGTCTGAAAATTGATTATCAGATTTATGATTTGCAAACCCGGAAACGCTTAACCAGAGGTTATACCACACAGGTTGCTGTAGACATGACAACACGGGAGTTATGTTATGTTTCACCAGCAATTTTGTTGGAAAAACTACAACAATGGCCAGCATTTCAGGATACATCGGGGCAAGTCACACATGATTAAAGACAACAAAAAAATCCGTGCTATGTTAAGGGTAGGTCTATTTAGTTTGATCACTTTCTGTGCCTGTACGCCGATAAGTGGCATGGCTGCAAGTACAGCAGAGTTACAGCAGGCACAGCGTGTATTTACACAACTTGCCAGTCAGTCTATGGTGCGTGCAAACTTTATACAGCAGAAACAAATTGCAAGTGTAAATAAAATTTTTAAATCGACTGGACAAGTGGTTTTTGCCAAAAATGTCGGGGTATTGTGGAACATTCAATCTCCTGTTCAAGCAGATTTGATCATGACTGAGTATGCATTAGTACAGAAAACCGCCAATACCCAAAATAAAATTACACTGGATAAAAGTCAGTATGCGGCTGTTGCCAATGTATTTTTACAGTTGATGTCGGGAAATCAAAAAACTTTGCTGCAAAATTTTGATTTACAATCTGTACAGATGGGTCAAGGTGCGATGGCAACATGGCAAATCCGTTTGACGCCCAAATCTGCCATGCTCAAAAAACTTTTTCAGCAAGTTGAAGCATCCGGTGGGCAATATGTGCAACGTATTGTGATTCATGAAAAAAGCAATAGCATCACCACGATTCAATTTAATCAACAGCGCAATCAACCTCAACAATTAAGTAGCTCAGAAAATGCGTTGTTCCAATTGGCAAAATAAGGCTTCGTGGATATGGTTAATGGTGATTACCGTAGTCACCATAATCATGGCTGTGATGTGGTGGCAAAAAAATATTCATATTCAGAGTAATATCTTTAAATTATTGCCTGAAATTAGTGAAAATCAGGCGGTTTTAAATAGTTATGCCCGAGTCAATGCACAGTTGAATAATCAAGTCTTTGTCATGCTGCAAAGTACAGATGAACAGCAATTGAATCGGGCAATCCAGCAATTTGTAAAGACGGCGCAACAGTCTAATTTATGGCAACCCATCAAAAGTAATACATCACTTGAACACTTTACCCGACAATTATTTCAGTATCGAACAGGATTACTGAGCCAACAATCTAGACAATTATTACAAGAACAGCACTATCAGGCTGTTCTGGATCAAAGCATGCTGCAATTGCTCAGTCCGATTATGCCTTTGTCTGCCCAGATGTTAAAACAAGATCCATTGTTGTTGTTTCCACAATTTTTAATGGAAAAATCACAAACAGGTAATGCCGAGATTACGCTGGAACAAGGTTGGGCAACTGTACATCAGGTGCAAGACAATGGAACAGAAAAAATTTTCCGTCTAGTGGTGTTACAAACCTTGCAAAGTCCATATCACGTAGATTATCAGGAAAAAACATCGCAGTGGTTTACACAGGTTACGCAACAATTTCAGCAGCAAAATATTGCGTTAAGCTGGACAGGCACACTGGCATTTGCCAGTTATGGCACCCAGTCAGCGCAACAGGAAATTTCTACTATTGGTCTGGGGTCAAGTCTGGGGCTGGTGTTATTGGTTTTATTTGGATTTCGTTCATTACGACCTTTATTGACGGAATTTATCGCAGTTTCAACCGGATCATTGATGGCATTTGCAGTGACACACTGGATTTTTGGTGAAATTCACTTGATGACGCTGGTGTTTGGTGCCAGTTTAATTGGGGTATGTGTTGATTTCTCTTTTTATTTCATGGCCATGCAATCGCAATATCGAAATAAAAATGGTTTTGCTATTTTAACGCCATTATTGCCCAGTCTGTTTATGGGATTGATGACCACGATTATTGCGTATCTTTTTTTATCCTTTACACCCTTTCCTGCATTTCGGCAGATCTCGGTATTTTCCATGGTCGGATTATTGGCAGCATGGATTACCAGTATCTTGTTATTACCACGTTTGCCGGCATTAAATGCCGAGCCTGCGTTAAAGCGCATGCATTTTTTAGGGCAATTGCGTAATCAGATTGTACCGTATGCCAAACGGCGTTATTTGATGATAGGTTTGGTGATTGTAATCAGTGCTATTGGTTTATCACAACTGAAATTTAATGATGATATTCACAATTTACAGAGTGTTGATGCCGGGCTAAAGCATAACGATCAGCAGATTCGACAATTATTTACCCAAAGTCAGGACAATGATTATTTTATTGTGTCAGCCTCTAGTGCCGCATTGACTGAACAGGCGGAAGCTCGGTTGCTTACACAGCTCCAGAGTTTGCAGCAGCAAGGCCAATTGGGACAGTTTCAAGCCGCAGGTCAGTGGTTTAATACAGTGATTCAGCATCAAAATATCAAATTATTGCAAAGCATTCCTCAGTCCGATTTACTGCATTATGCACAGACAATGGATTTAAATGTGAATGATGTGCTGAATTGGCAAAGTTCACTTGCTCAGGCGCCATTATTAACCTGGCAACAATTTAAGGCGCATCCATTGTCGCAACTGGTTTTATCCGAAACAGAGCGTGTTGTGTTATTGAATGGTATTCATGATCGTCAAGCTTTACAGGCCTTGCAAACATCGCAGGTACATTTTATTCAACCTGTGTATACCTTGTCAGAACAATTTAGCTTGCATCGTATTCAGGCACAGTGGTTATTGCTGGGTGCAATACTGAGTCTTGGTGTGATTTTGGGTGTGTTATATGGTAAGGCCTCGATATTACCATTGATGTTACCTGTGAGTTTGGCATTATGTCTGACTTTTGCCATTCAGGCTTTGCTTGGTGTGGAGCTAAATCTGTTTAGTATTATGGGTTGCTTTCTGATACTGGGAATTGGTGTCGATTATGCAATTTTTTATCGACATGCCAAACAACACAGCCATTTGGTGGCGATGGCATTGTTTCTGTGTATGATGTCAACCCTTTTAGGCTTTGGTCTGCTGGCACTAAGTCATACTTACGCGATTTTTTGTTTTGGCATTACCGTGTTATGTGGCGTAATTTTTTCTTTCGTGTTTGCAACCTGCCTGACCCAAACAGAAGATCCGCAGATTAACGATACGCAGCCATAAAATAGAGTTTCACTGGGTAGATAGAATAAAACAGGGGTAAAACCATTATGAAACAACAGACAGATGTATTAATTATTGGGGCTGGACCATCTGGAAGCTCGGCAGCATGCCTGCTTCGGCAAAAAGGTTATCAGGTTACGATTATCGAAAAACAGTATTTTCCAAGATTTTCTATTGGTGAGTCATTATTGCCGCAATCTATGGTTTTTTTACAGGAAGCTGGTTTATTAGATGCGGTTGCAGAGCATGCAAAACCTTGTCACTTTCAGTTTAAAAATGGTGCAGCTTTTCTGCGAGGTGAACAAACCAATTATTATGATTTCACGGAAAAATTTAGTGAGGGGCCCGGAACAACATGGCAGGTTCGACGGGCATTGTTTGACGAAATTCTTGCTAAAGGCGCACAGCAACAAGGGACAGATCTGCGTTTTGGTCACGAAGTGATCGCGGTAGATATTGCAGCAGATCAACCTTGTTTAACTGTTAAAAACCCAGAGGGTGAACAATATCAAATTCAGGCCAAATTTTTGCTTGATGCCAGTGGTTTTGGACGCATCTTACCTAAATTGCTGGATTTGGAATATCCTTCAGACTTTCCTGTGCGTCAGGCATTATTTACCCATATTGAAGATGGTATTCAGCAGCATCCGGCTTTTGATCGTAATAAAATTCTGATTACTGTACATGAAAAAGATCATCGGGCATGGTATTGGACCATTCCATTTGCGGATGGTCGTAGCTCTTTTGGGATTGTAGCCGAGCCTGAGTTTTTTCAGAAATATCATGTGGCTGATGCCAGTCAGAATGAAAATGATGTACTGATGAAACGAATTCTGGCAGATGATGCTGCATTATCCGATGTATTAAAACATGCAAAATTTGATACACCCGTACGTACATTGGTCGGGTATTCTGCCAATGTAAAACAATTATATGGGCGTCATTTTGCATTGTTGGGTAATGCCGGTGAATTCTTGGATCCGGTTTTTTCTTCGGGTGTCACCATTGCATTAAAATCATCAAGTATGGCTGTACCTTTAGTTGATCGTGTATTGCAGGGACAATCAGTCGATTGGCAACAGCAATATGAAACGCCTTTACGCCGAGGGATTCACGTATTTCGTGCTTATGTTGAGTCGTGGTATCAAGGGGAATTTCAGGATGTGGTATTCTCAGTTAATCAGAATGACGATGTGCGCCGTATGGTGAGTGCATTGTTGGCAGGCTATGCATGGGACGAGAGTAATCCAATGAACAATGAATCTAAACGCCGCTTGAAATCTCTGGCAGAGTTTTGTCGTTTGCAGACAGCTTAAAGTGCGAAGCAAAGGAAACGGGAAATGATGTCAAGATATTGTTACGTTATAGGATTAAGTATTTTAGTCGGTACATTGACTGGCTGTCAGATTCTGCCAAAAGCACAAGGTTTACCGAATAGGATGCAGCTTGAGCAACAACAGTTGTTATCTGAGCAGCAGGCTGAGATTCTTTGGCGTGATCAATCTTTTAGTTTTCTGTTGTATCAAAAACAGCAAAGCAATTATCTACAGGTACTTGCTTTGAGTATTTCTGGGCAAGTGCTGTTTGAGTTGCATTATGATGGTAAAAAGGTGCAGGTTATCCAGCGGATTCCTGAAATGAAATATTTGCCTTTTGATTTTTTGTTGCGGGATATCCTCTGGGCAACCTTGCCAGTACAACAAGTGCGACAAGATGTTGAACCATTAGGCTTGCAAGTGTTAGCACAGCAACATGATCAGCAGGATATACGGGAAATTCAACAACAATCACAGACCAAAATGCAAACAAAAACTCTGTTGCGGGTAATTCATCATATTCATCCGCAACAGGGTATTCAGATTGAAAATTTTGTGGTGCCATATCGTATGATTCTGACCCCTGCATCGGCCAGTTTTTTTGCAGAATAAATTGGGTAATGATAACCATGAATTTAGGAAGAGCAAGATGCAGGCAGTAGGTATTCAATGTAGTACGGCTTTGTCGGCACTGAACCAATCATTGCATTTACCTTTGTCACATTGGTTATGTGGTGATGAAAATCCTTTGACCTTGCGATCAGATTTTTTATCAAAGCCAGTCTGGGTTGGGGCTTATCCACACCCCTTAACTGTACAGATTCCGCAAACCATGCAGCATTATGCTTCCCGTAATCTGCAATTTGCGCTTGAAGCTTTACATCCGATGATGACGCCTTTGCAACAAATTACCGCAGGTGTTGCAAAACATCGTTTGGCAATTATTTTGGGTACTTCAACTTCAGGCATTGCCGATAATCAACAATTACTGGAACAACAATGGTCTGCACAACAAGCCATCCAACTGGATTATGCCAGACAGGGCATGAGTGCTTTGGCACAAGGTCTACAGCAATATTTGGGCTGGTATGGTGTAGCTTATAGTATTTCAACAGCATGTTCATCCAGTGCCAAAGCATTAGCTGCCGGACAGCGATTACTCAATAGTGATTTGGCAGATGTGGTGTTGGTTGGTGGTGTGGACACTTTGTGTAAATTGACCTTACAAGGGTTTAACAGTCTGGACAGTTTATCTGCGCAAGTTTGTCAGCCCTGTGGGGCGCAACGTGATGGTATTAATATTGGCGAGGCAGCAGCATTATTTGTTTTGACTCGGGATCGTGCGCCTGTATTGTTATGTGGCGCAGGTGAATCAATGGATGCTTGGCATATTTCTGCGCCGCATCCGCAAGGGCAAGGTGCAGAGCAGGCCATGCAAGCGGCATTGACAGCAGCACAGCTTGAGCCATCACAAATTGATTATGTTAATTTGCATGGTACAGCAACGATTCAAAACGATGCGATGGAAGCCAAAGCCATTTCCCGGGTATTTTCACATGCGGTCTGGGTCAGTAGTACCAAGCATAAAACCGGTCATTGTCTGGGTGCAGCAGGGGCGATAGAAGCTTATATTTGCCAGCAAATTTTACAGGACACACAGTCTTGGTTGCCTTGGCATCATCAAAGTGAACTGGATATGGCATTGGCACATTTAAATTACGTGCAGCCACAATCCCAAATTCAGCCTGTACACTATGCAATGAGTAATTCATTTGCATTTGGTGGCAGTAACATCAGTTTGATTTTTGCAAGAGGCATGTGATGAGTGAAAGTGCTTTACCTTATATTCCACATCAAGCACCAATGATTTTTATTGATGAGTTGCTGGAATGTGGCATCGACCATGCTGTTGCAAAATTAACGATTCATCCTGAGCTGATGTTTCTGGAACCACAAGGTTTACCGACATGGACCAGTATCGAGTTGATGGCACAGACCATCAGTTTGTATGCGGGTGTGCAGGGAAAGGCACAGGGGCAACCACCCAAGATTGGCTTTTTATTGGGAACACGTAAATTGCATTTACCTTTTCCTTATTTTCCATTGCACAGTGAGGTGCAAATTACAGTGCATAAAAATTATATGCATGACAATTTGGGGATGTTCCAGTGCGAAATTATTGCACAGGAGCAGACAATAACAGCAGTATTAAGTGTTTATGAACCAGACTCAACAGAGTCGGAGCGACAAGGGTTGTGATGAACAGAAGAATTTTAGTAACAGGCTCCAGTCGTGGCATTGGTAAGGCGATCGCTTTACAACTGGCACATGCCGGATTTGATATCACGGTGCATGCACGCTCACGAATTGAAGAAGCTCAAAGTATTGTGGAACAGATTCAGGCTATGGGGCGAAATAGCCATTATTTACAATTTGATGTGAATGACCGTGAAAAAATCAACACAATTCTAGAGCAGGATGTTGAGCAGCATGGGGCATTTTATGGCGTGATTTTAAATGCTGGATTAACTCGGGATGCTGCATTTCCTGCGTTGAGTGATGAGGATTGGGACAGTGTCATCAGTACCAGTCTGGATGGATTTTATAATGTACTAAAACCTCTGACCATGCCAATGATCCGTTTAAAACAAGGTGGACGGATTGTGACATTATCTTCGGTATCAGGCGTAATGGGTAATCGCGGTCAGGTCAATTACAGTGCTGCCAAGGCTGGTTTGATTGGCGCAAGCAAAGCATTGGCGCTGGAATTGGCAAAGCGTAAAATTACGGTCAATTGTGTTGCTCCTGGATTAATTGATACCGAAATGGTTACTGACGAAGTTCGTCAACATGCCTTGAATATGATTCCAATGCAGCGTATGGGTACAGTCGAAGAAGTAGCTGCTGTAGTGAAGTTTCTGTGCTCGGATGATGCAGCATATATCACCCGTCAGGTCATTTCAGTCAATGGAGGACTCATCTAATGAACCGTGTGGTTGTCACTGGTATGGCTGGAATCACTTCATTGGGTGAAACTACCCAACAGATTTTTCAAGCCATGAATCAGCAACAAAGTGGTGTACGTTATATGCCTGAGTGGGAGCAATATCCAGATTTAAATACCAAACTGGCTGCCCCAGTCACAGCGTTTAGTTTGCCAACACATTTTACCCGAAAAACCACACGTGGTATGGGGCGAGTTGCCTTACTTTCCGTGGTGGCAGCAGAACAGGCATTAGAGGATGCAGGATTAAGACAACATCCAGTTTTAACTTCAGGAAAGGCAGGCGTGGCCTTTGGTTCATCTTCAGGTAGTGTCGATGCCGTAATGGAAATGGGTGAATTTTTAATTCAACAAAGCAGTAAAAGAATTAATGCAACCACATATATCCGTATGATGTCGCATACCAGTGCAGTGAATATGACCGTCCATTTTGGACTACAGGGTTTAACACTGCCTACGTCCAGTGCCTGTACTTCAGGTTCAATGGCAATTGGTCAGGCCTATGAAGCAATTAAATATGGCAAACAAACTGTAATGCTGGCAGGTGGTGCAGAAGAACTCAGTGCCGCAGGGGCCGCCGTTTTCGATGTGTTATTTGCGACCAGTTGCAAGAATGCTACTCCACAACAAACGCCACAGCCGTTTGATCTTAATCGTGACGGATTGGTAATTGGTGAAGGTAGTGCCTGTTTGATTCTGGAAGACTATCAACATGCTCAGGCACGTGGCGCCAAGATTTATGCAGAAATTATTGGTTATGGTTCCAATACTGATGGGCAGCATGTAACTCGGCCTGAAAGTGAACAAATGGGAAAATGCATGCAGCTTGCACTTGATGATGCCGATATCTCAGCGCAACAGATCGATTATGTCAATGCGCATGGTACAGCAACCGAACAAGGCGATATTGCAGAAACACAGGCGACAGCAAGTATATTGGGTATAAAACCCATCAGTTCATTAAAAAGTTATTTTGGCCATACATTGGGTGCATGTGGTGCAATTGAAGCATGGTTAAGTATCGCCATGATGAATCATAATCAGTTTGTTCCAACCTTAAATTTGCAGCAAATAGATGAACGCTGTGGAAATCTGGATTATATTACTGGAGAATCGCGGAGCATCTGTGCGAACTATGTCATGAGTAATAATTTTGCTTTTGGCGGGATTAATACATCTTTAATCTTTAAGAAAATAAACTAACACCTAAGTTTGGGGGAAAATCATGTTAAAAAGAACCATTATGTTGGGATTATTTGCTGCTGTAGCCAGTACAAGTTACGCAAAAGATGAACCACATCATTTTAATTTTAATCAGGCAGTTCAAAATGCCACGGATGCCGGTGCAATTGATGGCTCAGTTAAGTTCTATCTTGCCGATACCCGTTCAGGTGGAAAATTGATACGTGCCAATGTCATTACCAATCGTAAAACCAATGGTTTTGCTAAATCCGCAGAAACATCGTGTGATTGGGCAATTCGTGCGGCATTAATTCAATTACAGCAATCTGCTAAGGCTCAGGGTGCCAATGCGGTCACCAATATTGTCAGCTATTTCCGCAAAAATGAATATCGCAGCCGTACTGATTATGAATGTTATAAGGGAACAGCCGTATCCGCAGTAACCTTAAAAGGCGATTTTGTGAAATTTTAATCTGTTATCAATTTTGTGCCAATGCTTTTTGCCAGCGTTGCAAAAAGCATTTTTAGCCTGAGCATCCATGATTTATCTTCTTTATCGATCTATACAGGAATTGTTGCCAGAGCAAGCCATTAGCAAAAGAATGACGGCACAACAGCGAGAATCTATCCGTGATTATCGCTTTCATTATTTAAGTCGGTTTTGTGCGCAGCAAGATTTACCGCCACCTCAATTACAGCATCATACCCATGGCAAGCCTTATTTTGGCAATCTGCCACAACTACATTTTAATCATAGTCACAGCCAACAACATTATGCATTGGCTTATAGTCAGGATGAAATTGATCTTGGTGTAGATGTTGAGGATTTGCGGCGTCAAGTACGAATGCGGGCATTGGCCGAGCACGCTTTTCATCCTGATGAATTGTCTATGTGGCAACGTACTGATTATGATCGTCAATTTTGGTTCAAGGTCTGGACCATTAAGGAAGCTGTACTTAAAGCACATGGTCTGGGTATTCGCTTAAGCCTGAACATGCTCAATACACAGGCACATCCCGATTGGGATTTTGGTATGTTACAACATGCACAACTGGGTGAATTTTATTATCAGCATTATTGTACTGGACAATCAATGATCACTTTGGCATATCGCAAGCAATCATCTGATGGATTGGCAAATATTTATTGGTGTACAGAAGATTCTTCCGCATAGTATGTTAATTTTTCAATATCCAGAATTCGGATATGTTTAAACTCGCGTTTTAAAATGTTTTGTTGTTCCAACTGTTGTAAAGCTGCGTTAATACTCTGGCGGGAGCTTGATAGCATTAGTGCGAGTTTTTCCTGCGACATTTCAATCCGTCGTTGTTGTGCACTGGATTGTAATTGATAACCAGAAATGATCAGTAATAAACGTCTGGCCACACGTTGTAATAAAGATGCTTCGCCTTGTATTTCCAGTTCTTGTAATAGTGGACGAATTTTTTGTGTGACTAAGCAGGCGATATGTTGCCAATAGTGAGGCTGCTGATTGAGTAAAGTAAATAAGTCGGACTTTTCCAAGAAAAGCAGTGTTGTTGTTTTCATGGCAACGGCATCATGTGTTCTAGGGTTGCCATCAATTAGAGAAATTTCACCAAACCATAGCACAGGCTCAGCGATAAGCATTAAATATTCATGTCCACTTTGATGATTGAAGCCGAGTTGAATCGCACCATTTATGAGTGCATATAAGCCATCTGCTTCATCACCCCGATAAAATAAAACTTGTCCTTTTTCTAGGTATTTTAATTTACCTCGCTTTAGAATGAATTGCTGAAATTCTAAAGTTAGCTGGTTAAACCATATATTTTGATGTAATAAAATTGAAACCGTATTTGACATAAAAACCTTCCTAAGTTGTCATCTACCTGACAAATCCATATTTCATGACAAGGTATCATGTTTTTTGTCTAGCCAAGAAGGGATTCAATAATGGATAAATTAGCTCAAAACTTAAGTCAGTATGCAGCGTATCATTTGAGTCGTAAAAATATCATGACGCATATCATAGGTATTCCATTGATTGTGGCTTCAATAATTCTACTTTTAGCACGAGTACAATTTATATTACTTGGATGGGATATTTCTTTAGCACATCTGATGATTGCACTCAGTTGTTTGTTTTATCTGAGATTAGATATTGTCTTGGGTAGCGTGTTACTTATGGTTTTCGTCTTATTTTTACTAATGTTATCTCCAATTGCACAGATGCCAACTTTAATTTGGCTCAGTAGTGTATTGGGATTGTTTATTATAGGCTGGATATTCCAGTTTATTGGTCATTACTTTGAAAAAATGAAACCTGCTTTTTTTGACGACATTAAAGGCCTATTGATAGGACCTTTATTTATCGCAGCCGAGTTATTGTTTATGCTGGGTTATAAGCCAAATTTACAGCAACAAGTACAGTATCAGGCTGTACAATTACGGCGCCAGCTCCAGCAAAAAATCAGATGAAAAAATCTTTGTCGCAAGAATAAATATTCATTTGTTGTGCTTATTTGCAAAGATTTTTATGCAATGAAATGAGTAACGAAACCATACCTTGATGATGAAGGTTTAGTGTAAAAATAAGAAAATAGTTTTAACTTAAGAGTGGGTTTTCAATGTTTATAAATAAAAAATAATCAAATATAAATTATTTTATTGATTGAGAAAAAACCAGCCCTATTCATTGTTAATTGAATAGGGCTGATTCGTAGTCAAAGCATCTCTAAATGCTGTTTTTTAGGGAGACTTAATGCGGAATTTCTTGCTCATCTTCAAATTCAGGTTTGACCTGAACAATAAAGCTTTGACGATCCAGACCACGCCATAAAGCAAAGGCTGTACCAATATAAATTGAAGAGTACGTTCCCACAAACACCCCGATACACATAGCAACAGAGAACCATTTCAAACCTTCACCACCCAGAAACATCATGGCCAGAACAACCAGTAACAGCGTCATGGATGTATGAATGGTACGGCGTAATGTTTCCGTAAGGGAGATATCCACCACTTCTCTTGGTGTTGCACCACGAATTTTTCGAAAATTTTCACGGATACGATCTGAAACTACGATGTTGTCATTCAGTGAGAAACCAATGACTGCCAATAATGCTGCCAATACGGTTAAGTCAAATGGCCATTGCAATAAGGCAAATATTCCTAAAGTCACAAGAATATCGTGACAAAGGGACAATACAGCACCCATGGCCAATTTAAACTCAAAGCGAATGGTGACATATACCAGCATCAGCAGCATTGCCAATGCAACAGCACCGGCAGAGCGTAAATATAATTCATTGCCGACTTGTGATCCGACAGAGTCAATTTTGCTGACGGTGAGTTGATTGTTTGGTAGTGTGGCAACTTTCTGAATATGTGCTTTTAAGTTATCAACACTTTCATCTGTGGCAGCCATACGAACCAATAAATCGCGCTCACTACCTAAAGTTTGTACGACAGGTTCCTTAAAACCGGCCTGTTTTAATGCATCTGTAACTGTCGATTGATTGACCGGTTGAGTGTAATTTAATTCGGCAGAAATACCACCAGTAAAGTCCAGCCCAAGGTTTAATCCTTTGGTTGCCAGAAAAAATACACTGAGTAGGGTAATGATAATGGAGAAGATTGCGGCCGGTTTGGCAATCTTCATAAAGTCTATGACTTTTTCATTATCAGGGCGGCCATATTGTTTTTTCTCTGGTTGAGTCATTTCAGTGCTCATCATGCTCTCCTTAAATGCTCAACTTTTTCAAGTTGCGGCGTTTGCCATAAATCAGTTGCACAATGGCACGTGTTACGGTAATCGCAGTAAACATTGAGCAAACAATACCAATCATCAGGGTGACAGCAAAACCTTTAATTGGCCCTGTACCGATTGCAAACAAAATTAATGCAACGATAAAGGTGGTCAGGTTTGAGTCAAAGATGGTGTTATAAGCACGATCATAGCCTGCCACAATGGCCTGTTTAGGTGAGGCTCCCCAACGAATTTCTTCTCTGATCCGTTCACAGATCAAGACGTTGGCATCAACAGCCATACCAATGGTAATGACGATCCCTGCAATCCCCGGTAAAGTCAGAGAAGAACCAATCAGTGACATGATTGCAAGAATCATGGCAAGGTTACAGATCAGAGCGACATTGGCAATGATACCGAATAGACGGAAGAACACGATCATCCAGATTGCAACGAGAATAAAACCGACTTCAGTAGACAGAATCCCTTTGTCGATATTTTCCTGTCCCAGACTTGGGCCTACTACACGTTCTTCAACAAAGTACATTGGCGCAGCTAATGCACCGGCGCGTAGCATTAATGCCAGTTCAGATGCTTCCTGTGGCGAGTCCAGTCCGGTAATACGGAATGAAGAACCCAGTACAGCCTGAATAGTCGCAGCATTAATCACCACAGATTCGGTATATGGTGTACGAACTTCAGTTTGAGTACCAGTTTTTGGATCGGTGACATAAGAGATTTTTTGTTTATTTTCAATAAACAGGACTGCCATACGTTTTTGTTGTGCATTACGTGTGGCATCGGTCATTAATTTACCGCCGGCATTGTCCAGAGTAATATTAACTTCGGCACCACCAGAGTCCTGACTGAATCCTGAACGAGCATCCTGAACACGTTCACCTGTCAGAATACGTTGTCTGTTCAAGAGCAATTGTTTGCCACTGTCCAGTGATTGGTATGCAAATAATTCGGTACCAGCCGGAATGGCCTGACCGTTATATTGACCTGTATATTGGTCAATCACTTGATCATTTTGATCAGCGACCAGACGAAATTCCAGATTGGCGGTACGACCCAATACACGTTTTGCTTCAGCCGTATCTTGTACACCAGGTAGATCTACAACGATACGATTGCTGCCTTGACGCTGTACCAGTGCTTCGGCAACGCCCAATTCATTGATACGGTTACGCAATGTTGTCAGGTTCTGCTCAACTGCATAGGTTTCAATTTCCTGACGTTTTGCTTCACTGTAAGTCAGATTTAATATACTGCCATCTGATGAAGCCAATGCCTGCTGGGTATATTCATTACCGTTACGGCGTAAAAAATCCATAGCTTTGCTACGATCATCATTATCGGCAAAACGTACAGTAATTTGATTGTTATTCAGGTTAAGCTGATTAAATGCAATATTGTTGCTGCGTAATTGCTGGCGTAAATCTGCCGCAGATGTTTCCAGACGCTGGCTGATGGCTTTATCCATATCTACTTCGAGTAGAAAGTGAACACCACCACGTAAATCCAGGCCAAGTTTCATTGGCTTGGCACCTAGTTTTTGCAACCATTCCGGTGTGGTTGGTGCAAGGTTAAGCGCCACAACATAATTATCACCCAGACTCTGGCGCAGAACTTCCTGAGCTTTCAACTGTGATTCGGCATTATCTACACGTAACAGGGCAGCATTATTGGTAAAGCTGTTATTGTGTGTAGCAATTTTCGATTGTTGTAGAGATTGTTCGGCTTTATTCAGGATGGATTGGTCAATGAGCGTTCCAGCCTTTGCTCCTGAAATCTGCACTGCATGTTCATCAGGATAAAGACTTGGTAACGCATAGATGGTACTCAACGTCAGTACGAAGATGATGAGTACATATTTCCATGCAGGGTAACGCATTATCTATTCTTCTTAAATGAAAAGTCGTGCGGCAGGCACGACTTTAAATGAATTAAAGGTTATTTAAAGTGCCTTCAGGTAATACAGAGATCACTGAAGAACGTTGAATTTTTACTTCATTACCACGGCTCAATTCGATGACGGCATAATCACCCTCGATTTTGATGATACGACCCATCAAACCACCGGCAAATACGACTTCAGAACCTTCAGATAAGCTTTCAACCAGCGCACGATGTTCTTTCATGCGTTTGGATTGTGGACGGATTAAAAGGAAGTAAAAAATTGCAATCATCACAACAATCATGATGATAGACATATATGGACTTTGTGCCTGTGCACCACCAGCCGCATGTGCAGTCGAAATAAATAAACTCATGTTATTTTCCTAAAAAATCAGTCAAAGAAACAATGTTAAAAATTAGGCGTTAAACTCTAGTCATGCAATTTACATGGTATTGCCAAACTACGCAAATTATTCCACGTCATCTATCGGACAAGCCGGAACTTCCTGACCACGGCGCTGGTAAAAGTCCTGTACAAAGGCTTCAAATGCACCTGCATCCAGTGCATCACGAATCCCTTGCATTAGACGTTGGTAATAACGCAAGTTGTGAATTGTACCCAGCATGGCACCCAACATTTCACCGCATTTTTCTAGATGAAATAAATAGGCACGGGTAAAGTTTTTGCAGGTATAGCAGTCGCAATGTGGATCAAGTGCTTGTTGATCATGGCGATACTGGCTGTTACGAATACGGACCACACCATCAGTCACAAAATAGTGCGCATTGCGTGCATTCCGGGTTGGCATGACACAATCAAACATATCTACACCACGGCGTACGGCTTCAACGATATCTTCCGGTTTACCTACGCCCATCAGGTAGCGAGGTTTCTCCGCCGGCATTTTTGCAGGTAAATAATCAAGTACCTTGATCATTTCTTCTTTAGGTTCACCTACGGATAAACCGCCAATAGCATATCCATCAAAGCCAATTTCCTGCAAACCATTCAACGAAATTTCACGTAAATCTTCGTACATACTGCCTTGAATAATACCAAACAATGCATTTGGATTGCCATTTTCATCGTGCTGGGTTTTACAGCGTTTTGCCCAGCGTAATGACAACTGCATAGATTTTTCAGCCTCTGCATGTGTTGCCGGGTAAGGTGTACATTCATCAAAAATCATCACGATATCCGAGTTAAGTACACGCTGGATATCCATTGAGATTTCAGGAGATAAAAAGATTTTTGAGCCATCAATCGGTGAGCGAAAAGTGACACCATCTTCGGTAATTTTGCGCATTTCGCCCAAACTAAATACTTGAAAACCACCTGAATCGGTAAGAATCGGTTTGTCCCATTTTACAAATTCATGTAATCCGCCATGTTCTTTAATAACTTCCAGACCCGGGCGTAAGTACAAATGAAAAGTATTGCCTAAAATGATGTGTGCACCAATGTCTTCGATATCACGGGGCAACATACCTTTTACTGTTCCATAAGTACCTACAGGCATAAAGGCTGGCGTTTCAACCTGACCGTGGTTAAGGGTAAGACGGCCACGGCGGGCACGTCCGGATTGATTTAATTTTTCAAACTTCAACATAACAGACCTAATAAGGCGAAAAAACAGTTCGCTGGTTGATACCAATAATGGCGGCATATTGTCTTAGATTTTGGCTTTTAGTGCCAGTATTGATGATGGTACTAAGTAACTTTTTGTATGAGGTTATTGTGGTGTGCTGGCATTTATGAATAAATAATAGATTAGAGTTGTTGTCTTATTTTGCTATTTTAAATAGCAACAAATAAAAAATTACTGATAAGCCAAATAGCATGATGATACGATACAAGGTTAATGATGCAGACATGGATGAGCTACAAACACTGGGTAATGGTATTTTGCTTAAGCGCTCTAATTTTATTATTGTTTGCTTGTCAAAAAAATAAAGTTGATTTACCCAGCATAATAGAGCATAAAACAGTCATACAACCTATAGATTGGTCTAATATAGCGGTTGATAAAGTCATTGTGTACAAAGCAAAAAGAGAACTTCAGCTTTTGCAACACGGACAAGTGATTAAAAGCTATAAAATGCGTTTAGGATTTAACCCTGTCGGTCATAAGCTCATGGAAGGCGATGGTAAAACACCCGAAGGAATTTATACGCTGGATTGGCGTAATCCAGAAAGTAAATTCTATAAATCTCTGCATATTTCTTATCCCAATGCACAGGATCAGGCACAGGCAAAATCTAGAAATGTCAGTGCAGGTGGCGACATCATGATTCATGGTTCTGCCAATTATCTTGGAGCAGAAAAAGGTAGTTTATTTTATGCTTATCTGCCTCAGGGAGATTGGACACAAGGCTGTATTGCGGTGTCCAATCAGGATATGGATGAATTATGGCATCAGATTAAAGACCATACGGTAATTGAAATTTTGCCTTAATCTTTTGCTGGCATCAGAGATGAAAATTAGGACGATAATCAAAATTTTGCTGCACCTGATCTTTAAATGGTCGTAAAGGTTTGCGACTTAAACTCATTGTATTGACAATGTTATTTGGAAAAATCTGAATGGTATTATTAAACTGCTCTACATTACGATTAAAAATATTGATCGCTGCACCGACATTGGCATTTTGATCAGTGATTTCCTGCATCACCTGTTGATAGATCTCACTGGCTTTTAATTCCGGATATGCTTCAATCTGGACATGAATCCCTTGTAGTAATTGTGCAGTTTGTTGTTCAATATCTTCAAGTTGTCGTACATTTTGTGCATCGTGCGGTAAGTTAAGAATATTTTGGCGCAATGCCGTAATTTGTGACAGGGTGCCTTGTTCAAACTGACTATAACGACCAATAAGGGGTTCCAGATCATCCAGAATTTTTACTTTTTGTCGCTCGAAACTGGTCACATCTGCCCATGCTCGTTTGGTAGCATTTTCATGTTTGACAATTTTATTGCGAATATAAAAGAACCCAAGAAATAATAAAATAATAATTGCCAAAAAAATGTACATTTGCTGCTCCGGAAGTTTGTTATGTTGTTATTACTGTAACGGGATTACTTTATCATCTTTGCTTTTATCCAGTAAATTTTTATTCTGAAAATAGGGAATGAGCGCAACAAGATTTTTTTGCATGCATTCATAATGCGGTGCTTGTAGCGTGCGTAAAAAACCACGTAACTGTGAAATATCTGTGATTGCTTTTTTTGGTGGTTTAATTTTAAAAATATTTTGCTCACTTAAATAGCACATGATATTCAGTTGATGATGGAACATCAGGCAACCTCGCATATCTTGTAAATGTTCGGCGAGTGCCAGAATTCTTTGTGGCGTTAAACTTTTTGCCAATTCGTATTCTGATTGTCCGGCAAGATAAAATTGCTGATTAAAACCAATATCACTGCTGTCCCATTCTACAGGGTAGCTGGGAAAATTCTGATTTTTATTGCTGATCACAACGGCCAGATTGGGCATGTTAAAGACACAGGCACCCCAGCGTTGAGTTTCAATTTGTTTGGTGTACTCGTTACCATTTTTATCCGATAAAGTAACTTCGGTAATGGCGATATAATGCACCAGTAAAACAGGGTATAGATCTTCATTGACTTGCCATGTTGTACCCGCAAAATCAATAATTTCATTATCACTACGACCTTGTTGAAAACAATCAAACTGATTTTTGATTAAGGTGAGTAGATAAGAGGGGTTATTTAAATCTACACCCAAAGGTGGAAATTCATTAAATTTAAAATCATATTGAAATTGGAGGGTTTTGTGCGCAAGCATTTGAATAACCCGTTCAATATATTCGGGCTGTTCGATAGATAAATAGGCATAACATCCCGCAGTAAAACCAATGATCCACAGAAACAGTAACCATAAACCGGTCTGATAAAAATAAAATGTGGCTGCTCCAGTCAAGACGACCGACAAAGCCAGTAAAATATAACTCCACGTATTATTAAATGTTAATAAAGGAGATAGACGCCATGGATGTAATGCATCCAGAATGTCTTGTTTTGACGTGGCATTTAGTGCAATACGACGCAAACGCTCCACGTTGTTCCAGACTTTTTTATTCATGCGGCGGTGCAAACGCCAGTGTTCCTGCAAGTTCTCAATTGGCATATATAACGCAAATATGATCACAACATAATCATACTATTATATGTGAAAACAGGGCGGATTGTCCTGATTGCTCACCAGATTTAATCATTAGAGTTTTTACAAAAGTATTGATAATTTTTTACTCTTACAGACGGAATGTAAGGACTTTCGCAAAAACTCTACGATCATGGGTAGTTTGCAGACTGGTATTTATTTAGTCGTCACCTAAGTCATCAAGAAAATCATAGGTTGGTACAAAGAATAAAGTTCCTGAAATTGGTGTACTAAAATCCAAAAGGCGATCTACAAAACCATCTTCATTGCCTGTAAACATATTTTTAAGCATTTGCTGTGTAACACTAAAGGAACGGGAATAGCCAATAAAATAAGTTCCATATTCATTTTTGGATGGTTGGGCAAAAGCAACATTGGCACGCAAAATTTTTAATTCATTGCCATCTGCATCGTGTGCTTTACTGACATTGTTATGTGCAGTACCCGGTTTTTCATCATCATCAAGTTCTATATCATTGAATTTGCGACGACCAATGACCTTTTCCTGTTCTTCTGTAGATAGCTCACGCCATTTTTGCATATTGTGCAGATATTTTTGGATAAATGCATAACTCCCATATTTGAATTGAGGATCTTCATCACCAATTACTGCATATTCAGGTGCAATAACACTTTCAGGATTTTCTGTACCATCAACAAAACCAATAATGGCCCGTCCGTCTAAATAACGAAAGCCGTGTGTTTCATCAACTGCGCTAGTAACTTGCTCCAATAATTGATGAATAATCGCCGATAGTTCAAAACAAATATCCTGACTATCGGCTCTTATATGAAAAAATAAATCGCCGGGAGTCGCAACAGCAACATGTTTTTCGCCACGAATTTCCTGAAAAGGTGCTAATTCTTTAGGTTTTGGCTGATTGGGAAATAGTCTGTCCCATGCATTGGAACCAAATCCCATAACCGCATTAAAGTGACTTTGTGGAAAGCGTTTGCCAAGACTTCTAACCAATGCTGTGAAGCCGCCTGCAAAGTCACGAACCGTTTCTAATGCAGCAGGATCAGCATTAATATTTAATATGATAAATACAGCATTTTCACCAGGTGGATTGGTCACTGGCTGAATTCGGATGTTTGACATAATAAATCACTCTCTTGGCTGTTCGGCTGTGTTGATCATAAGCAAAAATCATATAAAAGTATAATCGAACACCTGATCAAAGAAAAATGCTGGATTAATGGTATGGGTTTAGGTCGAGGAAAGATCAATCAGCATGGCATCCCCATAACTAAAAAAACGATATTTTGCAGCTACAGCATGTTCGTAGGCAGCTAAAATCTTTTCTCGACTAGATAGAGCAGACACTAGCATTAATAAAGTCGATTCTGGTAAATGAAAATTAGTAATTAGGCGATCAATCACATTAAATTTAAAACCAGGATAAATAAAAATTTGTGTATCACCTGACCATGCTTGTAGTTCACCCTGATGTGCGCTTGCAGCACTTTCTAGCGCACGTGTTGCAGTTGTACCGACAGCAATGATCTTATTACCACGTGCTTTGGCTGATTGAATCGCCATTACAGTAGAAAGCGGTACTTCACACCATTCGGAATGCATCACATGATTTTCAATATTATCGACTCGAACCGGTAAAAATGTACCAGCCCCCACATGTAAAGTGACAAAATGTTGTTCAATTCCTTTACTTGTTAGTGCAGCTAAGATGTCTTCATCAAAGTGTAAGCTGGCCGTTGGTGCTGCAACGCTTGCTAGTTTTTCCGGATTATGAAAAACAGTTTGATAGCGTTCTGTATCGATCGCTTCAGCTGCCCGATTAAAATAAGGTGGAATTGGAAGCTGTCCATATTGTTCAAGAATATCGAGAACAGATTGAGAAAATTCAACAATAAATAAATTTTCATGCCGACCTTGTACTGATGCTGGAATTTCATCCTCTCCCAGAAAAATTTCTGCACCTGCTTTGGGAGAGTTACTGGCTTTAATATGGCAGTAGGCCGTTGTTGAACTGATTAAACGTTCAACCAATACTTCAATTGCACCGCCCGAAGCCCGTTTGCCTTTTAAACGTGCTTTCATGACTTTGGTATCATTGAGAATAAGTAAATCTCCCGGGCTAAGCAAATCCACAATCTCTTTAAATAACCGATCATGATATTGTCCTTGTGCATCTAGGTGTAATAATCGAGAAGCACTACGAGACGCTAGGGGATAATGTGCGATTAATTCTTCAGGTAAATGATAACTAAAGTCGGAAAGTTGCATAAAATTGAGGAAAATAACTAGTAATGAATAACACAGTATTATACGCTGATTATTAAGAAAAGACTGAAATCGCAAGAAACGAATGAAAGATGAAAAAAAATAGTAGAGTATGCTGTTAAAATAACCAGAAAATAGAAAGAGATATTGACATAAACAAAGAACAAGGTAATATTAACCGCACAAACAAGACCTCCTTTCCCGAGGTGGTGAAATTGGTAGACGCGGTGGACTCAAAATCCACTGTCAGCGATGACGTGTCGGTTCGAGTCCGACCCTCGGGACCACCTATAGGTCAACAGATTATTACACAAAACCCCGAAGCCTTGATATATAAAGGCTTCGGGGTTTTGTCGTTTTAGGGGTTTCGGTTTTTTTCGGGTATTTTTAGGTATATTTTGGTATGTATCTCCACCCGATCTCCACCCGGTACACCTGGTTAATTGGAGTTGGTTTTATGAGATCATCTGTTTATCAAAGGGCGAATGGTAAATGGAAGGCCGATGTTGCGCTTGATGATGAACGTCGTACAAAAACTTTCGATAAAAAAAGTGATGCTGTGCTTTGGCAAAAGGAAAATGAACGTGATTTGTTGTTGAACAAGCGAACACGGGAGGCATTAGACCAAAGAAATATTATTGTGACTGTTGCCGAGGCTTTGCGTCGTTATGCCGCTGAAGTATCGGAATTTAAAAAGACAGGGAAAAAAGAAAAACAACGGATCCGTTATTTTATTGATACTTTACCAAACGTGGATTTTCCGCTAGTAAAGTATCGTGCTGAATATCTGGTGCAGTATCATGACATGGTGATGAAGCGGTCTATCAATCCATTGTCTGCATCAAGTGTATTACGTGATTATTCGACGTTATCTGCATTTTTTAACTGGTGTCGTAGAGATAAGGGCTGGATTGATTTTAATCCTGTAGAGAGCGTTAGAAAACCGAAAAAGCCGGTTCATCGTGTACGCCGTATTGAAACTGACGAGGTGGACAAGATTCTGACGGCTTTAAATTATGTTCCTGGTACTGTGCCAACGACCAAAATGCAGCAAGTAGGTTTGATTTGGCTCATTGCGATGGCAACCGGAATGCGATCGGGGGAAATTGTCGGTCGGAAGATCCATGATATTTTACTGGATCGGGACTGTGTAATTCTTCCGGATACAAAAAATGGTACCAGTCGAGTTGTACCGCTTGATGATTATGCAAAGGATCTCTGGACCTTGGCTCTGCGGATCCGCAGAACGAATAATTCCAGCAAAGTTTTTTCTGTCTCTGACGGCAGCCGTGATACTTTGTTTCGTAAAGCTCGGACTGTGGCCAAGTTGGACGATGCGGATTTGACGTTTCACGATAGCCGACATGAAGCGGCAAGTGTGATGGCCAAGCGGATTAAAAATGCTTTGACGTTGTGTAAAATATTTGGCTGGAAGGATCCTAAATTTGCTCTGGTCTATTATAATCCTACCAATGACGAGATCGTGGACGAGCTTAATCAAAGTAAATTTAATCCTGTGTATCGGAAAAAGGTCATAAAGGTAACTGATGATTTAAAAATCGCTTAACTGTCTGTTTTTATATTTGAATTTTGGATTGGTGGAAAGGTAACTTTCAGGTGTAAAAGCGGTAACGGATGTTACCGCTTGGTGTGGTTTAGAGGGGTGTCATTTCGTCCTGTACCTGTTTTAGGCGGAATTGGGCTTTGTCCAGTACGGTGATGAGGTCGCCTTTGGATAGGTGGGTGACACGATCACTGGTGCCGTCCATGCCCATAACTGCGATCATGTTGAGGGTGGCTCTTACTTCGTCTATGAGGTCGGCATGGTTTTGGGTGATGCCGAATTCGATGTCTTTTTTCATTGTTATTCTCCCTGATGCTCAATCATGTTTTTTGGCGTGCTGAATACCCAGCATTTGCAGGTTTTTCCTGTTAAACGACTACTGACTGCCTGATTGCTTTGCATAAATACAGGGTGTGGTTGATGGCTGTTGAGTAGGGCAGTGGTGAGCTGTGGCCGTGGTGGTAAGCCTTCTATGATTTGGTAGAGGTTGACCAGACTTAGGGCAATGTTGTGTGGTTTTCTGCTGTGGTTGAGTTTGTCCAGACCGTAGTTGTAGATTGCACTCCAGAAGCTATCGAGTGTTTGCTGGTGGATAAGATTGTTTTGATCCAGTGTGAGGCATTGCAGGGGTAAGGTTTCCCGATGAATTTTGTTGCGTGTATACCAGATGACTTCGGCATCTTGGATAATACCTTGTGCATCATGGTTGAATTTGGTGATGGTAAACAAGGGGCTGCCTGAATTAAGTTGTACTTTTGCGCCAATGTGCAGTTGATTTGGGTTGTGTTGAAGATTGTAGAGGGTGGCTGCCATTTGGTTAAAAGCGTTGATGTAGGCAACTTTAAAATCTAATGCTTTTTTCCCAGTAAAGCCCATTGCGAGGAGGGTAAAACCATCTTTAGTCATCTCATAGATTTTGTCTTGTCGAGATGCGTTGTTTGGCATTTCCACGGTCGTTGACGTAAGCTCAAAATTGAGCCCACGTAAATCTTCTGGTAATTCAGCAATTAGATTTTCGATATCTCGGATGACATTCTTGTGCAGTTTGCCAAAATATTTTGCTACTTTTAGGCTATCAGTTTTGATTTGCTGATTTTGGATAAAGACGGCATCGTTGAGGTCAAGTGTGTTCATGCGCTTGCCCCTTTGATTGTTGTGATGATTCTTTGGATGAAAGTTGGTTTTTGGGCAAAGTTTGGGGACAGAATACGTTGATAACAGATTTTATCGAGATGACTTTGAGGTGGGCGAGTTTGTGCCTGAGCTGATTTGTTCATGATGAAGTCTCTACTGCAAGTTACGTTTTACCTCCCTACGCCAATAGGGTGGCAGACTGAACGACGTTGGCGTACCGCTAGCAGTAGAGAGCGGCGGATATTTCTATCCCATCGCCCAGTCCACCATAACGCACAGATGTGACTTTTCATCAGACAAAAAAAGACCGCTTTAAGCAGCGGATTTCTGACTGCTACTACTTATTCGAGACGCCAATCTCGACTACTCATGTGGAGTAGTGGTTTTATATTGCCTTAGAAGTTGATAGGATGTCAATACTTGCTCACGATGGTAAAAGTGATGAATACAATATTTGTATTAGATAAAAATATTATTGCTTTAATTTATGAGCAGCTAACTCTTGTACATAAGCCAAAAGACTCTAGCAAAAGGCTAACTAAGAAACAGTTAGAAATGCTTAAATTTTTAAAACGTCATGATAGAAAACAGTATGCTTTTAGCTCAGTAACATCTGTTATTGAAGGGCGTACTAGACAAAAAGAAAGTTTTGAACAAGTAAAAGTTTCAATAGAGTATGATACTAAAAATTTAGATTCTTTCTTTTCTAACGCTCGTACAGATACGAAAAGTTTAAAATCAGACGGTGCAAATACTGCACATATCTTAAGCCATTTTAATCCAGTATACTCTGAGAGAAAATATAGGGAAGTCCTAAAGCATTACTATTTATCTTTAGAAAAATATAGAGTTAAAGGCAGTATTCCAAAGGATAAAATAGATGAATTTTCATTTAGTATTCTTAATTTCTCTGATAATCTAGGGTTGCCTCTGAATAATCCAATAATTAAGATAATATTAATGTATATTAATCAAATAAAAATATATAGAGAGCCAAACTCTAAGCGAAAAGAACCTATAGATATTCTACATCCTTCAAAAAAAATTAAAGACTTAGATGAAAGAGTTCACAATGTATATAGTGACTTATCCATACCAAATTTACTTGCTTCACAAAATTATGCTAAAAATAAAATATTTCAACTTCAAAAAGTTAAAATCCGATTCCTAACTTTAGATGAGGCTCTAAAAGAGTATGTTAATCTATTTGACCTAAAAATTAAATCAAAAAAAATTTCAAAAAATCAACCTGGTGTAGAGGATATGATTGTCGAACTGTATGTAAATAATTCTAAAGTTGATGAGTCACTAAATGAAGTTTATAAAAAATGGAAAGATTCAAATTTAGAAAAATAGATATAAAAATATAAAAAAGAGAGAGGCAAAAACCTCACAGATTGCTGACAATTAGGGGGTGATATCACCCCCTAGGTATGCAAATTTTGATTATTTTGGGCTTTAATTCAGCAATTCCTGCTGATATTTGATGTCTAGTTCATCTGCCATTTGTCCAATAATCTGATTCAAGGCAGAACGATCTGATTGATCAGGGGTTTTGTTTTTGATAGCAATCATCTGGGCAAACTCTTTACGTTGTCGATTGATGGCTGATTGATGTTTGTGATGGTTCAAATTTACAGCAAAACCCATGCTTTCATAATCATGTAAAGCATCTGCCCATTCTGTGATTTTTTGCTGTAAATAATCTGCACCTGAAATATTGCCATTGGCTCGGACTCGTTCTGGATTGATGGTCATAAAATAGGATGCAATTCGATCAATTCTGATAAAAACTTCGGGTAAGTAGGTAGGGTTATCCCTATCTACAGGTAGGGATAACCCTACCTGATTATTGGTTCTGGGCTGTTCGAAAATACCTAAATGATTGCGATAGAAATCACTACTCATGATTTTGGATCGTTGATCCTGCCATATTAGTCCTAACATATCGACAATGGGTTTTAATGGTGTGATGTCCTCAGCAGTTGGACTTTTGTGAACAGGAAGTTGTAAGCCTGCATAGTTGATGATCATGGTGATAGATGATGTTTTCATTGTATGTCCTTAATATGAGATTGTCTGTTTATCAAATGCCATGGCGTATTTGGTCACATCACTGGCTTTCCAGCGTGGGACATAGGTATCTTTGGTGGGTAGCATGCGTGCCGGTGGGAATTGCCTGTGGCTCATGATGTGTTTTTTGGTGTAGTCAAGGCTGTAACCAAAATAGGCAGCAATGTCATGTTCGTCCCAGAGTTGTTGATCCAAAGGTATGGTCGGACGATGGGCGATTCTATCGACCATTTTGTTGATGATCTTTTTAAGTTGGGATAGGTCTGCCATATTTTTTTAACCTCTCGACAATGCGCTGGCCAGTGCAAGTGAAATGAAAGTCGCCAAAGTTGTTACGCTAATAGAGGCAATTAGTGCATGTAGGAAATTACGGCTTATCCAGAAACAAACGAATAACATCACAAATGCCATAGCAAGTACGGTAAGCATAATTTTTAGTGCAAACGGGTCATATAGCGTTGGTATGACTGCGATAAGTGCATTAAGATATGACATGGCTTTAGTCCTCTAAGGCTAGACTTTCAGGGTCGATAAATGGCAACTCATTTGGATCGATAGAATTGGCGTTCGGAGATCCATTTGAGTTGTCGATTTGATTTTTAATTCGATTAGCTAGGTCTTGAATGACTGCTAATGTTTGTCGTGTTGCACCGTATAAATACGGATAATTTTTTGCATTTGTCTTTACTTCATCTTCAGTAACAATATTTTCGAGTATTGCGATGGATTCATTGATGCGAATAATTAAGTTGTCAAGCGCATAGGCTTTAAACTGTAGATCCTCATTTTGTTGCATGGTTATTTCCCCTTGGCTTGAATTAGGTTTGGATTTGTGAATATCCAGCATTTAACCGTCCGTCTTCGGTCGGATGCTTCATTGTCTGCATCGACGTTTTTGCCGGCATCGGCGGGATAGCGGTTTGAGCTGACGGCCCGATTGGTTTCGATGAATTTGTATTTCTGTGATGTCTTAAGTAAATCCTTGATTAAAGTGATGTCCGGTAACTTCTGGTAGTACTGGGCGGCAACTTTGTAGATTTCGTTTAAATTGATCGCTACGGTTTGAGCATCTTGATCGTGATGATTAAGGCTAAATTGTGGTGAACGGCCCGACTGAAGATATTCGAATGCTTCCCAAAATTGTTCGACTTCTTTACAGTCGCCATTCAGTTGATCGACACGGGCCTGTGCCATTTCCATGAGCATATCTTGGGCCTTGGCCACTTCTTCATAATCTAGTACGCCATCAAGTACATGCTCTGCCAATGCTTCGACTAGGGCTGCTAATTGGGCATGGCATAAAGCGATCCTAGTATGGGTAATGCCGGCACTGTGGTATTGGTCTTCAATACTTTTTAGGCGGTCTTGATAGGTTTGTAGGATCTCGTTTTCTTTGCGTAGGCAATGCGTCATGTAAGTGCATGTGTCTTCGAGTTCCATGCGGTCGAGTGTATCGACAATCCGCTTGGTTTCGAGGGACTGTCCTTTGCGGTCAAAAAACAGGTGTAAGGTACGGGTCAGAATTGCTTCTGATGCAGCAATGGACGTATTTTGGCTGATCATGATTGCGCCCCGGAATGGTGGCTCATACGTTTCATTACCTGCGTTTTTCACACCTTTGGAGCGGATTGCCCGACCATTAAATGCATCTTTGAGTTCGTCCCAACTGAATTTTGCTTGTTTGACACTATTACCCTGCTGATCGTTACGGTCGCCTTCGATCAGGACGACGGGAAGGTTGGAGATTTGGGCAAAGTTACGATAGACCGCAACGCTGGTGGCTTTGTTGGCATCAAAGCCTTCATAGTCTTTGCGTCCGGATAGTTTCCATAAAAATTCGATTAAACGGGATTTACCTGCACCAGCTTCACCGACAATTTCAATGAAAGGGTATGAGCTATGAAGGCTGCGGATCTGTTCTGCAAAATAAGATCCTGTCCACCATGCCAGTGTGATTAAACCTTTGCTGCCTCTGACACGATAAAAGTCTTTCCACCATGTCGGTTTAAATTCCTTCTTGGGGTTGATGGTGATGACCGGGGATTTGGCCAATGACTTGAGTTCAAGGCGTTTGATCTTGAAATAGTCATGTTCATTAATAGCGATGATCTGGCCGTTGTGGACAGCATGCTGCGGGAAAATATAAGTTTGGTGTTCGCTGGAATAGCCAATAAAATCTGTGGTTTTCACTTCTTTGAGTCGCTCCGTTTTGCGTTTGATAAAAAATTCAAGTTGTTGATCGGTGCCGGTCCACATTGCACCGGCCATAATTTGCATGGTTGCATCTTTAAATTTGCTGCGGCTGCCGATTTCACTGGCGGTAAATTGTGTCTTTTTTTCTGCCCATTGGCTTTGCATGTTGAAGTAATACCAGGACTCGCCTGTGACTTCGTTGCGTTCAAAATAAAGGGGTTCGATTTGGGCGTTACAGATTTCGGTGACTGCTGCACAGTCCCGAAGGGCTTGTTCCCGTTTTTGTTGATCTAACATGTCGTCAAAACTAGGGTCTTCTTCGATTTGGTTCATACGCCTGACATATTTGTCGTAGTCCAGATTGAACCAGTACAGACGGAAGTTATGATTAAAGAAAAAGGTTTTGGTACGACCTTCTTTGAAGTTATAAATAAGTAGACCTGCCTGTTCGGCTGTTTCGGCAATCAGTAACTCACCGTAATGACGATATTTAGCCCGTTCTTCGCTGTGCAATAGATCATGTAAAAACAGGTCGTTCCAGTCGAAATTTCGACCTTTTACCTGGTGCGGTGGCAGGGCAGCGGAAGAAGAAAATTTTTGTTGTAATGCCCGGATGTGAAATTTTTTGGTGGCATCTTTGCCGGCTTTATCGTTGTCGAATGCCCAGATTAATCGTGGTTTGTCGATTTTTAATTCGTGGCAGCGGTCCTCAATTTGTTTGAGCAATTGGGTAGGGTAGTTACTGGTGGACATGCTGGCTATTGCCGGTTGTCCAGATTGCACCAGGGCGATTGAATTAAATATGCCTTCGCTGATCCAAATGCTTTGTACTTTGCATAGGCTGTCGAGATCCAGTAATGACCAAGCCAGACCTTCATATTTGCCAATAAAGTTGGCTTTTTGACGGCCGAAACGTTCTGGGCGGTCGATAAAGCGTTCCCAATACACACCCTCGGCAATTTTAAAACGGACGGTGCCGGTATAAAGCCCTGGATATTTTTTCTCGTTGCTAAAAGTTTCTTGGGTGTAGCGGTCTTTCAGTGCTGCAAGGTCAAAACCTCTGCCATGTTTGAGATAGGCATCGGCTGCGGCATGAGGATTGATGTCAGTTTTTGGAAATTCTTTGGACCAATCCTTGAATAGATCTTCGCAGATGTCTTTGACGTGTTCTTCGTAGCCGCATTTATTCAAGCGACCGCATTTAACGATGCGTGGATTGATGGCATGGGTGTAGCATTCTTTTTTACTGCATTGTGGGCAAATACCTTCTCTATACCATTCACCTTCACGTTTAAACTTGAAGATCTGGTTTAGACGGTCGTCGATGCGTCTTGATATATCTGACATGGATAAACTCTATTGCAATGAAACGTAATTAATTTTTTGTGATTTGTAGCTTTGGCTACCAGAGTTTTATCTATGCAATAGAATCCGCTTCCTGTTGTTGCTGTATGAATGCATCAAGTAAAACTCTGGTGGGTTTTCTTCGGGTTTCATAGGCAACTTTTTCAATGATGGCTCGTTCGGCTTCGGTGACACGTACCGCAATCACATGAGTTCGGTTCTGTTTTGATTGATTGTTGCATTTAGACATGGTTAAATCCCTATAAATCGTGATTTAGTTACTTAGTAAAACTAATTTATCACGATAAAAGATGATTTAAAAGTACTTATTTGGAAAAAAGTATGAAAAATGATGATTTATTTAATCGTGGTGAAAGATTACGTGAAGAACGAAAACGCCTGGATATAAAAACACAGGAAGATTTAGCGGAAATCCTTGGGGTAAAAAAGAATTCTATTGTTCGATATGAAAAACATAATGATGCCTTAACTACCGACCAACTGGATAAGCTGGAAGATTATGGTTTCGATATTGGTTATATTCTCTGGGGCAAGCGTTTATCCAATAGAAATGAAGTTGCTGCTGATTTATCTGAAGATGAACAACGATTGATTGTAGCGTATAGACAGACCAAAGATGAGATGCAAGCCGGATTGGTTGCAGTAGCGGAGTGCTTTGCAGGGCAGTTTAGTGGTTGAATTAGTTTAGCCCTATATAGAAGCTAGCTAGTTTAATTAAAAACCGTATGAGCATAATAAAACTAGCCATTAAGGCAATGTGCCATAGGATTTTGATAAAGCTATTTGGGTTGTAGTTCATAGATTCCATCATTAAGCCTAGAAATTTAAATCGAAATTGCTTATTATTGCTCACAAGTGTTTAATCCTTATGCTTCAAGGGTCGAACCAGAAAAGCCAAGAACTGCAAATTCTTGGCTTTTTGCTTTTGAGCTTTATTGTTCATTTTTTCTTGTTAATTAAAATTATGCTGTGTTGTGTATTGGCGATAGACAACAAAATGTTATATTTGTAAAACTTGATTCTAATAATTTGATCGTGTGTTGTTTGCTCTGGGGAGAAGAGTAGTGTGAGTAATTCTACTGAAAAAAGTATTAAGAAAGATTTTAAAATCTCTGACTACATTGGATGGATATTGCTAGGTATAACACTTTGGTTTCTGTTTCCTTGGATATTCTCGTTTTTTTTTAACTGGATAATGACAGACCCGAAGTATTATGGTGAGAATTTTGGTGCTGTCGGTGACATTTATGGTAGTGTAAACGCTTTATTTACCTCAGCGACTTTAATTCTTGTTATCGTTTCAACCATGATGCAACGGCAAGCGAATCAAGATGTTCGTGAAGCGATGGCAAAACAGCTGAAACAGGAACAAGCGTCTTCAACTGCACAATTAGCACAGGCTATTGATTCAACAAAAAAACAGCTTGAATTAGCTATACAAGTACATGAAGCACAAATTAGTGAATCAAAGTATGCAATTTTTAATAATAAATTTTATTCTTTAATTAATTTTAAATCTGAATCTGTAAACAATCTGGTTTGGTATACTGATGAACATGGGGTAGAACAAAGAATAGAACCAAAAATCTTTTTTGAACGCTTGTCAAAAACAGTGCGTCATTCTTTATCTGTATGGTCAGAAAATCCCGATGAAATGGATATAGAATTTTTGAAGAAATCTGTCTATATTAAAACGTTTCCCTATTCTAAAAGAAATGACATAACATCCTTACTTGCGTATTTCTCAAATTATAAGTACTTGATAGAATTGGTAAAAAATATGGATTTATCGCCTATAGATAAAAGGATGTATTTAAGAATAATAGCAAATTCAATGAATTATAATGAGCAAATTATTTTATTTTATATTTCACCACTGTATAAAGACTTAATGGAATGTTTAAAAGATTCCGAAATATTTGTACATTTTTCGGGTTATCGATACGAGTTTTTCGCACATAAATTTTATAATGAAAGTTATTTTGGAATTGAGTTTTGGAAAGAGTTTTTTAAAGAACAGGGAGACCCGACCTAAGTCGGGTCTTTTATTACTTCAAGACTTGATCTATCTCACAGATTTGGTGGTGAAGCAGATTAAACAGTGCAGTGTGTTCAGCCGGTGTTAGCTCCTCGTTGATTTTGGTGAATGCGGATAATGCATGTTTAATGGTTTCAACTGGGTATTGAATCTGCTCCAGTTTTTGTTCTGCGGTCATATTTTGACGCAGTTGAATTTGTATTGTTGAGCTCATCTTTTATTTTCCTAACTCATTGTATGAGTGGGGATTTGATGTAAAAACGGGTATTTATCCAAGTGGATATTCGGTATGTTCCAATACATGCTGTTGCCGTGCATCAAATATCCAGCATTTGACGGTTTTGCCTGTGATGATACTACTGACGGCATGGTTGTGCTGCATGTAGATCGGGTAGGGGCTACGGCTTTGCATGAGGTTGGCTTGTAGTAGGGTTTTGGCCGGTAAACCTTCGATACTCTGGTAAAGCTGAGTGATGTTGAGTGCCAAAATGCGGCTGTCCCGGCTGTGATTGAGTTTGTCTATGCCGTAGTGGTTTATGCTTTGCCAAAAGTCGCCTAGGGTTTTGTTCTGGATCAGGTTTTTTTGTTCCAGTGAGAGGCAGGCGACGGGAATGGTTTCACGACATAGTTTGGCTTTGTCGTGCCACATGACTTCGGCATCTTGCATAAAGCCGTTTTGGTCGTAGTGGATACGGCTAACGGTGTAGAGTGGTCCACCGGATTTAAGTTGTACAGCTGCACCGACATGGATATGTTGCAGATTGCCTTGTACGTTGTGAAGCATGGCAGCCATTTGGTTGAAGGTGTTGATGTAGGCAATTTTGGTCAGTGCTGCTTCTTCACCAGTAAAGCCCATAACCAAGAAAATAAAACCATCTTTGGTCATTTCGTACATTGGGCGTGGTTTGCCTTGTTCATCTAAATATTCGACGAGCGTAAAATTGCGCTGGTTAAATTCAACCACCTCAAAATTGAGGGCGTTAGATTTAGCCTCCTGAAAATTAAGGGCGCTAGATTTTATTGCTAAGATACTTTCGATTTTTTGTAAAACATTGTCGTGACGTTTTTTAAAAATCTCGGCAACTTTTAGGCTGTTGGTTTTTACCTGTTGGTCGTGGATAAATACTGCATCGTCGAGTTGTGTTATTGCATTCATGAGCATTCCCCCAATTTCTTTGATTGAATGGAATCATACATACTTTGAATTGCATGTGGAGGTGCATAAAAGGTGCTGAAGAGGTGCGTAAAAAAATTGATCATGGCTATACTCCCCAAAATAGCATGGAGAATGCCAAGCCAAAGATACAGAGATATGAGGCGGTATTGATCAGGGTTTGTTGACGCTGGCGACGACGCTGTTGTTGATTGTATGCGTCTACATCGTAGATTGGGGTGTGTTCCCGTACGGAATTTTGAGTGTGCGAATGCGTAGAAGCGAAATGTTTCATTTGCTATTCCTGTGATCAAGTTAAGTTTTAACCTGACACCATTACTTCTCACGGTGATGGTGACAGACTGGACAGGGGTGAGAATACCGCGATCACAGGGAGCGGCCAGCCCGAAGGCTGCCCTATCCAGCCTGCCATAGAACAGCAAAGCTGAATTGTACGCAAAAAAATAGCCCGTGACGGACTTTTTGCGTCTGTGATCATAAATATTTCAGGTTCTCACGCCTGTGCAAGGATTTTGCCTTGCCTTTAAAGCGTAACTAAGTTACTATTTTTTGGCAAGTAGAATTTTAATATTTTTATAAGTAATTGGTTTGGTGGGGAAAATGACAGAAGATTTAAGTTTAGCGGAGGATATAGCAAGAAAAAAAAAGCTTTTAGGCAAAAAAAAACATATTTAATTAGTACTTTAGAAACCTTAAAAAATGAAGATTGGAATAATTTATTATATAATCATACAAATGATAGTATAAAAGCTACTATTGAAACCATAATTATACTTCTAGGTGAATTAAATTTTAATGATATTGATATATTAATTAATTTAGAGAAAAACATTGATCTTATAAATAATAATTTAGAAAGAATTAAAAACAAGGTGGGTGATATTGATAAAAACCTAGCAAATATTTTGGGTTATATTAATATTTCTCTATATTTTATTAAATTATATACAGATCATCGTACTAATTTTACTAATTTTATAGGTAATTCTCTTAATAAAATTATGGTAGAAGTAAATGAGGAATTGAATACTTTTCGAAGACGAAGAAATATTGCTGATAATGCAAAAACTGAAAGCATTTATAATAATGCAGTTAAGATTCACAGAGATTCTGAAAAGAAATATAGAGATAAATTTTATAAAAGTCTAGTCATAGTTTTTAGTTCGACTTTTTTACTTTTCCTATTAAAATCTTGTATTCAAAATATTTGGGAAGTAACTGATTCAGAATTTTGGTTTCTAAAATTATCTGTTTTAACTGTAGGAATTACATTAATAACTTATTTTATAAAGCAATCCTCACACTATCAACATTTAGCCGATCAAAATTATCAAACACAAGTTGAGTTGCAAGCTTATCCAAGCTTTATGGAAAGTATCCCAACTGAGGAAGCGGCTAGTGTCCGTAAAGAATTAGCATTAAAGTACTTTGGTCGGGAACTAGAAAAAAGCAGTAATAAAACAAATGGTAATTTACTGGTAGACCAGGTTAAAACGAGTGCAGATTTGGTCAAAGCAACAACGGAAGCAATTAAGAATATTAATAAAAACGGTAATGCACAATGAAGACTTGGGAACAGACCTATATTGAGTTTGTCATTTCACTGGCAGAGCCAGTTAAAGACGGTAAGATGATCCATGGTTGGAGTGTGTATTGGTTGATGCCTTGCGAAGATGTTGAGTATCGATCAAAAAATCCTTCTGATGTTAAGTTTGTTCGTAATAGACCGATGCCAAAAATTTGAGATGGGACTAAGTATTCCAGATTGTCAAGTAAAACAGCAAACATTAGGGTTTAGCGGTAGCTTTTGTATCGTTACTAAGTTACTATTTTTGTGTAAGTAGAATTTTAAGATTTTTATAAATAGTTAGATTGGTGGGGAATTTGGTGTGGCTAATGAAAGAATGCTGTTATCAGCTGAATTAACAAGTGCAAAAGCTAATTTAATAAATCTTAAAGGACAGCTAGATCAATTTATTAATAATAATATTAATAAATATAAAATAAATACCAATATTACTGAATTTTCTCGATTAACATCGACCTTTGACGAAATAATAGAAAAATTAGATACATTAATATCATTAGGATATTGTAAAGAAAATGGTGTTATAAACTTACATGCTTCAGTAGGTATATTATCTAGTGATTTAATATCTTTTATGAACACTGCTTCTTCTGAAAGAGAAGGTTTGTTTAACATTAATAGTTCTCATCTAATGAATGTTAATATTCACATGGCAAAAATAATTGATATATTAAATGAGAATATCAATGAATATCTAGCCGCATTTAATAATAGTGATTTTAAAGCTAAAAATATTTTAGAACGTGTAAATGTATTGGAAAATAAATTAGATGAATTATCTTTCAATCAGATTCGTAAAGAAGTTCAAGTGCTAGATAAAAAAATATCTAATTTAATGGATCATAAATCTAATTTCATTGAAGATTTTGAACAGAAGCTAAGAGAACGATCAAATGATCTTATTCTTACTCTTCAAAACGAAATCAATGAACAAAAAGCGAATGCTACTGTTCATATAAATAATGATATTGAAGAGATTAAAGAGTCCATTGGTGCATCCAAAAAAACAATTGAAGAACTTTTGGGTGATATAGAATCCTATAAACGTATTATCAATCATAAATCTGAAGAAGAAATTTCAAGACATTATTCAAAAAAAGCTTCTTCGGAAATGATAACTTACTGGATAGCAACTGCTTTAAGTATTGTGATCATTATCGTCGCTCTATGTATGGCCTGGTTTGGTTTACAAGACTATTATCAAACTTATGTTCACGAAACCGATCCAACAAAACTTCTAGCACTTGAAGCTACAGCTGAATATGCCACTATCTATTTAGGGTTTCGGCTTGTTCTATCTTTCTTATTATTCTTAACGGTAATTTATACTAGCCGTATAGCGTTTCGTTCATACACACACTGGCGTCATAGTGAAAGTATGAAGTTGAAGCTGAGTTCATTACGTCCGTTTATCAATTTATTTGAAGATGATGAGAAAAAAGATATACATAAAGGATTGATTCAGGATTATTTTGGTAAAGATGCTGGAGTAGTTGATTTACCTAATGAGAAGTTTAAGGATGTGCCTAAAAATATTGCTGATATTGCGATGAAAGCGATAGAGAATGTTAAGGATCGTGAAAATAAATCATAATAAAACTTTTAATAGGGAATAGTAGCAGTGAATGCAAATGTTGATTTAAATATTATTATTCAAAAACTATTGAATGATACCTATGGTTTGATCTTTTTATGTAGCATAATTTTTTTAGTTATTTTGGCAATGGTTATCTATTTTGTTGCAAAATCAGGTTTAATATCTGAAATTAAAAATTATTTAGAATATCGAAATAAAAGTGAACAAGATAGATTGAAGAATCAAGAAAATTTATTAAATGATTCTTTGTTTAAAAATGTAAAATCTGAGCTTGAATATCATTTTAATATTGAAAAAATTCAGAAATAATTGAAATTTAAGCATTATGATATAGATTTACTTTTTTATATTATTTCATGCCGTAATAAAAAAGCTGCTATTAAATATTATGAGTCTGCAGGCTCTTGTCTTGAAAAAGATCAAACAACCAAAAAATATAAGTTGAAATCAAAATATACAGATGGCAGTGTAAAGGTCATGTATTGGATTGGAACGATACAGTATTTTGTTTTTGTATTTGCATCGTTATTCCCGACATTTTGGGTTTTTTATATCGCATGGACAACAGGTGAAAGTCTTAAAGACTTACCAAATATTTTTTTTGGATTGCAATTTTTATTATCCATTATTGCAATTACTATCGGCTTATGTTTTTTAAGCCCTCTGTTAAAACCATGGAAAGCAAAACAATTTTTAGAGTTGGAAAAAGTGAAGGATTAGAGACAAAGATATTTATTCATCTACTCGATGATGTGCCAGCTCATATGCTTCACTACGCTCACGCTTGCCCACGGCCAATACAAAGACCAAAACTACATCATCTTGTACTTGGTAAACCAAACGATAGCCTGACGCTTTAAGCTTGATTTTATAACAGTCTGAAAATCCACTTAAACGATTGGCTTCGATATGTGGATTTTCCAAAATTTTGGCAAGTTTCTTTTTAAATTGTGTTTGAATGGTACTGCCTAGCTTTTTCCATTCCTTTAATGCTCGTGGATCAAATTCGAGACTGTATTTAGTGTTAGAGGTCATCTAGGCTTACCTTAATGCCTTTTTGTGGGGTGGCTAATCGTTGCTTCACAATTTCCAAAAGCTCTGCATCTTCGTCTGAAACGACTAGCGTTTTGAAGGGTAGTTTTTCTTGATCTGCGACATATTGTAAAGTTTGACGCAATAAATCGGATGGCGTAATCCCTAGCTTATCCAAAGCTGCATAAGCTCGTTCTTTTAGTTCATCTTCTATTCGGATATTAATTGTTGCCATTGTAATGCACCTTGTAAATACATTTGTATGTACAAATTATAAGTTATAAATTTAACTTTTTCAAAAAAACATTGTTAATTTATTTAGAACCGATGAATCTGAAGTAATGGAATTTCTAAATACCAGCACACGGCGATCAGTGCCATCAAAGCACCGGTCAAAAAGCCGAAATAAAATGCTGGCCAGTGCATTAACGAAATGTTCTGGCTTTGGCTTCTTGTGTTGCTGCACAGTCAATACATAAGGTAATGCCACCATAGGCTTGCCGCTGTGGTGGAATGTCGTTGCCGCATTGCTCACATTCTGTAAGTGATGGGGCGGTGTAGTCTTTGGGCTGGATTTTTATTTGCTCTAGCTGGCGTTGTTGGGCGATGTCAATGATGTCTGTCATGCTGGTTGCTTCAACTGTTTGAGGATTTCCGGGTTTGGGGTGGCTGAAGGCGAGAGTTGTTGTAGCCATTCTGTTCGACCTTTGAAGGTGGCTCCGCAAAATGGATTGGTGCATTGGGCATATACTGTTTTGAGCAGGGCATGGTCCTGACGACTGGAGCGCAGAATCATGGCCGATTTACAGTGAGGGCAGGCATGTTTTGGTATTCTCATGTTGTGTTTGCTCTGTAAACATATGTAAATAATAGCTTAAAACCACGATAAATAGTGATTTTACTTGTAAATATCATTAAATATGATACTTTATGTCTGTCAGCACCGCTGATAATTGCAATGAAAAACCCCATTTTCTACCCACTGCCCCAAGTGGGTATTTTTTTGCCTATTTTTTGGCATTCTGTATTTTTTGATATTCACGTTTTGCCCAGGCATCGGCAGATTTTTTGCTGACATAAACATGTTCTTTGATCAGTGGTTTGCTTTGTCCACCAAGCACCACGACTTGATCTTTGCCATTGCTGCCTTTGTACCAGGTCTTTACGCCGGTGTATGACGCATATTTATTTTTGAGTTTGGCGGCTTTTTCGGCTTTGGTGAGTGGGGCTTTTTTCTCTTTCTTGGGTTTTTCCACCAAGGGCTGATTATTGGTTTCACGAATACGGTTGTATTCTCGATAAGCTGCATTTTCTGCCGAATTTTGAGTTTGATATGTATGTTTTAAGGTGAGAGGTTTGCTTTGATCGCCTAGCTTAAAATTTTGTTGCTTGCCATTTTTGTCTTTATAAATTGCAATAACGCCTGTGTATTGGCTATACACCAGACCATCATTGTTGTGACAATTAGGTCATCAACGGGTTTGTCGGCATTGATGACACCTTTCACATAAGGCATGTATTTCGGAACAAGTTTGCGTTTTTCTTCAATCTTGGTCTGAATTGACTCAATGCCTTTGAGCCGTATTTTGTCATTGGTCAGTTCTTTAAGCTGTAACTGATATGCGCTGGCATCTTTGTTGTAACCGCCAAAGTCATCGGTCATGGCGGTCGCTTGTTGCTCCGCCAGAACCTTTAAACGATGGCGTTTTGCTGGTGACATCATCGTTAAATTACCTTAATCAATAAATTCGATATTTTCTGCAAATGCGACTTTTTCGTATTCTTCTACGACATAGTCTTCATTTACCGATTCATAGTTGGCGATCTGGTCTTTTTTCGGTTCATCAATAATGTGACGGCGACGAGTACCTTTTTGCCAATAAATAGACAAGTTATCCAGGCTGGTGATGAGAATTGCATTCTCTGCGAAGTACGGCACTCGGATAGCTTTTAATCCACCAATCTGAATTTGTGATACCAGAACTTGGCCTGCCAAAACATTTTCGTTGTCATCGGCATTGTTGGTAATGCGGAAATTCTTTTCATTGAGCAAGTTGCGGCCGACAATCACAACTAAATCGGTACCATCCCGAAAAATTGGATGGATATATTCATCGGCAATGTTCTGTACCAATGCATCCAAATTTTTATAGTCACCTGTTGCACCGACGGTAATTTTTCCAGTCCCTTCCGCTCCTTCAGTCATATGTTGCGCCGGTGCATCGGTACGGATTTTTTGCAGCCAGCCGATATTGACATCCTGTAATAGTGGATTGGTTGACCGGTTTGTTGTTGCAGCGGCAGAGGTACCGTTCCAACCAATCATGATGCGATCCAGACCTTGCTGGGTTTGAATCTGATCTTTAAACAGTGGGTAGAAATTCGGTTTATGTGCCCACATGTCTAATCGGTTATAACGGATTGCTGTATCGAAGTTGGTCTGGCGGCAGAAATAGTCACGTTTACGGCTGATGTTTGATGGATCAATTGCAGTACGTTCACCGCTACCACTGGTATCGGTACGCCCTGCGATGGTTGAACCCATGCCTAAGCCGAGTACTTCCGCTGTTTGATCAATTACTTCTTCAACATTGATCATGCCGAGGAATTGGACTTTTTTCTGAATCTGTCCTTCAATTTTCTGGGCAATCGTCGGACTGACGGTAAATTTTTCGGTAACACTGGACACACCGTTAAGCGTGGCCAGTTGTGTCATTGCTGCATTAAATCTTAATCGGGTGTCATTACGCATTTTTTATCTCAAAATCTGGTTAATCGTAAAAATTAGAGGACTGGATTAGCAGTCCACGACATCGGTTGAATTTCCACGGCTAAATTGCTGCTGTTGTCCCGGTTGTTCGGTTGATTCCAGCTTTTGTTTTACAGTGTCATAATCTGTTTTCAGCGAATTAAAGTTTGCTGCTAAATCGTCATGTGCAGTTTTTAGTGAAGCAAATTCTTTTTCGACATCGACCTGACGTTCGCCAACCATTTGAACTGCTTGCTGAACATTGGAAAAGTTGCTATCGGTTTGTTCTTTATTGCTGGAGAACATGGCCTTAAATTTGTCGAACCAACCCGTATTAGCTTGAGTTTCTTCAAATTCGATGCTGGCTTCAATTGGTGTCGAGAACAGATTGTCTGGACTGTCACCAAACTTGATGCCGGCAAATGTACTGGAAAATTTTAATTTTTCTGTGCCGATGGAAGCTGGTGAGTCGGTAATGCCTAAGCCACCTAAATAGGTTTTACCTGTGCCGGCAAAGTTTGGTTTGACTTCAATTGAGGTATAAATTTTCTGCCCTTTTTTATTGACTTCAAGCAATTGGGGTAGGGCTTCGATCTGGGCAAATAACGCAAGTTTTTTCTCACCGGCGATTTCAACTTCTTCGGTTTTAAGAGCAAGCACGTCACCATACGCCCCAAAAGTTGAATCTGGAGAGGCACTGCGTAAATGTTCCAGCCAAATTCGGGCACCGTAGGTATTTTGGCTGTATGTATCAGCCATATCGGTGAGCCATTGCGGTTCGATGGTACGGCCATCAATTGATGCACCGGCGACGGCTACACGAAACCATTTTGATTTTTTAGCCGTTGCTTGATTTTCTGCTGACATGTTGGATCCTGCATTAAAATTGAAAATAACAATCTATAAATATAATTGGCAGAATCGGCACAAATAGATAAATACGCAATAAGCCCTTGTTGTGTATAGCGAATAGACAACACCATCAACATGCTTAATTTTGTAGTAATTGGCTTAATTGCTACATGAATGAGATCGCCGAAAAATCCCCAATCCTGACCTTTGATAACCGACTGTATGCCAAGTTTTTGTACTGGATGGGTTGGCGGATCAGTTCGATTGCAGAATTCTTGAAAGAGAATGATAAAACTGTCCATGCATGGAAGGCTCGTGACAAATGGGACAAAGATGCACCTGCCGGTCGTATTGCCGAAGCACTTGAAGCCAGAATGGTGATGCTGATTTTAAAAGATCAAAAATCGGCACATGATTTTAAGGAAATTGATTGTTTGATGCGGCAGGTTGAACGTCTGGCCAGAGTCGATAAATATTTAAATGGTGGTAATGAAGCGGATCTGAATCCGAATATTAAAAATAGAAATGCTAAACCGAAAAAAGCAAATTTACCCAATGCCCTGACAGAAGAACAAATTGAGCAATTGATTGAAAAATTTGATGAGGGATTATTTGATTATCAGAAAGTCTGGTACCGAAATGTAGATCAACGTAACCGAATATTGCTGAAGTCCCGTCAAATTGGTGCGACTTTCTACTTTGCTCGGGAAGCTTTGATTAAAGCAATCACCACCGGACGGAATCAAATTTTTATCTCTGCATCAAAAGCCCAGGCACATGCTTTCAAGGGGTATATCAAAGATTTTGTCATGCAGGCGATTGAGGTTGATCTTAGCGGTGATCCGATCGTGATTACTTTGCCAAGCAATGAAACGGTACGTTTATTTTTCTTGGGTACAAATTTCAGGACAGCACAAAGTTACTCCGGTGATTTATATTTTGATGAGTTCTTTTGGGTCTATGGCTTTGCCCAATTGAAAAAAAATGCCTCTGGTATGGCATCGCAAAAAATCTATAAGAAAACTTATTTTTCTACACCTTCCACCAAAACCCATGAGGGTTATAAGTTCTGGAATGGTGAGGCCTATAACAGAGGGCGAACCAAGGATAAAAAGGTTGAAATTGATGTATCACATGATGCGTTGGTAAATGGTGCATTGTGTGGGGATCGCACTTGGCGGCATATTGTTAATATTTATGATGCTGAACGCCAGGGCTGTGATTTATTCGACATTGAAGAATTGATCGACGAAAACAGTACCGAAGAATTTTCTAATTTGTACATGTGTGAATTTGTTGATGATGGTCACTCAATGTTCCCATTGGCCAGCTTGCAACCATTGATGGTTGATAGTATGGAACTTTGGTACAAGGACTTTAAACCTACCTTCAATCGACCTTTTGGCAATAAAGAAGTATGGCTAGGTTATGACCCTGCGGAGACAGGGGACAGTGCCGGATTGGTTGTTCTGGCACCACCTGATTATGAATATTCAAAATTCCGTGTACTGGAAAAGCATCAATTCAAAGGTATGGATTTCCAATCGCAGGCCGATGTGATTGAAAAAATATGTAAAAAATATCGGGTGACTTATATCGGACTGGATACGACGGGTATGGGTACTGGTGTTGCCCAGCTGGTCAAAGTCTTTTTCCCTGCATTAACCACTTTCAGTTATTCACCTGAAGTTAAAACTTTACTGGTAATGAAAGGACTCGAAGTGGTACAGGACGAACGACTGGAATTTGATGCCGGTGATATTGATATTGCCATGAGTCTGATGTCGATCAAAAAGACTATGACCGGATCCGGTCGTCAATTCACATTTGAGGCCAGCCGATCTGAAGAAACCGGACATGCAGATTTAGCCTGGGCATTATTGCATGCCCTACATAACGAACCGCTGGGCCAACGCTAGGGTGCAAAAACAGGTAGAACAAAAGTTGAGATTGGATAATGAGTGATGAACACGTAAAGCTAAGTGATGGTATGGTCTTTACCTTTGGCGATCCGGAACCGGTATTAAATGGCTATCAAATTCAGGATATGATGGAATGCTGGTGGAATGGCCAATATTATGAAACGCCATTTAATATGTACGGATTGGCGAAATCGATTGGATCAAATCCGTATTTGCCCAGTGCTTTGCAGTTCAAGAAAAACCAACTGTTAAAATATTTTGTGCCACACGCAAAATTAAACCTAAAACAATTTGATCGCTTGTGCCTTGAGTTTGTGACGTTTGCCAATGCTTATCTGGAGCGTGTAGACAATTGGTTGGGTGATCCCTTGTACTATCGTGCATCCATTGCAAAATATACCCGGCGTATGAGCAAGGATAATGAATTTTTATTGATTAAAGATGATTATTCGTTACAGCCATATCGTAAAGATTATATTTGCCATATTGCCGAAAATGATATTAATCAGGAAGTGTACGGTGTGCCGGAATGGATGGCCGTGCTGCAAAGTGCATTGCTGAATGAGTCGGCTACACTATTCCGTCGCAAGTATTACAACAATGGATCGCATACAGGTTATATCTTGTATATGAATGATCCGAACATTACCGAAGATGATGCGGAAGCGATTCAAACTGCGGTAAAAAATTCAAAAGGGCCGGGTAATTTTAAAAACCTGTTTATCCATGCGCCCAACGGCAAAGATAAGGGTGTACAGATTATCCCAGTCAATGAAGTTGCAACCAAAGATGACTTTTTTAATATCAAGTCCACAACTCGAGAAGATATACTCGCAGGGATGCGTATTCCACCTGTATTGATGGGTATTATTCCAAGTAATACTGGAGGCTTTGGATCTCCGACGGAAGCATCACAAATTTATTTTGAGAATGAGATTATCCCATTGCAGGTACGTTTATCATCAATTGTGAATGAATGGGCAGGGGAACAACTCATACATTTTAATAATCCTATAGTGCCAATGCCACTGAAGGATTGATCTGTTATCTATCTAATCCAAAAAGCCAAGAATGACAATTCTTAGCTTTTTGGATTGCTCACAAAGTTATTTAGCAACTTCTTGAACGGATTTTGTAAAATTATAAGTTGGTAATAAAACTGGATCATATCCAGAATTAATAAAGAAGTTATTTACAAACGCTCGAATAAAGGGATAAGCAATGGCTGGGGCATTTACTTTAGGAAAATTTGAGTCCTTAAACTCTTGAGTAATAGGATTTTTACTTGAAAAACGAGCAATAAAATCAACCTTTAAAATGCCATCATCCTCTTTACCTTCAGGTAAAGGCGCTTTTATATCAAGCTTAAAATGGACAAGAAAATCATTTTCATCTTCATCCTCGGTTTCAGGAAATATTGAATTATAGTAAATAGAAGGTAATGCTGCCTGTTCTTCTTGCATTTCGTCAAAATATTCCAATAAAGCTTGACTTGGTATGAAATGAACTCGTACAGCTCTATAATCTAATAATCTAATACTCATGTCATTCCTTAGGCTGCAATATCAGGGGCGAGGTCAAAAGTATTGTATTTTGCTTTATTAACAATACCATTAGAATTAAAAATAGCTGTAGAGTTATCTTGAATAAAATCAGTATTTCTTGAACGTGGCTGATGTGATTTAATTATTTTTACTGTATCACACAAATCTAAGTCTATCGCATATACTCTATGAGAGCGTTTTGAAGTTTCTTCAATTATAGACATCCAAATGTCCAGATGACGATTAATTTCGTTCTTCTTTACATTATTTAAGCAAAACAAATAATAGTTATCAATTCTTTTGCTATTTAAAGGAATACTATGACTTAAACGCTCATGATCCAGTGTTTCATATTGTTGAATAAATAGCTCAACATTCATTTCTTGAACTAAATTATCAAGAAACGCTGAAGCATTTTGAATGTAGTTATTGTTCATAATATTACCTTTTTAAAAATCAACTTGCTTTGGCAATGACATCACAGTATTCGTTTGGATAGTGTGGTATCTTACCTTGAATACATTGCTTCTCATCACTAAAAACACATAACTGAATTCTAGCTAAACCAGGAAAGTATTCATTTTTTTTAGATGCAGAATTGGGGGTGAAATCTATACAAAACTCTTCATCAATCCACGCATCCAAAACTTTCATTGCCTTAAAATTGAAAGTCTCTTCTTTGTAAAAATTCCTCATATGATCAATAACAGTTGCTATGGTTGGTTTAGGTAGCTTTTTTGAAGAAAATTTTCTCGAATGTTCATATAAAGCCTCATATGACTTTAGAAGTTTTTCAAAGAAATATTTTATATGACTAACATTTCCCACCATATCAAATATCTTTTCATATTCAATGTGAATTAAGTAACATGTAATACAGTAGGGTTGTCTTAATCGATCAGTACCCCACCATTTAGCGAAATGATCACTATCTGGCCAAAAATAGTAACCATCACTCAACCACTGATATTCATTACTATTTTTTGCATGATGAGGAAATTCATCATAAAGAACACGCCAATCTCTGGAATCAGTTTTACATGTTTGGTAGCATGTAATTTGTATCATCTGACCTCCAAAGTGTATTACCTATTTATTAACCGATGATGAAAAAAGTCAGTAAATTACTGACCTTCTCTAATTAGATTATATATGGAAATACTAAGGTGTGCTATACACCTTGCCAAAAAATAGTAACTAAGTTACTATCCAAAGTACAGAGCAGAAATGCTCTTACCACCAACATGGTGGGCGAGTTTGGTCACTCGTTTAAGAAATACATGGTAGGCAACCGCTACTAGCGGATTTTTTTTGCTTATAATTCGGTTCATCCGCTTTATGGTGGATCGAATGGGGAGGCGTAAGCCTGCCGTTTTACCTGTGTTTCACGGTTGACCAACCCCGTTCGGTCTGCCACCCCAGTTTGGTCACTGGGTTGGCATAACAAGCCAAAACACACAGGTACATAACATGAAAAAATCTCATGTGGTTGAACACACCCCGATCTACGATGTAGATGCACATACTAAGCACCAACGTCATCAGCAAAAAATCAAACTAATTAAGAGCACTTGCGAAGCATGTGTTTTTACCTGCTTGTTTGGCTTAACATTCTCACTATTCTTTTGGGGGATATAAGCCATGAACACATCATTATTTGATTTAGACAATGCGGTCTTTATCCAAAACCAACAAGTAAAAACAGATAGCCTGCAAGTGGCAGAGATTTTTGGTAAACGTCATACGCATGTTTTAGAAAAAATCGAAAACTTGGATTGCTCACCCGAATTTACGTCAGCCAACTTTTCGGCTCACGTACAAATGATTCAAGCTGGAGCTGTTCAACGTGAATCCAAATACTACGAAATGACCAAAGATGGCTTTATCTTCTTGGTCATGGGCTTTACTGGAGAGAAGGCTGCACAGATCAAAGAAGCCTATATCAAGGCCTTTAATACGATGGCAACCATGCTACATAACCAACAGTATGTATCGCAAGGGTTGCAATACGGAGCCAAAGTCCAGTTAATTTCGGGTAGCCCAGAGTTCACCGTCAATCAAATGATCTGCGATGAAGAAGGTTATCTGCATAGCGTAGAAGTTGTATGCTGGAATAAAAACCGTCTGCATAAAGAAGTGCTTAGCGTTGCTAGTGTTATTCCAGTCAAGGGATTTCAGAGTGATGTGTTAGATCACTTCTGGAAGGCTGTCTTTGCCTATGGGCTGGACAAACTCAACCACAGCAAGAACCCTAATCTGATTGCACTTAACCTAAAACAGGTGTCCCAATCCATTCAAGGCATACCACCTCGTATGGAACTGGCAGCCTTGCTTATGCATAGCCGTGATCCTTATCCAAAGTACATGCAGCACAACTATGCTGTACACAGTGCTGTAACGGATAAGACCATCAAATGTTGGGTATTCGATACCACGAAACCACAACAAACTATTGAATATAAAGCATAAGGAGCATGCCATGATTCCATTATTAAAAGCAGGCAATCCACTACGTACAGCCGAAGACAGGCTGGAGAATGTACAAGACCAACTCAACCGTCTGGAGCAATACATCTCAGCACTTAGTCGAATGCATTACGATGATGGTCTACCTAGTGAGGAGTTCAATGCCATCATCAATGGCTTGCATCTACAAGTGTATGAAATTTCACAGCAAGTTATGAATAATTGAGCAAAAAATAATCCGAAACGAAGAGTGCACCATACGAGTGCATTCTTCGTGAGGGCGGGCAATTCACCCCACCTCACCTGGGGTCTCTAAATGTGTCGATTCTTCTACAAGAAACGGTCTTAAAAAAATATTGCTGCTCTAGGCTATATATAACTGGATCTAGTGTTATCGATTTGTAATGTCATTCTGCATATTTCTACAAGCATTCTACGATCTTCTACAGCACAAAAAGCGGAAGATAAAAATCATGATGAATCGTGATTTATAAAAAGATAGGGTAAAAGGTAATTCGTTAAAAATACATCAAAAATATTAATATAAGCTATTGAATAATATGTATTAATTTTAGTTACCTTGTTAGGGTAATTTGTGGTAACAAGAATCGTGATTTTTTAAAGAAATATATATAAATCATATATATAAAAGGTAATGTTAGATTACCTTTTTAAATGGTAATTTGTTACCTTTAAGTTACCATGAAATTACCTTTTGTGATTTAGTTATTTAATTATATAAAACATATATTTAAATATAATTTTTAAGTTCTTGTTACCTTTGTTACCCTTTTCCGAGAATACCCCTAATTTTTCAAAACATTCAATTTTTGCATTTTGATTGTATCAGAATATCCGGTATTTATTTATCACTATATTTCGTGATTTAACTTTGTATTTCTCACTGTATATCGTGCTATCTCCGCCAATTCTCCGCCTAAAGACAGTGAACTATTTGTTATATAACGCTAATGAGGTTCCGACCCTCGGGACCATCTGTAGGTTAACAGATTATTACACAAAACCCTGAAGCCTTTATATATCAAGGCTTCGGGATTTTTTCGTTTTAGGGGTTTCGGTTTTTTTCGGGTATTTTTAGGTATATTTTGGTCTGTTACACACACAATTTGACTTGTTTTGAGTGTTTTGAGATGCAGTACATCACCATATATCAATTAAAGAGTGGTAAATGGCGAGCCGAGGTTCGTTTTGAGGGTCTTAGAAAGACAAAGGTTCATGCAACTGAAAAGGATGCAAAGAAGTGGGCTGTTCTTCAAGAAAGGGATTTTATTCTGAACCACAATACCGAGATTGCTTTAAAGAAAAAAACTATTTTGACGGTTGATGAGGCATTAACTCGTTATAGCAATGATGTTTCACAATTTAAGAAGACTGCCAAAAAAGAGATGCAGCGAATAAAGTATTTCCAAAACGTTCTCCCTCATGTTGATTAGCCATTGGTCAATTACAGTTCTGATTGTTTGGTGGAATATCGTGATAAGGTGATGAAACGATCAATAAAGCCATTAAAAGCCAGTTCTGTCCGTCGTGATTTTTCCACATTGTCCTCATTTTTTTCCTGGTGCATTGAGAAAAAATGGATTAAACATAATCCAGTTTCTGAAGTGAAATTACCACTTATTCATAATTATTTTTTTTCGGGGTATTGGAGAAGGCATATGTTTTTTTTGAAGTTTTTTTAGGGTTAATTCTATTTCTAGGACTGATAATTTTTCAGGTGGGAATAGTAATAATTAACTTTAATAATGCATTGTTTTTTATTGGATTATTATTTTTATGTGCTAGCTATGATATTTTTAGGTATAATGAAAAATTGGATTTGAATAAAGTCGGCCTTAGAATATTTTTTATTGAAAGAGATTTTTCTAAATTATCAGGACGATTTGCATATGTGCTATCTAGATTAGGTCTTTCCTTTATTTTTCTGTCTATTTTATAAAAATATTCGTTATATTAAATTTGATGGTGAAAGTATGCTTTTATCAAAAAATACTTAGGGTCTGTTGATATTTCATAAAGGCAACCAAATGTATATAGTAGATCCGTTTAAAACCGCATACAAATATGAAAAAATAATTGGAATAATACATCAATCGAATCGACTAACCATTCTTTCCTTTTCTTCTTTACCCATGCCCACATTTTTTCTATAGGATTAAGGTCAGGACTATAAGGTGGAAGCCAAAGTATTTGATGACCATTTTGCTTGAGTAACTCCTCTATATCTTGACGCTTATGAAATGCTGCATTATCCATCACCACAACGCTATGCTTTGGTAACTCTTTTATTAGAAATTCTTCAACCCAAAAATAAAAGACATCCGAATTGATCTTACAATCAAATAAACCTACTGCAAATAACTGACCTTGGTAAATTGCACCTATGGCATTGGTTTGGTTCTTTAATTGCCAATTGTATGTTCCAAAACAAGGTGTCCCTTGCCTGGAGTAGCCATAAGGTCTGTGTTCATGTGATCTAAAGCCACTTTCATCAATATAAACAATGGGGTGTTTGACCTTTAGTCGGTCTAGTTTTTTCAGGTATTGTTGTCTGATTTTAGGCTTTGCTTGCGGATGGCGTAAGGTCTTTTTTTAACTGTAATCCCTAAACGCCTTAAGGCATCGCCTATAGATGAGACGCCACAATTAAAACGTGCTGCACGTTCATATTGATAATCATCCGGATATTTTTCCACATCTGCTCGTAGAGCATCATCATCAATTTTGGAAGGTTTACGTGGGCGAGTTCTTTTGATCTCTATACGTTTTTTCCATTTAACAATCGTGTTTTTGTCAATTTCGAATTGTGTCGCAACGGCTCGAATGGAATATCCTTCCTCAAGCTTAGCCAATACTTTCTTTCTAAAATGTTCTGAGTAACTCATCTGTTTATTGTATGTTATCTATAGCAGTTTTACTATATACAAGCTAAAGCAATGGCATTTTCATAATTACGCTTTAGTTTGTCATATCGAGTTGCTATTCCTCTAAATTGCTTCAATCTTGCAATATTATTTTCCACTAAGTACCTAATTTTATATCAATTCCAGTCCATATGATTATTGTTGCACTGAGCATTTGATTTTCTTGGAATATTGGCTTTTGTATTCGTTGCCTTTATTTGTTCTTGTAGCTCTGGTCTCAGATATACTCAAAGAATTCATGACGTGGAATGAGGGGCAAAAATATCAAAGTACTAATTCGTATTTACTAATATTGATTTTTGAAAAATCATCATTTTTATCTGTTAAAAGCTGCCCACTCCTGCTTGTGCAAACTTAAATCATATTCGGCAGCATTAATAAACTCTTGTAAATTAAATTCTTTACGATTTTCAGGTAGTTTAATTAATATTGGTAATCTTGAGATACCATTATCTCCGGTAGGAAATGCATAATGCCGCTCTTTATTATTAATTGAAATTAAAGCTTCAAATTCCAGATAAACAGATAAATTGGAATATTCCTTTGGAATTCTTAATATCTCAATAAATGCAGATTCTTTGATTAAATCTATTTTATTTTTTAGTTGTCGAATATTTTCTTCAATTTTTTTATTTTTGTTGAATAGGCGCTCCATAAAACCGTAATTACCTTCATCTTGTTTGCGTTGCAAGGTTTTGATTTGCTTGGATGTATCAAGATAGGCCTGCAAATTTTGTTTACCAATCTGTTTTAATTTTTGAATAGGTTCTAATGCATTTTCGTGTTCTATATACCATTCTTCAGTTGAGGATATTTTAAAGATATGTGTTGAACGTTTTTTTAGTAAAGTAAGGTAGGCTTGTAAACGGGCAGAGAAATTATTTACTTGTTCATCAAAAATGACGGCGGGTTGATTTTGAAAATCATAAAAATAACTAATGATATCAGACATAATTTGTTTAATACTGATGAATAAATAATTGCATTCATCTTGATGTAAGTTATTACTTCTTAAGTATTTTGCCAAAGGCTCTAGGATGTTAATACTTAAACGTTGTTCAAATTCCAGTAACCGTTCCCGAATAATGCTTTCGATATTTAATCCCGTGGCATCGAATGGTTGAAAAAGAAAAGGTAATAACATTTGGCTGTTGTATTCTTCAAAATGACTGATTAAATCGCTGATCGGCTTACTAATTTGTTTTTCTATACTAATAATTCTTTGCATTTGTGATTTAAATTGCTGAATATGTTGCTCATTATCCAGTAAAGTTAAATCCAGTATGATGCCATTAAGATAAATATGTTGAGAAGCTGTTTCAATAATATCTTCTTGTAAGAAGCGACGGGCAGAAAAAGGATTTGATTGTTGGGATGCTGTCGGTGCCAGTATGAAAATAAATTTTGATGTTTTTACAATTTCCAGTTGTCGAATTTGTTGCTGTTGCTTTAAGTAAGTATTAAATAATGCTTTAGGTTGTTCTGCCAGTTGATAGGGACGTAATGTTTTAAACCAGTAGCCTAAAAGTTGTTGTTTTAAAAAAACCTCATTAAAAAAACTTTTTAACTGTTCCGTGGTGATGTTGCGTTGATTGAAGGGTATTTCAATAGTTTCTTTTTTCAGAATAATATTGGCTGCTTTATAAATAAAACCTTTACGAATTTTTTGTTTAATTTTTTGTAAATTAAGGTTTTCATTAACATCTATTTTATCAATTTGTCTGAGAATAATTTCCAGAAAATCTGCAATTTCCAGTGCATTTTTATATTTGTCCAGTTCGGATAAAGAGCTGAATACTTTTTTTGCCAGGTTTCTTATCCCATCATGCCCAATTTGATCAATCGTATCAAAAAATTCGGTGCGAGGATGATATGAGAATGTGTTATGAACTTTATTCCATTGAATCTCTTTTACTTGAAGAATTTGTTTATAAATAATTTCTCGCATTTCCTCATCAAGTTGTAGAAAAATTTTTTGTAAGGAAAGTTCCCATGCCTGATCCAATTGTGGATCAATTTGTGTAACGGCAATATGTAATTGATAAGGAATATGTTTATGCATTGAGGAAATCATTTTTTACCCTAGAGTGCATTAATTTTTTGTGAATGGAGTGATTTTATAATTTTTCATGACAGAATACATCGCTAGTCCTGATCATATTCAGGCGTATTTAAAGATGGTGAATCCTGTGTCGGAATTTTATAATCTCCATTGGCCCATGCGCCAAGATCAACGAGTTTGCAACGTTCGGAGCAAAACGGACGAAATAGGTTATCGTGCCATGTGCTGGGTTGGCCACAACGGGGGCAAGCAAAAGTTTTAGGGGGTTGATTCATTGTTTAATACTCATGCAATCAAAACAGACAAATTGTAACGTAATTGTTAGACTTAATGCATGTTCTTTGTTGTGATCGGTCTATGACAATCCCTGATATCCGTCCATTTCAACCACAATATTTAAAAGCCCCTCGAAATTTTCAAGCTATCACCGATCAGTCGGTTTGTTTGGAAATTGGCGCTGGAAAAGGTAAACATGCTTGTCTGTTTGCATCACAGCATGCAAATCAGCATTTGATTGCCATTGAACGTACAGCAGAAAAATTTCAGTTTATGTTTAGACAGCATCAGGAATTGGCATTGCATAATTTGCAACCTGTTCATGCTGATGCTATACCATGGGTCGTACATGCTTTGTATCCAGAACAGGTTCAGCAGTGTTTTATTCTTTATCCGAATCCCGAACCGCATAATCCTGCACAGCGTTGGCTGAATATGCCTTTTTTTGAGTATTTATTGTCACGCTTAAAAGCTGGTGGTCAAATTACCTTGGCGAGTAATATCAGAGAATATATTGATGAAGCAGAGCAGCAGCTTCTGCATGTTTGGCATTTACCTTATCAAAAACAGAAAATTGTAAAGGAGTCTGCTCGCACACACTTTGAAATTAAATATCTACAGCGTGGTGAATTATGCCAGCAATTATTAATAACCAAGCCACAAGGTTACCAAACCCGTTTTGATCATACCTTGCCACAAGCTGGAACAGTCATGCCATGAATGCAAAAATTGTCATTATTGGTGCAGGTCCGGCAGGTTTGGCGTGTGCAGAGCGTTTGACAGAGTTAGGATTTGATGATATTTCTATCTATGAACAAAAGCCATCTGCTGCACGTAAATTTTTAATGGCGGGTAAAACAGGTTTAAATATCAGCCATAATGAGCCTTTTGAACAGTTTATAGCACGTTATGATCATAACGACTGGTTAAGCCCAATGATTAAAACATTCGATGCGCAGGCAATTCGGGAATGGATGCAGGGGCTAGGTATACAGTCTTATGTGGGGAGTTCAGGTCGAATTTTTCCCAAAGAAATGAAAGCGGCACCTTTATTACGTGCATGGCTAAAGCGGTTACAACAACGTGGGATAAGATTTCATTATCGACATCAGGTCACAGCTTTAACACAGCATAAACTTTCAGGAATTGACTTAAATACACAACAAGCATGGGTCACTACATTTGATGTGGTGGTTTTGGCCTGTGGAGGGGTATCTTGGCCACAATTAGGTAGCGATGGATTGTGGCAAGGCTGGATAAATGATACGCAGCTTAATCCATTTCAAGGCAGTAATGTGGGGGTATGCCAATCATGGTCAACGTATATGCAAGCTTATTTTGGGCAGCCATTAAAACGAATTAAAGCTTGGACATGCAATCAACAGGCGCAGTTTGGTGAAATGGTGATTAGTCACTATGGCTTGGAAGGTGGCTTGGTTTATCGTTGTAATCGTGGACTTAGGCGGCAATTACAAGATAATGCGGTAGCCACATTATTTCTGGATTTATTACCGGATGTTGATGTACTTGAGTTGGAAGATAAACTTTCTCTGGGTAAAAAACAGTCCCTCAATACGCGATGGCAAAAAGCCGGTTTGGATAAAACCAAAATTGCTTTATTACGAGAAATTGTATGCAAACAAGATTGGACGAATCCTAAAAAAATGGCATGGCATATTAAACAGCTTACATTAAATGTTCATGACTTTAGACCGATTACGGAAGCAATTAGTTGTGCAGGTGGTATTCGCCTGGATGCTTTAGATCAATATTTACGTATTAAAACCCATCAAAATTGGTTTGCTTGTGGTGAAATGTTGGATTGGGATGCCCCAACTGGAGGGTATCTGTTAACTGCTTGTTTAGCGACAGGGCGATGGGTAGGAGAAGGTGTTTCTACTTATTTGTGTAAATAGATTAAAAAAACTTTGAGGATATACTGATGGAATATGTGGGAAGTTGTTTGTGTTCGGCTGTTCGCTACAAAATTGAAGGCGATATTGGTGAAATTCTGCAATGCCATTGCCAGCGTTGTCGTAAGACAACAGGAAGCGCATTTGCGGTGGTTGCTCCAGTACACCGTGCGCAGTTTAAATTTTTACAGGGTGAATCTTGCATTAAAAAATTTCAGTCTACAGCCATTACCCAGCGGTGGTTCTGTAGTGAATGTGGTTCACCAATTGTAAGTCTTAGAGAAGATATGCCGGAATACTTCCGCTTGCGTGTGGGTACGCTGGATACGATATTATCACAACGACCTGCCAAGCATATTTTTGTTGCATCCAAAGCAGAGTGGGAGTGCATTTATGATGACTTGCCACAATATGCTGAGCGACCAGAATAAACATAAAGTGGAGCAGTCAATTAGTCAGGTCATGGCTATAACTATTGTCAATGACCTGATAACGTTAAGGTCGTTTCAAGACATTATTTTGCCTGTAATGCTTGACCTTCAAATTTGATTCCCTCCCAGCCATTTTGCATAAACTGACGAATGTTTTGATGATCTATGTGATCTGGTGTTGCTAATACAGATTGATAATGTTCTGCAAATAGTTGTAAGGTTTGATTTTTGTCTAAGTTATTTAATTTTGCAAAACTGAATACTTTGGCACTACCTTGGTTTTGCTCCGCTGTATTGTGCTGACTACCGTTTTGAAATGCTTTGGCATGATAAGTGTAACGTGCATCAATATACGCAATCACATCAGCAAATTTTGCAGTGCCTGCATCTAGTTGGGCAAGTAAGTCCTGAGCCATATTTTCCTCTAAGTTTAAAGATTTTGAGCAGCTTAACAAGCTTTATGAATGCAGACAATATTATTGAGTAGTACATTATGCGACTGTAGATTTTTTAAATAAGCTTTGCTTTAAATATTGTAAACAGTAATTGTATTTGTATCGTTTGGATTTATACTTTGATCCATCGGGAAATGGCATACTTCCCTATACAAACCGCCAATTGTTGGCTAATGATGCCTACGTAACCCCATATTGATGAGGGTGCGTAGTCATGCATCCTCCATATCCTAAAAATATTAGGAGGATCTAAAATGTTCTACACATTACTTTCAATTGCCATAGGTTCTGTGATTGGTGGTTGGTCAAGATGGTATATCGGTTTAAAGCTTAATTCAATTTATCCGGCAATTCCATTAGGCACAGTCTTTGTGAATTTGATTGGTGGCTTTATTATTGGTTTTGCGATCGCTTATTTCACGCATAGTAGCCTAAATCCCAATTATAAACTTCTTATTGTCACGGGCTTTTGTGGCGGCTTAACGACATTTTCCACATTTTCTGCTGAGATTGTGACGCTATTAATGCAAGGGCGATTGGGCATGGCATGTCTAGCAGTGACAATTCATGTTGTTGGTGCTGTGTGTATGACATTTTTAGGCATCTTGACCCAGCAATATCTTTATCAATAAATAAACAGATGCAGTTTTTTGCTAAGAATGGTTGAGGGATTGCATGCTGCAAAGTAGAATTACTCTCATTTTATAACATTCTGAATTTTTTGGACCAATTAATCATGGCTGAACAAATAACCCAACAACAATCACTGGAAGCATTTGAACAACAACTCAGACAAAAAGTTCAGCAGGGTGATCCAGTTGCCTGTTTTCAGATCGTAGAGCATTTTGAGCGTAAAGGCATTGCCCCTAATAAGTTAGAATCGACCAGCCGTATCAATTTGTTGATGGAAGCTTCCAATAAGGGCATTGGTGCTGCCAGTATTTTGTTGGCACACTGGTATTTAAATGGTCATTATGTACAAAAAGATGCGGCTAAAGCGATTTTATTTTTTGAACACGCAGCAAATGTTTGTAAGGATTCATACGGTTTTTATGAGTTGGCAAAAATGTTTGAACTGGGATTGGGGGTTAAAGCTCAACCGGAGAAAGCACAGCAATTTTTGAAAAAAGCTGTAGATTTGCATAATCCTGAGGCAACGTTTACTTATGCTACACAACGGATACAGCAGGAACCTGAACATAGTCTGCAATTGCTTAAAGATAATTATAAAAAACATCATCATGTTAAAAGCTTGCTATGTCTAAATGATGCACAGGAGTTTAATCAGGATAAAGTGCAGAATTTTTTTGAGGCGAATCAAGATGATCCGTATATTGCCGGCTTATTGGCATTTCGCTATCTTAAAAACGGACAGTTACAGCAAGCAAAGCAACTGGCACAACAATCTGCACAACAAAATAATCCGATTGGCTGTCATGTACGTGCGTTAGTGGAATATCAGGATTCTGATGGAGATGCAGCACTGGCACAACAATATATGCTAAAAGCTGCACAATTGGGGCATAATGAAGCTGCTTATCAAGCAGCATTGGTAGTGTTGCAACAGGTTGATCAAATTACGGATTCTGCTCAGAAACAACAATTATTACAACAAGCTTTACAACTTTTAGCTCAGGCTGCACATGCTGGGGTTGCTTCAGCACAATTTTCATTAGGACAATGTTTAACACAAGGGATTGGCGTTGAAGTTAATCGTCAGGAAGGTTTTCGCTGGATTGAACGGGCAGCGCAGCAAGGCAATGTTGATGCAATTTTTGCCTTGGCATTAAACTTACCGGTTGAGCATGAGCAACATTTACCATTATTGAATACCGCAGCACAGGCAGGGCATCCTAAAGCCATGATGTGTATGGGAATTTACTGTCAAAATCATGATCAGCCTGCGGAAGCTATTGAATGGTTTACACATGCTAAGGCTCGTGGTGATATTCGTGCAGGTTATCTATTGGGTATTGCTTATCGTGATGGTTTGGGGGTTGACGCCGATGCTAAATTAGCCGTAGAACTGTTAAATCAGGCGGGTGAACAGGGTGATGCTGATGCGTATTTTGCTTTATATGAGTCATATAAAGAGGGGATTGGCGTACGTAAAAATAAAAAATCCCAAGCAAAATATTTAAAACTGGCACAGACTGCACAACATCCTAAAGCACTTGAAATTCAAGAATAAAATAAATAAGCAATAAAAAACGCCCAAAGACAAAATCTGGGCGTTTTTAATTTTTAAATGATCAATCTAACTGACATGTTGACCAAACAAACCCAGAGCTTCTTCAGCGCTAAAGCGGTATTGTGCATTACAAAATTGGCAATTCATTTCGATTGGATTTTGAGCCATTAAGGTTTCCTTAACGGCTTCTGCTCCAATTTGCAATAAAGCATTGGCACAGCGTTCCTTGGAACAGGTACAACCAAAATTTAATTGTTCAGCCTCAGGTAAGCGTACATCTTCTTCATTATAAAGGCGATATAGAATTTCTTCAGCCGGTAAATGAATTAACTCATCTGATTTGAGCGTTTCAGTAAGCATCGTCAGACGAGGCCATAAATCCTGATCAATTGTTTCCTGTTCTTCTTCAGTACGAGGCAATAACTGAATCAACAATCCTCCGGCAGTTTTATGGTCACTTGCCAATACAATTCGAGTTGGAATTTGTGCCGATAAGTCATAGTACTGAACTAAACACTGTGCTAGTGTTGCATGTTCAAGTGGAACAATCCCTTGATAGCGTTCACCCATATCAGGTTCAATATTAATAAATAATACGCCATTTTGTAGACTGGAAAGCGCAATACTGCTGTCTTCAGCCGTAGCAAAACGATCATCTTCAGTAAATTCAGCCAATGCACGCAATTCACCTAAATGATTACATTCAGCCATTGCCCATTTTAGACTGCCGGAACCCTGAATCTGAATACTGAGTCGCCCCTGAATTTTTAATGTACTGGCGAGCAAGCTGCTGGCAACCAACATTTCACCCAGTAAAATCTGAATGGCCAGTGGATATTCACGCTGAGATAAAATGGTGCTCAGGGTTTGTTGCAAATGCACTACTTCACCACGAATAGGACAGTCATGAATATAAAAACGTTGGCGGACATCAGTCATAATCTTCTCCATAATCAGGCATAAGTGGTGACAAAAGCATAAATATCAAGTTTGGCGAGACGAACTGTCGTCATTTTCAGCAGTTGGTGCACTAATAAACACTTCAGGATCCTGTTTTTGTGCAAACTCATCATTTTCAAACAAGTTCTTTAATTCTTGCAGCATATCACGGTTAGATTCAATTAATTTTTGTGGATCAGCATAGATGCCCTGTTGAAATTGTAGAAGTTGTTCATCGTAATCAAGAAATCTTTGAATTTCTTCCTGAGCACGGATTGGGTCTGTTCCCAGTTCCAATAAAAGTTGTTGTGCCATTGCCAACGAAGACAGATAAGTTTCTCGCCAAATATATTTGACACCAATTTCCCGAAGTAAATGCACATGATGCCGATCTCTGGCTCTTGCTAGAATAGTCACTTGTGGGTGATGCAGGCGAATATGCCGTGCAACATTCATAGCATCCTCCACATCATCAATCGCTAGTACAAAGATTTTTGCTTTAGCAATGCCCGCAGAGTTTAAAATTTCAGGCATGGTGGCATCGCCATAGTAAACTTTTCCTCCATATTGACGAACAAAATCGACCTGATCAATATTATTGTCGATCGCTGTAAATGGAATATGGTGGATGTGCGCAATTCGTGTGACAATTTGTCCCACACGACCAAAACCAGCAATAACAATGTATGGTTCAGGGGATTGATGTTCAGGAATATCATCATATTTTGGATGAGTTGCCTGTTTGGCAAAAATAGGTTCAATAAAACGATCGAGAACCCAGAAAAGTGCTGGTGTTAAGATCATGGAAAATGTCACGATCAGGGTGAGTGGTGCAAGCATTGGAGGTTCAATCATTTTCTCAGCAATTGCTGCACTAAAGACCACAAATGCAAATTCACCACCCTGTGCCAGCGCTATTCCTAGTCTTAAACTATTGGCAAAGGATTGCTTACGAAAATAGGCCATTACGGTCAGCGATAATACTTTTATCAGCATCAGTACAATGGTGCCACCAAGAATTAGTAAAGGTTGCTCTACGACAATATTCAGGCTGATACCCATGCCAACCGTCATAAAGAACAACCCTAGTAGCAAACCTTTAAATGGTTGAATACTAGCTTCAAGTTCATGACGGAATTCTGAATCGGCAAGTAATACACCTGTCAGAAATGCACCAAGTGTGGTACTAATTCCAATGGTGTCCATAAGCACCACCACCCCTAAAACAATAAACAATCCAACTGCGGTTAAGAGTTCAGTGGCACCACTTTGGGCGACAAAACGAAATAATGGTCTTAGAATATAACGACTAAATAAAAACAAACCGGAAAATGATGCAATCACTGCCATAAAATATGCAATACCGTGATGCGCGGTTTCATGGCCAGCCAATAAAGGAATCATGGCCAGCAAAACCATTGCCGCAATATCCTGAAATAGCAAAATGGCAAAAGATTGTTGCCCATAGAAGGTTTTGATTTGTTTTCGATCTTCCAGTAGTTGCAACACAAAAGCAGTAGAGGACAAAGCCAATGCAAAACCGACCACCAGACTTGCAGATAATGAAATCGGTAAAATTAGCCAGAGAATTAGCATCAATACACAGCCAGTAATGGCCATTTGCAATCCACCCAGAATAAAAATGGATTGTCGCATTTGCCATAAACGCTGTGGTCGCAATTCCAAGCCAATCAAAAACATCAACATGATGACGCCATATTCAGCTAATTCCAGAATTTCTTCATGGTCATTGGCAAGATTGAGTGCGCTTGGTCCGAGTAAAATTCCTGTAAATAAATAACCTAGAACCGTTGCAATGCCAAAACGCTTTCCCAAGGGAACCAGAATTAGCGCCGTAGCAATAAAAAGGGTGACTTGTAACAGCATTGACATGATTGGTTTAGGCTCTCAGGGTGTAATTGACACTATCAGTAAAATTATAAAGGTGTTTAGTAATAAAACTTAAGATCACATCAAGCCAAATCTTATATTTCACTTTATAAAGTCAGGCTTGATTCAGTTTCAAGTTTAGTCGTTTAAGCATAGAGATAAAACATTTTAACTTAAATCCTGTGGATCAATATCTAGCGTAATACGAAGTTGATGTTGTCGAGGTTGTTTAAATAGCCATTGCCACCATAATCTTAATTGTTCATGAAATGCTGGTCGGGAATGACACATCAAAATCAGATTACTGCGATAAAATCCAGCTTTCTTTTGCATGGGTGCTTCAATAGGCCCCCAAACCTGTAATTTGCTTGTGCCAAATTGTGGCCACATATTCAGGGCGTGATGTAAATATTCCAGATTATATTGTGCTTGTTTACTTTCGGCACGAATCATGGCTGCATAAGAATAAGGAGGTAATGCTGCCAGTTGTCGTTCTTTTAACGCTTGATCAGCAAAAGCTGCATAACCATGCTTGACCAGGATTTGTAATAATGGATGATCAGGTCGCAGGCTTTGTAATAGAACCTGACCAGTGATATGTCCTCGGCCGGAACGTCCTGCAACTTGTAAAATAAGCTGTGCAGTACGTTCTGGGGCACGAAAGTCACTGCTCATTAATCCCGCATCGATATCCAGAATAGTGACTAATCCAACATAAGGAAAGTGATGACCTTTTGCCAACATTTGTGTTCCTAGAAAAATAGCAGCCCCGGGTTTCTGGGCACGGCTATAAATATTCTTCCAGCTATTGACTCGAGTGGTGGTATCCCGATCTACCCGGAAAATAGCAGTATCTGGGAATAATTCATATAATGTTTCTTCAAGACGGGCAGTTGCCAGACCAATTGGTTTGATCTCTTCAGATTGACAGGATGGGCAAAGCTTTGGTAATGCTTGTTGATAGCCACAATGATGGCATTGCAATTGGGTATAAGGATGATAATGCACGGTTAAATGTGCATCACAATGTGGACAATCAGCTTGCCATGCACAGCTTGTGCACATTAATACAGGTGCATAACCACGGCGGTTAATAAATACCAATACTTGTTGATCTTTTTTCAGTTGCTCTCGAATAGCATCAATTAAAACATCTGCCAGTCCTTGGGTTTTCTTGGCAGTCTTTAAATCAATCAATTGAAATTTAGCAGGTTTTGCAAGACCAGCACGCTGAGTTAAATGCAAATGCTGCATTTTATGTTGTTGTACTAAAGCCAGACTTTCAAAACTTGGTGTGGCCGAACCTAAAACGACTGGACATTGTTGTTTGTAAGCCCGATATAACGCTACATCTCGGGCATGATAACGAAAAGTATCCTGTTGTTTATAAGATAAATCATGTTCCTCATCCAGAATAATCAGACCAAGACGCGGTAATGGACAAAATATGGCGAGACGGGTACCTAAAATGATACTGGCTTTACCGGTTTGAGCCTGTTGCCATGCTTGTAAGCGTTGTGAATCATTTAATCCGGAATGTAAAAGCACTGTATCTACATGAAAGCGTGCTCGGAAACGTTCAATGGTTTGAGGCGTTAAGCCAATCTCGGGCACCAGTACCAATACTTGTTGCCCTCGTTCAAGTGCAGTTTGCATGGCTTGTAAATACACTTCAGTTTTACCACTACCTGTTACTCCATCTAGTAAAAAAGCAGCATACTGTCCCAATTTTTGTCGAATTTGATCAATAGCGAGATCTTGTTCAGGATTGGCAGTAAGCGGCATTTGCGCCAACTGCATTGGTTTTGGACTAAAATTAATGGGACGAATGATTTTTTCAACTAAATGTTTTTGTTCTAGTTGTTTAAGCTGTGCTGCGTTGATTCCGGATAAATTCAAAATGGCTTCAGGTGCACCCTGAGGATGTAATTTGATGCTTTGGTAGGCTTCTAATTGTTTTGGTGCATTTTTCAATAAAGTTATGCCATCGAGATCTGTAATTTTCCAGTAAAAGGTGAGTAAATCATAAGGTCGTCCTTGGCGGAGCACGTTAGGTAATGCAGACAAAATGACTTCGCCAACAGGAGATTGATAATATTGTGCTGCCCATTGTAATAACTGCAATGTTGCTTGATCCAGTAAAGTTGCTTCATCGAATAACTTGGCAACAGGCTTTAACTGAAACTCAGCAGAAAAAGGCACATGACAATCCAACTTTTCTACAATAATGCCAATCATTTGTTTTTTGCGAAATGGTACAACGATGCGTGTGCCAATTTTTGCTTGGGCAAAATGAGTGGCGGAAATTTCATAATCGATCAGATCAAATAAATGCACAGCGAGAGCGACACGTACTCGATAAGGATGGCTTTGCTCAATCTGAGTCATAAAAATCTCAATATTTATCGTGATCAAAGCGTAATATAAACTGGCAAGATCACAAAATGAAAGCATCTGAGCTTAGGTATTTTGATTAAATCATACAGTTGAAATTATTTAAAATAGCAACAGATCCTAATAAAAAGAAACATTTTATGAAAATATTTATACTGTTCTGATTTTGAAGTTTTATAAGAATAAATATAAAAAAGTCCTAAGATATTTTCTGTATAAGAAAAAGTTGAATCTATTACTTTTAATAAAAACTTAACTTATCAAGATTTTATTTTATGTTTGTTAATGATTATTAATGCTGTCCTTAACAATAAATATAAATTATGAATTGATATAGGCTTATGTTTATTTGAGAATATCGGCATAATTTATTTAAGATGCCAGCAGACAAAGGAGAGGGAGATGCGAACATTTTTTCTACCCGATGAATTAAGTCGAATGCATTGGGCAGTTCTTAAAACAGTTTTCCTTACTTTTTTGATATTGCCTATCAGCCATTTTTTGGCACAAATGATTGGAAGCGTACAGGGAAGTAGTCAGATCATGGTTGGATTTATTGGGATTAGTTTAATTAGTGCAACCATCATTATTGCATTCACCGCAGCTTTGAAAATGACCATCTGGCAAACCTCTATAGCGGTCAATCCGACACAACAAATTGTTCTTAGACTTTATCGACATGTGCCTATGCTGTTTTTTGTTTCCTTATTTGCATTCGCTTTATGTCAGCATACATAAAAAATCCGGTCAATATTGATCGGATTTTTTATTCTATTTAACGACGTTGTTTATATGATGTGTCTACAACAGCCGGTTTAAAGCCAATCCCTAATAGTAATAACAAAAGACTTAAAACCAAAATACTCCAGTCCCCCAGACGACTATACAAAGTTTCTCCAGTCATTGCTGGTAAATCCCCACGTAAAACAGCGCGTGTATCTACTGGTAATTGTTTAACAATTTGACCTTGTGCATTGATGATTGCTGTCACACCAGTATTGGTTGCCCGAATAATCCAGCGCCCATTTTCTTTGGCTCTCATTTGTACCATTTGCAAATGTTGCCATGGGCCTGTGGTACCAGTAAACCATGCATCATTAGAAATAGTTACCAGAAAGTCATTATCCTTGGCATTTTGCCTAGTTAGATTAGGATAAGCAATTTCATAACAAATTGCGGCAGCTAGTCGATGATTTTTGATCATTAATGGTGTTTGGTGATCGTGACCAGCACTATAACTGGATATGCCTTGCTGCAAGCCGGGCAATAACCACTTTAAAGTACCAGCAAGAGGAATGTATTCGCCAAAAGGCACCAAACGTTGTTTGAAATATAACCCTTGTGTATCCATTCCTGATGCCATAATCGCATTATAGTATTGTGGATACTTATCTGGTGATTTTACTTCCTGCCAGTAGGGAATTCCTGTTACCCATGCTGAGTGTGCTATTTTTGCCTGCGTACTCATTGAATCCAAAAATGGTTGAATCTCAGTTTGAAACATTGGAATAGATGATTCTGGCCACACCACCAGATCCCGTCCCCATTCATTCTGACTGAGCGTAGCGTAAATACTTAAAGTTTGTGCTTGATATTCTGTGAGCCATTTTAAATCCTGAGGAATATTTCCTTGAATAAGCGAAACCGATAACGGCGCTTCAGTTTTTGTGCTGACCCAGTGTAATTGTTTGGCACCCCATGCACCTAGAATGACCAAGACTATCGGAATTAGCCAAAAACGTTTACCAAATAAACATTCGGTAAAAGCAGTAGCAATTAAAATCACCACAAATGACACACCAAAAATACCAAATAATGGTGCGTATTCATCCAAGCCGTAATTGGTAAATGCGTAACCAGCAAATAACCAAGGAAAACCGGTAAACAACCAGGTCTTTAACCATTCAAATATAACCCAGAGTGGCGTAAATGTCAGAGGTGTTTCCGGGAAAAAACGGCGATATACCCAAGCTTGTACTGCATTAAAAAGCCCCATGATACTGGCCATTAATGCAATCAATATGACAGATAATACTGATGAAGTATCACCATAGATATGAATGGAAGTATATAACCAGAATGCTCCAATAAACCATAAGCCACAGCCAAAAGCCCAGCCGATCAGAAAAGCATGCTTGCTGGAACGTTGGTGTAAACAGGCATATAAGAGTGCAGGAGATAAAATTGCGAGCCACCAGAAATGATAAGGTGCTAATGCAAAAGGTAAAATTGCCCCCGCCATTAATGCAATAAAACACACCCATCCCAATGAGATACGGTGTGTTTTTTGAGTTGCTGGAGCTGTTTTTAATTTATCAAAAAATGATCTCATGATCGAACAGCTCGGATCAAATGAATAGTACGAGAATCAGCTTCGAGAATCTGGAAATTCCAGCCTTCTAGTTCTACAATTTGACCTTGCAAATCATTAACCAAACCAATTTCCTGAAGCAATAAGCCACCCATTGTTTCTACTTCTTCATCAGAAAAATGTGTGTTCATTAAATCATTGAAATGTTCGATAGGAGTTAAAGCTTGTACAATCCATGCATTTTGGTCATCTGGTTGAATAAATTGTGCAATTTGATCAGCTTCATCATGTTCATCCTCAATTTCACCAACGATTTCTTCCAGAATATCTTCCAGTGTGACAATACCCGATGTTGTCCCATATTCATCAATCACAATTGCCAGATGTGACTGAGTATTTTTGAGCATCCGCAGCACCTGATCAGAACGTGCACTTTCAGGAACAAACAAAGGCTGACGCATTAGTACATTAATATCTAATTTTTGTGTACGGCGTTCAGTTAAAAATGGCAATAAATCTTTGGCTAATAAAACACCAACCACAGTGTCTTCATTATCTTTGGAAAAAACAGGAAAACGTGAATGTGCAGATTCAATTAAAACATGAATAATATCAAGTAAATCATCATCTTCTTGTAAACTAATCAACGCTGTGCGCGGTGTCATCACTTCACGAACTTTGGTTGCTGGAAGATCAAGTACACCTTCTAACATGGCAACAGTATCAGGTTCTAAAAATTTACGGGAATCTTGTACTAGCTTTAATAATTCATCACGAGTTTCTGGGGCGGTATGTAACCACTTTCTCAAGCCTCGTGTCCACGATGGGCTAGATTCTTCTTGCATGAGGGATCCTAAAAAATGCAAATCAGGAAAAAGTCAGCTTCATCATACCGAAGAAAATACAGAGTTGCATCTAAAACAACTTGATTTTTATTGATGATTTGTCAATAAATTTAATTTCCTGACAGATAAATAAATTATGTTAAAATACCTGACCGTATAACTTAACTATCCAGTCCTGATAATGCCAGATTCATTGACCATATCTATAAAACAGCTTGATACTCGAGGCTTACGCTGTCCTGAACCCGTAATGATGTTACATCAAGCCATTCGTAAATCACAATCAGGTGATGTTATTGAAGTCTTTGCAACTGATCCATCAACTTCTTGGGATATTCCAAAATTTTGTATGCATCTAGGACATACCTTACTGCAACAACAAGAACAAGATATCGAAGGGAAAAAAGAATACTATTATCAAATACAAAAAAAATAAGTGGCGCTAATTTTAGGCCACTTACTCTATGTTTTTAATCACAACTTAAAGTTTTACCGAATCTTCATGCAATGATTCATTGAGCTGATCTACGATTGTTGCCCAATTATCATCAGCTGAAATTTTTTCCTTAATAAATGCACATTGTGCCTCATTCCAAAAAGATGCATCAGTAATATAGGTTTGAGCATCCAATTGGTGATTCTTAATAAATTCTTCTATAGCTAGCTGGCTTGAATCTAATCCTAATTGCTGAAATAAATGAGTCATTCTTGGCGTCACAGTATTCATGCTCATCTCTTTATTCCTCCCCTGTTATTAAAGTTTACTTTAAATAGAAGATAGCATACCTTTTATTTAAAAAAATAAAATCTTGGCATTAATCTTTTATTATTTACTCCTTATCATTCATAAAGTTCACTTTACTTTTGAAATGAGTCTTTCTAAGATGAGAGTGTAAAAAGTATACTTTATTTAAGTTTTAAGGACTACAAAAATGTCATTAAAAGCAGTATTTCTGGATTATGCCAGTCTAGATCAAAGTGATTTAAATTTTAATCAGTTAAAACAACAATTTGATGAACTCTATTTGTATCCATCAACACAGTCTGAAGAAATTATAGAACGTTTAAAAAATGCCGACGTTGTGATTACCAATAAAAGTTCTCTAAGTGAACATACTATTCGACAATTACCAAATTTAAAGTTAATTCTTATTTCTGCTACAGGTACAAACAATGTTGATTTAGTCGCAGCAAAACAAAGAAATATTCCAGTATGTAATTGTCAGGGTTATGGTACGCATGCTGTAGCACAACATACAATGAGTTTAATATTAGCATTAGCCACACAAGTGATTAAATACAATCAGGCAGTTAAACAGGGCCGTTGGCAACAATCTGAACAATTTTGCTTTTTGGATTATCCAATTATGGAGCTTGCTGGGAAAAAGATAGGAATTTTGGGTTATGGTGAACTTGGGCAGGCAGTTGCTAGGCTTGCACAAGCTTTTGGTATGCAAATTTTAATCGGTCAACTTCCTCATCGTCCTAAAAAAGACGGATATTTACAACTTGATGAGTTGTTGGCACAAGTAGATATTCTAACATTACATTGTCCATTAACACCTGAAACAGAAAATTTGATTGATGAAAAAGAACTATCAAAAATGAAAAACACTGCATTTGTAATTAATGTGGCACGTGGTGGCATCATTAATGAACAAGCTTTAGCAACAGCATTAATTAATAGAACAATTGCAGGGGCAGCCATAGATGTTTTAACAGTTGAGCCACCATCTACAGGAAATCCATTGCTTGATCCTAACCTGACTAATTTAATTATTACACCTCATTCAGCATGGGGAAGTGTAGAGGCCAGACAAAAAATCGTAGATCAACTTACTGAAAACGTAAAAGCATACAAAGAAAAGCAACTTATTCGCTGTGTGAACTAGAAATAATAACAACTTTGCTCAAAAAACAAACAACAATAATAAAAATAGGGTAGAAATGCTGAATAAACGAACGAAAGGAGAAAAAAAGGGTTTTGGGGTATTGCAAAGGTATGGGGATAGTGTAGAATGCACATCCATCGGCGGTGATGCAGATAAAAACTTGTTGAAAAACAGGGTGTTAGTTAGGGCTTAAGGGTTTTGATTATCA
>NZ_VXKN01000005.1 GCF_008693185.1 Acinetobacter qingfengensis
TTTTCACATACTCGCTAACAAAGCGAGTATGTCGATTAACTATCGTAAATTCCTTGCTCATGTAATCTGGTATATTTAGCGAGTGTCTACGAGCGTAGTAGTGCAATCTGATGACAGTTTAGTCTACCCTGATTACTGCTTTTATTAATTTTTATAAAGAAATATTTATTGAAAAATATAAAAAAATGATTATTCTATTTATGTTATATCTAGCTAATATAACTGCAAATCATATAACTTGTATAATAGCTTAATTTTAAAAATTGCTTTTTAGATAAAGTATATGATTTGCCCTTTACACAATTTTAACTCTCAACGGTAGCCAAGTGCATTAGACACTGAATAAACAAGTATAGGCAGTGTGAATGGTGTAAAATGGAGTAAGTATGAATTATTTGGGTATTGATGTTTCAAAAACAAAAATTGATTGTTGTTTATTTATTAATGAAATTTCAGGTAAAAAGAAAACTAAAGTTTTTTCGAATAATGAGATTGGATTTAATAATTTAATAAATTGGTTTACTTTATTGAAAATATCGCATAATGATTTATTAATTACTCTTGAAGCAACTGGTATATATCATGAAAATTTGTGTTATTTTTTACATGATGCAGGTTGTACTTTAGCATTATCTAACCCTTTTAGGGCACGTCGTTTTGCTCAAAGTATGTCAATTTTAAATAAAACAGATAAAGCTGATAGTGAGGTATTAGCCAAATATGGTGCATTTGCTCATTTAAAAATATGGAAGCCTGATAGCGAGAATATTAAATTTTTAAAGCATCTTATTGCTCGACGTGATGCTGTTTATTCTGATTTATTACGTGAAAATAATCGTCTTGAAAAATCTACTTTTAATCATACTAGTATACAAGTTATTAATATGATTAAAAATAGTATAGATTCTTTACAATCTAGCTTGCTATCTATTGATGAGATGATTTCTGATTTAATAGAGCAAGATCGAGATTTAAAGTCTGATTTAGATTTGTTGCAAAGTATTCCAGCGATTGGAAAGCGTACTGGTTTGTTAATGCTGAATTTATTTCATAGTCATCAATTTGATACGGCAAGCCAAGCTGCTGCTTATGTTGGTCTTGTTCCTTTACAAAGACAATCTGGTACATCTGTTAGAGGTGCATCAAGATTATCTAAAACAGGGTCTACAAAAATTCGTTCGAGCTTATACATGGCGGCTGTTGTAGCAATTAGACATAATCCTCATGTTAAGGTTATGTATGATCGATTATTAAAAAATGGTAAAGCTAAAATGGCTGCATTATGTGCTGCTATGCGAAAATTGATACATATTTGTTATGGTGTATTAAAAAATAAGACACCATATCATGCAGATTTTTTGCAAGAAAACTCTTAAAAACTCTTTTTTTTATTTACAAGTAAGACGGTATCTAAAAAGCTGCAAGACCACTAGGGTATTTGCAGCTTTTTGTAGATTATTTCTAGTTTGGCTGTTTGAGGCGTTCTAGTAGATCGTCCGGTGTCATATAACCGCCAAGATATTGACCGTCCTGATTATAAATAGCAGGCGTACCATTCACACCCATATCTAGGCCTAGTTGATATTGAGCCATGACTGGATTAGTACATTGCGTAGCTTGTAATGGTTGACCTTTTACAGAGGCATCAAATGCAGCTTTACGGTCAGCACTACACCAAATGTTTTGCATGGTTGCAAAAAATTGCTCACCACGTGGCCATGCAATATAACGTACCTCGATACCTTTACTGGTCATGTCATTTAAATGCTCATGAAGTTTATGGCAGTACGGGCAACTGGAATCAGTAAACACATAAACAATATGTTTGGTTTTGCCTTGAGCCGGATAAACGATCAAATCTTCAAGTTTGAGTGCAGCAAGTTTGGTCTTGTTATCCAAAGCTTTTAGGCCTTCAGTAATCTGCTGCACTTTTTTATCACCTAAACGGATCACATCCCCCTGAAATATATATTTTGCATCGCTACTGGCCAAGACGGAAGGAAAGCCTTCTAGTGTTACCCAGTACATATTGGGAATTTCGGTTGTTCTAATGGTCTGAATTTTTGCTTTAATGCCTGACTGTTCAAAATTAGCTTGCAACGTTTGTTTTAAACGTTGAAGTGCGTTATTTTCTGTGAGTGTTGATGCTTCACCTGAAACGGGTGTCGTTGCGGTAATGGCTTGATCATCTTTATTGTTGGAATCATTTTTTGAGCATGCGGAAAGGAAGATGGTGCTGGCGATCATGAAGATGCTTGCAGCAAATTTTAAAAAGTGCATAACGAGCCTGTTTATCTAAAAGAGTCGAATGAAAGTGCAAGCATAACAAAAAAAATACAGCGCAATGATATAAAAAGTATCTGATCCGATGGATTGGTGGTTTATCTAGATCAAAAGCATTTTCTTGCAAGCAATGATTTGAAAAATTATAAAATATAAAACTGAAGATTAGCCTCGAGGATGAAATTGTTCATGAATTTGTTGCATACGTGCTTGTGCAACATGGGTATAGATTTGTGTTGTTGATAAATCTGCATGACCTAACAGCATTTGTACGACACGCAAATCAGCACCGTGATTCAGTAAATGTGTAGCAAAGGCATGACGTAATACATGTGGTGACAGCTCTTGTTCGATATTGGCGATTAAAGCGTAGCGTTTAATGGCATACCAGAAATTTTGTCGGGTCATGATGCCGCCATTTTGTGTTAAAAATAGTGCGTCAGTTGAGATTTTATAGAGTTCTGGTCGAGCTTCCAGTAGATATCGTTGGAGCCAGTCGATAGCTACTTCACCCAGTGGAACTAGTCGCTCTTTGTTGCCTTTTCCTTTGATTCTAACAAAGCCTTGTTCTAAGTTAAGCATTTGTGTTTGTAGACCGATAAGCTCACTCACCCGTAGTCCGCAGGCATATAGAACTTCTAACATGGCACGATCTCTTAAACCCAGTGCAGTAGAGGGATCTGGTGCATTGATTAATGCTTCAACATTTTGAGCAGATAAATCTTTGGGTAATGCCCGACCTTGTTTTGGAGTTTTGATTTCGGTTAGAGGATCGTCCTGTCTTAAATCAGTTTCTCTAAGGAATCTAAAAAATTGTCGTAATGCGGATAAATAGCGAGCGATTGATCGAGGGCTTTTTCCTTGTTCGGTAAGTTTCAATAAAGTGTCTTGAATGTGATGTTTTTGCCACTCTGTTAATGGAGTATTTGAACAGTGTGCACATTGTAACAAATCGGATAAATACGCATTGCGGGTATGAATGCTACTACTGTGACTAATTAAATAGTCACGAAAACCCTGTAAGTAAGTATATTGTTCAGGAATAGTAACAGGTGTGGGCTGACGTAGTTTTTTAGCAGCAAGCATAATTCAAAATAGCAATTCAACAAGTTATTCCACAATACAAATAAATGACAAAACCAGCAAAGGAAAAATGCAAATTGAATCGTTGCTGATTAGTAAATATTCTCATTTAAGGTTATAATGTTTCATAAATAAATTCATGAAATGTAGCCAGGGCAAAGATCGTGCGTCTATCGGATTTAAAAACTAAACAGCAAGCCACAATTTCACACGTTCATCAACTGCTAGATGGCTCTTCATCTACAGACAATATTGCCAAACGTTTAAGAAGTCTAGGTTTTGTTACAGGTGAACATGTTGAAGTCATTACAAAGGGTTTGTTTGGTGGAGAGCCCATTCTGGTTAAAGTTGGCTTGTCACGGTTCGCCTTGCGCCGTAATGAAGCTGAACGTATCGAAGTTGACATTTAAGGAATATTCACATGAGTAACGAAGTTTTGCGTATTGCACTTGTGGGTAATCCAAACTGTGGTAAAACCTCTTTATTTAACCATTTAACGGGAACCAAACAAAAAGTTGCCAACTATGCCGGTGTAACGGTTGAACGCAAAGAAGGTTTATTTAATTTACCTTCCGGCCAAACTGTTCGTGTACTGGATTTACCAGGGACATACAGTCTAGATGCGGCAAGTCCTGATGAAGCCATTACCCGTGATGTTTGTCAGGGCGTTGTTAAGGGCGAGGAATATCAGGATGCTTTCTTATGTATTGTGGATGCAACCAACCTAAAATTGCACTTAAATTTATTATTGGAAGTTGCAGCATTAAAACGCCCGATGCTGATTGTGTTGAACATGATGGATGAAGCACGTCGACGTGGTATTCAGCTTAATCCTGAGGCATTGTCACAGGCGTTAGGTGTACCTGTGGTTGAAACAGTTGCAGTAAAACAGGGAGGAGTAACCCATCTGTTAAAATCCCTTGAACAGCAACAATTCCGAATTTCAAGCTTCGAACCTAGTGCAGATTTACGTGAGGATATTAACCATATCTTTACTCAAACAGTGACTTCAGCTGTTAATGATGACAAACGCACCACTTTTCTGGACAGTATTTTCTTACATCCGGTTTTTGGTCTACTGACACTGGCAATTTTGATGTTTATTGTGTTTCAGGCTGTATTTGCTTGGGCTGCGCCCTTTATGGATGGTATTGAAACGTTTTTTAGCTGGCTTGGAGAGAGTGTTGGAGAGTACATTTCTCAGCCTTTATTACAAAGCTTAGTGGTTGATGGGATTATCGCTGGTGCTGGTGGTGTGGTAGTGTTTTTACCACAAATTCTGATTTTATTCTTTTTTATTCTGGTTCTGGAAGAGTCAGGATATTTACCACGTGCCGCATTCTTACTGGATAAATTGATGTTTAAAGCCGGATTGAGTGGTCGGGCATTTATTCCACTATTATCCAGTTTTGCTTGTGCGATCCCTGGGATTATGGCAACTCGAACCATTAGTGATCCACGTGATCGATTTACCACAATTCTAGTTGCGCCTTTAATGACTTGTTCGGCTAGGTTACCGGTGTATGCATTGTTAATTTCTGCTTTTATTCCTCAAAAAATGATTGCAGGTGTATTCAATTTACAAGGTTTGGTGTTATTTGCCCTTTATATGGCTGGGATTGTTAGTGCATTAATTATTTCCTATATCATCAAGCTATTTCGTAAAGACAAGTCAGAACATAGCTTATTGATGGAATTACCAAGTTATCGAATTCCTGATGCCAGAAATATTCTGCTTGGTGTGTATGAACGTGGCAAAATCTTTATGAAACGTGTTGGTGGAATTATTTTTGCACTATCAGTGTTATTATGGTTCCTATGCACATTCCCACAACCACCGGAAAATGCCACCTTACCTGATATTGATTACAGTTTTGCGGGAATGTTGGGACATTTGATGCAGCCTTTATTTGCACCTATTGGTTTTCCATGGCAAATCTGTGTGGCACTTATTCCTGCTATGGCCGCGCGTGAGGTTGTGGTGGCTGCATTGGGTACAGTATATGCGCTCTCTGGTGATGAAGATGCACAGGCCCAAAGTCTTGCAAGTCTGATTAGTTCGCCAGATTCTGGATGGTCGCTGGCAACGGGTCTGGCTTTGCTGGTCTGGTTTATTTACGCACCACACTGTTTGGCAACCTTGGCAACTGTTAGGCGTGAAACTGGCTCATGGAAAAGTGTCATCATCATGACCCTCTATTTATTCGGTTTGGCATACATTATGGCATTCTTTACTTATCAAATTGCATCACGCATGTTTGCTTAAGCTTTAGGAGATAAAGGCAATGATTCAATATCTAATTATTACGGCAATCGTGTTATGGAGTTGTGTGATTGTCTTCAATAAACTTTTGCCAAAAACTGCAAATAAAACTTATACAGCACTTGCTGACTCACTACACAAAATGGGTTGGGTGAGCTTGGCCGATAAACTTAGACCAAAAAAATCCACAGCAGGCGGGTGTGGGGCTGGTTGTGGCTGTGATTCAAATGATACGGCATCCATTAAACAGCATGCACAGGAAGTGAAAACAATTAAATGGAAATAGTGATTTTGAAGAATTAATAATTCTTCTCATCATGTAATTTTGGGCTCAAGATTGGTTGATCATCTTAATGAATTTGATATTGGGATGATTAACGCCTCAATTAATCCTCTATATTTTTTTAAAAAATATTATATGCTACAGTGATAACTGCTATTTATATTTTAACGGTATCAGCATTCTATATGATATGATGTTGCCAGAAGCCTAGGCAATAAACCAGGATGGAATATAACAAATCTATGAATATACTTATTGTTGATGATCATCCGCTATTTCGCCATGCCTTAATTCAGGCAGTACGTTATAGCCTACCCCAAGCTCAAATTAGTGAAACCGCTTCGGTAGCCGAGTTTTATCAACGTCTTGAATCTGGCCCTGAACCTGATTTGGTACTTTTGGATCTACATTTACCCGGTGCATCTGGTTTTTCGGCATTAGTACACGTTCGTGCCCAATATCCGGCAATTCCAATTATTGTAGTTTCAGCACATGAGGAAGCCAGTATTATTCATCGGGCGATTGCACATGGTGCTATGGGATATATCCCGAAATCAGCACCACCTATTCATATCGGTGAAGCCATAAAAACGGTACTGGAAGGGGATATATGGTTACCTCCAAGCTTACCACAAACTTTTCATGATCCTCGTGCCAGTATTGAAACAGAATTGGCAGAAAGAATTCAATCTTTAACACCACAGCAATTTAGAGTGCTGATGATGGTGGCAGAAGGTCTGTTAAATAAACAGATTGCTTATGAGTTGGATGTTTCTGAAGCAACAATTAAAGCGCACGTTACTGCAATTTTTAGAAAGTTAGGGGTGCAAAATCGTACACAAGCAGTCTTGGCCATCAATGCTTTAAATATTGAAGATCAAAAAATCTAAGATTTACTGCTGAAAATCTCTGGGTAATCTATTGCCCAGAGATTTTTCATGTAAATTATGACACTTTAATGCTGGATAAAAATGCCCGTAATGCAGCCGGTTTGAGCGGTTTTTTAAGTAATACGATTCCGAGTTCTTTTAAGCGTTCAGGTAGTTCAGGATCAGTATCTGCAGTAATCAGTGCTGTAGGTAAACTGTGTTGCTGATACTTTTGAATAAAATCCAGACCATATTGATCATTATTTAGATGTTGGTCAATTAGCCACACATGAATATCGTGTTCTTTCAATAATTGTAGTGCCTGTTCTGGTTCTGAAGCAAGGATTGCCTGATGCCCCCATTTTTGTAATAAGGTTTGCATTGCCTCCAGAATCGCAGAATCATTGTCCAAGCATAAAATATTCAGCGATTTTTGCTGTAATTTAATCGTGGTTGGTGCAATGACTTGTTGTGCAGGTTCTGCAACAATAGGGACTTCCAGCATAAAACATGAGCCTGAACCAAGTTGCGAGTAGACATTGACTTTATATTGTAGCTGATGAGTCATACGTTCTACGATTGCTAAGCCCAATCCTAGGCCTTGTTCACCCCATGGTGAAGTATGTCCACCACGCTCAAATTCATGAAAAAGTTTATTCTTTTGTGCTTCAGCAATACCCGGACCTGTATCCCATACACCAATCCGAATATGCTGTGCCTGTGTTGCACTGCGTAATACCCCTACGATAACCCGACCACTGGCAGTATAACGTAATGCATTACTGACAAAATTCTGAATGATGCGGCGCATCCATTGTGGATCAGTATCAACCCAGAATGTTGTATCATGCACTTTTAATATGATATTGCGTTGCTCAGCAATAGAACTAAATTGTAGGCGTAAATCACTTAAAAGATCCTGTAATTTATATGGTTTACGATTGGGTTTTAGTGAACCACCTTCCAGACGGGCAATATCCAATAGTGCAGACATCATACTTTCTGCACCAAATAAAGCACGATCCAGTTGCTCAAGTGTCCGTTGATCATCCATCGTCAGATGACTTTGTTCCAGTGCAGCACTAAATAAACGTGCGGCATGCATGGGTTGTAATAAGTCATGGCTTGCAGCGGCCAGAAATCGACTTTTTGACATATTGGCTTGATCGGCTTGTTGGCGTGCCAGTTGCTGCTCTACCAGTGCTTCTTCCAATTGATATGTTCGCTCACTAACTCGAGCTTCCAGTAAGGCTTCGTTTTGTCGGAAAGCCGTGATATCGGCAAAAGTAGTAACGAAACCACCACCAGCAATCGGTTTACCACGCATTTGAATGACACGCCCATCGGCACGAATACGTTCAAATTCATGTGCACTGCCTTTACGCATCCAATTGACCCGTTTACGGACATGCTCTTCTACAGAGCCAGGACCACATTCACCACGTTCTGCGTTATAACGAATTAAATCACCAATTGGGCAACCGACATAAACCAAATCTTTGGGGTAATCAAATAAATTCAGATATTGATTATTCCATGCCACTAGACACATATTTTCATCTACAACACTAACACCCTGTGTCATGTGATCAATCATGGTCATGATTAAATTTTGATTAAAACGCTGCCACTGCGAAGCCTGATCCAGAATATTGGCCACTTGTCCCAATGCTAATCCATTATTAATCAGGGCTGTAGTTAATAGGGTGCGTGCTGATGCCGTGCCAATGGCACCCGCAAGATATTGCTCGGTAAACCGCCACCACATGCCATTGGCCAGTACGTTAGGCGTTAAAATAAAATAGTTGTTATGTGCAAACTGTTGAAAGGCTTCCAAAGTATTTTGTTCACCGGTGATCCTTGAGCATAATGCCATCAGATCAGCAACTTTCAGACGAGAAATTTGTTCGGTTGGAATATGGTCATTGTGTACAGAATTTTGAGTAGGTAAAGGTTTTGTATCGTAGAAAAAGAAACTTTCCGCCTGAATTTGTTCTGCAACACTGGGACGATAGTGACGGGAAAAAAAATAAAAACATAAAATATTTAATCCCAGTGACCACATTACGCCATGTGTGAGTGGAGAAAGTGATGAGAAACCAAACAAAGCTTCAGGACGACACCAGTGCAAATAAAATGGACCATCAATTAGGATGTGCTGTGCCCAAGCATTGTATTGTTCCGGTAGACTGCGCAAAATCGTTGGAAATAACAGGGTGTAGATCCATAACCAGAACCCAACCACTAAACCAATATAAACGCCTTGTTTGCTACCACCACGCCAATACAATCCACCAATTAGTGCAGGTGCAAACTGTGCCACAGCACTAAATGCCAATAATCCAAAAATTGATAGCTGATCAATATCAGCAAAAAAATGATAAAACAGAAACCCCAGTAACATCACCACCAAGATTGAAATACGTCTGACCAGTTTTAATACTTGAGGCAATCGGTCATCGTGTCTGGACAGTAACTGTGTTCGCCACAATGCAGGCATGATCAAATCATTACTTAGCATAATGGAAAGTGCGACAGAAGAAACCAATAGCATTCCAGTTGAAGCAGAAAATCCACCTACAAATGCCAGTAATGTGAGCCATTCATTATTAAAGCTCATTGGTAGCTTTAATACAGCAATATCGGCAATTGGTAAAATATCTGCCGATGTATGTAATGCCCAGCTTGCTAAGGGAATAATCGCCAGAATCGTGAGAATCAAATAGCCCCCAAACCAGCGCTTGGCACCTTTGATGTGTGTTTCGTCATGTAACTCGACCACAGCAACATGAAACTGGCGAGGTAGACAAATCATGGCCAATCCGGCAAGTAAGGTTTGTGTCCAGAAAGTATCAGGAAAGCCTGTGTGTTGGACATTATGCATGGTATCCACTACATCAGTTTTAATCTGATCCAAATGTTCTGGAGCAGAAAAAATAAAAAATAGGGCAACAGTGATCAGGGCAAATAGCTTAACAAAAGATTCAAAGGCAACCGCTAGCATTAAGCCGCCATGTTGTTCAGTATTGGCAATCTGTCGAGTACCAAATAGCATTGCCAGAACAGCCATTAATCCAGTGAGTAGTAATACCGTATTGGTAACAGCATATTGATAATTGGCTTGATGCAGAATAACACTAGTACTCAGTGCAATCGCCCGTAACTGTAATGCCAGGTAAGGTAAAATGGCAATCACTGCCAAAATAGTGACCAGGGCGGCAAGTGACCCCGATTTTCCATAACGCGCAGAAATAAAGTCTGCAATCGAGGATACCGAGTGATGTTGTCTTACCCGACCCAACCTGCGCCAGATATCATAACCAAACCAGACAAATAATAGTGGCCCCAGATAAATGGGTAAAAAAATAATCCCGTCACGAACCGCTGCGCCAGTTGCGCCATAAAATGTCCACGATGAGCAGTAAACACCTAAAGTTAAACTGAATAGAATTAAACGACCCTTGGCGCTTAAACGATTCGCATGTTTTTCACCAAAAAATGCACAGGCAAAAAGAATAAAAATATAAATCGCCAGTGTACCAATGATTAAGCCAGCATTCATTTTGTGTGACTGTCCAGTTTCGTTTGAATTCTAAAATGCAACAATATGCCCAAAACGTTTGTCTGCCAAGTTTTAGCAAGAAATTGACTATTTTTCGATACCAAAGTCTAAGTTACCAAAACTCAACAACTTGTTAAGTTTATCACAACCATAAGATTGGCTGTGATGGCCTGACAAATACGACAAGGTTAGTCGTGGGTTATTTTAGGAGAATTGAGAATGGATGATGCTCAAGTCAAACGAATTTTAGAAAATCCAAAATTCAAACAAATGGTCAGCAAGAAGAGTACCCTAAGCTGGACGCTCACGGCTATCATGTTATTTGTGTACGTTGGATTTATGTTGTTGGTTGGATATAACAAAGAATTTTTAATGAGTTCTTTTAGTGGTGGTGTCACAACATGGGGCATTCCACTTGGATTGGGAATCATTGTTTTGTCATTTGTATTGTGTGCTGTGTATTCATATATTGCCAATAATACGCTGGATCAACTGAGTAAAGAGGCTTTACAGGAAGTTGAAGCGATTACACATGACAAAGGAACAAATTAAGATGATGAAATGGAATTCATTAAAAGCTAAGGCTTTACTCGCTGTAACAGCAGCATATTCAACCTCCACATTCGCAGGTCCGGATCTGGGGGCAGCAGAGCAACAGGCAACAAACTGGCATGCAATTATCATGTTTGTGATTTTTGTTGGTGCGACACTTTTCATCACGAAGTGGGCTGCAAAGCAAACCACCAATACCAAGGATTTTTATACGGCTGGTGGTGGGATCTCAGGATTTCAGAATGGTCTGGCAATTGCTGGGGATTACATGTCTGCGGCATCATTCCTGGGTATTTCTGCAATGGTGTTTAGCTCTGGGTTTGATGGTTTACTTTACTCTTTGGGCTTCATGGTGGGTTGGCCGATTGTATTATTTCTGATTGCAGAGCGTTTGCGTAATCTTGGAAAATATAATCTTTCTGATGTGGTATCTTTCCGCTTGGAAGAAAAACCAGTACGTACTTTGGCAGCGGTGAGTTCTCTTGTTGTGGTCGCCTTTTATTTGATTGCACAAATGGTAGGTGCAGGCCAGTTAATCAAATTATTGTTTGGCTTAAATTATAACATTGCAGTGGTAATCGTCGGATTACTTATGATGGCATACGTAATGTTTGGTGGCATGTTAGCAACCACATGGGTACAAATTATTAAAGCTGTACTTTTGCTTTCAGGTGCAACATTTATGGCATTTATGGTCATGAAAGCAGTTGGCTTCAGCTTTAGCACCATGTTTACCGATGCGATTACTGTATATGGTCAAGTACGTGACATCAGTTTTGAAGATGCTGCAAAAATCATGGGACCGGGTAGTCTTGCAGCCAATCCAATTGACGCAATTTCCCTTGGTTTAGCCCTGATGTTTGGTACAGCAGGATTGCCTCACATTTTGATGCGTTTCTTTACTGTAAAAGATGCCAAAGAAGCACGTAAATCGGTTGTTGTGGCAACAGGCTTTATTGGTTATTTCTATTTATTAACTTTTATTATTGGTTTCGGTGCAATTCTATTCGTTTCCAACAATCCACAATTCCTTGATGTTGCTAAGGCGGCAATGACTGGAAAACTGGAGTTGATTGGTGGTAATAACATGGCCGCAGTACATTTGTCTGATGCTGTAGGCGGTGACATGTTCATGGGCTTTATTTCAGCAGTTGCTTTTGCCACAATTCTTGCTGTAGTTGCAGGTTTAACATTATCTGGTGCATCTGCAATTTCACATGATTTATATGCAAATGTATTCAAAAAAGGACAAACAACACCTGAATCAGAATTGCGTATGTCTAAAATTGCAACACTGGGTTTAGCTATTTTTGCAATGATCTTAGGTATTTTATTTGAAAAGCAAAATGTTGCATTTATGGTTGGTTTGGCATTCTCTGTTGCCTGCTGTGCAAACTTCCCAGTTCTCGTGTTATCCATGTTCTGGAAAGGGTTGACTACACGTGGTGCAGTGATTGGCGGGGTAGTTGGGCTTGTAACAGCAGTTATTCTGATTATTTTATCCAAAGCAGTCTGGGTAGATACTTTAGGAATTTCGGACAAGGCGCCAAATCCATTTAATGGGCCAGCTATTTTTGCAATGCCACTATCATTTATCTGCTGCTGGTTATTCTCTATTACGGATCGTTCAGCTCGTGCACAAGCTGAACGTAAAGCCTTTGATGCACAATATGTTCGCTCAATGACAGGTATTGGTGCTTCAGGTGCGTCTGATCACTGATATGTAATGAGAATCAAAAACTCCTGTCATCTTTTGATGACGGGAGTTTTCTTATTCAAGATTTCAAAATAAAGATATAGTTCACTACGATTTTTAAAAGTTTATCTCGCAAATTTTTCTGATTACTGAATGAACAAATAAAGATATTTATTTTTCTAGTTATTGACCTTTAAATAAAATAAGTTAATATTGGCGCACTTCAAAATGCCGACATAGCTCAGTTGGTAGAGCAACTGACTTGTAATCAGTAGGTCCTCAGTTCGAATCCGAGTGTCGGCACCATTTTTCTGTCTAGTGTTTAAATTTAGGCACGAATCCAGTGTGCTGGAAATTCCTGATTTGCCATACGATTAATATGGCTAATCACAACATGCTCAAGTTGCTCCAGACGTTCATTTTCTGTCGTTTCAATCTTAGCCAATAGGTAATCTTGATGTGGGCTTAGAAAAACCCGGCTTTGTTCTGAAAATGGAATTGTAGTTATTTCATGTTGCTCAGTAATTTCAAATTTATGTTTCCAATGATTACTCAATCGCTTGATAATACGTGCAGCTTCCAAAGTATCAATGCGTAGTTCGCTTATATTTGTATCAGTCATCTGTTGTGCTTCCTGTTTCCAAGTTTAATTATTTATGTATAACAAATTTTGATGATGAACTGTAGCACTAAACCGTTTTAAATTGGCTGTACTAAAAATCCAGCGGCATTTTAAGTTCGCTGGATTTTTAGGTGAAAGACAGAAATGTTAATGGGTAAGCCTTAAATGTCCCACGCCACAAAGTTTTTAAGCAGTTGTAAACCAGCGATATGACTTTTCTCTGGATGGAACTGCGTGGCAAATAAATTATCCTTTAATAATGCCGTACAAAAATTTAGCCCGTAATCGCAGGTTGCTGTGGTAATTGTGGGATCTTGAGGCTCAACATAATAGCTATGTACAAAATAAAAACGGCTATCTTGGGTGATATTGTTCCATAAAGGGTGATCTGGTTGGACTTGATGAACCTGATTCCAACCCATATGTGGTACTTTTAAATGTTCAATATTGGGGAACCGTTTGACTACCCCGGCAAAAATACCTAATGCATCTGAACCATCATTTTCCTCAGAATGTTGCATTAATGCCTGCATGCCTACACAAATTGCCATTACGGGTTTATTAAATACAGCTTTGCGTATAACATCATCAATACCTGCTTGCTGCATACCATTGATGCAATCACGCATTGCACCTACGCCAGGGAAAACAATTTTATCTGCTTTTTTAACCAGTTTTGGATCATTGGTGACGTCAACTGTTGCACCTACATATTCCAGTGCCTTGGCTGCGGAATGTAGATTTCCCATTCCATAATCAAGTAATGCAATACGTGTCATTATAAGCTTCCTTTGGTTGAAGCAATGGTACCTGCTGCACGTGGATCATGTTCACAAGCCATTCTTAATGCCCGTGCAAAAGCTTTAAATACACTTTCAATCTGGTGATGGCTATTTTTGCCTTTAAGATTATCGATGTGTAAAGTCATTAGTGCATGGTTGACAAAACCTTGAAAAAATTCAGAGAATAAATCTACATCAAAGTTGCCAATACGGGCACGGGTAAAGGGAATATCCATAAATAAACCAGGACGTCCAGATAAATCAACCACAACACGACTCAAAGACTCATCCAATGGTGCATAAAAATGTCCATAGCGGCGAATACCTTTTTTATCCCCTAAGGCTTGTGCAAATGCTTGCCCAAGTGTAATACCACAATCTTCTACTGTATGGTGATCATCAATTTCCAGATCACCATCACAGTGAATATCAATATCAAACAAGCCATGGCGCTTGATTTGATCAATCATATGATCTAAAAAGGGAACTCCAGTATTAAGCGTGCCTTGACCAGTACCATCTAAGTTAATACGAACTGTGATTTTGGTCTCGTTGGTATTTCTGACCACTTCGCTGATACGTTGCGTCATAGACACATTCCTTTAAACTCTGAATGAAAAACGTTGGCTAGAGCCATATTATGCCTAAACTTTTATAAGTTTACTGCATCTATTTTGAGATATTTGGGAGCGCATAAAGATGCCAATACAAGTTCAAGCGGTAACTGATGTCAAGAATGCAGTGATTCGAAATCAGATTGAGCGATTATATGAAAATAGCCCTGAATTTGCAGATGGACAGCAAGCCATTGTACAACTTGAACAAGCACTAAAAGAAGATACTGTGCTATACGTTGCTATTTTTAATGATAAAATCATTGGTGCAGTCTGGTGTCAAAGGACGGACCAAAGCAGCTTGCTGGATTATGTGGTAGTCCATCCGGCTAATCGGGATCGTGGAGTGGCAGAACGCTTGGTAACTGAGCTATGTCATTTCGAAGAAATACAAGGCGTGACACAATTTCAGCCGGGTTGTGGGGTGATTCACCGTTGTTTACAGAATATTGGTAAATTATCGAATGAAAATCATTAAATTTCATTTTTAGTCAAAATAATGCTTGACCTTTGTTTGATAAATCTGTTTAATACGCACTCATTGGCGCGATAGCTCAGTCGGTAGAGCAACGGATTGAAAATCCGTGTGTCGGCAGTTCGATCCTGCCTCACGCCACCATATTACACTTTTGTGATTTTCAAGCCCTGATCCCATCAGGGCTCTTTTTTTACCTAAAAATTGTTTTTTAATGCTATTTGATTGATTATTAAGCATATTGTGTTGCTTTTTATTATGAAAAAAGGTTTAATACATGCATCGGCGCGATAGCTCAGTCGGTAGAGCAACGGATTGAAAATCCGTGTGTCGGCAGTTCGATCCTGCCTCACGCCACCATATATAAACCCCCAAATAAACAGTTATTTGGGGGTTTTTTAATATCGATGATCATCTTTTAAATATTAAAAAGATCATTTGGCTTAACTGTTGAGTGTTATTGAATTAAGGTAAATAATGTGGCTGTTGCTAGCAAGCGTTCACCATCATTACCAAACTTTTGTACGGGTAGTTTGCGTAAAAAACTTAATCGTGAACAGGCAATCTTTAAAGCATATTGGGTAGATTCGCTTTCTTGATTAAATGCCTGTTTAAGATAGTCTGCTGTGGCTTGCAATAAATCGTGTTTTTGCATGCGAATGGCAACAGAATACATGAAGTAAATCCAGTCACGTGCATAGCAGTGATCTTTATTTAGATAATCGTGCGGATCGGTTTCAAAATCAATAAATCCAATTTCATTGTGTTGATCAATGAGAATATTACGGATAAAAACTTCGCTGAGCCACATATTTTTTTTGTGGGTATCTAGAATAGCATCAACGGTTTTTTTGAAATAATACAGGGTTTCTTCATTGGTGCTATGGCGTAATAGTGTGCTGTCAAGTTGTCGAGCTGATTTCTCTCGATTACCCATATCAGAAATCATTAACCCATAATCATTATAGGCAAGAAGTTTGGGAACATTAATGCCATGTTCCGCAAGGGCTTTTAGTCGCTTAACTTCTGTCTGAATGGCTTCTTTTCCACCTGTGCTTGGGACTGGAGCAAGTGCGTCTACCCCCAATATTTTGGTTCCAAGACCGACGAGTCGATATAACCAGATTGAATTATGTTTTCCAGCTTTTTTTATCCAGACTTTTTCACCATTAAACATGTATTTTGCAATGGAAGCTTTTTGTTGTTGCAAAGTTTCTTGCAAAAAATGTTGAGCTGATGAGTCAGGCATTCGATATCTCAGGAGCGAAAATGAAAGCACAATAATAGCTGATTTATGAAGAAAGAATGAATGCAAAATCATAAAAAAACGATCTTAATTTTTTGAATTAAGATCGTTTTTGTCAGATTTTGTAATTTTTCAAATTAAGGTAACATTTTACCTGTTTCTTCAAAATTGGTATGCCATTGTACTGCTTCTTTAAGAAGGTGAGGAGTATGTCCTCCTTTGGCACAAGCGCGATCAAAATAATCGTTAAGTGCATTACGATAATCTGGATGTACACAGTTATCAATAATGACACGGGCACGTTCACGCGGCGCTAGACCACGAAGATCTGCCAGACCTTGTTCTGTAACCAGAATATCTGTGTCATGTTCAGTATGATCAACATGACTAACCATTGGTACAACAGAAGAGATTGTACCGCCTTTAGCAATTGATTTGGTCACAAAAATTGCAAGGTGAGCATTACGTGCAAAGTCACCAGAACCACCAATACCGTTCATCATTTTAGTGCCACTGACATGAGTGGAGTTGACATTCCCATAAATATCAAACTCTAATGCAGTATTAATGCCGATAATACCTAAACGACGAACCAATTCAGGATGATTGGAAATTTCTTGTGGGCGTAGAATAAATTTATCTTTGTAATGTGTAAGGTTGCCAAATACGCGCTCACCACATTTTTCGGAAAGCGTCATGGAGCAACCGGATGCAAATTTCATTTTGCCAGCATCAATTAATTCAAATGTACAGTCTTGTAAGACTTCAGAGTACATAACCAAATCTTCAAAACTGGAGTTCTTAAATCCGGTTAATACTGCATTGGCAATCGAACCAATACCTGCCTGTAATGGTGCAAGATTTTTGGGTAAATTACCTTGTTCAACTTCTTTTTCAAAAAAAGCAATGATGTGATCTGCAATGGCTTGTGTTTCATCATCTGGATCGGTCACTGTAGATGGTGAGTCAGGAATATCACTAAATACAATACCGACAACTTTTTCAGGATCAAATTTAATTCCTTTCGTGCCAATGCGATCATCAACATTAATTAATGGTACTGGGCCACGATTAGGGCGAGATTCGGGAATATAAATGTCGTGAACACCTTCGAATTCTGTGCTGACAGATGTATTAATTTCGATAATAATTTGATTTGCGAATTCAATAAAGCTTGCTGAATTACCTACTGAAGTAGTTGGAATAATATATCCATCTTCACTAACGGCAACAGCTTCTACAATTGCGATATCAGGACGTTTTAATGTGTTGTTACGCATCTGCTCAACAGTTTCGGATAAATGCTGGTCAATGAACATGACTTCGCCATTGTTGATTGCTTTGCGTAAGGTATTGTCTACCTGAAATGGCATACGACGTGCCAGTGCACCGACTTCAGTGAGCTGTTTATCCAGATCATTACCTAGACTTGCGCCAGTAATCAGTGAAATTTTTACTGGATTTGTTTTTGCACTGGCAATAAGCGCTAATGGTACAGCTTTTGCTTCACCTGCCCGGGTAAAACCGCTCATCCCTACGGTCATCCCATCTTTGATAAATTGTGCTGCTTGTTCAGCAGAAATAACTTTGTTATGAAGGTTTTGTAGACGAATACGTTCTAATGACATGGAATACTCTCAATCCTGACTGAATCCTTGTGATGGTCGATTTTAGCGTGAGAGTTTTATGAAAGGCAATTGCTTAATGCTAAGGTCTAATAACATTTAATTGCTTTGTCAGAATAACATAAAATGTGTTGAATGAAAATTAATGGGATTTAATTTAAATTTATGATTTTACTATTTATATTTTTTTAAAATAGAAAGCATTTATTTGTAAAATGGCACTGGGTTGACTATTGGATAATTTTGCATTGTTGTTTTTATGGTTAAGTGAGCGATTTTAGTTTTCTTCTGCTATTATTTTCCCTGAAATAGGTAGATAAATTTTGACTTCTAAACCACCTGCCTGATGATTGCAGATTTCAATTCTGCCTTGATGAATATCTACAATACGTTTAACGATAGCAAGTCCTAGACCACTGCCTTGAATGGTTCTTGCAGCTTCACCGCGTACAAAAGGTTGCATTAATGCGTCAACCTGACTTTCAGGAATACCTTCGCCATGATCTGCTACTCTGATGACAATTTCATGGTCATTTAATTGATGTGCAGAGAGTTCGATTGGTTCTGCGCCATAGCGTTTAGCATTATTGACCAAATTACCAACAAGACGTTTTAATGATAGGGTGCGAGCTTGGATTTTGGGTAATTCTTGTCGTTCAAATTGGATATCTAGGGGTTTAAACTGGATAATCACTTCCTGTAACAGGCTATTTAAGTCGGTATCCTGAAGTTCTTCATCTGATCCATCACGCATAAATGAGATAAATTGGTTCAGAATGGCATCCATATCATCAACGTCATAGATCAACCCTTCTTTTAAGAATTCATCTGGTAACATTTCTGCAGTTAGGCGGATACGAGTCAATGGTGTACGCAAATCGTGGGAAATGCCAGCCAGCATAATTCGGCGTTCCTGTTCGATTTGTTGCAAAGTGTGGATCATGTGATTAAAGGATAGATTAACTTGACGAATTTCCAATGGTCCATGTTTGGTTTCCAGAAAAGGCGCTTTACCAGTTTTGCTATAAGTATTGGCTGCATCTTGTAAGCGTTTTAATGGACGATTGAGTTGGCGTACTAAAGTGAGAATGCTGATCATGGTGAGTAAAGGAATGCCCAGAAGCCAGCCTAAAATTAATTCTGGGCTGTAATTGGCATAGGCATGTAAAGACTCTCTTAACCATGCATTTGGAAATTGTGGAATTTTAATCCATAATCGAGGTGAAGGTTTGAATTGAAAATAAACATGAACATCGTTTGGATCAATTTTAAGCTCAGTTGCTAAAGTTTGTTCAATACGATCCGTAAATAATTCGGCAATAAACTTGTCTCGAACAGTTGGAAACTCATCTGGATCAGTGACAACTTGTAATCCCAGACGATCATCTAGCCAAGAGTGTAAATTCAATGATTGGTTATTATAAAGAATATGTACATCTTTATAGCTAAGCATTTCAATTTCGACAGCCAGATAACGGGCATGTTGTTTCATTTCTGGCAGATAAAGTGTTCGCCAGAAAAACCATAACGACATCCAAAGGCTAAATAAAACAACTATAGAAACCAGTAACGTGGTTCGTAACGCGGCAGAACGTGGCTTGATTTTATCTAAAAACTTTTCCCAAGATGTGCGTTTTACTTCCTGATAAGCAAGTTGCTCATCAAGAAGATTTTGTGGTGAGATCGGGGGGAGATGGTCTTTAGGCATGATAGATGGCTGACTTATTCAGCGCCATCTGGAACGAATACATAACCTACGCCCCAGACAGTCTGGATATATCGGGCACGTGCCGGATTGTCTTCAATCAAACGGCGCAAGCGGGAAACTTGAACATCAATCGAACGCTCCATTGCACCCCATTCACGACCACGAGCCAAGTTCATAAGTTTGTCTCTGGTAAGTGGCTCACGTGGATGTTGTACCAATGCCTTAAGCACTGCAAACTCCCCAGTGGTGAGAGTAACAACTTGCCCCTCACGGGTTAATGTTCGAGTAGATAAATCTAGTGACCATGGGCCAAAGCTAACCACTTCCAGATTTTGACTTGGCGCTCCGGGTACTTCGCGTACCTGTCGGCGTAATACAGCACGAATACGTGCTAATAATTCATTTGGGTTAAATGGTTTTGGTAGATAGTCATCTGCGCCTGCTTCCAGTCCGGCAATTCGATCAGAGTCACTTCCACGAGCAGTTAACATAATAATCGGTATGTCAAGATTCGCAGCCCGTAAACGGCGACAAATACTCAAACCATCTTCTACAGGTAACATAAAATCCAGAACAATCAGGGAAAATAATTCACGCTGTAACAGGCGATCCATTTGTGTGGCATCGTGTGCAGTTTTGACTACAAAGCCTTTATCTTCAAGGAAGCGTTGTAATAATGTTCTTAAACGCACATCATCATCGACCACCAAAATCCGATCCACTCGATCTGAATCTGGACGAGGTGCTTCGGTTTCTGCTGGTACAACTAAGCTCATGATGAACTCCTTCTATTGTTATCCATTCTATATTGTGCTTAATGTGTTGAGTATAAAGCTAAAATCACAAAATATACTATGCTCGAATATATCAAAATTTACAAATTAATTTTTAACTTTGATACCAAATTGCAACAGCGTGTAAAGAAGACAGGGAATTCTTTAGCATACCTAGACAAAGCCATTAAAAATTTAGTGCATAATCAGTTCACGATTGGCCTGAGCAACATCTGTATAGTCGTGTAAGAGCTGCTCCACCTGTGTTTGGGAAAGTTGCTTGCCTTGTGATTCAAAAGCATATGGAACGGTAATGCGTACAGTTGGTTGCTTTTGATGACTAACCAAAATAATTGCACCAGCCAAATTGGCAGTCTTACTTTGTAATGCCAGATCCGACATGCTTTGATCCAGTGTCAGAATTAAAGCATCCTGATCATCATGAATATATTGAAAAGCAACAATGCTGCTTAAAGGAATTGAGCGATTCAGATTTTTTATGTTGACTTGTTGATGTGTAAACTCAATTAATTGAATATTGCCATCATTCCAGCGTTTTACAGTCAAAAATAGAAAAAATACTGCAATAATTGCAAAAATAATTGCTGTGGCTAAACTGGATTGCTGTTGTGCATAGCGATAGAAGAAAAATATACTGGCTACACATCCAAAAATGCCTAATCCCAGCATTTTAAAACGCGCTTTATGAGATCCGGTTAAGATTGTAGATTGGGGAATCTGGTCTATAAATTGGATGAGCTGTTGTTGGCGTTCTAAGTTTGTCATGTGATTGAGTCAAGAAATGGAATCTATGCTTGAAAACGTATAAAAAACTGTACGATTTTTCCAGTACTTCATGATAAAAAATAACAGTTTTGATACAGCTACACTCAAAAAATATCCTGAAAATAGGTTGGTGATGATGTATATCCCCCTCATTTTCTGACTACACTCATCGGATATCGTGACTTTTCGTAATGAAAAACCGCAATCAAGGCTTTATTTTCATGTTGTGGCACGTATAATCGTGAGCTGACAATTCAACTGCCGGAATAATGCTGAATGACCGAATTAGTGCAGCAAATCGCAACGGAACTCGCCGTACGTCCTAACCAAGTAGAAGCAGCAATTCGCTTGCTTGATGAAGGTTCAAGTGTGCCATTTATTGCACGCTACCGTAAAGAAGCCACACAAGGTTTGGATGATACGCAACTTCGCCAATTAGAAACGCGACTGCATTATTTAAGGGATTTATTTGAACGTCGTGAAAAAGTCATTGCGTCATTACAAGAACAAAATAGACTTACTGATGATCTTTTGGCACGTGTACAACAAGCTGAAACTAAAAATGCTTTGGAAGAAATTTACGCACCCTATCGTCCGAAACGTACCAGCAAGTCATTTAAAGCCAAAGAAGCTGGCTTAGGTGAATATGCAGAAAAAATTCTGAGCATTGAAGGTGAACCAAAACAGATATTGGAAGGCTTTAGTCATGATGATTATGCAGATGTCGATAGCCAATTAGATGCCATTCAACATATTATTATTGACGAATGGGCACAAAATATTGCGTTGACTTCAGAGTTAAAGCAGATTTTTTCCAAAACTGCGATTTTGAAAAGTACAGTTGCTTCTGATGAGAAAAAAGAAGTTGGTAAGAAATTCCGTGATTATTTTGAATTTTCTGAAAATTTAAATAAAGTACCCTCACATCGTTTATTGGCGATGTTACGTGGTCGTCAGGAAAATGTACTGGGTTTGAAAGTGGATGGAGAAGATCAGACACCTTTAACTCGTATTGAATCCGAGTATCAACTTGATCAAATTCAACCACAGGCGCGTCAGGACTTTTTGAAGCAGACAGCAAAATTATTTTGGTTAGGTAAAATTCGCCCTTCCATTGAACATTCATTATTGACTGAAAAACGTCTAGCTGCTGAAGCAGAAGCGATGCAGGTTTTTGCTGAAAATCTTCGTCATTTATTACTTTCTGCACCTGCAGGGGCTCGCACAACATTGGGCGTTGACCCTGGTATTCGTACTGGTGTTAAACTTGCCGTGGTGAGTAATGCGGGGGATGTATTGGCACATAGTACAATTTATCCGTTTGCTCCAAAAGAAGACAAGGAAGGTTCTATTGCGGAGCTGGCACGTTTATGTCGTGAGTATCAGGTTGATCTGATTGCAATTGGCAATGGTACAGCAAGTCGTGAAACCGAAGCCGTCATTTCAGAAATGATGACACAAAATACTGATCTAAAATTGACTCGTGTAACCGTCAGTGAAGCTGGTGCATCAGTATATTCTGCTAGTGAATTGGCCGCCACCGAATTGCCTGAACTGGATGTTTCTATCCGTGGTGCCGTATCTATTGCACGTCGTTTGCAAGATCCATTGGCTGAGTTAGTAAAAATAGATCCAAAATCAATTGGTGTGGGGCAATATCAGCATGATGTAAATCAGGTTGGTTTGGCACAAACGCTGGATGCAGTCGTAGAAGACTGTGTGAATGCGGTAGGTGTGGATGTGAATACCGCTTCACCAGCAATTTTGGGCTATATCGCTGGTTTAAACAAAGCAATTGCTCAACAGATTGTTGAATATCGTAAAGAGCATGGTCATTTCAGCAATCGTGATCAATTGAAAAAAGTACCACGTTTGGGTGAACGTACTTTTGAACAGGCAGCTGGTTTCCTGCGTATTCAAAATGGTGAGCAGCCATTGGATGCATCTGCAGTTCATCCGGAAAGTTATGCGTTGGTTGAAAATATTGTTAATAGTAAAGATGTAACTATTCAGGATATTATTGCCAATAGTGAGATTATTCGCTCAATTGATGCAGATGCCTTTGTGACTGAACAATATGGTTTACCAACGGTCAAAGATGTTCTGGCAGAACTTGAAAAACCAGGTCGTGATCCTCGTCCAGAATTCCGTACTGCCAAGTTCCGTGAAGACATTACCGAAGTTGCACATTTAAATGAGGGTATGCAACTTGAAGGTGTAATTACTAATGTTACTAACTTTGGTGCATTTGTAGATGTAGGTGTACATCAGGATGGTTTGGTTCACATTTCTGAACTATCCAATGGTTTTGTCAGTGATCCACATAAAGTTGTTAAACCGGGACAGATTGTTCAGGTTCGAGTTATTCAAGTTGATGCTGAACGTGGTCGTGTGAATTTAAGTATGAAAGCGGAAGGTGCTGCACCAGTAAAAGCTGCTCGTCCTGCCCGTTCACAACAAGAACGTCCTGAACGTAAGCCACAAGGACAACGTCCACCTCGTAAGGATACTGATACAAAACGCCATCAGCATCAAAAGCCTAAGGCAGATAAACCACAAGAACAAAAAATTGGTGGTTTTGGTGCCTTATTAATTCAGGCAGGTATTAAAGGTTCCAAATAACAGTGATTTTTTAAAGAAAAAACCTCCTTGATGCAAATCAATGGAGGTTTTTTAGTTTAAGTGTTTTTATCAATTTATAGACTCAGGATAAAAAAATTGGGTTTTGAATCGCAAAGCCCGATTTTTGAAGGGTACATGAATATGTTTTTACCAATGCTCACCTGGAAACAATTTGGCGTATAGGCGTTGAATTAGATTTAATTTTTCCTGTTTACCAATCGAAGCACTGGAGCTTGGAAAAAGATTAAACCCAATTGACATAAAAATATTATTAATATCCGGAGCGATTGCATAAGTGATTGAGGCAATACGACCCAAATGTGTTGCTACACGTTTTGGACGTTTAATAATGGCTTCAGCAACCAGTTCAGCCGCTTGTTCCGGCGATAATGTTGGTACGTAATTATAAATTTTGGTTGGAGCAATCATGGGGGTGCGTACTAATGGCATGTAAATTGAAGTAATGGCAATTTTATGTTTGCGTACTTCAGCAGACAGGCAACGACTAAAAGCATCCAAAGCAGCTTTTGATGCAACATAGGCTGAAAATCGAGTTGCATTCGCGAGTACACCAATTGAGCTAATATTGATAATTTGCCCATCTTTACGATTAATCATGTGTGGTAATAAATTTAATACCAATCGTACAGCACCAAAATAATTTAGTTGCATGGTTCGTTCAAAATCATGGAAACGATCAATTGATTCATGTACTGCACGACGAATTGAACGGCCAGCATTATTAATCAGAATATCGATATGTTCGAACTTTGCTAAAATTTTTTGTGATACCTGGTCGATATCATCCATTTCATTGAGGTCACAAGTGAAATAGCTGGCTTGTCCACCGGCTTGCTGAATCTCGTGTTGAACTTCCTGTAATTTGTCCTCGGTTCTGGCGACCAGAATAATATGCGCACCTTGTTCTGCCAACATCTTGGCAGTCGTTAAGCCGATACCACTGGATGCACCGGTGATTAAGATATTTTTTCCATGTACTTTTTTCTTTAAAAGCGATTGTAATTTTGCTTTCATAAAAAATTCCTGTTTACCTGAAATTATCGCCATGACTAAAAAATAGACATGTGATTGGGTGAAATAAAGTATGTCATATCCTTTGTTTTTTATCATCCTGAATTTGTTTGATAAAATCCTATTTATTGGTTTATGGTTCGCTATATTTCATCTGCTTGGAATGGATGATTTGCGCAGATCTTCAAATAATTTTATGGTAATTCGCTTTCAGGCTTTGTAAAGCTTTGCAAAAGAGTTTTTTAACTTATTGCGTATTTTTGCGTATAATGGTTGGCATTTATGTGTGTTGCCAATTTTGGCATTGAGCGATTTAATTTAGGAGTCCTACGTGGCCCAATATATTTACACGATGAACCGAGTGTCCAAGATGGTGCCGCCTAAGCGCAACATCTTAAAAGACATTTCTTTATCATTTTTTCCGGGTGCAAAAATAGGTGTGCTTGGTTTAAACGGTGCTGGTAAATCTACCTTATTACGCATCATGGCGGGTGTGGACAAAGATTTTTCGGGTGAAGCACGTGCGCAGCCGGGCATTAAAATTGGTTATTTAGAACAAGAACCACCATTAGATCCAAATAAAGATGTACGTGGTAATGTTGAAGATGGTTTGCGTGAGCCACTGGATGCATTGGCACGCCTGGATGAAGTATTTGCTGAATATGCTGCCGAAGATGCTGATTTTGATGCGTTGGCCAAAGAGCAGGAAAAACTGGAATCGATCATTCATGCATGGGATGCACATAACCTGAATAACCAGATGGAACAGGCAGCAGGTGCATTAAATCTTCCGGCTTGGGATGCAGATGTTACTTTGCTTTCCGGTGGTGAGCGTCGTCGTGTGGCATTATGTCGTTTGTTGTTGTCCAAGCCAGACATGCTGTTGCTGGACGAACCAACCAACCATCTGGATGCAGAATCAGTTTCATGGCTGGAACGTTTTCTAAAAGATTTCTCTGGGACGATTGTGGCGATTACCCACGACCGTTATTTCCTTGATAATGTCGCCGAGTGGATTTTGGAGCTTGACCGTGGGCATGGTATTCCTTATCAAGGTAATTATTCTTCTTGGCTGGAACAGAAAAATGCCCGCTTAGAGCAGGAAAACAAACAGGAAGAATCTTTTGCCAAGGCATTGAAAAAAGAACTGGAATGGGTTCGTTCCAATGCCAAAGGTCAGCAGAAGAAAAACAAAGCCCGTATGGAGCGTTTTGAAGAGCTGAACTCAAAAGAATTCCAGCAACGTAATGAAACTTCAGAAATCTATATTCCACCGGGTCCTCGTTTAGGAAATAAAGTCGTAGAAGTTGAAGGCATCAGTAAATCCTTTGATGGTCGTTTGTTATACGAAAATCTGACTTTTACCGTACCACCGACTGCGATCGTGGGTATTGTGGGACCTAATGGTGCGGGTAAAACGACATTATTCCGCATGATGACAGGTGAGCAACAACCTGATACCGGTACTGTGACTTTAGGTGATTCGGTTAAGGTCGCCTATGTTGGTCAGATTCGTGACACGCTGGATGATAACAAAACAGTCTGGGAAGAAGTTTCTGGTGGTCTGGATATCCTGAAAATTGGTGACTACGAGATTGCATCTCGTGCTTATATCGGTCGCTTTAATTTTAAAGGACAAGATCAACAAAAACGTGTTGGTGAGTTGTCCGGTGGTGAACGTAACCGTTTGCAACTGGCCAAAATTCTGCAAATGGGTGCAAACGTTATCTTACTCGATGAACCATCAAACGATTTGGACATTGAAACATTGCGTGCATTGGAAGATGCGATTTTGGTGTTCCCGGGTACAGTGATGGTGGTGTCGCATGACCGTTGGTTCCTTGACCGTATTGCAACGCATATCCTGTCTTTTGAAAATGAAACACCGGAATTCTACACAGGTAACTATGCAGAATATGAAGCTTATCGTACTTCTCGTTTAGGTGATGATGCGGTGACTAAACGAACAAAATATAAGAAAATTAGTGGTTAAGATTTAACTTTATAAATCGATAGGGTGTAGGGTTATTAGTATTATAACCGTACCCCCATTTTTTATTTGAGGCATTTATTTATCTGACTTTTCGTGCATGAAAAAGTCAGATATTGAATTAAAATTTAAAATTAAAGCCTGCAAAAATACTTCTACTCATTAAAATATGATCAATGGAGCGAGCAATATCATCACGCTTGGTATTTGTAAGATTCTTAATTCCAGCTTGAAGATTGATATCAGGAGTGAATTGATAATTACCACTTAGGTTAACCGTGTGATACGCTCCTGATTTTTGACTTTGTGAAAGTGCAGGTACATACAGCATTTGACTACCAGTATATTGATAAGCAAGCTCAAATCGAAGTGCAGAATTCGCTTTCCAGTCAAGAGCAATATTTCCGGTATGTCGAGGGCTATAATCTAGTTCCTGTCCTGTGGTTTTATTTTCACTATCAGAGAAAGTATAGTTTAACTTTATTCCCCATGCATTATTTAGTGTATAACGACCATCAAATTCGATTCCTTTAATCTTGGCAGAATGAATGTTGGTATAAGTCATAACAGTTGGTCGATAACCTGCACGCCAACTGTCACTGACAATCATGTTTTTAATATCATTTTGAAATAGCATTAAACTGGCAAAAATTTGCTCATTGTCATATACACCACCAAATTCATAACTGGTTGCAGTTTCAGGTTCTAGATCCGGATTACCGATTACACTACATAAACCACGACAGGCAAGTACGGCATAATCCGGGTCTGACTGGGAAATACTGGGTGCTTTAAAGGCCTTGCCAATGCCACCTTTTAAATTAAATTGATCGCTAACATTGAATACGGCATATATACGGGGGCTAAATTGGCCACCAAAAGATTCATAATGATCATAACGACCACCAAAAGTTAATTTCAGGCGGTTAAGTGACCATTCATCCTGTAGATATAATGCACTTTGATCAAGGGAAGTTGTGGAATTTAAATTTTGATTATGACTTAATTTTGTTTTACGGAATTCTGAGCCAGCTGTGAGTAAGTGATTGTCACCTAGATGATAGCTAAATTGACCATCCAGTGTATGATTGGTTTGCTCAATATCTCCGGTTTTTTGATACAAAGTACTGATGATTTCAGAATCATCCATTAATTCAACATTCTCATAATAATAGCGAAGGCGACTCTCTACACCAAACCAGTTACCGGTATAGCTTAAGCCAACACTGGTACGATCCATTTCCTGAATATTGGTTGGGAATGAAAGACCGTAATTACTCCATGTGGCTTTTCTGTCATCTGAACGATAAGTCACGTCTAGGTCAAGTGTTTGATCATTATTAATTAACCAACTGAAATTGGATAAAGCTGTAAACGCCTTGCGCTTTTCTGAAGCATCAGTATTTTTATAAATACTTTGATCGGATTGCCATGCTTTTTGATTTACGCCTTCAATCATCAAATTAGCTAATAATTTATTTTCAATCAATGAACCACTCAGATATGCACTGGTTTTATGAACGGCACCATGGTCACCTTCTGTTGGCACTTCATAACTGTAACCAATTTCGCCTTCAGTTTTATCGCTTGGTTTTTTTAGAATAATGTTGACAACACCACCTAGCGCATCTGCACCATATAATGATGACATTGGGCCTCGTACTACTTCGATTCGATCTATTGCTGCAATAGGAATTGCAGATAAATCAAAATCATTGGAATAGTTTGAGGTAAGAGCATCACGGGAATTAATACGCCGCCCATTGACTAATAATAGTGTGTAATCTGAATCCAGACCACGTATTTTAATTTCCTTACGTCCATAAGCAGAGGATGTATTAATATGAATTCCTGCACTATTTGCCAGAATATCTGCCAAATCATAGTTTGGTGACTTGGCTAAATCTTCTTGCGTGATGACGCTGATACTTGCTGGTGCATCTTTTTGACTGTGAGCTGTTTGTGATGCGGTAACAACTAAAGCAGGTAATGTTTGTAATTCAGAAGATGATTCTGCTGCGATCCCCAAAGTTGGTGATAAAAGCATAATACTAAAAGATAAATAATTAAATCGGGAAATAAAAGTTGATTTGCTATGATGTTTCATAAAATGCCATCGGTTATGTAAATGATATTTATTCTTAATACTATAGTGTTTGCTATAGTGTTGCAATATGTTACCTAAAGAAACAAAAAGTTTTATTAAATTAACAAAATATGACTTTTCTGTGAAAGTATAAGCGCTCATACAAAGAATGTTACATGAATATGAACATATATAAATATCATGATTTTACTAATTTATTTCTTATAGAGTTTTCATTCATAATCTGTGGATCATACAAAATGTATAATTGGGTATTGTTACTGATTTTAAGCTTTAGTGTCACGTCCGTTTCAGCCAAACAACTGGCTTTAAGCTTTGATGATGGTCTTAATCCAGAAGTCGAACCACAAGCGGCACAAATTAATCATGACATTTTAACAACCCTGCATCAAAATCAGATTAAAGCAATTTTATTCCCATCACTCAGTAAAATTGGTGATCAGCAAGGCTTAACTTTAGTGAGCGAGTGGGGAAAGCAAGGACATCGAATTGGTAATCATAGCGATCTACACCAGAATTTAAATCATGATGATGTCACCTTGGCGGCTTATTTAGCCAGTATGCAGCGTGGAGATAGTCAGTTTAAGTCGTTGCAGGGTTTTGTGCAGCGTTATCGCTTTCCTTTTTTAAAGGAAGGCAATACACAACAAAAACGGGATGGGGTAAGACAATGGCTAGACCAGCATCATTATCAATCAGGTGCAGTCAGTATTGATGCCAGTGACTGGTATTACAATCAACTTTTTGTTAAATATCAGAAAGAGCAGGATCAAGCTCGTTTAGAAAAATTAAAACAGGCTTATATTAACCATTTACTGGATCGTGCGAGTTATTATGATGATTTGGCATTAAAAACTTTGCAACGTTCACCCAAACATGTTTTGCTTCTGCATGTTCGTGCGATTAACGCTGCATGGTTAGGTGATGTCATCACAGCATTTCGGCAACACGGCTGGCAATTTATTGATAGTGATACGGCCTATCAGGATCCAATCTATAAAATTCAACTCAATATTTTACCTGCTGGTGAAAGTATTCTCTGGCAGATTGCCAAAGTGTATGGTATTGAAAATTTACGCTATCCGGCCGAAGATGTCCCTTATGAACAGGAAAACTTGCGTAGATTTAGCTTATCATCAACCAAATTGTAGGAGGATATATGTATCAATTTGATCATCAATCAGGAAAATTCATTCAAACAGAGTCTGCAAATTTCTATGTCGAGCAACATAGTTCATCTGATAAACGAACTATCGTGTTTTTACATGGTGGGCTAGGCAATATCGTAGATTTAAACCCGATTGTAAACAGTCTAAGTGCGGATTTTCATATTGTTGGAATTGATTTTGCAGGTCATGGGCGTTCAACATATCAAGATGATTACTCGTTTAGTTATGCACAACATCAGGCCGATGTTGAGTATATTTTGGCGAAACTCAATATTCATCAATATACGATTATTGGTTTTAGTGATGGTGGCATTGTTGCATATCGCCTTGCTGCACAACATTCTGATCAGGTTCAGCAAATCATTACGATTGGCGCCCAATGGCAATTAGAAGCACAATCTTTGAATATCTTGAAAAGCTTGACAGCCAAGCAATGGCTGACGATGTTTCCCGAATCTGTCACTTATTATCAACAGATCAATGCTGAACCAAATTTTGATAAGTTAGTTTACCGTGTTGTGAATCATCTTTGGACAGATCAGTCAGAAACAGGCTATCCCAATCGTATGCTAAACCTGATCAAATGCCCTGTATTGGCAATGCGGGGAGATCAGGATCACTTATTATCATTGGAAGAATTGACAGCGTTAAGTAAAGTTTTACCGAAAGCCGATATTGCCAATATTCCTTATGCAGGACATGCGTTATACGAAGATGATTTACAAACATGCATTACGCTAATTCAAAAGGCTTTATCACGAATATAAAATACTCAATAGACCAAGTAACATAACAATAGCTCTATTGAGTATGTGCTTGGTCATATAGGTGATGCAGATTTCTTGTATAAATAAGTTTGAAGATAAACCAGCACTAGCCCTAATCCGGCCAGTACTGCACCTGCAAAGGAAACTGCTATATAATTCCAGCCCAGACTTAATACGGCTGCTCCGGCTGCTGCACCAATGGCATTACCCAGATTAAATGCACCAATGTTGACGGAAGATGCTAATCCCGGTGCTTCATGAGCAACCGACATCACCCGCATCTGTAATGGCGGGACTACTGCAAAGGCAGCGGCACCCCAAATCACCAATGCAATGCCTGCACCGATCGCTGTTTTGGCCAAAAATGGGAAAAGTACCATCATCAATATCAGTAAGACTAAAAAGCCGATCAGGGTTTTATCAATTGAGCGGTCGGCAAATTTACCACCCAGATGATTACCGATGGAAAAGCCAATACCAATTAAAATCAGCATGACAGTGACCAGTTGTGGCGTGGCATTGCTGAAATACTTCAAACTTGGTGCAATATAGGTATATAGGGTAAACATTGCACCGGCACTCATTACGGTAGTGAGTAATGCCAAAATAACCGGTCCACGTGTCAAAACTTTAAGTTCTTGCTTAACATTGGGCGGATGACCAGCCTGACCTTGTGGTAAGGCTTTCCATAAGGACAAAATGGTCAGCATACCGAGAATGGCAATGGTTGCAAATGCCTCACGCCAGCCAATATTTTGTCCAAACCACGTTGCCAGTGGCACACCGCCAATATTGGCAATGGTTAAACCCATAAACATGGCAGCGACGGCACTGGCTTGTTTGTCCTTGGGAACAAGACTGGCAGCCACGACCGAACCAATACCAAAAAAAGCACCGTGATTTAAACTGGTGATCACTCGTGCAGCCATCAAACTCAGGTAATTGGGCGCAATGGCAGCCAATAAATTGCCAACAGTAAAGAGTACCATTAATAACATTAAGGCTTTACGTTGTGGAAAACGACTAAACCATAAGGTCATGAGTGGCGCACCAATCATCACGCCCAGCGCATAGGCAGTGATAAGCATACCGGCTTGCGGAATGGAAATCTGCATACCTTGTGCAATTTGTGGGAGGAAACCCATCGGTGAAAATTCGGTAGTCCCGATAGCAAATGCACCAATTGCCAGTGCAAGTAAGGGAAAATTAAGTTTCATGGCTAAAACCTTAATCCCATAGCGGTGCTAATTGTGCCGGATAGACTTCTCGACCATTACGTTCAAGTGCAGTAATGCGTTGTATGTCATCTGCACTTAATTGGATGTCCTGTGACTGTAAATTACTGATCAGATGTTGCCGTTTGGTTGAAGATGGAATGACCGCATAACCTTTTTGTAGAGCCCATGCCAAAGCAATTTGTGCTGTATTGGCTTGATGTTGGTGGGCAATCTCTTGTAATACAGGATCATTCAGGACTTTGCCATAAGCCAATGTCATATAGGACGTGACATCAATATTTTGACTGATGAGGAAGTTTGCCACTTTTTCATTTTGCAGATAGGGACTAAGCTCAATCTGATTGGTGATAATATTGTCTTTGCCGACAGCATCAATTGCTAGTTGTACTTCGGCAATATTAAAGTTTGACACACCAATATATTGTGTTAAACCTTGTTGTTGGGCTTCATAAAGATTTGTCACAATCTCGGCAATGTCAAAACCTTGTGCCGGTGCGGGCCAGTGAATTAAGGTAAGATTGACGGCATCTGTTCTTAATTTTTGCAGACTTTCTTTTAAGCTGGGAATTAATTTTTCACGGGAATAATTGTCTGTCCAGATTTTTGTGGTGATAAACAAATCTTGTCGTGCGACACCACTTTCGGCAATCGCCTGTCCAACTTCTGCTTCATTTTCATAAATCTGTGCAGTATCAATGGCACGATAACCGACCTCAAGTGCGGTTTTGACTGAGTCAATCACCACTTGGTCTTTTAATCGAAAGGTACCAACACCAAATTTTGGAATGCTCATCTTACTTGACCTCGGTTTAATCTCTGATATTAGACTGAATAACATATTCAGTCTGATTTTGATGGATATTTTGCTTGGATTTTTGTTGCAAAAAAACAGTATGTTTAGCAAAATATTATTGACTAAAAATCAACAATAGAATGTGGTGATCAAATGAAATCCTCAATTGAAGAATTACTTGCCTTTGTCACTATTGTTGATGCAGGTTCTATTGTCTATGCTGCACAACAATTGAATCAGACTACATCTGGATTAAGTCGGGCATTGCAGCGTCTGGAATCAAAACTTAATGTAACTTTACTTGAACGTACCACAAGAAAATTAAAATTGACGCAGGAAGGGCAGTTGTTTCTGGATAAGGCACGAAAAATTCTGAATGACCTTGGCGAAGCAGAAGATGCTTTATTGCGCTTTGATCATGAAATTTCGGGGTTGATCCGGATTGATTCGGCTACACCTTTTGTATTGCATGTTATTGCACCGTTGATACAGGAGTTTATGCAGCGTTATCCCTGTATCGAAATTGAATTAAATAGTAATGATCAGATCATTGATTTACTCGAACAAAAAACCGATGTGGCAATTCGTTTCGGACAGTTGAATGATTCAAGCCTACATGCAAAATTATTGTGTCAAAGTCGATTATATATTGTGGCCAGTCCGGAATATCTGGCACGGGCTGGTTATCCGGAAACAGTACAGGATTTAGTGCAACATCAATTAATTGGTTTAAGTAAAATGCCGAATACTAATAATATTTGGCCGTTAAAAATGGACGATCAATTCCTCACGGTTCAACCTAAAATTAAAGCATCCAATGGTGAAACTATTCGGCAACTGGCATTATTAGGAAATGGAATTGCCTGTTTATCACAGTTTTTAGTAGAAAAAGACATTCAGGAAGGTAAATTGGTCGAAATACTTAAAGATCAAAATATATCATATTATCAGCAAATTCATGCAGTTTATTATCAACAAGAACATTTGCCAAAACGGGTTCGTCTATTTATTGAGTTTTTGGCAGAGCGGTTAAAAAAGCATTGTATAGTAGATCGGCAATTCCCGCCAAAAATCAGTTAATGCAAAACAACTATCATGATTTTAAGCCTTTATTCAGCGTATAATATATTTTGACGAAAAGTATAGATTTAAAATTATATACAAAAAGTCGCTTGGTCATTGGGGCTAATCATTGAATAATGATCAGCTTAATCTTGAGTTATTTAACCATATTGTTGATTTTAGATGTCGCATATTTCTGTTCTATTAAATGAAACTGTAAATGCTGTACTGGCTGAGCGTCAAACAGGAATTTTTATCGATGCTACCTTTGGACGGGGTGGGCACACACGTGAATTACTTTCCCGTCTAGATGAACAGGCTCGGGTGATTGCGTTTGATAAGGATCCACAGGCACTTGCGACTGCGCAACAATTAGCACAGGAAGATGCACGTTTTCAGATTATTCATGCCAGTTTTGCTGAATTAAAGCAACAATTACAACAGCATGATATTCCAGTTGTGGATGGCATTATGGCGGATTTGGGCGTTTCATCTCCACAACTGGATCAGGCCGAGCGTGGTTTTAGCTTTATGCATGATGGTCCGCTTGACATGCGTATGGACAATTCACAGGGGCAGACGGCAGCACAATGGTTGTTGTCGATGGATGAAACTGATCTGGCCAATGTGATTTTTAAATATGGGGAAGAACGCTATAGTCGCAGAATTGCCAGAGCGATTAAACAGGCTGGGTTGATCGAGACAACAGCGCAGCTTGCGGAAATTGTAAAAGTTGCTCATCCAAAATGGGAAAAACATAAACATCCAGCAACTCGCACGTTTCAGGCCATTCGTATTGCGATTAATAAAGAACTTGATGATGTGGAAAACTTCTTGCCTCAGGCCGTAGAAATGCTGAAACCAAATGGACGTCTGGCAGTAATTAGCTTTCATTCACTTGAAGACCGTTTAATTAAGCAATTTATTCAAAAATCTTCAACCCTACCGGAACAGGACTGGGGAATGCCACAGCATATCGATAATCGTACACTGAAAAAAATTGCCCGTATTGCGCCTTCTGATGTAGAAGTCAAACAAAACCCACGATCACGTAGTGCATGGTTGCGTGTGGCAGAACGTTTGGGAGCATGATGTCATGGTGAAAAAAACAATGCTGCGTGAAAAATACTGGTTAAAACAGGTTGCAGTCATTGTCGTGATGATTCTTGTGATTATGGGGAGTGCTTTTATGGTGGTTAATCAGGTGTTTAATTATCGCCATGATTACCGAATCTATAACCAACTCGCCAAGGAGCGAGATGACCTAAATGCTGAATGGGGACGTTTATTGATTGAACAGCAAACGTTTGGCGCCACTGCACAGATTGGTACACGTGCAGTCACTCAACTGCGAATGTATTCTCCACCGGCATCACAAACAGTTGTGGTTTCTATTAAATAATTGGTAAGGTTTAAGGCACAGCAATGGTTGCGCAGAAAAAAGAAACGAAACAACGTAAAAAAGCCGTTAGTGCAAAACCCACGCTTGCTCAGGATTTATGGCGTTATCGGGTATTATGGACATTGGTTGCATTGGCTTTCTTATTGCTTGTTGGCCGTGCTTTTTATATTCAGATACTGGACAGTGATTTTTTACAGCAACGTGCTGACCGAAATATGACGGTGTTAGAAGATGTGCCTGCCATGCGTGGTGTGATTAGCGATCGTAACGGCATACCTTTGGCGATTAGCACGCCAATGATGACAGTGGTGATTGATCCTACAGATTATCTGGAAGCCAAGGCACGACATGAAAGCGCACTTGCCAAACTTAAAACTGATCCAGACAACCTCAAGCTCAAACGTGATTTAACCACAAAAAATCTGGATTTGAATGCACTGGCGAAAGAAGTTGGTCTTAGTCCGGCTTATCTCCAGCAAGAAGTGCAAAAACGTGCCAATTCGCGTTACTTTCCTTTGAAAAAACAAGTACCACCGCCAATTGCTGATGACATTATGGCGAAAAATTTTCAGGGGGTATATACCGAAAAAACTTACAAACGGTTTTATCCACAACCTCAGCCAAATGCCCAAATTATTGGGATTACCAATAGCAATGGTGATGGTGTCGAAGGTCTGGAAATGCAGCTAAACAAGCGTTTGGCTGGGGAAGCGGGTCAGCAAAAAATTCTGCGTGATCGTCGTGGTAATCGTTTAAAGGTTGAAGAAGTATTAAAACAGGGCAAACCGGGTGAAAATGTTACACTGAGTATCGATTCCCGACTACAGTATATTATGTATCGCGAATTAACTGCTGCGGGTGTTGCTAATAATGCTCGTTCGGCAACTGCAATAGCCGTAGATGTTAAAACCGGTGAAATTCTCGCCATGAATAGCTGGCCATCTTATAATCCGAATGATCCAAATGGTTTAAAAAATAAGGATGCCATGCGTAATCGTGGTGCAATTGATTCCTTTGAACCCGGCTCAACCATGAAACCGTTTACCATACTTATGGGATTAGAAAGCGGTAAATTTACTCCGGAAACATTAATCAATACCAGCCCGGGTAGTATGCGTCTTGGTAATCATACTATTCGAGATACCCATAATTATGGGACACTGACAGTTGGTGGCGTACTTATTAAATCTTCGAATATTGGTGCGTCTAAAATTGCATTGTCCATGCCATACGCTACTTTACCAACATTTTATAAAAAAATCGGTTTTGGTAAACGTTCGGCTGTAGGTTTTCCGGGTGAAAGTGCAGGTTTAATTCTGTCACAAAAACGCTGGAATATTTCGGAAGTTGCTACCATGTCGTATGGTTATGGTTTAAATGCCACAGTGCTGCAATTGGCACAAGGCTATGCCATGATTGCCAATCATGGTGTTGAAATTCCTTTAACTTTATTTAAACGTACAGAACCTGAGAAAGGGCAGCAAATGGTGCCGGTACAGATTGCAGATAGCGTGTTACACATGCTTGAAGCTGTGACACAACCGGGTGGTACCGCAAAAGAAGCTGTTATTCCGGGTTATCGGGTCGGCGGTAAAACCGGTACGGCGCATAAATTACGTCCTGATGGTAAGGGATATTCTCAAAGTGAATATCGGGCTTTATTTGCTGGTGTTGCACCCATCAGCAATCCGAGAATAGCCATGATTGTCGTGGTAGAAAATCCACAGGGTAAATATTATGGTGGTCTGGTTGCAGCACCTGTATTTGCAAGAATTATGCAAGAATCTTTACGCTTATTGAACGTACCATTGGATCGTCCATTAGAAACACCAAAAGGGGCATCATAACGAATGACGACACTCGCTCAAATATGGCCTGATCAATCGCTGGTTGTTGGTTGGAAGAATACAGAATTTAAAGGGTTTTGTCTGGATAGTCGAAAAGTGCAGCCTGGACAAATTTTTATAGCCTTACAAGGCATTAATAACGATTTAGAAAAAACACAAGTTTATATGCAACAGGCTTTGCAACTTGGAGCAATTGGTGTATTGACTGAAATAGAAGATGCACTGAATACCAAGGATAATATTTTATATGTGGCAAATTTACGACCTATTTTAGGCGCGCTTCAGCAACGGTTTTTACAGGCTCAGTCACCACAAATCTTAGCACGTACAGTTGCGGTCACAGGTACGAATGGTAAAACTACGGTTTCCCGTTTAATTGCAGAAATATTGACTTTGCTACAACAGCCGACGGCAGTGATGGGCACAACAGGAAATGGTATTTTGCCAAATCTTGAGGCATCTACACACACCACATTGGATGCCTTACAGTTTCAACAAATGCATTATCAATTTAGCCAACAAGGGGCAAAATTTTTATCGTTAGAAGCCAGCTCACATGGCATTGATCAAGGACGTATTGCCGGAACTGATATTGAAGTCGCAGCATATACAAATTTAAGCCGTGATCATCTGGATTATCATAAAACCCTCGATAATTATGCCAAAGCCAAAGCCAGATTATTTGATTTTACCAGTTTAAAACATGTCGTGATTAATGTTGATGATGCACATGCCGCATTAATGATTGAACATGCACAGCATAATCCTTCACAGCCGAAAATATGGCGTTATAGTATAGAAAATATGCATGCGGAATATGTAATTTCTGCATTGAATTTTAGTTTGCAGGGTGCACAATTCAGATTACATACACCTACAGGTGAATATTCAATTCATAGTCCACTATTGGGACGCTTTAACGTTGAAAATTTATTGGCAGCCATAATTAGCGTGGAAAAACTCGGCTTTGCCTTAAATGCTATTGCGCCATTGATTCCTCAATTACATGGCGCACCTGGACGCATGCAAACCATTACCGATCAAAATCGTTTATTTATTGTGGATTATGCCCATACGCCAGATGCCTTACAGCAAGTATTACAAGGTTTACGGCATCATGTTGAAGCAGAGCTTTGGGCTGTATTTGGTTGTGGTGGTGATCGTGATCGGGGTAAACGGCCACAAATGACACAAGCAGCACTCACTACGGCAGATCACATTATTTTAACTTCCGATAATCCTCGTAGCGAAAATCCTGAACAAATTTTTGCCGACATGAAAACCGGGCTAGATTTTGCTGGGCATCAGGTTCAGGAAATTCATGATCGGAGGGAAGCCATAAAAGCTGCTGTGACACAGGCAAAAGCAGGTGATATTGTGGTCATTGCTGGTAAAGGACATGAAAATTATCAGGAAATTGATGGTGTCCGACATTGGTTTGATGATGTGATTGAAGTTCAGGCTGCATTGAACGGACAACATCACCAACCTGATCAAGCCTATCTTGCCTAATTACCGCCAAAAAAAGGATAATCATGCATACTTCCACCACCAGTACAGGGCGTTTAGACCCTTGGTCCAGCACACAATTACAGCAAGCAACACAGGGTTATTGGTTGATGCCTGATAATGCTGCTTTAACTGGGGGAAAATCCTCCGTTGCTCATGAAGCGTTACAAATTCAACGTATATTGACAGATTCCAGACAGGCAAAAGTAGGTGATGCATTTTTAGCACTCAAAGGTGAACGCTTTGATGCGCATGATTTTGTTCGTCAAGTGGCTGAACAAGGTGCCAGTTGTGTTATTGTGCAACGTGCAATTGATGGATTAGATTTGCCGCAACTTATTGTTGCTGATACTCGTCTTGCATTAGGACATTTAGGTACCTATCGTAGGCAGCAATGTTCATCGCTTCAAGTGATTGCATTAACTGGCAGCAGTGGTAAAACTACGACCAAAGAGATGTTGGGGAGTATTTTTTCTCGTTTGGGGGAAACACTGGTTACCCGTGGTAATTTGAATAATGATCTGGGTGTACCAATGATGCTGCTGGAATTGAGGCAGGATCATCGTTATGCTGTGATGGAACTGGGTGCCAGTCATCAGGGAGAGATTGATTATACCTCTGGATTGGTTCAGCCTGATGTTGCTGGAATTATTAATATTGGCACAGCTCATCTGGGAGAGTTTGGTGGTCGTCAGGGGATCTGTAACGCAAAATCAGAAATCTATGCCCATATTAAATTAGGTGGTACGGCAATTATTCCCGTTGAAGATGATTTTGTGACTCAAATTCGTCAAGCGGCACAGCATGTTTCTCAGCTTGGTTTTGGAGAGCTGGGTGATGTATATGCAAAAAATGTTGAATTGTATGCTCAATCCTCAGAATTTGACCTGGTTACACCACAAGGTGTAATTCATATTCACTTACCCTTTGCCGGCGAACATAATGTGCATAATGCTGAAGCTGCAGCAAGTTTTGCGCTGGCACTTCATGTGACATTAACAGACATTGCTGAAGGTTTGGCACAGGCGAAAGGTGCTCAGGGTCGTTTAAATTTCTTGAATAAACATCAATATCTATTGATTGATGACACTTACAATGCCAATCCTAATTCCATGCGTGCAGCGGCAGATGTGTTATGTCAGCAGGTTGGAATTAAAGTCATGGTAATGGGCGATATTGGCGAACTAGGTGATGCCGTTGGAGCCGAACATTATGCCCTTGGTCATGATCTACTACAAAAACCGCTTGATTATCTGATTGCAGTAGGTGAATATGCGCCTGCTGTTGCGCATGGCGCAAATTCTAATAAATGTACCGCTTATGCAAATCAACAAGACGCACTGGACGCCTTGCTTGCCCTTGTTAATAAGCATCAACCCCAGCCAATAACATTTTTGTTCAAAGGGTCTCGTTATACCCATACCGAAAATTTATTGGCGGCATTGATGGAGAAACTTTAAATGCTGTTATGGCTGTTTGAACACCTTGCTGGCTATCATAGTTCATTTCAGGTGGTTCGTTATCTAAGCCTGCGTGCCTTACTCAGTGTTTTGACTGCTTTGGGAATTGGATTGCTGCTCGGGCCAGTCATGATTCGCAAGTTACGCGCGTTGAAATATGGTCAGGCTGTCAGTAGCTATGCGCCAGAAAATCATGCGGCAAAAATGGGAACACCGACAATGGGCGGTGTTTTGGTACTAATGTCAATTGGGATCAGTACCTTACTTTGGGCCGATTTAAGTAACCCTTATGTCTGGATTGTTCTGGGTGTAATGGTGATCTTTGGTGCAGTTGGCTGGGCAGATGATTGGATCAAAATCCGTTATAAAGATAATGCTGGATTACCTGCACGTAAAAAGTTCTTCTGGACATCAATTGCTTCATTAGGTGCCGGGATTGCATTATATATCATTGCCATACAGCAGAATAATCCTGTGTATACTGCCAATATGCTGGATCTACTGATTCCATTCTTTAAAAACCTTAGCATTCCATTTTCTGCGATTCCATTGGGTATTGCCTTTATTGTATTCACTTATTTGGTGATTAATGGCGCATCTAATGCAGTTAACTTAACCGATGGTCTGGATGGACTGGCGATTATGCCGATTGTGCTGGTTGCTGCCGGTTTGGGTGTGTTTGCCTATTTGTCAGGTGATATTCGTTTTGCCAATTATTTACATATTCCTTATGTGCGTTATACCTCAGAATTGGTGGTGATTTGTTCTGCCATGATTGGCGCAGGGCTGGCATTTCTATGGTTTAATGCTCACCCGGCACAAGTGTTTATGGGCGATGTTGGCGCATTAGCATTAGGTGCAATGCTGGGAACAATTGCAGTTATGGTTCGTCAGGAAATCGTTTTTGCAATTATGGGTGGCGTATTTGTGATGGAAGCTATTTCAGTATTTCTACAAATCGGCTCATTGCGTATGCGTAATAAACGAGTATTCTTAATGGCACCTTTGCATCATCATTATGAAAAACAAGGCTGGAAAGAAACTCAGGTGGTGATCCGTTTTTGGATTATTACCATCATGTTGGTTGTTTTAGGTTTGATGACGCTAAAATTACGTTAATGGTTTATGTCCTTGAAAGCCAGCGATCATGCTGGCTTTTATATTTTGCGGGAGATTAAGATGTCAAAAATTGATGGTTCTGATGCACTTGCCATGATTAACAGCAAAATTGTACAAGATGATCAAACTTTACCTCAGGTTAAACTTAAGGATGGAAGTCAGGTTCAAACGGGTACAGTTGCGACAATGTTGTATAACATACAACGATATAATAAGGGTGAACGTGGAGCCGTAGAAACTGAGCTTAGCACTGCAATTCCAACATTAGTTAAGGTTGGTTTATTTGATTTATTCACTGCTGAAGAATGGATTCAGGGTAATAATCCGGGACGGCGTTTCGTTGGTTTGAAGGCACAAGCATTTCTGCAAAAAAATGGATAATCCTTATGAATTTAATGTGTCCTGTCTGTAGAGAGCAATTGATTTTACAAGAGAAAACATGGCGTTGTATTCATCAGCATAGCTATGATCAAGCCAAACAGGGTTATGTTAATCTGCATGTAGTACAACATAAACATAGTAAAACACCAGGGGATACGCCTGAAGCAGTTGCTGCACGCCGCCGTTTCTTGAGTGCAGGCTTTTATCAAAAACTTCAGCAAAAAATTGTAGATGTGATTCAACCATTAGATCTTTTGTCCGCTATTGACATCGGTTGTGGCGAAGGTTATTACACACAAGCAATCGCACAGCAAATTCCACATTTGATCGCAGTTGATATTGCCAAAAGTGCAGTACAAATTGCTGCAAAACAAGATCGGCAGCGACAAGTTACATGGGTCGTTGGCACAGGTGCTATCTTGCCAGTACAAGATCAGAGTTTACAGTTGTGTAGTAGCTTTTTTAGTCCACTACCCAAAGCAGAAATGTTAAGAGTGTTACAACCTCAAGGATATCTATTGGTGGCAACCCCTGCACCACAGCATTTGCTTGCAATGCGTCACGCATTGTTTGATGAGGTTAAACCACATGAACCTGAAAAATTTGTGCAACAACTTGCCCCTGAATTTCAGCTTCTTGAACAATTTCTGATTTGTGATCAGTTACAACTCAATCAGCAGCAACTTCAGGACTTGATTGCCATGACTCCTTATGCATGGAAAGCCAAAGCTGAGCTGCGTACAGTACTGGAACAGCAGGCACAATTTAGCGTCGAAGCGCAATTCTGCTTATATCTTTTCCAAAAATCATCAGGCCCGATACGATAGAATGACAAATTATCTTGTCATTCAGCATTTTTGCAAAAAGCCATATATGCATATTCCAAATCGCTTAGATAATCTAACTTTTCTTGGTTATACTGCAAATATTGAAAATAAATGAGTTAAAAATCATGCGTGTATTAGTAGTCATGGATCCGATTGAAAATGTGAATCTAAAAAAAGACACGACAATGGCCATGTTATGGGCAGCCAGTCGTCGGGGACACGAGCTAGGTTATGTTCAGCAACAGGATTTATATATCGATCAAGGTAAAGCATTTGGATTAATTGCGTCATTACAGGTGTTTGAAAATAATAAAAATTACTATCAGTTAGGCGAAAAGAACAAAGAATCCATTGCCGCTTATGATGTGGTATTGATGCGCAAAGATCCACCATTTGACATGAATTTTGTTTACACGACTTATATTTTGGAACAGGCTGAACGAGAAGGTGCATGGATTATCAACAATCCTCGATCATTACGTGATTGCAATGAAAAATTGTTTGCAACACAATTTCCTGAATTACAAGTACCAACATTGGTCAGTTCACAGGACAGTTTAATTCGTGAATTTATCACCCAGCATCAGGATGTGATTGTGAAACCGTTGGATGGTATGGGGGGAATGGGGATTTTTCGTTTGAGCGCAAATGGCGTCAATATTGGATCAACGCTCGAGATTTTAACTCAAAATGGTCAGCAACCGATCATGGCACAACGCTATATTCCGGAAATTGTAGATGGAGATAAACGAATCCTGATGGTTAATGGTGAACCAATTCCTTATTGTCTGGCACGTATTCCTCAAAATGGAGAAACTCGGGGTAATCTGGCTGCGGGTGGTCGTGGAGAAGCAAGACCACTCACAGAAAATGATTTAAAAATTGCTAGAAGAATTGCACCATTTCTGCGAGAAAAAGGACTGATTTTTGTTGGCTTGGATGTGATTGGTGATTATGTCACAGAAATTAATGTGACTAGTCCAACTTGCGTACGTGAAATTGATGCACAATTTGGTACATCTATTGCTGATACTTTATTTGATGTGTTGGAAGCTGGACGCTAAAATCTTCCTATATTATGACCAAAGCTGATCGCTTTGGTCAATTTTTAAATCTCACCACCAATAAACCGGATATGTTCTCTTACTGATAAAGCAATGAGAAATCCATGCAATTAAAACAATACAAATGCTTCCTGCCAAAACTGGCTGAATTAAGAATGACCAAGGTGTATTCGTCATTAATATGACCAATGGATTTGCACCAGCAGGAGGATGAGTAACACGTAATATTTGCATGGCAATAATTCCGGTAGCAACAGCAAATGCAATTTGCCATAAACCATTGCCAAAAAATTGCAAGACCATTAAGGCAATAAATGCAGTGATGAAATGTCCGCCAATAATGTGACGTGGTTGTGCCAAAGGCGACTCAGGTAATGCAAATGCCAATACACAGGTTGCTCCAAAAGGGGCCATAATCCATAACTGATGTTGCATTAGCGTTAACCATTCCAAGCAGGAAATACATAAAAAACTTCCAATAAATGTTGTCATGATAAACTGCCATTTTGGCCGGGCAGGGGCAGCACTTGAACGAAATTGCATGAGATTCATGCTCAATAATTGGTGTAACTTTGAGTATACCGATCGGTATACTTTGGTCAAGTGCTGATTGGAATTTTGACCAAAGTTGCTGAATTTCTTCTCTCAATCTAAACATGATGAGATGGGCATTCTTGTACGGGGTTTATTTTTTAAGCGAGAAATTTATGGATAAAAAAAGGCAATATCTTCCACAAGCTTGGCAACTTTTTAATCAAAATGGTTTTCATGCGACAGGTGTGGAAGAAATACGTCAGCAACTCAACATCACTAAAAAAACTTTATATCGTTATTTTTCGAGTAAAGAACAATTAATCATTGAAGTATTGCAATATCGGAATCAAGTTTTCTTGCAAAAATTAAGTGAATTTATGCAAAATCATAACGGTCATGCAGCAATGTTACGGTATTTGGATTTTTTACAAGACTGGGTTCAACAAGCAGATTTTTATGGCTGTAATTTTATTAATGCTTGTGCTGAATATAGTCATGTGAACAGCGCACCACATCAAATTGCACAGCAGCATAAAAAGAATATCGAACAAATTTTGGCATCTCATCAAATTGAGCAACCTTATCTTGATCAAATATTTACCGTAGGAGAAGGGTTAATTGTCAGCAGTCAGGTCATGGGCTATAACGAGCAAGTCTTTCTCAACTTAAAAAAATTATTTCTATAAAATTGGGGGGTGTAGATTGCTAATAAACTTTACATAATACAGGGAAGGATGATGATAATCTTGCGCTGCTTTAAAAGGAGATATACATGAAATATATGATGATCTTGGGGATTTTAGGCAGCTTAGTATTTTCAGGGTGTCAAAGTTCTTTATCCAGCCAACAATCTGTTGTTACCCAACAACAGACTCAGACAATTTTGGCTGATTTTCAACAAGCAAAAGTGCAAGGTGTTGTGACGATTTATGATGGTCACCATTATCAAAATTATGGTAGTGATCTTGAGCGAGCCAAACAATATTTTATTCCTGCATCAACCTTTAAAATGCTAAATGCTTTGATTGCACTACAGCATGGTAAGGTAACCAGCACAGAAACTTTTAAATGGGATGGTAAAAAACAGCCGTTTCCTGCATGGGAAAAAGATATGACACTAGCGCAGGCGATGCAGGCATCTGCTGTACCGGTATATCAGCAACTTGCCAGACGTATTGGTTTAGAGTTAATGCAAAGTGAAATCAAACGGGTGGGTTATGGCAATCAGAATATTGGTTCAACCGTAGATAATTTTTGGTTAGTTGGACCATTAAAAATTACGCCTGAACAGGAGGCAAAGTTTGCTTATCAATTGGCAAATGAGCAACTGGCATTTTCCAAAACTGTACAGCAACAGGTTAAAAATATGGTGCTGATTGAGGAAAAACAGGGGTATAAATTGTATGCCAAGAGTGGCTGGGGAATGGATGTTACACCGATGGTTGGCTGGTTTACAGGTTGGGTACAACAACCAGATGGTCAGATTAAAGCATTTTCATTGAATATTTTAATGCAAAAAGATACAGCACCAGCAATTCGTCAACAACTTCTGGTAAGAACCTTGCAAAATTTACAACTTTATCCCTAGTACTGTTGTATAAAATATAAAAATAATTTTTAGTGAGGTGATGATGCGATTTTTTCAGGAATTCTGGCATCATTTTAAATTATTGCCTTCAGCATGGTTGCTGCTGATTCAGTTATTAATGTTGGTCATTGTGCCATTTATTAATCATAATCAAGCCAGTAGTGCTGTTGCCTGGATTTTTAGTGCCATCGCCTTACTACTTGTGGCAAATATTATTCGAATTACAGTTGCCTCAACTATTGTCGGACTCATGTGTGTCTTGCCTGCATTATGTTTGTCTATTATTGTCTTTCTGGGATATGGCAATTCTACTTTGGTGATTGCTGCAAATTTATTTGAGGCCACAGCGTATTTTGTGGCAGCTTATCGTTTAACTCTATATATGTTTGCAGATCGCTATCTTACTCGGGATGAGTTATTTGCCGCTGCAAGTGTATTTACCCTGATCGTCTGGGGTTTTGCTTTCTTATATAGTGCCTGTCAGGCTTGGGATATCCATAGTTTCACTTTACAAGATGAAAATTCACGTTCCTGGCTCAGTCTAATTTTTCTAAGTTTTAGTGTGCAATCCGGTACAGGATTGAGTGAAATCTATCCGGAAAACGATATCGCACGAGTATTGGTAGCATTGCAGATGTTTTGTGGTGTTATGTACCTAGCATTAATTGTGTCACGTTTAGTCGCACTTCAATATATTAAACACCAGCCCAAAAAGCCATCAGATGATGAAAAATCGTAATATCTATTGATTTTGTTGGGTGGCCAAAATGATTTCAATTTCTTCACGTGCAGCAGCCTGTAATTTCTCCCGTAAGTGTAGTAATGTCTGCTCGATGTAATATTCTGCTTCAAGTTCAAGGCGGATTTTCAGGTCGTCATTTAGGCTACTTGTGGATGGTGATAGATCTGTTGCTGCAATTGCTGTTGCAATCTGACTATTGTTACAATCATGGATTGTTGTAGCTAAATATTTTCCAGTACTTTGTTCTGATACAACATTAAATTGTTTGACCTGATTGACATCAAATTTTGCAATAGGTTGTTGATTGATGGCTAAAGACTGCTGTTGTAATTCCTGTGCCAGTTGCTTGAGATAAGCATCCTGTTCTTTGAGCTTAAGTTGTTCTTGTTGTTCAAGTTTGAGTAACTCAGCTTGCTGTTCGGCACGTTTTTCTGCCAGTATTTGTTCAAGTTCTGCCTGACGTTGCCGTTTACGTTCTTCTGCAAGACGCGCCTGTTCAGCCAGAATTTGTTTTTTCAGTTGTTGATAGGCTTGTTCGGTAATTTGCCGTTGACGTTGTTGCAATACCGCTTCTTGATATTGCCATTTTTGTAATTGGGTTTCCGGTTCCAATAAGGCGCAAATATGACGTAATTCATCACAATAGCTATGACGAATGGCTTCCGGCGTTGCTAACCAACGCTGTTTAAAATTGTCGCCAATGTTAAGCGCCACAATTGAACTCCTTGATGTTGCCCCAAATTACAGTTTATGCACGGTAGGTGTATAGCCTAACTCACGATAATATTTATAATTTTCTCGTGCAGATTGTTTGTCTTGCTCATTATCACCGATGATCTCGATAATATGAAGCGCTGTATGCGACAATTCTGTTACATTTAATGGCGAACCTGAAAAATTCATACATACATCAAAGGCTGGATTGGGTAATTGGGTTGATATGCAAATGGGTGCAAATTGCTGATCAATTCCATGCGGAATAAATTGCTCAGGTGCAGAATTCCAGAGTTGTAAATCGAATTTTTCGCTGTTTTGCTGATCAGCACACAAAATCCAGATTCGATGTTTCTGATAAATTTGCTGACACAAACGGCAAGCGAGATCTGCTTGCCGTAGTGGTTTTTTTTCAATGAGATAAAAACTGATTTTGAACATGAAGTAGGATTAATCTTGCACACGGTTTGCAAGGAATTGCATTAATAATGGTACAGGGCGACCAGTTGCACCTTTTTGTGCACCTTGTAACCATGCAGTACCTGCAATATCAAGATGTGCCCAACGATACTCCTGAGTAAATCGGTGTAGGAAACAAGCTGCTGTAATCGCACCGCCAAAACGTCCACCAATATTGCCCATATCTGCCACTGGAGAATCCAGTAATTCCTGATAATCTTCCATGACAGGTAAACGCCATACCCGATCAAAACTTTGCTCACCGGCTTCAATAAGGTCATTGGCCAGTGTATTGTCTGCCGAAAACAAACCACTCACTACCTGTCCCAATGCCACGACACAAGCACCGGTCAATGTTGCAATATCAATTACCAATTCAGGATCATAACGTTGAATGTAAGTCAGCGTATCACACAGTACCAGACGACCTTCGGCATCAGTATTCAGAATTTCTACGGTCTGACCACTCAAGGTAGTAACAATATCGCCTGGGCGGGTGGCTTTTCCTGAAGGCATATTTTCGGCACAAGCCAAGGCACCCACGACTTTAATGGCTAAGCGACTTTCACATAAGGCACGGATTACCCCTAAAACTGTTGCTGCACCACACATATCAAATTTCATTTCATCCATGCCAGCAGCAGGTTTGATGGAAATACCCCCTGTATCAAAAGTAACACCCTTGCCCACAAGTACTACAGGTTTTTGTTCGAGCTGAGCAGAATATTCCAGAATGACGACCCGGCCCGGACGCTCTGATCCTTGACTGACCGCAAGAAACGCATTCATGCCCAATTCAGCCATATCTTTTTCATCAAGAATGGTTACTTTAAGTAAATCTGGAAATTCTTGTGCCAAAACCAGCGCTTGTTCCGCTAAATATTCAGGGAAGCAAATGTTGCCGGGTTGATTGCCTAAATCACGTGTAAAGTTTTGCCCTTTATGAATAGCAGCAATAAATGCCAGTTGTGTTGTGCTCAAATGACTGGCAAAGAAACTGATTTCTTGTAGTATTGTTTCAGTTTTTTTGGATTTGTATTGGTTAAAACTGTAGCTGGCCTGAGTGAGTGCCAAAGCGAAATGATAATGAAATTGCTGTGGAAGTGCAGACAGATCCAGAATAATTTTTTCTGCTTTATTTTGTAATGATTTGATAATGCTGTGTGCAAGTTTAATCAGTTTGTGACCTGCAATGGCACGAGCTTTACCCAAGCCAACCAGAAATAGTGCAGGAGCATGATTGCTTTGTTGAATTAATAGCTGTGTTTCATCAAATTTTGCCTTGTACTGACTGAGTTCAAGCCATTGATCAGGCTGTGTGATCGCCAAAGTTTGCAGTTGTTGTTGTAATTGTTCTTCATCTACAAGTGAAACATGAAAAGTACCGTTTTGCTTTTCAAAAGCATGTGAAGTGATGTTAAGTTTCATAAATGATCTCGATATCTGGTATATAAGTGTAAATGCTTTTAGATAAATATAACGCTTTATTGGTATTCTGCAAAATAACCCTGGTTTTATATTTTTAACAATCAGGTAAACTATCGCAATTCGTATCTGGCTTTTGAGGACATTATCCTTGATTATTACCCGTTATCTCGTCAAGCAAGTGGTTACAACGTCGACAGTGGTGGTTGCATTGCTCACATTAATCATGATGGGAGGACGGCTAATCAAATATTTTGGTGTTGCAGCGCAAGGACGTCTGGATGTCGGTATTCTGTTTAGTATTATGGGCTATCGTTTGCCTGAGTTTTTGACTCTAATTTTGCCACTTGGATTTTTTATTGGTCTGATGCTGGTGTTTGGTCGATTATATGTTGATCATGAAATGGCAGTATTAAACGGCAGTGGCATTAGTCGGGCGCAACTTGCCGGAAAATTAATTCCTTTAACCTTAGTAATTTTGATTGTGCAAGCTGTATTGATGATGTTTGTTTCGCCGTGGGGGAATTACAAATTTGATCAGTTGACGACAGCACAGGCAGTACGCAGCGGTTTTGATCTGGTACGACCTAAAGAGTTTATTTCCAGTGGTCCATATACAATTTATGCTGGAGATTTATCTGAAGATCGTCGTAGTCTGAAGGATATTTTCTTTTATCAAAAAGCCAAGCAGGCAGGTAAACCCGACGTAATTATTGTAGCGCAAGAAGCGCATCGGGTCGTGTCGGAAAATGATCATGCCAATGTGGTGGATTTGTATAAAGGTCGCCGTTATAGCTTTATCCCTGGGCAACCAAAGTATTTACAGGCAGAATTTGAAACTTATCGATTAAGGCTGGAATCATCTGATCAGCAGGATATGGCAGCGCAGCGTCTGGAATCCATGACAATGCTGCAATTATGGCAAAAACATGATCATAATCCTGTAATTAGTAGTGAATTAGGCTGGCGAATTTTTGGGCCATTTGTGATTGTACTTGCATTGTTATTGGCATCGCCCTTATCTGAAGTCAGTCCACGACAGGGGCGCTACTATCGTTTATTTCCGGCTGTGATGATTTTTGCCAGCTTGATTGTGGCCATGATGGCAGTCAAAACTCGAATGAGTAAAGGAGAACTGGGATTGTGGGCGTATCCTGCGATATTGATTGGCTATAGTATCGTTGCGTGGTTCCTATCCCGTAAACAGGATCTTGCACCAAAAATTAAACAACGTCTAACCAAAGGAAAAGCTTAATCATGGTTTCTCGTCGAATCTTAGCGCATCATGTGATGAAGGCGACAGGGCTTGCCATGCTGGGTGCCGTATTGTTGCTGACTTTGTTACAAATGTTGTTTGGCTATCTTGCCGAGTTGGGTGAACTGAACGATCATTACAATGCATGGCAGGCTTTACAATATATTTTCTGGGATGCTCCTCATAAAATGCTGGATTTGTTGCCTATTTCTGCATTAATGGGTGCGGTGCTGGGTTTGGGGACTTTGGCCTCAAATAGTGAATTGGTGGTGATGCGATCTGTGGGTGTCAGCTTGTGGCGTATTGTCGGTTGGGTCATTCGTCCCGCATTACTATTGATCGTTTTATCTTTCGTATTGAGCCAGTGGGTTATTCCATATACCAACGAGCAGGCTAAAGCAGTACAAAAACAAGGTTATGCTGCAACATTAGGTGAAGTAAGAGGATATTGGACACGTGAAGGTCAACGGTTTATTTACATTGATTATGCCAATTCAAAAGGGCAGTTAAACGATATTCAGGTATTGGATTTTGACCAAAATTATCGTTTGGTTTCCATGATTAATGCTGCACATGGCCAGTTTGAACAAGCCAAACAATGGCAACTTTCCAATGCTTCTCAAATCGATATTTTTACCGATGGTCGTGCGCAAAAAATTGACAGCGCTATTCAAGGATTACCTTTGGCTTTGCAACCTAGATATGTCCACATGGTTACAGTGGATCCGGAAGATCTGGCCCCAAGTCAGTTACTGAGCTTTATGGGCTATTTGCATGAGTACAGCCAAATTCCAAAAAAATATGAGCTGGCTTTCTGGAAAAAAGTCGCTTCACCCTTTAGTTTGATTGCATTGGTTATTGTTGCTTGCTCATTTATTTTTGGGCCATTACGGCAACAGTCCATGGGTTTTCGTTTGGTGATTGCCTTATTTACTGGCCTAGGCTTCTATTATTTACAGGATTTTCTGGGGTATGCCAGTTTGGTGTATAGCCCATCTGCTGCATGGTTTGTTCTTGTTCCAATTGTTATTTTGATGGGCATAGGTGCTTATTTATTACATCGGATGCGTTAAAGAAAAAGCTGAGAATGGTTATTAATTTATATAACTTGTTAATTTAGATGATTTAGGGATAATTTTTGAGTAAAATTATCCCACTTTTCATTCTGAGATGAGTTAACAATAATGACGGATGCAACTACACAAAAGATTCCCCATGTATTGGTGATTATGGATGGTGTTGGACATCGCGAAGCCATAGAAGACAACGCTTTTCTCGCTGCCAAAACTCCGAATCTTACAGCAATGCAACAAAAACATCCGCATGGTTTAATCTCAGGTTCTGGTGAAGATGTCGGTTTGCCTGACGGGCAAATGGGAAATTCTGAAGTTGGTCACATGAATTTAGGCGCTGGACGAGTGCTTTATCAGGATTTCACTAGAATTACCAAAGATATTCGTACCGGTGAATTTTTCCAACACAAGGTTTTGGTTGATGCAGTAGAACAAGCCAAAGCCACAGGTGGTGTTGTACATATCATCGGATTATTGTCACAAGGCGGTGTGCATTCGCATGAAGATCATATTGAAGCAATGTGCGAGCTAGCTTTGAAGCGTGGGGCAAAAGTTTATTTACATGCTTTTCTGGATGGGCGGGATACACCACCCAAAAGTGCTGAGCAGACTTTAAGACGTTTTGATACATTATTTGCCCAATATCCTGATCAAGGTCGTATTGCGACATTGATTGGCCGTTATTTTGCCATGGATCGTGATAATCGCTGGGATCGTGTTGAACAAGCCTATCGGTTATTAACAGAAGGTGAGGCTGTTCGAAGTGCTGAAAATGCATTGGATGGTTTGGAACAAGCTTATGCTGCGCAAGAAACCGATGAATTTGTTAAAGCAACACGCATTGGCGAAGTTGCTAAAATTCAGGATGGTGACAGCGTTGTATTCATGAATTTCCGTGCCGACCGTGCACGTGAATTGACGAAAGCGTTTGTGGAACAAGATTTTAACGGTTTTGAACGTAAAGTTGTTCCAAATTTGGCCAAATTTGTCATGTTGACCCGTTATCAGGCTACTATCAATGCACCAGTTGCCTATATGCCAGAAGCATTAAAAAACTCTTTGGGCGAATACTTGTCTAATTTGGGAAAAACCCAGTTACGGATTGCAGAAACCGAAAAATATGCGCATGTGACCTTTTTCTTTAGTGGTGGACGTGAAGATGAATATGATGGTGAAACACGTATTCTTATTCCATCACCAAATGTTGCAACTTATGATTTAAAACCGGAAATGAGTGCCTATGAAGTCACTGACCGATTGGTTGAAGCCATTTATTCCGGTCAATATGATCTGTTGGTCGTAAACTACGCCAATGGCGATATGGTTGGTCATACAGGTGTGTTTGATGCCGCAGTTAAAGCAGTAGAGGCGGTAGATAGTAGTTTGGGACGAGTATATGAAGCAGTTATGGCAAAGCATGGGCACATGATTGTGACTGCGGACCATGGTAACGTCGAACAAATGCAGGATTATGACAGTGGTCAGGTACATACCCAACATACTACTGAACTGGTGCCATTTATTTATGTTGGGCCAACTTCAGCAGTGATTGATGAAGGTGGGGTATTGGCAGATGTTGCACCAACCTTACTACATTTGATGAATATTCCCGTACCTGAGGAAATGCAGGGACGTAATCTTATTCATTTGCAAGCAGAATAAGACGATTGTTCATTGCTTAATTTATTGGGGAAAAATCATGCTGAATAAGCAACGTTTAGGTTTATTTGTAATACTTGGCGTTAGCTTATTGATGGCTGAGGTGCGGGCAGAAATATCTGCACCTCAGAGTTTGTCTTCCATACAAAACAAAGCCAATACATCTACAGAACAACATATCATTATGGATGCGGATGATGATTCTGAATCACAAACAGCCATTGAAGATGTCCCGATTGAACAGATCCAGAACTTTATTGAAGCATTTCAGTTGATCAAGCAAAACTATGTTGCGCCACTAGATAATAGTGAACTTTTTGAAAATGCTATGCATGGTCTGGTAGAGCAACTTGATCCATATTCCCGTTATCTGGATGCAGAGCATTATAAGCAGTTGGTAGAATTTACCGAAGGGCAAATGGCTGAGCCGCAGTTTTCCCTTAGATTTAATGCTAGCCAAAATAATTGGAAAATCAATGGCGTGGCTCGTAATACGGAAAACTATCGATTGGGTTTACGCGATGGTCAAACAGTTGAACGCATTAATGGAGTCAATATACAGACGCTGGATCAACGTACAGTAAAAAATTTATTAACAGGTGCATTGGGTTCAGTATTAAGTGTTCGGATTAAAATAGAGGATAAAACACAGGTTTTTGATGTTATTCGTGATCAAAAACTGAATTATGATGTGCAGGCCACTTTTACTGACAATCATATTCTAATTATAAAAATTAAAGCATTTCAGCAGGAAACAACCCAACAAGTTGAAAAGCTGTTAAATACTTATCAAAAGCGTAATATCCGTGGTCTACTCATTGATATTCGTGATAATCCTGGGGGCTTATTATCCGCAGCCGTTGATTTGGCCGATGTATTTCTGGAACAAGGGCTGATTGTTTCTACCAAAAGCCGTATAGAACCCGCGCAGCGTTTTCAGGCTTTGCCCGGGACTTATCCCATTACTTATCCAATGGCTATTTTACAGAATCGTTTTTCTGCTTCTGCTGCCGAGGTGTTTTCTGCTGCTTTAAAGCAACATCAGCGGGCAATCGTACTGGGTGAAACCAGTTATGGTAAAGGTGCAGTACAAAAATTATTTCCTTTAAAACAGGGTGCTTTACAACTCACAGTTTCACATTATTACACCCCAAATGGTCAAATGATTGAAGGTAAGGGCATTGAAGCAGATGAAAGTCTAAATATGAATACGAATATGAATGATCAACAAATTTTATCTCAGGCATTAACTGCTTTTGATCGTTATATTGCTTTGCATCCTGTAATTAAACCCTGATAACTATTGAGATTGACTAAAAACTTTTATTGATCAGTTATTATTATATTTTATTATAAATTGAGTTAGGCCAATTTAATTTATTATTGTGGAAATGCAAATTTATGTTGCTCAAATAGACGAAAAACTGCCTGACAAACTTCAGTGTCATAACTTGTCCCACATCCACGATGAATTTCTTTCAAAGCAGCATCAAGACCTAACCCTTTACGATAAGATCGAGGTAAAGTCATTGCTTCCACAACGTCAGCTACGATTAATATTTTAGACTCGGGAAGAATTTGTTGTGCTGTTAAGCCTTTAGGATAGCCACTACCATCCATGCGTTCATGATGTTGTGATGCAATATCTGCTAATGGAAAAGAAAACGGAATATCTTTGAGGATTTCATTTGTCATTACGGCATGACCACGAATCAGATTTTTTTCAGCATGATTTAATCGAACAGTTGTATGCAAAATTTCCGGTGGAATCGCAATTTTACCAATATCGTGTGCCAGGCCACAATAATACAATCGCTGGCATGCTTGTTGATCCCAGCCTAGTTCTTCACCAATCGCTTGACAAAGTAGGCCAACACGATGCTCATGTGTTACTGTGTAAGGATCATTAACTTTTTGAAATTTAATTAAGTTATTGATGATATGGAAACTTTCTTCATCATTAAATTGTTTTTTTTCAGCATTTTCCTGAAATTGTTGTATTGGTAAGGAAATAAATGTGGGTAATTTTTGCCAGATGATCACTAAATGTTGTTCAAGAAGAAATATAAAAGCATAAGCTGAATAATCCTGTTGATCTTTGCTACGTATTGATAACTCGATAAAATTAATTTGAGGCGGATGATAAAAAATATAATGTAAGGGATGATTTGATGTTTGAGGTAATTCTAGTGGGATTAACTTTTCTAAAAAATAATCAGGTTTTTCAATTTCTTTTAGAGAATAACCTAACCACTGCTCAAAAGCTTGATTGATATAAATGGTTTTACGGCATGTATAAGAATAGATCTGCAATGCTGTTGATGCAGACATAAACTGTTGACTGAATAGAGGATGATCCTCTAAATGATGAGCATGCCGCAAACTATTCCGCCCTGATAATGACATAGTAAAATTATGGGTATATTAACATACTCATTTTAAAAGAATATCTATATGAATCTTAAAAAACGTTAATAGTAATAAGACTAATTTTCAAGTTCATTTTTCATGATATAAATTTTTCACTAATAACATATAACTATATAATATTTAATAATAAAAAATATTCATATCTTCTCCATTATAATTTTTTTTAAGGTTTAGTCTATATATTAATCCTATACAAAAAATTTTTTTGTTTAAATAGTGCGCAATTTAAATGTTTCAAAATGTTGCATGAAATAAATTAGGGTTTACATAGGAAAATATAAATTTTCCTATGTAGATTCTGGATTATTTATTGCAACATAGGCTTTAAGAAACGTCCTGTATGAGAAGCTGATACTTCAGCAACTTGTTCAGGCGTACCTTCTGCAATAATTTCTCCACCACCTGAGCCACCCTCTGGTCCTAAATCAATAATCCAGTCTGCTGTTTTAATAACATCCAGATTATGTTCAATGACCACAATGGTATTTCCTTTATCACGTAAGGTATGCAGGATATCCAGTAGTTTGGCGATGTCATGAAAATGTAGTCCTGTAGTGGGTTCATCCAATACATACAGGGTTTTGCCAGTATCGCGTTTGGCCAGTTCACGAGCCAGTTTTACTCGCTGTGCTTCCCCTCCTGACAATGTAGTTGCAGCTTGCCCAAGTCGGATATAACCCAGACCGACATCCATTAAGGTTTCTAGACGGCGATGAATGACTGGAATTGCATCAAAAAATTGTGCAGCATCTTCTACTGTCATAGCTAGAACATCAGAGATATTTTTACCTTTGTAATTCACTTCCAGTGTTTCTCGATTATAACGTTTGCCTTGGCAAGCATCACATGGCACATACATATCCGGTAAAAAGTGCATGGCAACTTTAATCATGCCATCTCCTTCACAAGCTTCACAGCGTCCACCTTTAACATTAAAGGAGAATCGTCCTGCATTATAGCCACGGGCTCTAGCTTCAGGGGTCTGTGCAAATAATTCACGGATAGGTGTGAATAAACCTGTATAAGTTGCTGGGTTGGAGCGAGGGGTCCGTCCAATTGGGCTTTGATCGATGTCTACTACTTTATCCAGATATTGTAAGCCATCAATTTCGTCATATTTTTCTGCTGTGAGCGTCGTTGCTCCATTCAGTTGAGTGAGTGCAAGAGGTAATAAGGTACGATTGATCAGTGTAGATTTTCCTGATCCGGATACGCCCGTCACACAGGTCATGATACCGATTGGAATGCTCAAATTAACCTGCTTCAGATTATGGCCGGCTGCACCTTTTAAGAGAATTTTTTCTTCAGGGTTTATTGAGGTTCTGCGTTGCTCCGGTACAGCAATTTTTAGTTTCCCTGATAGGTATTGTCCAGTGAGTGAATTTTTATTTTTTGCCAATGCTTTCGCTGTACCTTCGGCGATGACTTCACCACCATGTACACCTGCACCAGGACCAATATCAATAATATGATCTGCTGCACGAATGGCATCTTCATCATGTTCTACGACCAGAACAGTGTTACCCAGATCACGTAATCGAATTAAGGTTTCCAGCAAGCGATCATTATCACGTTGATGTAATCCAATGGATGGCTCATCCAGAACATACATTACTCCCATTAAGCCTGCACCAATTTGTGATGCCAATCGAATCCGCTGTGCCTCACCACCCGATAAAGTTTCCGCAGAACGAGCCAAACTGAGATAATTTAAACCAACACTGACCAAAAAATGTAAACGTTCACGAATCTCCTTAAAGATTTTATCGGCAATTTCACCTTTTGCACCGTCTAGTTTAATCTGTTGATAATATTGTTCAGCATCACCGATAGACATACGCGTGATATCGGCAATGGTTTTATCCATCACGCGTACATGGCGTGCAATTTCATTTAAGCGTGAGCCATCACATGTGCTACAGGCTGCATTAGATAAATATTGTGCGAGATCATCACGGACATAATTACTTTCAGTTTCCCGATAGCGACGTTCCAAATAAGGTAAAACACCTTCAAATGCCATAATACGATTATGCTTACGACCACGCTCATCAACATAGGAAAGGTCGATTTTTTCTTTGCCTGAGCCTTGCAAAATAGTTTTTTGTTGGGCTTTACTTAGTTTTTGCCAAGGTTGATCCATTGCAATGTTAAAATGCTCAGTCACTTTTTGCAGCATGGCATAATAATAAGGGCGTTGACGATCCCAGCCACGAATTGCACCTTGACTAATAGAAAGCTCAGGATTGGGAATAAGTTTCTCAGCGCTGAAATGACTACGTGTACCTAAACCATCGCATATTGGACAGGCGCCGTAGGGATTGTTAAATGAGAATAAACGAGGTTCGAGTTCCGCAACTGCACGATCACATTCAGGGCAACTGTGTTTGGCAGAAAAAATGCGATCGGGATGTTCGCCTTTTATCCATGATAAAATTGCCAGATCACTTCCCAAACGTAGTGCTGTTTCAAACGATTCAGCAATACGATTGCCTAAATCATCTCTTACCTTGAAGCGATCGACAACAACTTCAATGGTGTGTTTTTTATTTTTATCTAATTCTGGCGGTTGTTCTATTTCAATAATTTCACCATCAACTCTGGCACGAACAAAGCCTTGTCCCTGTAATTTGTCAAATAATGCACTATATTCACCCTTACGCTCCCGAACTACTGGTGCAAGTAACATAATCGCCGTGCCTTCAGGTAATGATTTGACTTCATCTACCATGTCAGAAACAGTTTGTGCCACCATCGGTAAATCATGTTCAGGGCAATATGGTGTGCCAACACGAGCATAGAGCAGTCGTAAATAGTCGTAAATTTCGGTAATTGTACCAACCGTAGAACGTGGATTGTGAGAAGTTGATTTTTGCTCAATGGCAATTGCAGGGCTTAATCCTTCGATGGAATCTACTTCGGGCTTTTCCATTTGTGATAGAAATTGCCGGGCATAGGCAGACAGTGATTCGACATAGCGGCGCTGTCCTTCTGCATATAATGTATCAAAAGCGAGTGAAGATTTTCCGGAACCTGAGAGTCCGGTAATCACTACAAACTTATCACGGGGAATGTCCAAAGAAATATTTTTAAGATTATGGGTGCGTGCCCCACGAATACGGATCTGGCTTTGGCTCATTCAGGCAATCCTATTTTTATATGCAGAAAATTAGTTGTGTATATGGGGATGGATTGTTTTTGTTCAAGCGGGATGGATTTATGTGAGATCAATAGGGCGGACCAGCAAATTTAATCTGATAATTGAAGTTTACTGATCCGCTATTTCTTAAATATTAATGGAATTTAAATTATTATTATTTTTTGCCATAAAAGCTAAATGCTAACATTTGCTAGCAAGCAATCGAGTATGTTCGTTCAAAAATTGAATCAACTTGTTCAAAAGACATGTTGCAATTATCTTGGTGCTGACGTGCGTATTCGTTGATATTGCTTTCCAATAGTTCAAGGAAATGTTCATAGTCACGTTCAAAATATTCCAGATCAAGCAAATCATTCTTTTTGGAATTATGACAATTATATTTGGCAATAAAATTTAGCATTAAATTCTGAATATTACGATTGGTGTAATAAATCAGATAGGTTGCTGCTGAGCCGCAATGTAAACAACCTTGCTCAAGGTAGATTTCCTCACTATTCATCCAGCAACATTGTAGCGTGTAGAATGCCCGGATAGCTTCTGTGCCTAGAGTATGTTTTTCCATATCGGAAGCCTCATGGTAACAAGATAATGTATTCTGTATGGTTATTTAACCACTATATGTTGAGATAATAATGATTATCATTAACTAAATAATGAGTTAATTTTAACGTAAAAGCAAGTCAGATTCAGGTATTTTTACAATTTAAATCCATATTTTTTGTAAGCATTTTGTTTTGGCACAACACATTAAAAGAATCTGGTGTACTGAAAAAGTTTTGTATTTTTAAAATATTTAAGAGTGCGGCAGGAGTTTTGTTTTATAATGTTCATGATGTCATAAGCCAGATTTACCTTATATGAATAGCCTTGAACGTCGTTCTACTTTTGCGCTTAGCAGTATCTTTGCACTTCGCATGCTAGGTTTGTTTATGATCATTCCTGTTTTTGCGGTAGCAGGACAGACTTATCAAGGGGCGACACCGGCTTTGCTGGGATTGGCTGTGGGTATTTATGGTTTATCTCAGGCTTGCCTGCAAATTCCATTTAGCCTTTGGGCGGATCGTTTTAGTCGTAAACCATTAATTATTATTGGTTTGGCTTTGTTTGCCATTGGTGGAGCAATTGCAGCACTATCAAGTTCTATTTATGGGGTAATTATTGGTCGAGCCATTGCAGGTAGTGGTGCGGTTTCGGCAGTAGTAATGGCTCTATTGTCTGATGTTACTCGGGAAGAACAACGTTCCAAAGCAATGGCTTTTATGGGCATGAGTATTGGTTTATCTTTTGTTGTGGCATTTAGTCTGGGGCCTTGGCTAACGTCCAAAGTGGGCATTAGTGGCTTGTTTTGGGTTACTACCTTAATGGGAACATTGGCTATGTTGATGTTATTGTTGGTTCCCAAAGTTAAGCGACATTATCGAGTTGCGCCGCAGGGTTATTTGGCACAACTTAAACAAGTGCTTGCGATGGCGGATTTAAACCGTCTGCATCTTTCCATTTTTATGCTGCATTTATTATTGACAGCAATGTTTATTTTCATTCCGTCACAATTAATCAAATATGCCGGTATTCCTCTGGCACATCATAGTTGGGTATATTTGCCATTATTGCTGATCAGTTTATTTGTTGCATTTCCGAGCATTATCATTGCCGAAAAATATCGAAAAATGCGTGGAATTTTTATTACGGCTGTGATCGCCATTGTCTTTGGTCTGGCAATTATGGCTTTGGGCTTTAGTCATAAATACATTTTATTATTAGGATTGGGGCTGTTTTTTGTGGCTTTTAATGTTATGGAAGCATTATTGCCGTCATGGTTATCCAAAGCCGCACCGATTCAGTCTAAATCAACTGCAATGGGTGTAAATTCAAGCGCTCAATTTTTAGGGGCTTTTTGTGGTGGGATGATTGGTGGTCAGTTACTTAGTTGGCAACACATTGCATGGGGTTGGGGATTCTTGGCTATTCTGGCATTGATCTGGTTGCTCATAACTTTTACTTTGCAGCAACCACGTTATTTATCATCATTGGTTGTGTCACTTCCTGATACAAAAGAAATTACTGAATGGACTTCTGTTTTACTGGCAATTCATGGTATTGAAGAGGTGGTTGTCATGCCAGAAAAACAGGTTGCTTATTTAAAACTTGATAAACAGCAACTCAATGAACAAACAAGACAACAGTTGTCGCAATTAATTAATCAACAACTGGCGATATAAGTTAAATTCTTATAAAGTTGTGATCTATGAAATAGGAATATTGAGGATAAACAAATGCGTGGAGTGAATAAGGTTATATTAGTTGGTACCTTAGGACGTGACCCTGAAACAAAAACTTTTCCAAATGGTGGATCAGTAACACAATTTTCAATTGCTACAAGTGAATCATGGGTAGATAAAAATACTGGAGAGCGTAAAGAACAAACAGAATGGCACCGTATTGTGTTGAACAACCGTTTAGGTGAAATTGCACAACAATATCTACGCAAAGGTTCTAAAGTTTATATTGAAGGTTCATTACGTACTCGTCAATGGACAGATCAAAATGGTCAAGAACGTTATATGACAGAAGTTCGTGGTGACCAAATGCAAATGTTGGATTCTCGTTCACAAAACGATGGACAAAATAGCAATAATTTTGATGCGCCTCGCTTTAATAATGCACCACAAGGTGGTGGAAATTATGGGCAAAATCCAAATTTTGCTCAGAGTGGGGGGTATAATCAGCAACCACAAAATCAGGGTGGTTATGCCAATCAAGGTTTTCAGCAACCTAAACCTGCGGCACAGCCACAATCAGGTACGCCTGCTTTAAATGAACCAGATGATGATTTACCGTTCTAACGTGTACAATATTTGATTTTTATGATCTAAAAAAGTCTGATATTAATCAGGCTTTTTTTATGGAAGACAGGTAATCACAATAATATTTTGACTATCATTTATGTAGTGGCTTCTCTTAAAGTTGAAATTAATAAATCATGTAGATAACTGACAGCTTTGGAATTTAACGAGCTTTTACTTCGGTAAACTGCAACATGCATGGGTTGTAATGGTCCTAGTCCATGTTCAGAACCTAGGATTTTTAGATGTGATGGAACGCTGCAACGTGTAAATACTGCAACAGCCAAACCACTTTCAACTGCGGCAATTTGTCCAGCCAAGCTGGAACTATTATAGACCACTCGATAAGACTTGCCTTGTAATGCTAATGATTGTATCGCACTACGTTTTGCCAGACTGGTAGCTTCATATACTGCAATTTGTAGTGGATTATTTTTCCATACATCAAATTGCTGAGAACCTACCCAAACCATTGGTTCATAGAACAATAGAGTGCCTTGACGGGAATGTTCCCTTGATATTAGTGCCAAGTCTAAATCGCCTGACTCAATGCGAGGAATGAGAGATGTAGATTGCTCGCAATTCAGTTCAATGTCTACTTTATGGTGTAAAGAGGCAAATTTTTTTAATACAGGGGTCAAATATTTCGCAGCGTAATCATCAGGAACACCTAGTCGTATACGTCCACTCAATTCTTCATTGTGGATAGCCATTCGCACTTCTTCGTGCAAATTAAGTATTCTTCTCGCATAACCCAAAAGTAATTCACCTTCTGGCGTCAGTTGAAGTTGTCTATTTGATCTTTGAATTAATTCACATTGCAACGCTTGCTCTAACTTTTTGAGCTGCATACTGACAGCCGATTGTGAGCGATTTAGATCAGGTGCTGCTCCTGAAAGAGAGCCCTTATCAACCACAGCTAAAAAACATTTTAACCAATCAATTTGAAGGTCTCTCATAAGGATTACTCTAATTAAAATTCGATTATCGAATGGTAGTATGCAATTTTATTCGCTTTTTTAAATAAAATTAATGGGTAAAATGTGTTTTTTATCATCATCACTTCAAAAATTTTTTAGATTAAGGATGTGCTGTGTCAAAAAATCATCAGGAACTCAGTCAACTGAACTCTGCTTTGGTATGGCAAGGGTTTAAGCGTTTTTTGCCTATTTCTTTTTTTGTGGCTATTTTTGGTGCAGCATTTGGATTGGCTGCCATTCAGACAGGTTTGGATCCATTGTCTATTGTCTCAATGAGCAGTTTTGTATTTGCCGGTGCTGCACAATTTGCAGTATTAGAATTATGGGGAACCAGTATTCCCATCATTCCTTTGATTGTGACGACCTTTTTTATCAATGCAAGACATATTCTCATGGGGGCTTCTTTATATCCTTGGTTGAAATATTTACCTGCTCCAAAACGATATGGCATTCTTTTGGTGTTATCGGATGCAAATTGGGCATTTTCTCAACAAGAATTTCAGCAACAAAAACCGGGGTTTGGAATATTATTTGGTGGAGGCGTTGCGTTATGGATATTTTGGGTCATTGGCACAAGTTTAGGGGTGTTATTTGGTAATGTAATTAAAAATCCGGCTCAATTTGGTTTGGATATGGTGATGGCTTGCTTTCTACTTTCTATGGTAATTGGAGGGGAGAAAAACTTAAGAATATTTTTTATATGGTCGGTAGCAGCCATCAGTTCATTACTTGCTTATAAGTATTTACCCGAAAACTCTCATGTTGTCGTTGGTGCCTTAGCCGGCGGCATCATAGGAATGGTTTTAAAGGAAAAGCGGATATGAGTTTAGAAATAAGTACAGAATCCGTAGGTTTGATCATTTTGATTATGGCTGTAGTGACTTTGCTGACACGTTGGGGCGGTGTTTTCATTATGTCTTTTGTCCCGATTAATGATCATATACAACGTTTCATTACTGCAATGTCAGGTTCAGTTCTTGTTGCTATTCTCGCACCGATTGCAGTGCAGGGAGATTTTGGTGCACGATGTGCCATGCTATCTACCGCTATAGCAGCATTGGTTTTCAAAAAGCCTTTACTTGCGATTACAATCGGTATCATTACTGCTGCTTTTTTCCGACAATTATATGGATAATTTCTACCGATCACTAAAGCTTGTTGAGATTCGATGTGTAAATTAAAGATATGGTTAATTCTAGACAGGCCCAGTATTCAAAGGTGCAAAATATGAATAAGCAATCGCCACATCTCGTTTTTATTCCGGGGTTTATGTTAAATGAATCACTTTGGGATGATATGCTTGAATACTTTCCAGAGCATTGGAATATTCATAAGGCGAGTCTAGAACAAGGTCATAGTATTGAAGAAATAGTCGAAAATATTGTCAAAAATGCACCCAAAAAATTTATATTAATCGGATTTTCATTAGGTGGGTATATTGCAAGATTTTTGATTAACCAATATCCGGAAAGAGTATCTGCTCTCATATTAATTGCATCATCAATTAGACATGATACTGAAGAACAGAAAAATCAAAAAATACAAGCAATAAATGCAATGTCCAAGAAAAATTTTAAAGGCCTAAGTGGTGTAGCCATTTCACAAACATTACACCCGTCTAACTCACAAAATCATTATCTTATTCAACGCATTCAGAAGATGGGAGATAAAATGGGTTATGAAACATTCGTTACACTATCATTGTTAGAGCGAACTTTTGAACAACATCATGTAATTAAATGCCCAACATTAATTATTTATGGTGCACAAGACCGTTTACGCTGTAAAGAACAGGCGATTGAATTAATGAATATGATTCCTCAGAGTGATTTGGAGCGAATAGAGAGTACGGGGCATATTATTCCACTAGAGCAGCCTGAAAAGTTAGCAATTACCATTAACGATTGGCTGAACAAACATGGCATCGTAGAATGATTGTCGTGAGGTTTAGACTTATTATTAGAAGAAAGAGAGAAGCTTTAACTGTTGAATAATTTTCAGCAGTTGCAATATTTTATAAAATTAGTTGTTCAGTTTATATTGATTTTTACTGATATTAAGCCTGAAGATTTCGGGGTTTTTATGGCGTATATTTTATCAGAAATTGAATTACACAAAATCATTACAATTGCTTTTTGTAATTTTATACACTGAATGGTTAGCACACATTCTTGTTCGAATAATGCTGTATTCTTTTTCCGGAAGAAATAACCATGCGATCTAATTTAGAGCAATTCGTAGACTGTCCACGTTATGTGATTGGCATGAGTATGAAAGTATTTGTTTTGCTCAATATACTGATGTTTGCATTAATGTACGGCATTTTTTTTGAATTACATGGGTATGTGATTACAATGCTATTGGTGGCACTGTGGTTATTTTGGTGGTTTGGGCTTACCAAAAAGTGGATTGCTTTTCGAAAAATTAAGCAACTGGTTCTTGATCCGGTGATTTGGCGGCAATTTTCTCAGGACTATCCTCGTACAAGTACACAGGATCAAAAAATTATTTTGGAAGGTTTTAAGGATTTTTTAGCTTTGCATGTCAAGTTAAAAGCAAATTTTGCCATGCCTTCTTATGCTGTAGATGCGCTATGGCACACTTTATTGAAATTTCCCCAACAATATGTTTTGCTTTGTCACAATATTTTAGGTTATGAGCTAAAACATAAGGTACATGCTGTAGGTGCTGATCAACAGGATTTACAGGAACAACAAAAACGGCTGGTGTGGACATGGGTAGCAAGTTGTCGTTTACAGCATCTTAATCCATCATTTACCTCACAATTACCAAGATTGTTTTATATTGATCGTGTTGTACACTGGCATAAGATCAATGTTTTTAGTCCAGTTATGATGCATGAGTTATACCGTAATTTGTATAAGCTTAGTGCAAGAGAAACGGCTACATCAGATTTAACGGTACAGAATACATTATATAACAATAGTTTAAATGATGACTCTTTCCACAATAGTCATCACTCTACCACTTCACATCAGGACACTCATCATGCAGATTCGGCATCCAGTGATGTTTCAAGCAGTTGTAGTAGCGCAAGTTCAGATTGAAAGACATACTGAAAACTGATTTATTCCATAAAGTTTTTTAATTTATAAAAATCATAAATTAGTTTTATGTTTTAAAACCTCGTATACTTGTCATAATCTTAAATAAATATACCCAGTCCCTGGAGATTTCCGACATGGCAGGCAAAGCTCAAAGTTCGAAAACATTATACGATAAGTTATGGGATGATCATTTGGTTAAACAACGTGATGATGGTTCCAGCTTAATTTATATTGATCGTCATTTATTGCATGAAGTGACTTCACCACAGGCTTTTGAAGGTCTTGAACTTGCTGGGCGTCAGCCATGGCGTTTGAGTGCCAATGTGGCAACACCGGATCATAACGTGCCAACATCTACCAAAGAGCGTGAACAAGGTATTGCCGGAATTGAAGATAATACCTCTCGTATTCAAGTGCAAACATTGGATGACAACTGTAAGACATTCAACATTGTCGAATTTGGTATTAATGATATTCGTCAGGGTATTGCTCATGTGGTTGGGCCAGAACAAGGCTTAACTTTGCCGGGAATGACTGTTGTTTGTGGAGATTCACATACCGCAACTCATGGCGCATTCGGTTGTTTGGCACACGGAATTGGTACATCTGAAGTTGAACATGTCTTGGCAACACAATGTTTAGTGCAAAAGAAAATGAAAAATATGCTGGTGCGTGTAGACGGTACGCTTGGCAATGGGGTAACACCTAAAGATGTAGTCTTGGCAATCATTGGAAAAATCGGTACTGCTGGCGGTACAGGTCATGCTATTGAATTTGGTGGTCAGGTTTTCCGTGATATGTCGATTGAAGGTCGCATGACAGTTTGTAATATGGCAATTGAAGCAGGTGCTCGTGTAGGAATGGTTGCTGTCGATGAAAAAACTATTGAGTACGTGAAAAATCGTCCTTATGCACCTACGGGTGAAAATTGGGATAAAGCAGTTGCCTACTGGAATACCTTGCATTCAGATGATGATGCAGTCTTTGATACTGTGGTCGTATTGCAAGGAGCGGAAATTGAGCCACAAGTTTCCTGGGGAACTTCACCTGAAATGGTTATTCCAGTTTCTCAGGCTGTACCAAGTTTGGAACAGGCCAAGGATGATGTACAGCGTAATGACTGGACGCGCGCTTATCAATACATGGGCTTGAATGCAGGGCAAGCATTGGTAGATATTCAACTTGATCGTGTATTTATTGGTTCATGTACAAACTCTCGTATTGAAGACATTCGTGCTGCAGCAGAAGTGATTAAAGGGCGTAAAGTCGCGAATAGCATTAAACAGGCTATGGTTGTTCCTGGATCTGGTTTGGTTAAGCAACAGGCAGAGCAGGAAGGTTTGGATAAAGTATTTGTAGAAGCTGGTTTTGAATGGCGTGAACCAGGTTGCTCAATGTGTTTGGCGATGAATGCCGATAAATTACAACCAGGTGAGCATTGCGCATCAACCTCAAACCGTAACTTTGAGGGACGTCAGGGCAATGGCGGACGTACCCATTTGGTCAGTCCTGCAATGGCTGCCGCAGCGGCAATCGCAGGTCATTTTGTTGACGTACGAACATTCTAAGAGGGCAAAACCATGAAAGCATATACAGTAGAACAAGGTATTGTTGCACCATTAGATCGTGCGAATGTCGATACTGATTTAATCATTCCAAAGCAGTTTTTAAAATCGATTAAACGTACTGGTTTTGGTGATAATTTATTTGATGAGTTACGTTATCTGGATGAAGGATATTTAGGGCAGGATATTGCACAACGTCCTAAGAATCCTGATTTTGTCCTTAATCAGGCACGTTATCAAGGTTCTACAATTTTATTGGCACGTAGCAATTTTGGTTGTGGTTCCAGCCGTGAACATGCACCGTGGGCATTAAGTGAATATGGTTTCCGTACAGTGATTGCACCAAGTTATGCAGATATTTTCTTTAACAACAGTTTTAAAAATGGCATGCTGCCAGTAATTTTAACTGAAGCAGAAGTTGATCAGTTATTTAAAGAGTGTGTGGCAAATGAAGGCTATCAATTGACTGTTGACTTGGCAGCACAGGAAGTACGTACACCATCCGGACAAACCTTTAGTTTTGAAGTTGATCCATTTAGAAAGCATTGTTTGCTGAATGGATTAGATGATATTGGCTTAACCTTACAGGATGCTGATGCGATCCGTACTTTTGAGACACAGGCAAAACAGGATCGTCCATGGGTATTTAAGGAACTTTCTGGCGAATAATTTGTAATTGCCCAGCGACAGGCATAGCTATCCGTTAGGCATCTTGTTAAGATGAGCTTTATTTTCTTTTCATGATCATACTACATAAGAGTAGGATACAAATGATGCGTGTCGCATACTTCACTGCATTCATGCTGGGCTTGATGAGCTTGATGGCGGGTTGTCAAAGTACTCAACAGGTAGTGAATAGTTATAAGCTTCTACAACCTCGTTCAGCTACAAATCTGGAAACAACTTATTTATCCTGTGCATCCTCAATTGCATGTGAGTTTGCACGTGTTGATGATGTACTGGTGATCAATGAAAATACCCATTGGCCAACTAAAGATGCCATTGAACGTGGTTTATTGCGATTAGAAGGCTCATTATTTTCCAGACACCATCAATATGGATTATCTCTTATACCAGGTGAGCATGAAGTAGTTGTACGTTTTTATCCTGTGACCAATGAGCGTATGGAATCCTTTCATTTAATCCATAAGTTTATGGCAGGACAAACCTATAAGTTGGCAATGTATCGACAAAAAATTCAAGGTAATCGATCTTTACTGAATGTGGCTATTCCCGGCCCACTTTGTGTAGATTTACTACAAAATGATGTGGTCTTACGTCGTTTTTGCCGACCATTTGATGCAATGACTGGCATGGGCGAATTTGTAGAACAAAAAGTTTAATGTGTGTAATAAATTGCGATAATGGACGAAATAAATGTCAAAACATATTTTAATTTTAGACGGTGATGGGATTGGCCCAGAGATCGTAGCAGCAGCAGAAAAAGTATTACGTGTTGTGAATGACCAATATCAATTGGGATTGACATGGGAACATGGATTACTTGGTGGTGCAGCAATAGATGCTCATGGCGAACCGTATCCACAGATCACCAGTGAACAGGCGCAAAAAGCCGATGCAATTCTACTGGGTGCTGTTGGTGGGCCCAAATGGGACAGTATCGAACGTTCAATTCGTCCAGAACGTGGATTACTAAAAATTCGTAGTGAATTGAACCTATTTGCAAACTTGCGCCCCGCAATTCTTTATCCTCAATTGGCTGATGCTTCCAGCTTAAAACCTGAAATAGTGTCTGGTCTTGATATTTTGATTGTGCGTGAGTTGACTGGTGGAATTTATTTTGGTCAGCCACGAGGTATCCGTGAGCTGGAAAATGGCGAAAAACAAGGTTATAACACTGACGTCTATGCAGAGTCAGAAATTAAGCGCATTGCCAAAGTTGCCTTTGAATTGGCAGGATTGCGTGGTGGTAAAGTATGTTCGGTTGATAAAGCCAATGTATTGGAAGTGACGGAACTTTGGAAACAAACCGTAACAGCCTTAAAAGATGCCGAGTATCCAGAAATTCAATTGTCGCATTTATATGTGGATAATGCTGCAATGCAGCTTGTACGTGCGCCAAAGCAGTTTGATGTTATTGTCACTGGTAACTTATTCGGTGATATTCTATCTGATGAAGCAGCAATGTTAACTGGCTCAATTGGCATGTTGCCTTCTGCATCACTGGACGAAAATGGCAAGGGAATGTATGAACCATGTCATGGGTCGGCGCCTGATATTGCAGGACAAAATATTGCCAATCCATTAGCAACCATTCTATCTGTTGCCATGATGTTGCGTTATACCTTCCGTGAGGAAACTGCTGCAAAAGCGATTGAAGATGCAGTAGGTAAAGTGCTGGATCAAGGCATTCGTACTGCTGATATCCTTTCTGATGGTATGACCAAAGTAGGTACAGTTGAAATGGGTAAAGCAGTTGTAGCTGCTCTTGGTTGATATTTCTGCAAATAAAAAAACGCAGCTTATCATTAGCTGCGTTTTTTGTTTTTTAAATAATTGATTTAAATCAATAAAAAAATTATATCTGTTTTATACATAATAAATCCATAAAATCAGAATTATTCTCATATTCAGCTTTTGAGTATACTTAGCCAATTTTATTGTGTTTAGAGATATGCTGTTATGATAAAAATTCTGGATGGCGGTGTTGGCCGTGAACTTGCTCGACGTGGTGCGCCATTTAAACAACCTGAATGGTCAGCATTGGCATTATGGGAAGCGCCGGAAATTGTTAAAGAAGTCCATCTGGATTTTATCCGTTCAGGCTCAGAAGTCATTACTACCAATAACTATGCAGTCGTACCTTTTCATATTGGTCAGGAACGTTTTGCCACGCAGGCTCGTGAATTGGTACAGGTTGCTATTGATCAAGCCAAGCTGGCTGTACAGGAAAGCGGTAAAGACGTAAAAATTGCCGGATGCTTACCTCCATTATTTGGTTCTTATCGTGCTGATTTATTTGAACCTGAACATGTCGCAGAAATTGCGCAACCTATTATTGATACATTAAATGGACAAGTTGATTTCTGGTTAGCAGAAACGCAATCATGTTTGAAAGAAGTGGAAATGGTGCATCAATTATTGCCCAAGGATGATAAAGATTATTGGGTATCCTTTACATTACAAGATGATATTCAACAAGAACGTGCCCATTTACGTTCTGGTGAAAATCTTGAGCAAGTTGCAGACGTTTTAAAACGTCTACATGCTAAAGCGGTGTTATTTAACTGCTGTCAACCGGAAGTGATTTTAAAAGCTGTTCAGGAAATTCGACAATTATTACCTGAAATTATTATTGGTGCCTATGCCAATGCCTTTCCTCCTCAGGATGAAAATGCGACAGCCAATGATGGGCTTGATGAAGTTCGTCAGGATCTTGATCCTCAAGCTTACCTATATTTTGCCCAACAATGGCAACAGGCCGGTGCCACATTGATTGGCGGATGTTGCGGTATTACACCTGCTCATATTGGCGAATTATCAAAATTTTTTAAAGAATAAAATTTATGTCAACCAGTAAAATTGGATTATTTTCCCTGACCGCTCTGGTGTTTAGCTCCATGGTGGGTTCGGGTGTGTTTAGTTTGCCACAAAATATGGCGGCTGTAGCTAATGGTTCTGCACTGTTAATTGCATGGTTAATTACCGGTGTAGGTATTTTGTTTTTGGCTTTCTCATTATTATATTTATCCCGACAATATCCAGAACTTGATGGTGGGATTTATAACTATGCCAGAGAAGGCTTTGGCGAAATGATTGGCTTTTGTTCTGCATGGGGATATTGGTTATGTACCACCATCGGGATCGTTGGCTATGTTGTGATTGTCTTTTCTGGATTGGGGATGTTTGTGGATCGCCCAGATCGGGTGATCTTTGGTGAAGGAAATACCATCTATGCTTTAATTGGCTCCTCAATTTTTGTCTGGCTAATTCATATTCTGGTTAGTCGTGGTATTCGGGAAGCTGCGATTGTGAACTTATTGGCAACCATTGCCAAAATTGTTCCAATTGTTATTTTTATTGTATGTACACTGCTGGCGTTTAAGCTGGAAGTTTTTCAGCGTAATTTATTTGATTTTTCATTACAGGTACCTTTATGGCAGCAAGTAAAAGACCTGATGCTGATTACTTTATGGGTATTTACAGGGATTGAAGGGGCAGTGGTTTTATCCTCAAGAGCTAAAGATCGTTATGACATTGGTAAAGCAACAGTATTGGGAGTATTACTGGCATTGACATTTTATGTGCTGGTGACGGTTTTATCTTATGGTGTTAGTAGTCGTGCGGATATCGCAGCAATGCATAATCCATCGATGGCAACGATTTTAACGCAGTTAATTGGTTTACCCGGAACCATCATTATTACTGTTGGTCTGATTATTTCAGTGGCTTCTTCATATCTAAGCTGGACATTATATGCAACTGAAATTCCTTTTCTTGCTGCAAAAAATGCTGCTTTTCCAGAAATTTTTTCAAGAACTAATCAAAACAATGTTCCGATTTCTTCATTATGGCTGACATCAATTGTGGTACAAGGTTCTCTGATTGCAGTTTATTTTTTCAATAAAAACTACACGCAATTATTATTGATCTCATCTGTCATGATTTTACTGCCTTATTTTCTAGTTTCTGCTTTTTATTTGAAAGAATCGACTAAAAAACGCCATTATCGTCATGTATTCATTGCACTTGTTGCAACAATATATGCAACATGGTTACTTTATGCGGCAGGATTATCGTTATTAATTCTTTCTGTAATTTTATATGCAGTAGGTTTGTGTATTTTCTTCTACAGTTATTTTTCATCTAAGAAACGTTTTCAATCTTAGTTTGTGTGTTTATAAAATCCATTATATTTCATTATCTTAAAATTGAAATAAAAGGTAATTAATCTTACTTAAAAATTTATCCAAATCATAAAGGTTTATATATTCCACATAGAAATCCATATTTTAAATAAGGGTTTTTGTGTGGAAATATAATTTAATTTTTTACTACTATTAAAAAAATAAATAATCAAAAAAATAGTGATTTGTTATATTTCAATGATTTAATTAATTGTTGCTGTGATTTTCTTCAAATTATTTCTTCTATATATTTTCTTGGGAAATTGTTATACTAAAGTAGCATGTATGTATATGTTGAGTATTATCGAATTAATCCAAATTCTGAACATATACAAATCAACTTTTCTATGGATTTCCCTCTTTCTCTTTCTCAGAGGGCATTTAATTTAAGGTAAATTGAATGAAAAAGTTTTTAAAGTACATTTTAGTACTGATCGTGCTATTGCTGATCGCATTGATTGTGTTTCTGTTTCGACCAGTAGCTTCAAAACAAGTACAAACGCAAGATAACGAACCCGTTGTGGATGTGGTTCTAGTCGGTGGCGGTATCATGAGTGCAACTTTAGGTACCTATCTCAATGAATTAGAGCCAAACTGGCAAATCCGGATGTATGAACGTCTGGATAAAGTTGCACAGGAAAGTTCCAATGGCTTTAATAATGCCGGAACAGGTCACTCTGGATTTATGGAAATGAATTATACCGAAGAAAAAAACGGTAAAATGGATGTTTCCAAAGCTGAGAATATTGCAAAACAGTTTGAAGTTGCAAAACAATTCTGGGCCTATCAGGTAAACCAGGGTGTTTTAGGTGATCCAAAAACCTTTATTAATCCTGTACCACATATTGCCTTTGTTTGGGGCGATAATGTGCAATTTCTTGAAAAACGTTATGCAGCCATGACACAAAGCCCATTATTTAAGGGCATGATCATGTCTGAAGATCCAAATGTGATTAAGCAGTGGGCGCCACTAGTGATGCAGAATCGTGATCCACAACAAAAAGTTGCTGCGACACGTATGGATGTTGGTTCTGATGTGAACTACGGTTCAATTACAACACAGCTTGTGAACCATTTGCAAAAAGATAAAAACTTTAAACTTGAAGTATCCAGTGAAGTTACAGAGATTAGCCAGAATCAGGATAAAACTTGGACAGTCAGCTATAAAAATCTGAAGACTGGTGCAACCAGCCACGTGAAAACACGTTTTGTCTTCATTGGTGCAGGCGGTGCAGTGATTAAATTATTGCAATTAACTGGCCTTCCTGAAGCGCAACAATATGCAGGGTTCCCTGTAGGTGGTGAGTTCCTGATTACAGATAATCCAAAAATTGCTGCGGCACATACAGCCAAAGTTTATGGTCGTGCTGATTTGGGTGCGCCACCGATGTCTGTGCCTCATATTGATACCCGTTATATTGACGGTAAAAAATATGTATTGTTCGGTCCATTTGCAACGTATTCAAATAAATTCCTGAAATTTGGTTCTCAACTGGATTTATTAAAATCAACCACCAATACCAACATCTTACCAATGGCAACCATTGGTCTGGAAAATCTTGATCTGGTTAAATATTTGATTGGTCAGGTGATGCAATCGGATGAAGATCGCTTTGCTGAGTTGAAAAAATATTATCCAGATGCAGATCCGAAAGACTGGCGTTTAAGTCAGGGTGGTCAACGTGTACAGATCATCAAAAAAGTTCCAGATCAACCAGCAAAATTACAATTTGGTACAGAAATTTTTGCGTCAAAAGATAAGACAGTTACTGCTTTGTTAGGTGCTTCGCCAGGTGCATCAACTTCGCCGTATATTATGTTGTCATTGATGGAAAAAGCGTTCCCAGAACAAACCAAAGGTGTATGGAATGCCAAATTACATGAAATCATTCATTCTTATGATCAGGATTTAGCAAAAGATCCAGCATTGCTTGATCAAGTCCGTCAATACACCAGTACAACTTTAGGCTTGCATTACACTACCCCGGCAGGTTTATTGGGTAATGTGCCAGCAGCTTCTGCACCGGTAGCGGCAGCGCAATAAGCTCGGAACAGACTGTTGTATATGGTAAAAGGATAAACTTCGGTTTGTCCTTTTTTATCGATTAAATTTGCCTGGTAATACTACATATTTAACCAATACGTGATGATGAATTATGATATTAGCAGCATTAACAAAGATAAATCTCTCTCCAAAATGGCAAAAAAGTCTGAATTTTATATTAATATTTGCCACGTTTATGCTATGTCTGCATGCCGCTTATTTTGCTATGATTGGTGGTAGTGGTTTTTTCTTTTTTTATGATTTGGGAATATTGATCTTTGTGATTGCCCATATTCAGCATGCTACATCAAAAATACCAAAAATTCTGGCATTGATTTTATTTATCGTATTGTTAATCATTTTAATACTGGGTTATGGCATAAATTTCTGGACGATTGCTGTCGCTGGATATGCCTGTTTGGGGATTGTTGCTTTTCGGCAATATTCCTTTGCCTTTAAAAATATGTTAATCATTATGATATTGATTATTCTTGCTTATCATCAACATCATAATTTAATCATGCTAAAGCAACACTATGCACAGTATCATACAGGGGAAAGCTGGCAACAGTTTGGGGCACTATAATGAATGTTGGTCATGATCAAAAATAAATATTTGATTTTCATTACATCGAATACAGTAAAGTCTGATCTAACCTTTGCCAGCTTAGGGCAAAATCCTTATACTTAAGCACAATTTTTTCTTAAATTTAATGGATGCCACATGAGTCGCGCCATATCACATATTGATACTTTTCAGGGCTTAATTCTTGCCTTACAAAACTACTGGGCTGAACAAGGTTGTGTAGTGTTGCAACCCTATGATCTGGAAATGGGAGCAGGAACCTTTCATACTGCAACGTTCTTACGTGCATTAGGGCCTGAAACATGGAATGCAGCTTATGTACAGCCCTCACGCCGTCCTAAAGATGGTCGTTATGGTGAAAACCCGAATCGATTGCAGCATTATTATCAGTTTCAGGTGGTATTAAAACCAAATCCAAGTAATATCCAGCAGCTTTATTTAGATTCATTAAAGGCCATTGGAATAGACACCTTGGTTCATGATATTCGATTTGTTGAAGATAACTGGGAATCACCAACACTAGGTGCATGGGGATTGGGTTGGGAAGTCTGGCTTAATGGTATGGAAGTGACACAATTCACATATTTCCAGCAAGTCGGCGGTATTGAATGTTATCCGGTAACGGGAGAAATTACCTACGGTCTAGAACGTCTAGCCATGTATTTACAAGGCGTTGATTCGGTTTATGACTTGGTCTGGACCAAAGGTCAGTTTGGTACAGTGACTTATGGTGATGTATTCCATCAAAATGAAGTTGAACAATCAACGTATAATTTTGAACAGGCGCCTGTTGCTAAATTATTTGAGTTTTTTGATTTCCATGAATCTGAAGCCAATCGTTTAATTTCAGCAGAATTGCCTTTGCCTGCTTATGAGCAAGTGGTAAAAGCGTCACATACATTTAACTTACTGGATGCACGTGGTGCAATTTCCGTGACTGAACGTCAGCGTTATATTCTACGAGTACGGACTTTGGCACGCGCCATTGCACAAAGTTATGTGAATGCCCGTGCCAAACTGGGTTTTCCAATGGCAGAACCACAATTACGGGATGAAGTATTGGCGCAGCTGGAAGCACAGGCAGAACATGATGCTGCTAAAGCTCACAATGCAGTGGAGAAATAATCATGGCATTACATACAGTTTTATTTGAACTCGGCTGTGAAGAACTTCCACCGAAAAGTTTGAAAACGTTACGGGATGCGCTGAAACGTGAAGTGGAAAAAGGTCTGAATACAGCAGGTTTAAACTTTGAAGCCATTGAGGCCTACGCTGCGCCACGCCGTTTAGCACTGGAAATTATTAACGTTGAAGGTCAACAGGCAGATACTCAAAAACGTTTTGATGGTCCTGCATTACAAGCAGCTTATGATGCTGAAGGAAATCCAACCAAAGCATTGCAAGGCTTCTTGCGAGGACAGGGTATTCGCGTTGAGCAAGTTTCAACATTTAATGCAGGTAAAGTCGAAAAAATTTGCTATTTTAAGGACATTAAAGGGCAAAGCATTGATGCTTTGTTGCCAGAAATTCTACAGAATGCCTTGGATCATTTACCTATCGCAAAACGAATGCGTTCTGCGATAAGTCGCACCGAATTTGTACGCCCTGTACAATGGGTGGTGTTACTTAAAGATGATCAGGTGATTGATGCGACCATTCAAGATTTTAAAACGGGTAATCAAACCTTTGGTCATCGTTTTCATGCACCAGAAGCGATTACACTTAAACATGCAGATGATTATTTGGATGCTTTACAAGCTGCGTATGTAATCGTAGATTTTGACTTACGTCAGCAACTGATTCAGGAGCAAGTGCAACAACTTGCTGATGAGGTGAATGCACAAGCTATTGTTCCAACAGATTTACTGGATGAGGTTACAGCATTAGTAGAATGGCCGGTGGCATTACGTGCTGGTTTTGAAGAGCGTTATCTGGCAGTTCCTCAGGAAGCTTTGATTACCACCATGCAGGACAATCAAAAATATTTTTGTCTGGTTAATGGCGAAGGTAAATTACAGCCTTATTTTATTACCATTTCTAATATTGACTCTAAAGATCCGACACAAATTATTGAAGGGAATGAGAAAGTTGTACGTCCGCGTTTATCTGATGCAGAGTTCTTCTTTCTACAGGATCAAAAGCAACCGTTGGCAAGCCGTTCCGAAAAATTAAAGAATATGGTCTTTCAGGCACAATTGGGTACATTATGGGAAAAAACTGAACGGGTTGCTCAGCTTGCTGTTGCGTTAAGTCAATATACAGATGCTAAAGCTGAAGATGCAGAAAAAGCAGCATTATTGTCCAAATGTGACCTCACGTCTGAATTAGTTGGTGAGTTTCCTGAACTTCAAGGAATTGCGGGAACCTATTATGCCCGTCTTGAAGGAGAAAATGATGAAGTTGCGGAGGCATTGGGTGAACAGTATTTACCTAAATTTGCCGGAGATGATCTGCCAAAAACCAAAACGGGAACCACTTTGGCATTGGCTGACCGTTTGGTGACTTTGGTTGGGATTTTTGGAATTGGTCAGGCGCCAACAGGATCTAAAGATCCATTTGCATTGCGGCGCTCGGCAATTGGCATTTTACGTCTAATCATTGAAAATAAACTGGATATCAGCATAGAAGCGCTGGTAAATCTGACTTTAGCTGGTTATGGTGATGTCGTGAAAGATCATGATAAAACCCGTAATGATGCTGTGACCTTCCTTGAAGGACGTTATCGAGCCAAATATGAAGATCAGGGGGTTGATGTAGATGTGATTCAAGCTGTACAGGCTTTATCACCAAAATCACCACTTGATTTTGATCAGCGAGTTAACGCAGTTAATTATTTCCGTACTTTACCTGAAGCAGCAGCACTGGCTGCGGCAAATAAACGTGTTGCCAACATTCTTGCCAAAGAAGCTGTTGTGGAAGGTGATGTCATTGAAAGTCAATTACTGGAAAATGCTGAAAAAGCGTTATATCAACAATTACAGATAATCACACCGCAAGTTCAGCCATTGCTGAGTACACGTAATTATACTGAAGCCTTATCAAAACTTGCAGCATTACGTGCGCCCATTGATGCATTCTTTGAAAATGTTATGGTGATGGTTGATGATACTGAATTAAAAGCCAATCGTTTACGCCTTTTGGCACAACTTCGTGCTTTATTTTTAAGCGTTGCTGATATTTCTGTATTACAACACTAATGGTGTGCTTGCCAAAATCTTTGCAAGTAAATTAGCGATAGTAACCGCTCAGATTCTTTGATTTGAGCGGTTTTTTACATCATACCAAAGCTTTAATTTCATCCGCACATTTAGAGGCTTCAAACCACATAAAGTCATAATCTGCAAGGTCATGAATATAAAAAGGATCATTCTTTATAATTTGTTGTGCTTCTTCGATAGATGAGCTAAGTACTAAAATGACACCTCCTACACGATTTTCACGGCGTCCTGAAGCCAAAAATTTCTTTTGTACATAATAATTTTGCAAAAATGCAATGTGATCTTCTAATAAAGCATCAACATCTAGCAGTGGTTTTTTGTAGGTAAGAGTCACAATAATCATCTTTTATCTCTTTGGGAATAAGTTTAGTTAATATTAGGTTAAAAGTGAAAGCATAAACATAAACTCTGTTTTGCTCATAAATACTACGCCTTTAGAATATTAAATGCATCAATAGAATAAATTTTAATTTTTAAATATTGGAAATGATTCTTATTAAATCTATAGATATTGTACATAAAAATTTTTATTATTATTGAGAATAAATAACCTGATTGTAAAAAGTTGTATTTTATATAGTTAAATTTATTGTTTGATATAAATTAAGAAGATTATAAAATAATCATGATATTGTGCAGACAATAAACCTAATATTTTATATAATGAATGCTTTGAAAAATATCTAAATTGCATCAATAAACCTAAATTATACTGTTCGTGAAATATACAATATGTTTTCTTATTTACTATTCTCACTTTTTCCAATCCTGTTTGCATTAAGCTTGGGGTGGGGAATTGGAAAATTCACAACTTCCGGTTTCAAACAAAGTTTGGTCAGCTACATTACAATTTTAGTTTGGCTACTTTTGATTTCTATCGGTTTTCAGTTTGGCGCCGTACTTTTTGATCCTCAATTAGGAACAAAAATAATATTTCAAGCAATTATTTATTCAACTATTCTAGTGATAGTGACATATTTGATTCTATTTAAAAAAGATATTCAGCAGCAAAAAGATAAGAAGGCTTTTTCTGATATCATTAAGCCAATTTTGGAGTGTTTGGTTGCCATTGCAATGGTTGTTATTGGCATGATCCTGTATATGGTTTTATCAAAAAGTATAAATGGTGAATGGCTAAGTACAATTTTATTATATATTTTGATTTTATTGGTTGGTGTAGATTTTTCTTCAATAAAACTACAATCATTAACCTTCAATCATTTTCGGGTTCCATTTTTGACAATAACTGCTTTATTTATTTCAGCATATTTAACAACATTTATTTTGGATAAATCATTTGTTGAATTAATGGTATTAGGTAGTGGATTTGGTTGGTTTTCATTATCTGGACCATTGGTTGCAAAAGTCATGGGTACAGAATCTGGAACATTTGCATTGATTTGTGATTTGATTCGAGAATTCTATGCGATTGCCTTGTTATATCTATTGGGAAGAAAGTACCCTGCACCTATTATCGGGATTTGTGGTGCAACCGCGATGGATTCAACTTTACCTTTTATTAAAAATAATTGTACGCAGTTGGATGTGCAAATTGCCATTTTTAGTGGTTTTATCCTGACGCTCCTAGCACCATGCTTTATTATTTTGTTTAGTCAGTTATTTTATTCGTTCGGGTGAAACATTAAAAACAAAATTACCTGTGGGCAGTTATCGTTTAAAATATGCATACGGTGAACATTGGTATGGATAACGGAAATTATTTGGTAAAAAACCAGATATGCAGAAGTGGATACTATTTTGAATTTTAGTTCTGATGGTCAGCAGCATCAGGGAAATATTGTTGAATTGGTTAAAACGGTGGATGGCAATTTGCATACATCGAGGATTGCCGCAGATCATTTTTAATTTAAATCAATATATCTTTTAAAAACCTAATATTTTTTTAATAAATATTCAGAATAAACAAAATGAATTAAATATAGCTAAAAAATAACCAATTTTTATGTATAATTCATCTACTACTAAAGTCTAATGAGTGCAGCTATGTCGATCAATGTTTCAAATCAGAATGTGGATTATTTTTATTCTGACTGGTATGACTTGAATATGGATCGTTATAAACAGCTTTCTACAATGGTTGCAACGACTTTAACTTATGCGCTGGATGCCGAACATATCCAGTATGTAGCAGTTCCACATCGTTTTAAGCAGAAGAACAGTTTTTTGAAGAAATTGCTTCAAGACAATGTTCAACCACAGCAGATGACAGATTTAGCTGCCTTACGTGTAGTGACTTTGCTTGATCAGGACATTGAACAGGTTTGTCAATTAATCAGAAAAATGTTTACGGTAATTGATGAAAAGCAAATTGAATATCATATTCCACAACAAGATGATGAACAGGCTGTACAGGCGAATTATCCGTCCATTCATTTTATTTGCGAACTTGGTGAAACTCGGACAATTTTACCAGAATATGCCATGTATAAAGGATTGCGCTTCGAGATTCAGGTTAAAACTTCGCTGGAGCATACTTATGCTGAAATTGAACATGGATTGGTAGCACATTTGGGAAAACGTTTACCTTCTCATCTGAAATATCGCATGAAAAGACTGGCACAAACTCTGGCACAGGCAGATCTTGAATTAAATGATATTTATCAACAAATTAATAATTATCAAAAAATGATGAAAAATGTTCGCCCAACCAATGAATTGACTGTACAAAAAGTCGTGAAATTAGTAAAACAATAGAGATAAGTGAGTATTGATTAGCGAAATACGTCTATCACTTACTATCTGCTTAATACAGCCCTATTTTAGAATAGGGCTTTTTTGTGGAAAAAATAAACAATAAATCAAATTTGTATTCATGGATAGTTGCGCCAGTCTGTAAATTACGGAATGATCAAAAGAATAGGATGCCGGATGTATGAATACATGAATCAACAACATGAGGAAAGCTCTTCCGCGAGACGAGTGCAATTTTGTAGTTTATACGCTGGTCAGGTGATGCAAAATCAGGATGGAATTTGGCAACAGGACTATGCACAAGATCAATTTTTAACATGTCTTAGCACTCAACAAATATTCCAGAAAGTAGATCAAAGCCTACAGGGTATTCAAGATGAAGCTATCTGGATGCAGGCTTTGCGTAAGCTTCGTGCCAGATTGATGCTACGCTGGATCTGGCAAGATTGTAATGCATTAACTGATGTACCACAGCTTACCCGCGAACTTTCTGATTTTGCTGATGCATGTGTGATTGCTGCTAAGGATTTTGCACGTCCTGCATTGGTTAAAAAACATGGCGAACCTATTGGAGAAAATGGTCAGGTTCAGGATTTAATTGTGCTTGCCATGGGAAAACATGGCGCTCAGGAACTCAATCTTTCAAGCGATATTGATTTGATTTTTAGCTTTGATGAAAATGGGGAAAGTAATGGACGTAAATGTATTGATGTCCAGCAATTCTGCATTTTGTGGGGGCAAAAGATTATTTATTTACTTGATCATATCACTGCAGATGGTTTTGTATTTCGAGTGGATATGCGTTTGCGGCCATGGGGGAATGGTAGTGCATTAGCGATGAGTCATGCTGCATTGGAAAAATACCTGATACAGCATGGGCGAGAATGGGAACGTTATGCATGGATTAAGGCACGGGCGATTACTGGTGGTGAGGTGGGGCAGGATTTGATTCGTATGTCTCGGCCATTTGTATTTCGTAAATATGTTGACTACACCGCATTTGCTGCCATGCGTGAAATGAAATCTATGATCGAAAAAGAAGTGGCACGCCGACAAATTGATGATGATGTCAAACTTGGTGCTGGTGGGATTCGGGAAATTGAATTTATTGTACAGGTTTTTCAACTTTTGTACGGTGGATCCAAACTGGAATTACAGGATCGTCAATGTCTGGTTGCCATGCAGCATTTGATGAATGATCAGTTGATTAGTATGCAAGCTTATGAGGAGCTTAAAGATGCTTATTTGTTTTTACGCAGGGTAGAGCATGCGATTCAGGCTTTACAGGATCAACAAACCCAGAATTTACCTATAGACGAACAATTAAGACAACGGCTGATTTATGCATTGAATTTTGCCAGTTGGGATGAATTTATTACACAATTAAATCAGAGGCGAGAAAAAGTTAGTTTTTATTTTAGTCATTTGATTCAGGAACGAATTCAGGAGGTTGATCAACCTGATGATTCTCTTGATAACGAAGATTTAAAAAATTATCTAGATGCACAAGCTTATCAGCATGTTGAGCAATTTTGGCAAAGTAATGCAGTTCAACGTTTACCTAGTACCGCATTAAAACGGTTAAAACAATTCTGGCCACATTTAATTAAAGCAATATTAAATGCACAACAACCACAAACAGCATTGATGCGCTTATTGCCACTTATTGAATCTATCCTGCGTCGTAGTGTTTATATCGTGATGTTGATGGAAAGTCGTGGTGCTTTACAACGATTGGTGAAAATGGCTGAAGTGAGTCCCTGGATTTGTGAGGAACTGGCACATTATCCTGTATTACTGGATGAATTTTTGTCTATGGATTTTGAATTGCCCCATCGTTCAGATCTGGAAAATGCATTAAGACAACAATTACTTAGATTAACATCAGATGATGTAGAAGACATTATGCGTGTACTAAGATTATTTAAAAAATCCAATGTGCTTGCAGTTGCTGCCAGTGATGTACTGGCGGAAAGTCCATTAATGCGTGTATCGGATGTTTTGACGGATATTGCCGAAATCACAGTAAAAGCTGCACTACATTTGTCGTATCAAATGGTTGCTCAGCGTCATGGTTATCCAGTCAATATGCAGGGCGAACGTTGTAGTCTGGATCAACTGGATTTTACCGTGATTGGTTATGGTAAAGTCGGTGGTATAGAGCTAGGGTATGGTTCAGATTTGGATCTGGTATTTATTCATCAATATCAGGAACAAACAGAAACTGATGGTAAAAAATCCATTTCTGGTCTTGAATTTGCCATGCGAGTGGCACAGAAATTTATGTCCCTGATGACCACACAAACCCTTGATGGCAGGGTTTATGACGTGGATACACGCTTGCGTCCGAATGGAGATGCGGGATTATTGGTCTGCAGTCTGAGGGCTTTTGAACATTATCAACTACAAAACGCATGGTTATGGGAACATCAGGCTTTAGTCCGTGCGAGATCAATTGCAGGTGATACAGCACTCTGTCAAGCATTTGAACAATTGCGCTGTCGTATTTTGACGCAAAAACGAAATGAAAATGAAGTTCGTGCAGAAGTATTAAACATGCGTCAAAAAATGAAAGATCATCTTGGCTCGTCTGCTGAGCAAAAAAAACATGGGGTTTTTCATCTAAAACATGATACAGGTGGTATCGTTGATATTGAATTTATGGCACAGTATGCAGTACTTGCATGGAGTGGGACGAATCCTGATCTCGCCCACTACTCTGATAATGTGCGAATACTGGAGGATGCTGCGAAAGCAGGTTGCTTACCAAGCAATGATGCCACAGCATTAACGCAAGCTTATCTACGTGAACGAGCTGAAAGTCACCGTTTGGCACTTGCAAATCAATCTTTGCAAGTCAATGCTGCGGACTGGCAAGATACCCGTGAAGTCGTTTACAAGTTATGGCAAAGACTGATTGATCCTAATGCGAATGTTGTATTGGGTGGTAAATAATTTTTTTGTAATTTTATTGAGAGCTGCTTTATTTCCCTCATTTCATAAAGGGATTTAAACAGAATTACAGAAAATAGTAATTGTAAAAATTTTGGAGTATGTGCCATGAATTTGGCTGATCGTGATGGTTTTATTTGGCAAGATGGAAAGTTAATTGATTGGCGTGATGCAAAAATCCACGTCTTGACCCATACACTACATTATAGTATGGGCGTCTTTGAAGGCGTTCGTGCGTACGAAACACCGAAAGGCACAGCAATTTTCCGGTTGCAGGATCATACAAAACGTTTGTTGAATTCTGCCAAAATTTATCAAATGAAAGTCCCTTTTGATCAAGCAACCTTGGAACAGGCACAAATTGATGTCGTGCGTGAAAATAAACTAGCATCATGCTACTTGCGTCCATTGATCTGGATTGGTTCCGAAAAATTAGGGATTGCAGCAACAGATAATACCATTCATGCCGCAGTTGCCGCATGGGCTTGGGGTGCTTATTTGGGTGAAGAAGCAATGGCCGCAGGTATTCGTGTCAAAACATCATCATTTACCCATCATCATCCAAATGTGACCATGTGTAAAGCAAAAGCTTGTGGTAACTATACTGTATCTATTCTTGCACATCAGGAAGTTGTTACTTCTGGCTATGATGAAGCAATGCTGATGGATCCACAGGGGTTTGTTTGTCAGGGTTCCGGCGAAAACGTATTTCTGGTTAAAGATGGCAAGCTACATACGCCAGATCTTGCTGGTGGTGCGCTGGATGGGATTACCCGTCAAACTATTATTACTATTGCTAATGACTTGGGTATTGAAGTTATTGAACGCCGTATTACTCGTGATGAATTCTATATCGCAGATGAAGCATTCTTCACTGGAACAGCAGCAGAAGTTACCCCAATTCGTGAATATGATGATCGCCAAATTGGTGAAGGTTGCCGTGGTCCAATCACCACACAGATCCAAAAAACATTCTTTGATGCAGTACAAGGCAAAAATGACAAGTATGCGCATTGGTTGACTTATGTAAAATAAATTGTTTTTCTGCTTTTAAATTAAAGTGAAACTGTAAAGTTTCACTTTTTTTATACCTATTCATTTTGCTTATTTATATTTACCTGATCATCTGTATGCTAATATAATCAATACACAGCATACATTTTTCATATTCGTATTATTCCAGGATTGGACATGCAAAATCAGCACACCCAGACACAACAAGCACAGACAGAACAAAATATTATTCTGTGTATGAAGTGGGGTACCAAATATAGTCCGGAATATGTCAATCGCCTATATAACATGGCGAGTCGTCATTTGACTTTGCCTTTTAAAATGGTCTGTCTCACAGATCGTACAGAAGGTATTGATGCAAATGTACAATGTCTTCCTATTCCACCATTGGATTTACCAGAAGGTGCACCAGAACGTGGCTGGAATAAATTATCCACTTTTGAACCTGATTTATATGGTTTAACAGGTAATGCATTATTTTTAGATTTGGATGTAGTAATCGTAGATAATATTGATTGCTTTTTTCAGCAACCTGGCGAATTTCTAATTATTCATGATTGGAAGCGGCCTTGGAGAATTACTGGTAATAGTTCAGTTTATCGCTTTAAACTAGGTGCATTCCCAGAAATTTTGCCGTATTTCCGTGAACATTTTGATGAAATCCGTAATAAATTTAGACATGAGCAAGCTTATTTATCTTGGTTCATTAATCAAAAACAAAAACTTAATTATTGGCCAGATTCATGGTGTAAAAGCTATAAATATCATTGCTTGCATAAAATTCCATTAGCATATATTAAGCCACCTAAAAAACCTAAAGATGCCAAAATTATCATTTTTCATGGTGAGATTAATCCACCCGATGCAATTCATGGTGGTGGCGGAAAATGGTATCGTTATGTTCTGCCATCAGATTGGATTAAAGAGGCTTGGCAGTAAAATATGCAACAAAATCAGCAATTAGTAGATATTGTCATTGCCTGGGTTGATGGCAATGACCCTATATTAATCAAAAAACGCCAAAATTACATGGAAAAACAGATTGCTGAAGATCCAAAGCAATCAACCAGATTTGCATCTGATTATGAAATTTATTATGCCATTGCCTCAATTTTGAAGTATGTACCATATTGCAGGACAATATATATCATTACAGATCAACAAAAGCCTCAATATCTTCAGCAATTGATAGAACAGCGCATCTGTACACCAGAAAAAATAAAAATAATTGACCATATTGATTTATTTAGAGGATATGAATGTGTTTTACCAACATTTAATTCATTAACTATCGAAACGATGTTATGGAATATTAATGAATTAAGTGATCAATTTATTTATTTGAATGATGATTTTTTCTTTAATGCACCTTCATTGTATCAAGATTTTATTCAGGATAATAAAATAATTATCTATGGACATTGGGTTAAAAATACAAGTAAAAAATTAAAATATAAATATCGTCAATGGTTAGAAAAAAAATTTAATAAAAAAGCAGAAGCAAGATATACAACTGCACAAATGTTAAGTGCAGATAGACTAAATCTGAACAGTTATTTTGAAATACATCATCGACCTCATATTTTAAACAGAATAATATTACAAGAATACTTTCAGGATAACCCATTATGCCTTGATCAACAAATACAATATAAATTTAGAAACATTCAGCAATTTTTACCTGTAGGATTAATGAATCATTTGGCGATAAAGAATGAACAGGCAATTCTAAAAAATGATATTAAAATTGCATATTTAAAACCTACAGAAGATATAAATATTTTTATTAAAAATATTCAGACAGAACAAATAAAATATGGTTGTATTCAAAGTCTGGATTTATTTGATATTCAGCAAAGACAGCAATTACAACAGGTATTGGTAAAAAAGTTTGCTGATTTTTTGCCTAAATCTATCGTACAAGAAGCAGAAAAAGGGCAATCGTTATGAAATTACAAACTTATTTAATTAATCTTGATGGTAGTGAAAAACGTTTTAATAGTGCTAAAGCACAATTGGATCGACAAAATATCTCTTTTGAGCGATTTTCTGCTTATGATGGTCGAGGTAAGATGCTTTCTGAATTTGAACATTATAATGATCAGCAAGCACAATTATTATTAGGGCGTAGTTTATTAAATTCTGAAATTGGCTGTTATCTTAGCCATTATGGATGTGTGGAAAAATTCCTAAAATCAGATGCAGATTATCTCATTGTTTTAGAAGATGATATGAAGATTGGTGATAATTTTAAACAGACAATTGATCAAATATTTGATTATTTGGATCAGCATCCTAAAATAGACTGGTATTTGATGAATATTGCTGCAAAAAAGAAAAAATTTGCTAAAGACATTATCCAGTTTGATCAATATTCACTATGGCATGCCTATTATTTTCCAATTAGAGGCTTAGGGTTGATTTGGTCGAGAAAAGGTGCTGAACAATTCATTAAAGCAGCATATAGTATTTATTTACCTGTAGATATATTCTTTCAGACATGGTTAAGTAAAAATGGTAAAGGATTGGGCGTGTGGCCAGCTTTAGTACGACCAGCAGGCTTGGATAGTGATATTCTGGGAACAGTTGCATCACAGGGAATTACTCGTAAGCAAAAGGAAAATCGTCAGTTATCTTATGAGTTTAAAAAACAAAAACGCATGTGGCGAGATCGTTTATTTGCACTTAAACATTTAATTTCATTATCTTAATCGGAGAGAGATGAATGAAAATATTTAAGAAAGTGTTTTTTGCATTACAATATCAACTAAAATTTCGCTTAAATCAACGTCAGAAAAACTTAGATATTGATAATCAAGCAGGTTTATTAGTTTTAAATCCTGTTCAAACTGAAATTATTGTCCCTAAAATTATTTGGATGTATTGGGAAGGTAAACAATCTAGGTTAGTACAAAATTGTATTGCCAACATTAAATATTTACATCCTACCTATGACGTCAATATTATCAACAGTCATAATTTAAATCAATTTTGTGACTTGGATTTATCAGAATTAACACATATCTTGCCGCAGCATCGTGCGGATTTAATACGTTTAAAGTTACTTTACCAACATGGTGGTATTTGGCTAGATGCAAGTATTATCTTATATGAAAGTCTAGATTGGATAATTACGCTAATGAAGCAAGAAGCAACACAAACTTTTGCTTATTATCGTAAAAAAAATACCAACAACTTAAAATTTCCAGTGGTCGAAAACTGGTTAATGGCTAGTGCTTCGGGTAATTTATTTTTTAAACATTGGTTTGATGAGTTTCTAATAGCAATTCAGCAACAACCCAAAAACTATATTAATGAAATTAAAAAGAATAATCGAAATTCTGCTGATATTTTTCAAAATATTGGTAATCTGGAATATTTAATTGCATACATTGCTTGTCAAAAAATGATGCGTTGCTATGATGCTAGTTTATGTTTAATTAATTGTGATCAAAATGCATTCTATTATCAAGTTAAAAATAAATGGACAAAAGAAAAGATTTTGATTGATTTAGCTATTAATTATAAACCGAGCATGCCAGCAAAATTGATTAAGCTAGCACGTAAAGAACGTAAATATTTAGAAAAGTATTATGATAAGCAAGGTTATTTTAGCCAGTCACTACTTGATTTTTATCCCAAACAATTGATGGATTGAATGTGATTTTAGGGAAAGATTCAATTGCACTTGTCAAAGATAAATTAAAGACACGGATATGCTGCTTTTCAAAACAAGTATTAGCAACATCAAATGCTTGTAGAATTGTTCCAGTATGAATATTAAGTAAGGTTGGTTGTTGATTATCTTGATTTTCATAAAATCTAGGTTGAGAGAAATTATTCATATCAATACCTGCCAGATAAATTGTAGAATAATTTAGCGTATATATGATTTGTAATGCAGTATAAGCAACTGTTAAATAGTCAAAAACTCCATCATAAATATTTTTAGAGAAACCTAGTTGATTTATGAAAGTATAGCTAGGATGTTGTCGATTAACGGATCGTCGTTCTTGCATAAATACGTCAATATGATCATGTGTTACGGTTTCAATTACTTGAATTTTGCGCTGAATATTTGTAAATTCTATTTTTCTTAAAATACTATCTAGACATCGTGGTGTTGTAAAGAAAATACCATCAGTTTTAAGTACTTTTTCAACCAGATCAAATCGGTTTGCGATAAAATTGTGGTCAATAATTACATAATATTTGAAATTTATATTCTCTAAACTAATTGCACCATTTACCCCCAGATAATCTAAATTTTCTTGTATAAAAATATCAGCATTAAGTTGTGCAATGGAAGGTCCGGTAGCCACCAACATAATGTTATTTGATATATCTAAATTTTGTATTAAATGATTTTCACAAACTAAGATATTATTAAAATAGATTTTCTCAATTTGCTGCTTTGAATTGCGTATTACACGATAATATGGCCAATATCTACGATTATGTTTATAGCTCTTAGGATGGCTAAATTTATAAATAAATTTAAAGAAATCGCGCTTTAGTGGATGAATACGTGTAGATGGGGACATATGTTATCTCAAAACGTGCAAAGAAAATGCTTAAAATAATTTAAGCATTTTCTATCTTAACTTAATTATCTAGAGAAAATTTGGATTTTTTGCCAGTAATTTTTTCTTTCAATTTATGAAATGTTGAGACGATCCAAGATGCTTGTTGATCTGGACGTGTTACTTTATTGCCATGATAGTTGATTTGTGTTGCTTTGGAAAAGACACCAAATGGTTCCACCATATAATTTTCTGGGCGGTAACCTGAAGCTAAAGCTTCTTCGTAATATTGATCAAATAAATCGGTTAGATCTTGACGTGGATGAGGCATAATTTTTCCATCAAACCAGTGTTTTTGCCCCGCAGCTTCTAAACGAGGAATTGAGTATTTGTGAGTAAATTGAGTTCCCATATCTGAATAATGCAGTATTTTAATTTGATCAATTTCTAAGCCTTCACCATCAATATTATTATATGAATCTTGATATGGTTGAACTAGATCAGGTTTTTCTTTAAGTCGTTGCATCATTTTTTTGTGACCATCCGGATCAGCCTGTAACTGTACTAATGGCGGTAAATATTTCTGAGCCTTTTCACAATCCCAGACACATGTGCAAAGACGGGCAGAATTTTTATGACCTTTAGCAATAACAATGGCTTCATTTTGTATTGGATGTGTCCAAAGTTCTGCAATGTCACATAAAATGAGCACATCGGCATCCATATAAATAGCACGACCTTTAAAATTACAATATTCAGGAATTGCCCAGCGAAAACCAGAAAAAGGCGTTGCCCATTTTTCAGTATGCCAACCTTGATGTTGTTTTTGATTGCTATACCATGGACTTTGCGGGTCGTGACTTAGTTGCATCCATACAATTTCAATGGGATGTTGAGTGTGTTTATGGATACTGTAATCAAGTACCATCATTTGTTCTAGGTCACAGTTATTGGGATCACAGCCGACAAATATTTTAATTGTTTCGTTCATGATGAGTTCGCCGATAAATTAAAGTTAGTTATATGCTAGCAAACATTCGGAATGAATGGGTGCTCTGGAAGATAGATAATTTAGTCAAAGCATGCTTTGGAAAATAGTATAACAATCATAGAAACAAGTTTCGGGAATATCAATATTTGATTGGTTAATGTGGGCTTTTTATTAGATAAAAGGAAAGCGCATTGGTAGCCATAATCTAGAAAATTAAATTTCAAATGATTACAATATATTAAGTATTAAGAATGCTATTACTATTTTTATAAATAGTTTTCTTTTTATCATGTCATTGCCAACTTAGGGGAGCATAATAGATGGGTCAGGAAGAGTAATGATACTATCAGTTTGTAAACTAAGAATATTTTTAATCCAGTTGTCAAAGCTATATTTTTGTATAATTTTAGCATCAATAGCAATCCAAGGCTTAGCTAAAAAATCAGACAATTCAGATAAATCTAATCCATCCCAAACTAAAATATTATTAGGATGATAGAAATCATAGTGACGTACAAGTAAATTATTTGTTATTAATTTTTTTTGATAATAGAGTGCTTCAAAAGTACGAAATGATAAACCATGATGAATAGGATTAACAACATCTATAAGAATATCAGCTTGATTAATATGTTGAATATTTTCATCAAAATTTATATTTTTTTCTAAAAAGTTGATTTGCTTGTTAGGATATTTGTATTTGCAATCTTTATTAGATTTTCGAAACTTTATATTAAAATCCAAGTTAATATTTTTTTTAATTAGTGCATCAATACATATATTAATTGTATTGACTCTTTCATCAAAATGTAGACCAACAAAATAAGCAATTATACCATTATGTTTCACAGGTTGTGGTTGATACATATCAAAATAGAAATTAGTAATTCCTTTTAAACAATATTTTTTATACTCTGGATCATGTAAATCATGATGATCAAAAACAAAAAAATTATCGAATAATGGAATGAGTTCAAGCGTATCTGGAAACCGATTTAGACCATTCCATTGATATCCAATACTTTTATTCTTAGTGTTTTGTTTTAGTAATGTTAAAACTTCAGATGGAAACAAATCTGGCCTGATGCTAAGCATATAATCATAACCTTCGTTAGATAGTTTTCGTTTTGTGTGTTCTAATATTTTTTGATTTTTTAACTTTGTTTTTAATGTATTTTTATATGAAGAGTTCCATAAAAAAAATTTGTAAATAAGATGTTGACAATAATTTTTGAAACTAATATTAATTTTAGTAGTATCATGATAAGAACTATCAATAAAAACTACATCAAAATTATGATAATTAAGATTTTTTATGATTGCCTCGGCAAAGTTACTATGACTTGGCATCGCTAAAATAATTTTAGGTTTGTCCAAAAAAATCTCCAATTATCTAAAATAAAAAACTTTTATATTCATTATTTATCCAAAAATCAATGTTATTTTACATCATATAAGGTTTAAAATTTGTATTTTATCCTTATGTTTTTAGTTGGGTTAGTAAGTAGAGTAATACTTTTTACAATTTATTGGTCTACATAAAATAGGTAAAATTTGTTATCCTTAGCACATTGCTTGTATTTTGATTTAGTAGTAAAAAATATGTTAACAATTTTTGGTTTTAATACGAATGATAAGCTCTATCGTAAACATGCAAATATTTTAGCATTGTCTGCAAAACGTTTTGATATAGATGTATTTTTTGAAGAAATTTCTAAAGATGATTGGCAAAAAATTATTGCATTCAAACCAACATTTATTGCTAAAATGCGTAAAAAATTAACCGGAAAAATTTTATTTATTGATGCAGATGCTATTATTTTAGAGGATATTCGACCGTACTTTGATACTATTACTGAAGATATTGCTGTACATTATATTAATGGTAATCGTTTAATTAGTGCGACTATTTTTATTAACGATACAGAAAATGCAAAATTATTGTTAGCCGAATGGGAAAAACGGCAATTACAACAGCCTGATCGCTGGGATCAAATTGTTTTACAAGAAGTTTTAGATGAGTGGGAAAGTGAAGGGAAAATTCAACTTAAAAAATTACCTCCAAACTTTACATTCATTTTTGATACATCTAAGAATACTTATGGAAACAATATTAAACCAATGATTAAACATTTTCAGGCTAGTCGTGATATGCGTTGGATTGAAAAATATAAACTAAGAAAGGGTATTTATAAGTGGTTAATGAAGAATAGTTCTTTATTACGTAGTACTAGAAAGATTATCGCAAGGCATAATGCTGTAAATCAGTGTACAAAACAATTGGGAATTGATGTTCAATTTAGCTTGGATGATCTGATTTAGAGGCAATAAAAATTTTGGAGCTGTAGTAGATTACAACTGTGATAATCTACTTTTATGAAGATAATTAGATGTAAATTAAATAAAAAACCCAAAGAAAACTACTTGAATTTTTTATAGCAGAAGTAACCGCTAGAACAGCAGCAGATTTACTCGGTATTTAACCTAATTCTGCTGCTTTATTTTATAGAAAAATACATCAAGTCATTTGTATCATCTTGATCAAGATGTCATAGAAGTTTTTGAGGGGAAAATTGAGCTAGATGAAAGTTATTTTGGTGGTGTTCGTAAGGGGAAGCGTGGGCGTGGTGCAGCTGGAAAAGTAACTATAATGCTCTTGATGTAAGTAATTTTAGTCACCATAGAATCAATCATTCAGAAAAATTTGTTGAGGATAAAAATCATATCAATGGTCTGGAAAACTTCTGGAATCAAGCAAAAAGATTACTAAGAAAATACAGTAGTATTGACCGAAATGCCTTTATATTGTTTATTAAAGATGAGAAGCACTACTTCGCAAGGTTTCGATTCAACTATGGTGGCTCAAAAGAGCTGCTAAAAACACTACTCATTTGGATAGATATTTAGGCTTATCTATTACAGCCCCAAAATTGTACTTAAATCTAATGTTGTATTTAAGAATATGGAACATAATTATTAAAATGATTTTTTTGTTTTAATATTTTTATTACTCAAAGCTTGTCATCAGATGAGAGTTGAAATCAAGTGAAAATTAATAAATGAAAGGTAGACAATGAAAGTTATCGTAACAGGCGGTGCAGGCTTTATCGGTTCAGCTGTAGTTCGTCATATGATTAATAATACGACGCATAAGGTTTTGAATATTGATAAATTAACTTATGCTGGCAATCTTGAATCATTAGGTTCAATAGAAAATAGTACACGTTATCATTTTTCACACACTGATATTTGTGATAGATCTGCACTTGATAAAATTTTTTTTGAATTTCAACCAGATGCAATCATGCATCTGGCAGCAGAGTCTCATGTCGATCGTTCAATTACTGGTTCAGCTACGTTTATTGAAACCAATATTATTGGAACCTATCAATTACTGGAAGTCACCAGACATTACTGGAATCAACTCGATATAGATAAAAAGCAAGTATTTCGTTTTCATCATATTTCAACAGATGAAGTCTATGGTGATTTAGATGATACAAATGATTTGTTTTTGGAAACCACTCCTTACGCACCGAGTTCTCCTTATTCAGCAAGTAAAGCAAGTTCGGATCATTTGGTACGGGCATGGCATCGTACTTATGGTTTACCAATTGTGCTGACTAACTGTTCCAATAACTATGGACCTTTCCATTTTCCCGAAAAATTGATTCCACTAGTGATTTTAAATGCATTAGCAGGCAAAGCATTGCCTGTGTATGGCAATGGTGCACAAATCCGTGATTGGTTATATGTTGAAGATCATGCCCGTGCATTATATCAAGTACTTACCGAAGCCAAAGTAGGCGAAACCTATAATATTGGCGGTCATAACGAACAAAAAAATATTGATGTGGTTAAAGCTATTTGTCGTTTGCTGGAAGAATTGGCACCGAATAAACCACAAGGTGTCAAAAATTATGAGGATTTAATTTGCTATGTAGCAGATAGGCCTGGGCATGATTTACGTTATGCAATTGATGCCAGTAAAATTAAACAGGATTTAGGGTGGATTCCACAGGAAAGTTTTGAAACAGGATTACGGAAAACTGTGGCATGGTATTTAGCTAATCAGGAATGGGTGCAACATATCCAGAGTGGAGAGTATCAGAACTGGATTCAACAACAATATGATAGTACAACTGATTAACTAATAAGGAAGTTTTGAGTGAAAATTTTATTATTAGGTAAAAATGGACAAGTTGGCTGGGAATTACAACGTGCACTACAGCCATTGGGTGAAGTTCTGGCATTGGATCGCCATGTCGATAGTAATAGTCATTTAAGTGGTGATGTAGCTGATTTTGCAGCGATGAGTAAAACCTTACAGCAATTTCGCCCAGATATTGTAGTGAATGCCACTGCTTATACAGCAGTAGATCAAGCGGAGTCTGAATCACAACAAGCTGATTTAATTAATCATCTGGCAGTAAAACATCTAGCTGAGCAAAGTCAAGCGATTGATGCTTTACTGATTCATTATTCGACAGATTATGTTTTTGCTGGGCATGGCGTTAATGCATGGACAGAGCAAGATATTACCGCACCACAAAATCATTATGGTCGAAGTAAATTACAGGGTGAAATTGCGTTAGCAGAATCAGGTTGTCGCTTTATTAACTTTCGGACTAGTTGGGTATATGGTACACATGGCCATAATTTTATCAAAACTATGCTTAAATTGGCACAAATCAAAGATGAATTAAATATTATTGATGATCAGGTGGGTACACCAACAGGTGCAGCGTTAATTGCCGATGTTACTGCGCAAATTATTCGCTATTATCAACTTTGTCCACAGCAGCAAAGTCACTTACATGGGCATTATCATCTAACCTCTCAGGGTGAAACAACATGGTATGATTATGCCTGTTATATTTTCGCCGAGGCTGAAAAGAAGAAACTGAAGTTAAAAGTAAAAAAAGTTAGCGCAATTCCAACAAGTGCTTATTCAACTCCAGCGATACGTCCATTGAATTCCAGATTAAACACACAGAAATTACAACAGACATTTAGGATACATCTGCCACACTGGCAACAGGGTGTTGTACAGGTGATTGGAGAGTTGCTAGCATGAGTCAAAGTAAAAATCGTAAGGGTATTATTCTCGCAGGTGGCTCGGGCACACGCTTGTATCCCATCACAATGGGAATTTCCAAACAATTATTACCTATTTATGATAAGCCAATGATTTATTATCCCTTATCAGTCCTTATGCTGGCCGGAATTCGTGAAATACTGATTATATCTACTTTGGAAGATTTGCCTAATTTTGAAAAACTATTAGGTACAGGTGAGCAATTAGGCATTCAGCTCAGCTATAAAGTGCAACCTTCACCGGATGGTTTGGCACAAGCCTTTATATTGGGCGAAGAATTTATTGGTCAGGATAATGTTACCCTGATTTTAGGTGACAATATTTTTTATGGGCAAAGCTTTGGTCAGCAACTGAAACGTGCAGCTACACAGGAAAAGGGCGCTACAGTATTTGGTTATTATGTCAGTGATCCGGAACGCTTTGGTGTAGTGGATTTTGATGATACTGGTAAGGTTTTAAGTATTGAGGAGAAACCAGCGCAACCTAAATCCAGTTATGCTGTTACGGGTTTATATTTCTATGATAATAGTGTGGTTGAAATTGCTAAACAAATTAAACCTTCGCATCGTGGTGAGTTGGAAATTACTGATGTAAATAACATTTATCTTCAACAAAATCAATTGAATGTAGAATTGTTAGGGCGTGGATTTGCTTGGCTTGATACTGGTACTCATGATTCACTACTGGATGCCAGTCAATTTGTGCAAACCATTGAACATCGCCAGGGCTTAAAAGTTGCCAGTCTGGAAGAAATTACCTTTAATAATGGTTGGATAGATGCATCACAATTATTGGCGCGTGCTGAGTTCTTTAAAAAAACCGGATATGGTCAATATTTGTTAAAAGTGTATCAGGAACAGCTGAAAAAACAGCAAAACTAAATAATTTTTAAATTTAAAAGCATAAGAGAGTATTGTGAACGTCATTGAAACCAGAATTAAAGATTTATTGATATTTGAACCTCAGGTATTTGTGGATGATCGTGGTTGGTTTATGGAAAGTTTTAATCAACAGAGTTTTGAAAAGGCTTTGTTACAACGTGGACTAGATGTACCGGTATTTGTACAGGATAATCATTCTGTATCAAAAAAAGGTGTCTTACGTGGTTTACATTATCAATTACCTCCCCATGCACAGGGTAAACTGGTTCGAGTGGTTCAGGGGCGGGCATGGGATGTCGCCGTAGATATCCGTAAAAACTCGGATACTTTTGGACAGTGGGTAGGCGTAGAATTAAGTACGGACAATCACAGGCAATTCTGGATTCCTGCTGGTTTTGCGCATGGTTTTATTGCATTGGAAGATAACACCCAGTTTTTATATAAAACCACGGATTATTATGCAAAAGAGTGTGAAGGTAGTATTGTGTGGAATGATGATACTTTAAGTATTGCATGGCCAGTGCATGAAGATATTAGTATATTACTCACTGAAAAAGATAAAAATGCGGTAAATTTTTCTGAAATTTAATTGTGGTGAAGTTAGCTTAATTTATTGTTTTATAGATTATAAATTTAATACTACTATATAGAAATAATAAGATGATTTTGTCTTATCTTATTATTTCAATTGCTTTCTCTATATCATTTAAACTTTTGGCATTACCACCACTTAAAGCCTGTCGCCATTTACGTGCGCCAGGTAAATTCTGAAATAAACCAAGAATATGTCTGGAAAGGATAGATAGTGGTGCACCTTCTGCTAATCGTTTTTCTATATAAGGTAACATTTGTTCCATAATTTCAAAACGATTTGGCAAATCTAGATGCCATAGTTCGCCAAGTTCTGCCAATAGAAATGGATTGTGGTAGGCTTCTCGTCCAATCATAACGCCATCGACATGATTTAGATGATTTCTTGTTTCAGCAACTGTTTTAATTCCACCATTAATTTCAATATATAAATTTGGTCTTTCTTGTTTGAGACGATAAACATCTTCATAGCGTAGAGGTGGAATATCACGATTTTCTTTAGGAGAAAGGCCTTTTAAGAGCGCAATTCGAGCATGTACCACAAAATGTTTACAGCCTGTTTTTGCCACTGTATCTACAAAATGCAGCATTTCTTCATAAGATTGCATATCATCGATACCGATACGATGTTTAACATGTACTGGAATATTAACGACATGTTGCATCTCGGATATGCATTCAGCGACTAAATCTGGTTCTGCCATTAGGCAGGCGCCAATTTTATTATTTTGTACACGGTCACTTGGACAACCAACATTGAGATTGACTTCATCATAGCCCCAGTCTTCCGCCATTTTGGTACAAATTGCTAAGTCTTTGGGATTGGAGCCACCAAGCTGTAAAATAATAGGATGTTCTTGCTGATTAAAATCTAGATGACGTTTAGCATCACCATAAATAATTGCACCTGTAGTCACCATTTCGGTATATAAAACAATATGTGGATTAAATAAACGAGCAAAAAATCGATAATCTTTAGTTGTCCAATCCATCATGGGTGCAACGCTGATTCTGAAATCTTTAGTATTTTCAAGGTTGTCTGATTTATTCATTAAAAATCATCCATTTATGTTGATATTGATACTAAATTATTTGCAACCATTCACGCCTAATTCGCACCGTTTCGATTAGAATTTACGCCATTTTTACGCCATAATGGCGTAAATCTTTCTATGGCGTAAATTTTGTGGGTACTATAGCACAACGAAAACTCAAGGATGGAACAATCCGTTATCGTGCGGAGATCAGAATCAATAAAAAAGGATTTCCTGCATTTAAAGAAAGTCAGACATTTTCTACAAAGCGATTGGCTAACTTGTGGATTGGTAAACGTGAAGCAGAAATTGATGAAAATCCAGAGATTTTGTTTGGGCAAGAAAATTTGGTGGATTTAACCTTGGATGATGCGATTACCAAGTATCTAGCAGAAGTTGGCGACCAATATGGGCGTACTAAAACATACTCGCTTAAACTAATTCAGAAGTTACCTATTGCCCAGAATATGGTTACAGAAATAGGTTCAACCCATATTTCTAGTCACGTGTCTATGCGGAAAAAGGGTGTGAATAAACTGAATCTCCAACCAATTGCTACCAGTACATTACAACATGAGTTATTGCACATAAGGGGAGTATTAAGCCATGCTGCAATTATGTGGAATTTAAAAGTAGATTTACCATCATTTGATAAGACTACTGCCCAATTGAGAAAGACTCGTCAAATATCATCTAGTCAAAAAAGAGATAGGCTACCTACTTTTGATGAACTGGAAAGGCTTACAAAGTATTTTGTCAGGAAGTGGAATCACTCATCTTACAGTTATCCTATGCACTTAATCATGTGGTTTGCAATTTTCTCTTGCAGACGGGAAGCTGAGATTACACGGATGCAACTGGATGACTATGATGAAACGAATAAACTATGGAAGATTCGGGATTTAAAAAATCCGAATGGCTCTAAAGGCAATCACAAAGAGTTTAGTGTCCATGCTGATTGTCAGCAAATGATTGATTTATTGCTTAATGGAGATGTTCGTCATCGGATGCTTAAACGAGGTTATGATGAGAAGCTATTAGTGCCCTTAAGTCCAAAGACAATAGGGAGTGAATTTAGAAAGGCTTGTAAGTTATTGGGAATAGAGGACTTACATTTTCATGATTTACGCCATGAGGGCTGTACACGGTTGGCAGAGAAAGGTATGACTATTCCACAAATCCAGCAAGTAAGCCTGCATGATTCGTGGAGTAGTCTTGAACGATATGTATCTGTAAAGGTAAGAAAAAATGCTATTTGTGTTGATCAGATTTTAAAACTGATTGCATAAAATTTTTAAATTCCTCAAGTTGAGTTTTATATCTTTCTTCAAGCACAAAAGCCAAGTCAATAATATCAACAAAGTAAGGTGCTTTCTGACTTGTATCAAGTCTATAACAAATGAAAGGGAACTCCATATTACGGGCTTTCTCAAGTCGTTTGGCTCTATTGAGATGCGGATAGTACATATCACACACTTGGTCAAGAGTGGGTGTAAGTGTTTTAAACATCATAAATAGATAATCAGAGACTTTGATGGTCATAGTTAATTTGTTCATGGCGTACTCCATTATTTGAGATTAAGTAATTAATTTTTATCAAATTAATGATGTGTGCAGTTGGGTAACACATCAATCGACTTGATGTGGGGATTGTAAAAAAAAGGGGGAATAGTTAATATAGTCGTTCAAAACGGTTTTGAAATTGTATTGACAATGAGTAAAATTCATGAAACTAGAAAATGTGCATTAAGCATTTTGGACTACGTTTATTTTCATGAAATTGCTTTTGAAATGAGTGCTAGACATCAGAAAGATTCAATATATTTCGATCTTTTGCAGAAAATTGCTAAAATAAACTTGGCAAGAGGTTATGAGAAAGAAAAAGCAGAATTATACAAACATTTCCTTTTATGTGGTGTGGAAATAAAAGCAGCTATTCCAATCATTCCAACGGTTATAGGTGATTGTGCATTTGATAATGATGTTCAAATGTTTAAACATCTTTTAAAACAGATAATAATTCAATTTAAAAAATTTGATTTTTCAATAGATGATTTTCTACAGGATTTGAATTTATTAACAATAAGGTGGAATGTCGAAAATATAAAAAGTTCATTGTTACATAAATTAGTAGGGCAATGTTTATATTATGAATATAATGGATTTGTTACACTAGAAATTTTGAGAATTTTTCTAAAAAATAACACCTTAAATATTAAAAAGTATAGAGGTGAAATAAATATTAATGATATAAATTTAGAATCCAATATTCTTTTTAGAGTTATGTTGTTTATTGAATTTGAAATTATAAAAAAACAATTTTATATTAAAAATGTCTACCATAAAGTTAGTGTTGGATTAAAATCATTGGAGAGTGTAGATAAAGCAGATGATTTTTTATTATTTGTTAAGGCTCTTATTAGAATTAAATCATTAATAGATACACCATATAGTGGTATAGCTTGTAGTGAATTTAAAGGTTTTTCAAAACAATATTTTTCTGATATTTATGAAAGGTTAGGTCATGTTAATTTATTTTTTAATGATCTGAATGAGTGTATTGAAACAGTATGTGGTTTTTATACAAATTATTTTTATGAGAGTTCTAGAGCGCATTTAGATGATAGCATGTTGGAAAGTAAAAAATATGCTATGAAAAAAAATAAATGTATTGATGCTGCAAGATTATTAATGAAAGAATATGATTTTGATTGTGCTATTCCATCTACTTCTGCTACCTATGCTACAAAGGTAAGTCATAATTATGACTTCGCAAGTGAATGGTTGGAAGAGTGCTATAATAGTGAAAATATTTTAATGGCACCTGATCATGTGATTTATTCTTTTTTGATAAAGAAAGAAGATAAATCCTCTTTCTTTTTTGGGGATATTGTAAATTAATAATTTTTAATATAATGAATTCCCTAAATTATCTACACAATTATTAACATAGTATTCATTAACTAATTTTTCAATGACTTTATCTTCGGTTGTATTAAGTTTAAAGGCTAAGATATGAAGAGCCTCTTGGGTTCTTTTTGTTAAAGTATAATGACAAGGTTTTTTACCTTTATTTTTTTCACGGTATTTTTTTTGATACCATGCATTTGATAGTTTCTCTTTTAATGATGAGTAAATATCTTCATTGTCATCAAATATTTTGTCAAAAATAATATTAACAGTCATTTTATATTCCTCATCTGTTGTGGGTGAATATTTTCTACTTCTATATTTTTCTTGGTCATCCATATATTTTTTTGCCCATCTGTAAAAATCATAATTATCATTTTTTTCAAAATGAATGGAATGCTGATTTATAAGTTGACTATAGTTTTCTTCTATTCGGTCTAGTGTGGTTTTGCTTTGACTATAATCTGGATGGCAGAATATAATAAATAAAAGCCTATAAAAATTATTATCTATATAATTAATGGTTTTTTCTCTTCGATTAAATTTATTATCATAATAGTTTAATGCAAAAGCCAAAAGTCTTTTGTCTGTTTTATATTTTGATAAATCACGACCACGATTTTTTAAATCAAATCTAAAATTTTCAATTTCTCTGAGATAATCATCTATACACTCCCAATATTTATCAGAATAATAATCTAATATAGCTTTGCGAATCTCACTTAATTCTTTAATGGTATTCAATCTTTGAATGAATTTCTGCATAAAGTCCCTATCGAGTTCTTTATGAAAATCTCTAAAGCTATCAAATTCAATATACATTTCCATGAGGAAAAATGCAGGTATAAGATCCTCATCTTTTAACTGCTTCAATTCTGAGTTTAGTTCGTTAATGTATTCACGGTTGTTCATTTCTTCATCTCTTTACGAAAAACTTACTCCAAAATTTTAGGCTTATTCGGTAGAGCTTCAAGTAACTTTTCCGTCCTGTTTTGAGTTTTTTCTGCTTATTTTTCCGAAAGTTTTTGTAGATGATGAAGTTACGGTAGGGGGAGTAAATTTCCTCAAATTGTAGTAGGTTCATCATGATTGATCTGAATTACATTCTACTGATTACACTGTGATGTAATAGTACTTTAACAATCATTGCTCTTTATGAGTGGTCTATGTAAGTTCAACATGTAATTAATTTATCATCACTGACATAAAACAGATATTGTAAGGATTTTATTGGATATTTAATTTAAATACATTATTTATAAATTCTGTACCTAAAACGACAGATAATTCAATCTTAAAAATAATCAGTAATTTGTATTAACTATAGTTTGATAAATTTGATTTTATCTAGGTGTAATAAGGGTTTGAATATTAAGTATGTTATTTTTTTATAATTATTTTTGCTTTTTTGTTGTGGGTTATTAATGTTATTAATATATTTTATTACTCCAAATTAATAACTAAATATTAAATTTACATAAATACTCCTTTATATGGTATTAATCAATATGAAAGGAACTTTTGTGAATATTAATGAATCTGCTTTGCTAATAGAAATTGAAAATTGTATTGTTGGTGTTTGTAATAAAAAAATAGAATCTAAAGATTTTTATAGTTACTTATCCAGATTTTTGATTGAGTTTAATGAAATTTACAATCCTGATTATAGTTACTTTGGTTGTATTGATGCATTTGTTGAATTACTTTACGAATTTCATGATTGGATTGATAATCCAAGTGAATTAATACGGCAATTGAAAAATCTGTCCTTTGAATATATCCAGCGTAGATTTAAATTTTATGTAAGTAGACATAAGCGCAAATTAAGAGATCATCGCTATAGTGAAAATGAAAATACTGAACAATTGCTTGAGCGTATGCGATCAGTATCAAAACGTTATGCACGGATTCTTGTAGTTAGGTTAGACCTTGCCTATAAGAAAAAATATCATCATTTGATTAGCATTACAGATTTTGATAATGATATGAAGATATTGAGACAACGAATGAATAATCAGGATAGAACCTTTAAAGGATTGATTGAATATGCATGGGCACTAGAGCAAGGGACAGAAAAAGGCTATCACTGTCATCTTCTATTGGTGTATCGGGGACATGAACATCAAAATGGCTATGGTATTGCAAAACGTGTAGGTGAGATTTGGGGGGAAATTACAGAAGGACAAGGCTATTATTTTAATTGCCATGACCCAGATTATTTAAGTCAGTTTAAGGATATGGGTAGATTGGGTATAGGCATGATTCGCACAGACGATGCGGATCAAGTCGATAATATGCTTACTACGATTCAATACCTTGTACGACCTGAAAAAGAACAACAGCATTTAAGGGTTAAGGTCTGTAAGAGAATGAGGACGTTTGGCTGATCCCAAAAAATCATAGATACACATCATTTAAGTGAACATGAATCTGTATTGATGACAGATTTTAATTTTTACAGGGCTTATCTACAGGGTAAGTCCTTTTTCATTTAATGAGGTCTATCTTATGAATATTACATGTCCCTATTGCTACTCTGAACATGTGAGCCGAGTGATGCCACAGCCATCAAGTTCCAACAGTAATCTGTCTTCCATGACCTGTGCTGGCATTGGTGCAACTTTATCTAAATCCTTGCCATTACCGAAAGCGATATCACCGTTATTAGGTGGACTTGCTGGTGTGGTAGTCGGTGGTTTAATTGATGGCTTGATGCAACCCAATAAAACCATACAGCAGCCTATTCCATATTTTCATTGTCATAGTTGCCAATGCGATTTTCAGTAACAGGATTAAATCAGAATAAGGAGTAATAAGATGGCACATCAATTAGAACAAATGGCCTATGTCGGTGAAACCCCATGGCATGGTTTAGGCAATCAACTGACCCAGCATCAACCGATTGAAGTATGGGCACAGCAGGCTGGTATGGATTGGCGGATTGAATCCTCGGATGTCAGTTATATGGCTCAGAATGCACGGGGACAAAGCATTATCATGCCGTTTGAAGAACAACGGGTATTGTATCGCTCTGATACCCATGCGCCGTTATCCGTGGTCAGTCAGCGTTATCAGGAAGTTCAGCCTCGTGAGATATTGGAATTTTATCGAGATTTAACTGAGCAATCAGGCTTTGAACTGGAAACTGCTGGAGTACTCAAAGGCGGTAAAAAGTTCTGGGCATTGGCACGTACAGGACAGAGTACTGCACTTAAAGGCAAGGATGTCAGCAATGGCTATATGCTACTGGCAACGGCTTGTGATGGTACGCTTGCCACCACAGCACAATTCACCTCAATCCGTGTGGTATGTAATAACACCTTGGCGATTGCCTTACAGGGACAGACAAACAATGCAGGTACGGTTAAAGTGCCACACAGTACCAAATTCGATGCCGAAGCGGTGAAACAACAACTGGGTATTTCGGTACAGGCATGGGATGAACACATGTACCAGATGAAACAACTGAGCCAGCGTAAAGTGTCACAAGGCGAAGCAGCCGCCTATTTCGATGCAGTATTTAACAATACCAACATGAGCATCCTTGATCAGGAGGAAAATATTATTCAGTTCTATCGGGATGTTGCTGCCAAAGCTGATAACCCTACGACTAAATCTGAACCCAATGGCAAAGCCATGTCCAAAGTGATGCAGATGTTTAATGGTCAGGGACGTGGTGCGGAATTGTCCTCAGCTAAGAATACCGCCTATGGCTTACTCTGTTCCATGACTGAATATATTGACCATGAACGCAGAGCCATGAGTCGGGATCATCGACTGGATTCTGCATGGTTTGGTGCTGGAGCGAATCTCAAACAGCGTAGCGTACAACAGGCACTCCAGTTTATTGTCTAAACTAAACTTGTCATCAGTTTAAATTGTATGCATTCCTTCATTTGCCACATCTCCCCCAGATGTGGTTTTTTTATGCCGACATTTTAATTTTTTACCGAAATGGAGTATTTCATGAATAGCACACCTACTACTTTAGCATCCAACAATCATTTATCATCAGTGATTCCTGCACATTCTGTTTCTGCTTTAAATCCACCATCTATTAAGCAATATCCATCTCGTCAATCTTTATCCAACAGAGCCAAACGGTTGATTAGTACCAAGAACATGAACCGTCAGGACTGGTTAAAGGTACGTCAACAAGGGATTGGTAGTAGTGATGCTGCCGCAGCCTGTGGACTTAATCCACATCAATCCATGCTGGAGCTGTGGATGCTGAAAACAGGACGCATGCCAAGTCCAGCCCAGCAACCCACAGAGCATCGTTATTCCCCTTTATATTGGGGACAACAATTGGAACCGTTGATTGCCAAATACTACCAGCACAAAACAGGGCATAAAGTTCGAAAAGTCAATGCAGTGTTACAACATGCTGATACAGACAAAGCCTTTATGTTGGCGAATCTAGATTATGCCGTGGTTGGATGTGATGATGTGCAGATACTGGAATGTAAATCCATCGGTGAATGGGGTGTCAAACACTGGAAAGAAGGTGTGCCGTTATATGTCTTGATACAGGTACAACATCAATTGGCGGTGACAGGCAAACAGGCAGCGCATATTTGTGCCTTGTTCTGTGGACATGAAGCCAGAATCTTTAAGGTAGAGCGCAATGAAATTGTGATTCAGCGATTAATTGCCAGTGAACGTATTTTCTGGGATTGTGTGGAACGGGATATTCCACCGAGTGTCGATGCCAGCGAATCTGCGGCCAAAGCCTTACAACTTTTATATCCTGAACATACCCCCTTAGAAACCGTTGATTTTAGTACGCTAGTCGGAGTAGACCAGTTATTTAATGATTTACTGCTGGAAGAACAGCAATTGGCACAGCACCAGACTAAATATGATTATCTCAAGCATCGTATTCAATCCTTGATGAAAGATGCTGAACGAGCCGTCTTTAGCAAAGGCAGTGTGACATGGAAAAAATCCAAAGACAGTATCGTATTGGATCATAAGCAGTTACTGAAACAACAGCCTGAACTACTGCAACAGTATCCACAAACCCGACACGGCAGTCGACGTTTTAATGTCTATCCTGCAAAAGCGTAAATCTTCTATCTGCATCAATGAAATATTAAACAGATTTTTATCACAGCAAACGTTTACTTATTTATTTCCCAAATTTAAAAAATCTGCAAAGCCACCCCATTTGCCCTTTCTTCAAATATGAAGAAAGGGCGTTGGCGCAGCTTTGCATTCTTGCATATCGCACAATAATTTCTCTCATGACCTGTGATTGGAAATCATTTTTTTAGACCGTTTAAAAATAGGGCGTGGGAGTAGTGCATTCAATAGATTTGGGGAATCCGTAAATAAGTGCAATCGAGGACAATCATCATGATTAAAGGTTTAGCCATTACCCCACCTGTGTTGGGGCGTATTAGTATCGGTAAAATTGTAGAAAAGAACGGTAAACGACTGCCTGAAAAGGATGACCAGTTTACCATCACCAGCCAGATTCAAAATAAGGATGGCTGGGTCAAGCATCCACTGGATGAGCAGCTTAGAGCCAAAGCACAAAATGGCAAACTCAGAACCATTCCAGTGCGTATGATTTTTAATGATCCTGAACTGAATTTAAGAGCGGAATATACTTTATTTGACCGTCAAACAGGACGACCTGTCTGTGTCGGTAATGGCGAAAGCTGTCAACGCCTTACGCAACAGGGTGTAGAACAATTGTCCTGTCCATCGCCTGACTTATGCCCACTGGCACAAGGTGGACAATGCAAACCCTATGGTCGTTTACATGTCAATCTGGATGACAGTGATGAATTGGGGACATTTATCTTTAGAACCACAGGCTACAACAGTATTCGCACACTGGCAGCACGTTTAAGTTATTACCATGCGGCATCTTGCGGACTATTGTCATGTTTACCGTTACAACTGACCTTAAGGGGTAAGTCCACCACACAGAGTTATCGTACCCCAGTATATTACGTGGATTTAACGTTGAGAGATGGCGTGTGTTTAAAAGATGCCATTCAAATGGCGAAAGAAGTCGATCAACACAGTAAGGATGCGGGCTTTTATCAGGAGGCTTTGGATTTTATTGCTAAAGCAGGCTTTAACAATGCGGTATTTGAATTACAGGAGGATGACGGCATGCAGATTGCGGAGGAGTTTTATCCTGAAATCAGTGAACAGGCAGAACATTCACATATAGAGGCACAACAGCTACAAAAAGCAAAAACACAGCATAACAGCGAGCATACCGAGCTTAATCCTGTGATGCAATTAACACAGGGATTACGGCAAAGTGTCAAGGCAGTGAACTAAACCTGAATCATGGCTCAAGGTTAAAAAATACAGAACACCGACTTGTATCGAGAGAAACCGCTCTCGATCACATTTCGGAGAAATTACATGAACGCATCTACTGAGTATCAATATCGTATCTTTAACATTAAAGCTGTGATTGAAGTCACTGCCTTAAGTCGTTCGACCATCTATGAACTGATTAAACCAACATCACCGTATTACGATGCAAGTTTCCCCAAACCAGTACGTTTAACAGAAATCCGTATTGGCTGGGTGTCGCAGGAAATCTACGACTGGCTAGAGTCGAAGATTGCACAACGGGAGGATAAATAGAGGGAGGTGACTCCCTTTATTTTTTTATTGGCTGGACTGAGATCCAAAGAAAGATTGTTTTGAAAAAATTGCTCTGTTATTATTTGTATAAACACTATTTGATTTAAACCCATCGAGTGGATTTAAATTGATTAAGAAAATAATGAGTCATGTTGACACATAACAACATTAAACAAACAGCTAGTGTTATAGAAATAGCTCTATACATACTTTCACCAATTTGATTGTTCATTGGTGTTAAAGAACCATAGAGAATAGCAATTGTTGTGGTACCAGGAAACCCTTTACCAGGTATCCCTTCACGTGCATGCTCAGTACAGAAAATTAGCATGCCAATAATATAAAAAATTAATGTAATCAGCCATATATGACTTAAATTATTAACGATAAGTTGAATAAGCATTACAAAACAACAGCTAGTAAATACACCTAGTAATCTTTTTTGCGCAGATATCCAAATCATATCTCGTCGCAGACTCATTAATACAAGAATAGTTGCAATTTGTGCTCCAAAAGAATCACTTAACGATAATGACTGAAATACAATAAATTGCATGCAACAGCATATCGTTCCAAGCCAAACACGATGATTTAGTTGTATTCTGGTTAAATGTGGTGGTGAAGGCGGTGGTAGTTTCTTTCCTTTGTCTGGGAATAGTAAAAATGCTAAATAACTGACGATTACAGAAATAATAGAGGCAGTAATTTGTGCATAAAATAGAGAATTCCAGCTTGTTGCATCATAGCTTGCTAAATGAACAATACTGGTAAGGATACAGACAGATGAGGCACCAAAAATAAATAACCCTTGAACCATACACTTAAAACATAGCCATGAAAAAAATGTAAAACATAAAAGCATTATTATTGGATGTGGAGAAAGTTTAGCCACCAAAAAACCAGATGCCATCAGTCCAAATACCGTACTTGCTAAGAATTCAATGGTAATCTTCGCATTGGTTCTTGTTGGAATGAATCCCAACAAAACAAGTGGGTAAACACCGTAGAATGCTCCATAAGGCAAATCAAACATACTCGCAATACACCATCCAAGTGTCGCCCCTAAGGTCATACGCTTAGCCTGTTGCCAAGCATTTTCATCAATTGATGCTTTCCAAAGATGTTTAATATACATACTTAAAGATAGCTCCTAGATGAATTTGAAGTCGACCTATCAGTCGCGTCAATATATTATTGTTTGGGATTAACTGAACAGTACAACGTGACCCACTTGCAATATCAACATCATCAGGCATATCATCAATTAAAATATCTACACGTAAGCGTTCTGCACGACGTAACCAACGATCAGTTTGAGTTGTTGCTGCAAGGCTTGCATTCGCATTGAGTTGTCCTTGTTCAATACCAGATTCAATGGCTTGCACCTTACCACTAAAAACTTTACCAGGTATTTTATCAAAACTTATATATGCAATATCCCCAGCCTCAACATGACTTAATGTTTTTTCCCTAAAATCTGCTGTAATAATGGGCTTGTTTTGAACCACTGCGAGAACAGGAACGCCTTTGGTGGCATAATCTCCAACATGAAGTTGAAGATTAGTCACTTTACCATCAGTTGCAGCGATCACAACTGTACGTTTAAGGTCACGATTTGCAATAGATAAATTTTGCTGTGCGATTTGGATATCAACGTTATTATTTTCTTTTTTGCTATATTCAACTTCTAACTCTTTGAGTTTTGCTATTTTATACTCTAGTTCAGCAAGTGCCTGATCACGCATGGTAAATGCATCATTCCTTTCATCTTTAGACATTGCATTAATATCTAATTCTGAAATTCGCTTAGCATGATCATTTGCTTTAGAGACCTGTGCCTTTGCACTCTTTACGTCTGATTGAGCCGCTATGATTTGGGCATATAACTTTTGATTATTCTGTTTCGCTTTATTTAATTGCAATTGGGCAGCATAAACATCTTGTTGATATGATGTTGCATCAAGTGAAAAAAGTGGTTCTCCTTTTTTAACGTATTGATTGTTCTCAATATGCAAACTAACAACTTGCCCTGACACATCTGGTGCAACCTGAGTAATAGGTAAATAGACACGAGAATGCGGTGTTAGTGGAAAAAAGAAATCAGCGAAGATTAGATAAACAATCAGTAAGAGTCCAGCAATTGTAAACCTTAATACTGTTTTTCTAAAAATATCATCAGCATTTGCCATATAGATGACTCCAAAAAGAACTATTGAAGCGGTTTTACTGCAAATGGGAAATAGATATAATGCAAGTTATCCTTGCAAAAAATGCAATTATGAACAATGAAAAATAGTATCAATGACATGGCGTTATTTATTAAAATTGTAGAAAATGGATCGCTAACACGTACCGCTATAGCATTGGATATGTCACTTTCAGCAGTGAGTCGTCATTTAAAAGAACTAGAACAACGATTGGATGTTTGTTTAATTATTCGACATGCTCAGCAATTTAAAATGACGAATGAAGGTACCATCTACTACCAAAATGCCAAAGCCATTATGAAAAGTATTGATGAACTTGAAGAAGAAGTAAGAGGGAAAGGGGTACTTCGGGGAAATTTAAAAATAAGTACTACACATGGATTTGGAAAAAAGCATATGGCTCCTCTTTTAGCAAAATTTTCAAAAATGCACCCAGAGCTTAGAATTTCATTAAGTCTTTTAAATAACCTAAGTTTTATGGGAGATAGCATAGACATTGCTCTTATGGTTAATCCACCTAAAAATGATAATTATGTGATGGATGTCGTTCTAAAAGACAATTATGTAATTGTTGCCTCACCAGATTACTTACAGCGAACACCAGAAATTAACACTCCTTCAGATTTGTTAAAACATCATTGCTTATGCCTTAATAATGATAGAATTATAATGAATAAATGGTCATTTTATCTTGATGGATATGAGAATAATGTTCAAGTTCAACCTTACTTATTAACAGATAGTGGCGAAACACTAAGAGATTGGGCATTAGCTGGCGAAGGGGTTGCCTATAAACTGAGTTGGGATCTTGTCGATGATATAAATACTGGGAGATTGATTCAATGTTTACCCCATTTGAAAACTGAACAATTGGAATTATGTATTGTCTATCGGAAGCAACGAAACCAACCTGCACGTATACGTGAAATGATTAAATTTTTAAAGGCAAATATATTAAATTCTTTAAGCTAGCTTAAATTAGTATAAGGTGATAAAAATCATAAACATTAGGGAGCGAACTCCCTAATAGCCTTGAACCTTGATTACCACGCACAAATTTTAAAATCATTCCCGATCTGATCTGACCCCAATAAGTTGGACAGTTGATTAAAAAGCTTTTAAGGACTGAGTTCTATACTGTACAGGGCTTAGTCCTTTTAATTTCACTTTGATTCTTTCATGATTGTAATAGTGAATATATTTTTTCACGGTTTGTTCCAATTCATCAACTGAATTAAATTCCTCACCATAGAAACATTCGGATTTTAGTATTCCAAAGAAGGACTGGCTGAAATTCTATAATACTGAACGGACTCATCAAGGAAAAATGTCTTGTGGTCGTACACCATTTGAAACTTTACTTGATGGAAAACGAATTTGGGTTGAGAAAAATTTAGCTCAAATTTAACCTGACAGACACAATAAAAAATGGGTAGCTGTCAGATCAGGTTTGAGCTAGTACACTTATTGAGTGCCGTATTTGATTTCTAAGGTATTTTTCTCAGCCTAAAATCAATTAATATTCATTACGATGTTGTCATAAATTGGTAAGTTGTTTTATTTTAATCTAAAGATTTACCTTGAAAAAACAATTAGCGAAGAGTTTCCCTAATTGTTTTTAAATTTAAATATTTACTACCAAGCACAAACTTTAAAATCATTACCGACCCAGCAAGCTTTCTGCTTTTGTGAACGTACAGCTTCACCCCACATGGAACCGCCACCACCGATTTTAGTCGCCTGTACTACAGCTTGGTCTTTGCCTTCAATAATAATCATTAAACCTTCAACCCCAACTTTTTTCACAAAGCTGGGATGACTGATATAAAAACTACCACCGCCTTGAGACTCAAAATTGCATTTACCTTTGTAACGGGTTTGACCGCCCTCATCAATCTGGCAAGTAGCTTCCTTGGCTTTGGCTTGTACCAGTGTTGGATAAGTTGCAACCAATCCAGCAGAAAGCATTAAACCCAGTGTAAATTTTTTCATAACATTTTTCCTATAAATAGACATTAAAATTATTTAGAACGTAAAACTAGTGCACCGATAATGAGTAAAATCAATACCCCACCAATAAACTTACCGACAGAGGGAAACATTACCGCAGGCCAGACAATGCCTTGACCAATGTTGTAGGCAAAAGATTTATAGTTATACTGTCCCCAAAAATGCTGATACACCGCAAAGAAGAACCCGATAATCAAATATCCACCAATCACCCATGCCTTAATGCTGTCTTTCATTTTGTATCCCCACCTACAGCAAAATTAACCAATAACATAAACAGCCCCACCAGAATCATAAAACCAATAAAAGGCAGACCCAGAAATGCCACAATAATGATGACCACGATCACACCTGCAAGAAAACGCATTGGTTTACTCCCGCATACACTGCATTGTGCTTTGCATCATATCGTTCTGGAATTGTTCGGTTTGGCTCATGGTGTAAAGTTGATTTTTAAACCCATCCTCTCCATATTTATCTTCAAGCCTTTTATAAATACATTTACAGGTAGAACCTTCAATGCCACCTGTTTTACAACCACTGATAAACTGACGTTCTTCCTTACTCGCACAACCAACAGCAGACACCCCGATCAATACTAATGACAGGGCAGATAAATACATTCTCATTGTTACTCCGTTCATTATTCTTTTTTTAGATATGATTAAACGTAGTCAGCGTATGACGAAATACAGCCTGAGACAGCAACAGAAAAATTCAGGTCAAAACAGTCAGAAAGCTGACACAACCATAACTAAAATAGTCAAAGTACACATGCACAAACTGAACTGTTATTTACAGGTCACTTTTTTGGCATTCTGAAATTCCATGATGGTGGTAATGCCTTCATAGTTTTCAAACTTTTGGTCTTTGGCAGTGATTTGAATGCAATCACCTTTTTTAACGGATTTCAGGTTTTGATATTGTTTAGGGGTAAGATCAACCGTGTAAACAGAAATATTGCCTTTATTGGTTGCAAAGAAAGCCGCTTCTTCGCTCCATTGAATATTATTTTTAACTTTAACGGTCATGCTGGCAGCATACAGACTTGAGGTGGAAAATAGTGCTGTAACAGCCAATATCTGGACTGATTTTTTGATGAGGGATGGTGCAAAGATTTGCATGGTGATGACTCCTTAGCTAAAAAGAAGTTCTACCAAATCACTGCTAAATGATGGTGGCAGAACGAGAGCGGGTTAGCAGACTGATAGCTAAGAATCAGCACGCACGAAGGCGTCCCCCTCCCGTTCCACCGTAGAGGGGGCACGAGAAAACACGCACAAAAAACACAGTTAAACTGTATTGTTGTGCGCTTAGCTAAAACGGTCTGCTAAAACCGACTGGCGATGTAGGCCAGCAGGGGAATGATAAATTTATGAGGGGAGTTAGTCAATTCTTATCAGAACGGTTTAATGATTATAAATACTGGATTTGGATTATTATGTTGAATTTGATATGAACAAAGAGGTTGTAAATTATTTTGCGTAAGTCTGATATTTTAATCGAACATCTAAACGAATTGTAAACTAATGCAATGCTATTTTTACCTGTCTATTTTACGAAGTAATTAAGTCAATTTAATTTTTTTCCTCTATTCTCAACCAATTCCCCTTATTTCACCGCCTTGCTTGAGATTAATAATTTGCCTTGATATGGTGTTTTTGATGATTGAAAAAACAGAGTTTTACAATGGCTAAAAGTACAGTCTATGTATGCAGTGATTGTGGTAAGGAGGAGGATAAGTGGACAGGACAATGTATCCAATGTGGTGAATATAACAGTTTCAGCAAAACAACAGTTGAACGAAAGGCTCAACATCGGGCTACGGCAGGTTTAAGCCATTCTGGCTATGCAGGACAACAACATCATATTACGAAATTAAATGCCGTTCAGCTTAGTCAGGAAATTCGGTGTTCAACAGGTATAGGAGAGTTTGATCGTGTATTAGGTGGTGGTTTGGTTACTGGATCAGTAGTTTTAATTGGTGGCGATCCTGGCATTGGCAAATCAACATTGCTTTTACAGACAGCGACTCATATTGCAGAAAATCAATCAGTTTTATATATTACAGGAGAGGAGTCACTATCCCAAGTTGCCATGCGAGCTAAACGATTGGGGTTGCCACTGGACAGGTTAGATGTCATGGCAGAAACGAATGTAGAGCGTATTTGTGAAACGCTTATGGAACAAAAATCTGCCGTTGTGATTTTAGATTCTATTCAAACACTTTATACAGAATCTATTGAGTCGGCATCTGGAAGTGTAGCTCAAATTAAGGAGTCTGCTTCCATTCTGACTAAATTAGCAAAGCACTCAGATATTTCTTTAATTGTAGTTTGCCATGTTACTAAAGAAGGTGCATTAGCTGGACCAAAGGTACTAGAACATATGGTGGATTGTGTATTGTATTTTGAAGGTCAAACGGATCTACAGTATCGCATGATACGAGCAGTCAAAAATCGTTTTGGTGTGGTCAATGAATTAAGTGTTTTTGATATGACAAATCAGGGATTAAAGGAAGTGATAAAACCAGCAATGATTTTTCTGGATCGTTATGGTGAGGCAGTTGCTGGATCTATTGTCATGGTTGGTCGAAATGGTGTACGTCCATTTTTAGTTGAAGTGCAGGCATTGGTGAGTAAAACCCCCAATGCACCCAGACAGCTCATTTCAGGTCTGGAGCATAATCGCTTGTCACTGATGCTAACTATTTTGAAAGAACATGCCAAAGTGGATATTCTTGAACATGGCGTCTATTTGAATATTATTGGAGGTCTAAAGATTACCGAAACAGCGTCAGATTTGGCAGTTCTATTGGCTTGTGTATCTAGCTTGAAGAATCAACCCTTGCCTCACGATATGGCTGTGTTTGGTGAAGTCGGTCTGTCTGGCGAGATTCGTTCTGTACCCCATGCGCAGGAACGCATAAAGGAAGCACAAAAGAATGGATTTAAAACTATAGTTGTGCCTAAAGTGAATCAGCCAAAACAATCTATTGACTCTATCAAAGTGATTGCTGTGGAATATTTGTATCAGGCTTTGCAGGCTGTGTTTGAACAAAATAGTGAGGAACTTAGGCAAGTGGGATAAAGCAAATTGATTTTACCTAACATTATTTAGAGTGTTTGCTGTGAATAATGAGTTTCATCTAGTAAAGTAGCGATTATGGTACAGGTAAATTTTGTTGTGGTATCTACTGAATTTATTGCTAGTACACCGTATTGAAACCCTATACAGAAGAGAGATCAACGATAGTTAATGAATGCTGAACATCCACTATTGCTAGAGATTCAAAAAGGCGAAAGCAAGACGCTAGAATTTAAACAGCAGTTACCCAAAGGGCAACAAATAGCCAAGACTTTAATCGCCTTTGCAAATAGTAGTGGCGGTAAGTTAATTGTTGGGGTTTCGGATGATCGGCAGTTAGTTGGGATTCAGGAAGATATCTTTGACTTACAAGATAAAATTACCTCAATGATTTATGAGTTGTGCAGCCCGCAATTGGCAGCACAAATCTATATTGAAAATATTGCAGGCGTAGAGTTATTGGTTGTGGAGGTGGCTCGTGGAAGTTTATTTCCATACTATCTTAAATCTGTGGGGCGTGAGCAAGGTACATATATCCGTTTAGGTGCAAGTAACCGTGTTGCATCGCCTGAAAATATTCAACAACTAGAATTGCAACGGTTCAATGTCAGTTTCGATTCGTTGGCAAATTATCAATATCCTTTAGACAAACTAGATTTAACTGTATTGGAAATTGCGTTCAAGGCTACCGATAAAGCATTAACTTTAGAAAAAATGCTGAACCTAAAACTGGTTATAGAGGAACAAGGACAGCAGTATGCCAGTCATGGCTTATTGATTTTATTGGGTAAATATGAGCATGTCATGACCCAGTGTGCCAGATTTAAAGGCACGAACATGAGTGTATTTTTAGACCGTAAAGAATATACAGGAGATTTGTTTTCTCAAATTGAGCAAACAGAAATTTTTATTAAAAATCATTTGTCTTTGCGTGCCGAAATTCGTGGTTTAAAACGTTACGATTATTTGGAAATTCCAGAAAATGCAATTCGTGAAGCCTTAATCAATGCCTATGTTCATCGGGACTATAGTAATTTTGGGCGTAATATTAAAGTCGCTATCTATGATGATCTAGTCAATATTGTATCTCCAGGTGGATTGCCTAATGGTTTAACCGAAGCAGATTTATTGCAAGGACGTTCAGAAATTCGTAATCGGGTATTGGCTCGTGTGTTTAGAGAACTAGGCTATATTGAGCATTGGGGTAGTGGTCTGCAACGGATAAAACAAATCTGTGAAGCAGAACATTTAACCACACCTGAATTTCTGGAAACTGGTGATTTTTTTGATGTGAAGTTATATCGTCCTGTGATTGAGTCGTTAGGTGGCTCAATCGAAGATTTAGGTGGCTCAATAGGTGGCTCAATCGAAGATTTGGGTGGCTCAATGGTAGACACTGAAATATTGACTGACCGACAAAATAAGATTTTAGTTTTAATTCAACAAAATCCCAAAATTTCTTATCGTGATATGGCGGTACAGTTGGGTATCAATGATTCGGCAGTAAAAAAACACCTCAATCATTTAAGAGATACAGGTTGGCTTGAGCGTGTTGGTGGAACACGTGGGTATTGGCTGGTTAAAAAAAGTTTTAATGTTGATCACCTATCATTAAATAATAAAGATAATGGATGAGTGTGTGTTTATAATCATCCACGTATCTCTATATTTTATCGAGCTATAAGCTCAAATAGGATAGTTTTAAATCACTGTGAGCATACTTCTACGTCTTTCAGCTTCAAGGTTATAACGTTTAGAAGCTATATGGAAAGTAAGATTGTTAATTTCCTCTAGCGTTATATTTAAAGCATTAGTAAGCTCAGATAGCTGAAACTTTTCGTCTGATAAGGCTTGAAAGACTTTATCTAAAAGAAGTGATGTTTCATGGGCTATAGGGTTTGGTTCGTTATTCTTTCCTCTTTGAGCTAATTGTTTATAAATGCTGGTGGCATTCCAAGTCGAAATAATCCCCAATTTATGGTAACGATAAGTTAAAGCAGCAGCAGAAACACGCCAGATACTTTTCTTCATTACAATGCTTTTAAGTGATGGAGATCGGATTGGTTCCGCAGATATGCTGCGCCTCGGCATTAAAAATGCGGATGCAAAAGCATTGGCTTCCTGCTCTTGAATGCCTTCAACGACTCCATGTTTGTGCATTACTAAATGCCCTAATTCATGTGCTAAGTCGAATCTACATCGTTCAGCAGTTTTAGATGTATTTAAGAAGATAAATGGACGATCATTAGTCCATCGGCAACAAGCATCTACGTCTTGAGCATCGTTTGTTAAAGAAAAAACACGAATACCTTTGGATTCTAATAGTGCAATTAAATTACCAATAGGTTGCTCACCTAGCCCCCATGCTTTGCGAAGAGTTTCAGCACATATTTCTGGAAAAGAAAATTCTAAATAATATTGTTCATTATCTTCATCTATCTCATCTAATGATTGGAAATTGTCTATAGAAACATCATTTCGTAATTCATGTAGATCAGGCACATCTGGTGCTGGTAAATCAAAATTCTGATCAATCCATTTGCTGAGCATTTCGGCTAAAATGGTTTGACTAATTGCCATGTCTCTTTTTTTAGCAGTCATTTTTGAAAGTGCTCTAAAACTTACTGCTTGAGCTTCTACTTTCTCAAAATCATCACCATAGAAAAAATTGACAGGAAAATCTAGGATTTCTGCTGCTTTCTGTAAAATACGGTCATCAACTTCTTGATTGCTATACCAATTTGAAATGGTTCTATCGGTTACATCTAAACGATGAGCCAGTTCTCTCTTTGTCAATCCACGGCGTTGACGAGCGAGATCAAAACGACTCATATTAAACATAGTATTGCCTCTTAAGCCTTTTTACGTCTAATTTGAAAATCAATAGACGGTGTAGGGTCTGGAGAATTAGGGGAAAGAATAGTATCAAATTCAGATTCAGGATCAATACTGATTTCTTTCAAAATTATACGTTCATGATATTCTGAAAAATATTTTCCATCTGGCGTTAATTGCGATGGGCATGATAGCTCACTTCTAATTATTTGATTTTTATAATCAATATAATACATTAGAGCCCAACACCATGTATCAACATGAAGTTTCTCTGTAAGCATATCCCCATCTAATTGAGCTTTTGCAATTAAGGAAAACATAGTGCCTTTAGGATTTCGATTTCTTGCTGTTTTAACCTCTTGAAATTGCTCTTCATTAGACGGAGTAAAACCTTTACGCCCGACATTGGCATTGCCTGCCATAAAGTTAATTAATATACCTAAACTTTTATGTTGAACCCATTCAGAATTGCTTCTTGAAAATTTACTGTACCCAAGAGGTATTAGCCTTTCTCGTAAAAAGGCTATGCCTTCAGCATATTGTTTAATTCCCCCATAAATTTTTGGATGATTCTTTGTTGTGCCTTTACGTTCAACAAAGCTATCATCTATAACACCTAAAAGTAGTTTTTGATCAAAATTGAATACTTCTTTTAACCTTGTTTTTACGAAATCTGGATCATCAATTGTTCGATTTAATGGTTGCATAGGATGGAATCTCTTTAATCTCAATCAAACTGATAATAACTAAAAATAAGTAAAAAAAATAGAAAAATTCATAATTTTTGGTGGAAAAAATAGAAATTAATGTATAAGCTTTGTCTTAGTTAATTTAGTAGTTAAGTTATTTTTATAAAAATTTATTAATATTAAAGGGTTGGTATGTTGAATTTTCAAGAGCTTCCTAAGAGTGGAGTGAAATTTGAACAATTAATTAGAGAACTTTTACTTAAAAAAGGACTTAGACCACAATGGACTGGAATAGGACCTGATAGTGGACGGGATTTATTGGTTGAGGAAGAGCTCAGAAGCTGTATAAAGGATAGTAAGCGAATTTGGTTAGTTGATTGTAAACATTTTGCTAATTCAGGAAAGACGGTTGGGGTAGCAGATATTATTGATATTAGGGATAGGTGTGACCGTGTAGGCGCAAAAGGATTTCTACTTGTATGCTCCACCACTGTATCATCTGAACTTTCTCGGAAGTTAGATGAGATTAATTCGAATACTAATATTGTAACAGAAATTTGGGATTCTATAACTATTGAGAAATTATTATTAAATCCAACGTCTTATTCCATTGCTCAGCAATTCTTTCCTGTTTCATTAGCAATCCCTGCTTGGCAGATGTTTTATACTGAACGTGAAGAAAGATGGATGTCACATTATAGAGGTTATTTTTTATATGTAGAAAGTCGTTCTGGTATAGAGCCACCTTGCTTAAGCGATTTAGAGGCAATCATACGTGAGTTAGAGCGTGTGGAGCTAGGCGTAAATGAATCATTGAGAATTCGTGCAATTTGGCATGATACACCAAATGGGCCAATATATAGTGTTTCTGCTGACTATTTAGTTCCATCAGAAAACTTGCCAGTATTGTCACCTTTAGATATTAAATATCAATTAAATGATTATTGTGTTAGTGGTGGCTTTGTTTATTGGCATATTAAATTACAAATAACATTACCTCAATCTGATTATTATTCTCCAGATGATCCTGCTTATTATAGTCTATTTAAGCAACCATTATTTAATGCTTTTTATGGTATAGGTGAGCTTTCACGAATAGCAGAATATAATAAATGGGTCAATCAAGAGCCACCTCTTATTAGAAATTTTAATGATCAGATGATATGGGAACATAATAAGGAGAAGTTTGGATATACAAAATTGGGAGATTTAGCGTGTCGTATATTATAAGTTAAGATGTGATGAGCGTGTTCACAGAAAGTTATTGTCTAAGTTGAGTTTCCAAAGTGGTGAATTGGGAATTATTTAAATCCTACTAAGAAATCCAAACATAGATAAGTTAAAAAGCTATGTGCAAAGATAGAGTTGTTAAAATATGTAAATATTTTTAACAAAAAAATTACGCCATTTTTACGCCATTTTGAAAATATAATTTAATTAAGTTTTTGATTTAATTTACTAAATTTATTTAGAGTGTCCAATCCATCATCGGCGCTACGCTGATTCTGAAATCTTTAGTATTTTTAAGGTTGTCTGATTTAATCATTAAAAATCATCCATTTCTATTAAAATTTATACAATAAGTGTGGGTTCTTCATAGTGTAAATTTTGCGGGCACTATATCATAATTTCATTGAAATTAATGAGTAATCCTTTATTTGGACTAGATCAATAGTGTCTTTATTGTACTGTAAGTCAGGCTATTATTGTGTAATTCAAAATATGGCATTTTTTATGTGAATTCTGCATCAAATAATCTTGATATCAAGTTCATTACGCCAATAAATATAATTGATATGCGCTATAAATTTTGGAGAACTTAATTTCATAGTTCTTCATCATCTAGCCCAAATTTTTTCAGACGATAACGTAAAGAGCGAAAACTCATGCCAAGTTTTTTTGCTGCTAGCGTCCGATTCCAGTGAGTGGAATCCAGAGCTTGAATCAATAATTGTTTTTCAATATTCGCGAGATACTCTTCTAGTCCTTCTTTGGGTAATGGGGTTTTTTCAGCGGCAGATTGAATTGATAGAGTATTAGGTGATGCTGAATTAAAGGGAGTTTGAGGAATATTTGAGATCTGTGGTTTGGTAACTTGTAAATGTTCAATATCAATCAATTGCCTATCACATAAGGTGACAGCACGCTCCATAATATTACGTAACTCTCGAACATTGCCTTCGTAGTAACCATTGAGAAGGTGTTGTTTTGCCTGCTCAGTTAGATAAAGTCCTTCAAGTTGCCAATCAGCACAAATTTGTTGTAAAAAATGTTCTGCTAGGATGATGATATCTTGTCCACGTTCACGTAAAGGTGGAATAAGAATATCAATCACGTGAATACGGAAATATAAATCCTGACGAAATTTACCATCTTGAATAAGTTGTTCCAGATTTTTATGGGTAGCACTTAGAATACGGATATCTACAGCAATTTCCTGATCACTACCAATTGGGCGAATTTTCTTCTCCTGAATGGCGCGTAATAATTTTACTTGCATGGTCAAGGGTAAATCCGCAACTTCATCCAGAAATAATGTGCCGGTATGTGCTGCCTGAAATAAGCCGATTTTATCCTGATGCGCACCAGTAAAGCTTCCTTTTTTATGGCCAAAAAATTCACTTTCCATCAATTCCTGTGGAATGGCACCACAGTTTACAGGCACAAAAGGTCCCTGATTACGGTTACTCAATTGATGGATCAGTCGAGCAACAACCTCTTTTCCTGTCCCGGATTCACCAGAAATATAAACCGGTGCCTGCGAACGGGCGAGTTTATGCAGTGTACGTTTGAGTTGCTGCATTACTGCTGATTGACCGATTAGGGTTTGATCTTCAATTTGTAAATCCAGTGCTGTAATGGGATGGTGGCCAACATCTAGAGCATGTTCTAGTAAAGCTTTGAGTTGAGCTTTCTGGATAGGTTTACTGACAAAATCAAACGCACCTGCTTTTAATGCAGAAATCGCAACATCCATATTGCCATAAGCACTGATAACAGCGACCGGTAGACCTGTATAATGTTGCTGAATATGTTGTACCAGATCAATGCCATTGCCATCAGGCAAGTTTAAATCAGTCAAACAAATACTAAACTGATGTTTGGCCAGTAAATGTTGTGCATGTTGCAGATTTTCCGCAGTTATGCACTGCACACCTAGACGTTTTAGTGTCATGGTCATGAGAATACGTAAATCCTCTTCATCATCCACAATAAGCGCTGGTAAATTCTCGTAAATTGTCATTATATTAAATCATTAAAATTCAAAGATTAAATTCATATTTAAGACTTATCTTCAGGTAAACATTCGATACGAAAACATGCTCCCTCAGATTGAGAAATATATTTTAGCCGAGCATGATTGGCTTCACAAAATGTTTTGGATAGATAAAGTCCTAAGCCTGTACCACTGGTTGCTGTACTGTAAAATGGCTCGAAAAGATTGTGCCGTTGCCGTTCAGATACCCCTTGTCCCTGATCCATAATATCTAAAAAAACCAGATCTGCAACTTGATGTGCTGCAATTATTACCTGACTTTCAGGCGATTTTTCATGTCCATGACGAATGCCATTACGAATCAGGTTAATGAGTACCAAGCGTAACTGATTTGGATCAAAAGTGATACATACCTTGTCTTCAATAGTCAAATGTAAATACTGTTGAATATCTACTAAATCCTCCTGAATAAAAGCTTTTAGCCATGGATACAATACAATTTGCTCAGGGTGTGTCTGATTCTGCCGTGACATGTTTAAAGTGTCTTCAATAATATGATTAATTCTGGAACATTGGCGTTGAATCATTTTGGTTAGAACTTGTTGTTCTACTTCGACCTCACTATCAAGAAGTTCATTGGCTTGAGCAATTGCGGCAAGTGGATTACGAATTTCATGAGCAATACTTGCAGAAAGTTGTCCTAACGAAGCCAATTTTAACTGTTGGACTTGTTGATCAATTTTAATTAGGCTTTCAATAATTAATAACGTCAGTTGCTGTTGATTGGAGCTGATTGGACGGTATTGAATGGACAGTTCTTCGGCCTCTGGATGTGGTTTAAACTGAAAAATACCCCGTAATTGTGCCTGAGTTTGTATTTGTAATAAATGATATAGCTGAGGATGAATTTGTGATAACTGATGTAGATGAGCAGAAGTATAAATTGGTAAAAATAATAAAGTACGTGCTGATTCATTAAAGGTAATAATTTCTCCTTTAGTATCAATCACCATAAAACCAGTATCAAGCTGTTCAATAATATTTTGATTAATGTGCTGTAACTGGACAATTGCACTACGCTGACTGACTGCAATCGACTCAACAAAATGCAGGCGTTTTACCGCAGCCTGCCCAAGGGCATAAGTCGCTAGAAATACCAGCGTAATAATACTGGAAGTACCAACAAAAGTGATGTGTTCACTTTCAAAAATACTGTAAAAAAATTGCTGATAGACTACAGCAATGATACTGAGTAAAGTTAGGGCTAAAGCTTGTTTAGAACTGAGCAGCATATTGGCTGCCAAAACCACCACAATAAATAGTAATATGGTAACAATATTGGGACCAGAGCTGATATACAGCATAATGGTCAAATGTAAAACATCAATAATCAGATAAGTAAAAAGCTGGCGTTGTAAGAGTTTTCGATAAAATTTGAAGCTGAAAAAGTTGATAAAACAAATAACAAAATAAGTAACACACAGTGCAAAATACAATGCAGGATATTTTTCGCCGAGGAAAGTATCATGTTGTGTTAATAGGACAGTAAATAATAATCCTGAAGCCAGAAATAAGCGATAACCCGTATAGGAAAGACCTAAGCGGTGTAGGGTTTCGTCTGCAATAAATCTGGTTTGACTCATGTAAATAGATTAAGGTTTGATTAATCCATAACGTACAGCAAGATGAGTCAATTTAACATCACTATCTACATTTAACTTTTCAAAAATACGATAACGATATGTATTTACAGTTTTGACACTCACAAACAATTTTTCGGCAATTTCCTGTGCACTAATACAATTAACCACCATCATTGCCACCTGCATTTCTCGCTCGGATAAAATATCAAAAGGCGATTGTTGTGTTTCTGATAAGTAAGAACTGGCCAATTGTTCGGCAATATCTGCACTAAAATATTTACCACCTTGCATTACTTTTTTAATGGCTTTGACCATTTCGATGAGCGGTGCTCCTTTGGTGATATAACCTTTGGCACCAGCTTTAAGCAATAATGATGGATAAGGTTCTTCTGCCAAGCCACTTACAGCCAATATATGTGTTTCGGGAACAGATTGTAATAATCGCCGAGTCGTTTCTACACCACCGATGCCCGGCATATTCACATCAAGTAACACCACATTAGGATGAAGTTGTCGAGCAACCTGAATGGCATCTTCTCCTGATTCAGCCTGACCAATCACATTAATATCGGGATGATCCTCAAGCATACGACAAATGCCTGTGCGGACTAATTCATGATCGTCAACAACTAAAACAGAGATCACATATTTCTCCTTAAAAGACGGGATTTTTGTTACATAAAGCAAAATTTGCTTGCAATTACACCACGATTTTAGCAATCCTAGTACAGTAGCCTCCACCTGCACCCTATGATTTCCCCGAGTTGTGGTCTAATTACGACAACATTGAGGTGGCTGGCACACTATTCAATAGGAAGCTGAGATATGATCGAAAGTCGTGTAAAAGTCATACATAATCACAAACCGCAATCAAAAAAGACCTCAAAAATCAGTCTGATATTACTGGGGCTGTTGAGTTGTAGCGTGAGCTTTGCTGACATTACAGTACATCAGAGTGTTGCGCCTTCGGCTACAATGGCATGGTCAGACGCACAAGCCAATCAACTGTTAAGTAATGATCAGCCAGCAGCGCAGGTTACGGTTCAGATACAACGTACAGAAAGTAAACCACGTACATCAGGCACAGTGCTAAACAATAGCACGGTTGCGAATAAATATCCAACAACAGCAAACAATTACAATACCGCCCGCGCAGGTCAGCCAAATGTGAGTGCACGTGCTGCAATTGTAATGGATGCACAAACCGGTGAAGTATTATATGGTAAAAATACCAGTTCTACGGTTCCGATTGCGTCAATTACCAAATTGATGACAGCGGTGATAACGGCGGATGCCCGTTTGAACATGTCAGAAAAAATCACTTTGCAGCCAATTGATTTTGCTGGTGCGGGTGGTAAAAACTCTTCTTCTACCTTACGTGCTGGTGATACATTAAATCGTGCAGAAGTCTTATTGCTTGCTTTGATGAAGTCTGAGAATCCGGCAGCTGCAGCATTGGCACGTACTTATCCTGGTGGCCGCCCTGCTTTTGTGGCCGCAATGAACGCTAAAGCTCGTCAATTGGGGATGACATCAACACATTATGTTGAGTCTACTGGTCTTGATCCAAGTAATGTATCTTCGGCTCGTGATTTGGCGATCCTAGTTAGCTCTGCATCACAATATGGCTTAATCCGTCAATTTTCAACTACAGCACATTATGATTTTAATCTTGGATATCGAGTGTTAAAGTCAAATAATACTAATGCATTAGTACGTAACGGTGCCTGGAATATTAATATTTCTAAAACAGGTTATATTAATGAAGCAGGACGTTGTGTGGTAATGTCTGCAACGGTAAATCAGCGTCCAGCTGTTATCGTATTATTAGGTGCATCTTCTACTGTTGCACGAAATAATGATGCAACTAATCTTCTTAACTGGTTAAGTAGTGGAATTACTACATTATAGTTTATAATTTTTACACGACTGAAACCTGTGTCAAACCACAGGTTTTTATTTTTCCAGCAAAAATCCGATTCATAATGAATCGGATTTTTAAATTTAAACTGGCTTTATTCATACTTCAAGTTACATATTCGGATAGTTAGGTCCACCACCACCTTCCGGTGTTACCCAGGTAATATTCTGTGAAGGATCTTTAATATCACAGGTCTTACAATGCACACAGTTGGCAGCATTGATCTGGAAACGCTTTGAACCATCCTCATGGTCCATGACTTCATACACACCAGCAGGACAATAACGCTGTGCTGGTTCATCCCATTTGGGTAAATTGACCTGAATTGGAATCTCTGGATTGGTCAATTTTAAATGTGCTGGTTGATTTTCTTCATGTACTGTGTTGGATACAAATACTGAAGATAAACGGTCAAAGGTCAGTTTGCCATCCGGTTTTGGATAGTTCGGTTTAAAGTGTTCGGCATCTACTGTTTTAATCACAGCAAAGTCTTGTTTCAGGTCATGTAAGGTAAACGGTACTTTAAAAATATTTTGGTCGATAAAGTTAAATGCACCGCCAACCCACTGACCAAATTTATGCATGGCTGGGCCAAAGTTACGGGCATTGTAAAGCTCTTCTTTTAACCATGAGTTGTTATACTTTTCAGTATAACTCGTCACTTCCTGAATAAAATGATCCTCGCCCTCAATGACACGAGCCACCATCAAATCACCACCTTTTTCGGCACCCGCTTGAATGGCTTCAAATACCGCTTCGGCACACAACATGCCGGACTTCATGGCCGTATGTGAACCTTTGATTTTGGAGAAGTTTAGGAAGCCTGCATCATCACCGATTAGGCAACCACCCGGGAAAGTGAGTTTGGGTAGGGCATTAAAGCCGCCTTTAACCACAGCACGAGCACCATAAGAAATACGTTTACCCCCTTCAAGGTATTGTTTGATCAGTGGATGGGTTTTCCAGCGTTGCATTTCCATAAATGGATACATATGTGGATTTTCGTAGGACAAATCCACGATCATGCCGAGTGTGACCTGATTATTCTCGGCATGGTACAACCACCAGCCGCCAGATGAGCCGGTTTCAGACAGTGGCCAGCCGGCACCGTGCATCACCAGACCCGGTTTGTGTTTGGCAGGATCAATTTCCCACAATTCTTTAATACCAATCCCGTAATGCTGTGGATCTACATCCTGATCAAGATTGTATTTAGCAATCAAGCGTTTACCTAGATGTCCACGACAACCTTCGGCAAACAGGGTGTATTTGGCATGTAGTTCGTAGCCCGGCGTGAAATTGTGAGTAGGTTGACCATCTTTGCCAATGCCCATGTCACCAGTCTGGATACCTTTGACGGTTGAGCCATCTTCATGATAGAGAATTTCGGCAGCAGCAAATCCGGGAAAAATAGATACTTCCAGCTCTTCGGCTTTTTGTCCTAACCAACGGACGACATTGCCTAATGAAATGACGTAGTTGCCTTCATTATGCATGGATTTTGGTACCATCCAGTACGGCATTTTCTGGGATTTTTCATCTGACAGCAGGAAATAGGTGTCATCTTGTGTGACTTCAACTGTTACAGGTGCGCCTTGATCTTTCCAATCTGGAAATAATTCGTTGAGTGCACGAGGTTCCAGTACTGCACCGGACAAGATATGTGCGCCAACTTCAGAGCCTTTTTCCACGACACATACGGACAGGTCAGGTAAATTATTTTCAATCGCAAGCTGACGCAAACGGATCGCAGCCGATAGACCGGATGGGCCTGCGCCTACGATGACAACGTCAAACTCCATCGCTTCGCGTTCGATGTGCTCCATGCAGAACTCCTCAAAATGTAAAGGGTGGCAACCGTAATACATTCGGTGCTGCCTTGAGTATGCAAAAAGAAAAGACACAAAAATCGTGTCAGAATAGAAATTACGATAGTATAGTTACAATGGGCAATGAAGCCAAATGGCAATGTACATTATTTTTACTGTCAATCGGGCAAAACGCAGTGCTGGTAAAGCGTTTTGATAAAAATGGACGCACCAGTCAGAGATCAACAATGAAAGATAAACAAACATTTGCCAATCTGAGCGATTTTTTACAACAGCTTCAGACTACACCAACAATTCCACCAGTACATTTATGGCAACCTGAATATTGCGGAGAAATGGATCTGGTTATTAAGGCCAATGGTGAATGGTGGCATGAAGGGCGGCCGATTTTGCGTCAACGCATGATTGATTTGTTTTCTAGAGTGTTATGGAAAGAAGGTGAGGACTATTATTTAAAAACGCCTGTAGAGAAAATCAAGATTGAGGTTGAGGATGTCCCGTTGTCGATTACTTGCGTAGATCAAATTGAACAACAGGGACAATCTTACATCCGTATGCAAACTGCAAATCAGGATGTATTTATCCTGAATGAACAACATCCACTCAGTTTGCGTGAATTTAAAGGTGAAATCCGACCTTATGTCAGAGTACGTTACGATTTGGAGGCTTTAATTCAAAGGCAGGCATTTTATCATCTGGTCGATCTAGGAGAGTTATTTGAACAAGAAGGTAAAACTATTTTGAAGCTATCCAGTGGTTCAACTTTCATGGAATTGATCGTGGCATAAAACAAATATCGGTGTATTATTTCCGATAATCCATTTTCTTTATATTCTCTCATTTCGCTATGCATGTGATGACCGCTTTTAGCCAACATAATTTAGCTATGCCGACTCCCGATATCAATGCGCCAATAGGTATTTTTGACTCTGGAATTGGCGGCTTATCTGTTGCTTTGGAAGTATTAAAATATCTTCCCAATGAGCGAATTCTATTTTATGCCGACACAGCAAATGTTCCTTATGGCTCCCGTGGCGATGCGGAAATTCAGCAATTAACTGCGCAAGCTATTGAATGGTTGTATCAGCAAGGATGTAAGATAGCGATTGTTGCCTGTAATACCGCATCAGCATTTAGTCTGGATTATTTGCGTGAACATTATGGTGAAAAATTCCCCATTATTGGTTTAGTTCCTGCGGTAAAACCTGCGGTAATCCAGTCTATCACCAAAGTTATTGCTGTTTTAGCTACGCCAGCCACGTTTCGGGGTAAATTAATTCGGGATGTGATTGATCATTTTGCAGTGCCAGCAGGAATAAAAGTTTTACCAGTGACTTGTCTGGATTTAGTACCATTGATTGAGCAGGGAAAAGCCATGAGCGCTGAATGCTTATTGATATTACAGCAGTTATTACAACCGGTAATGGATGCCGGCGCAGATTATCTGGTGTTGGGATGTACACATTATCCATTTTTGCGTCCTGCAATTGAGCAATTGTATCAGGATCGGTTGATTATGGTGGATTCTGGATTGGCAGTTGCACGGCAAAGTGGACGAATCTTGGCAAAACAGAATTTGCTTACCAGTACCATGATGCTGGGGCCACGACTTATTTGTGTGTTTAGTGGTAATAATAGCCAGGCCATGCGGCCGATTTTACAAAAAATGATTGGTGTACGAAATGATTGGAAACTTATTGATCTTTCCAACAGTTAAAAAATAGTGCATTCTGGTAAAATTTTTATCATAAAAAAAATTTTTGGGGTTGTGGTATTGGGGGTTGTTGCAAAGGGTAATTTTAAACCTTTTGTGTTTACCTTAGCTAAGGATTTAGTCATGGCAAATAAACGCTATTATGTTTATCTCTCTTCTTTTTTTGATGATGTGAAAGTTGAGCGATTGAAATTAGAAAATTGTTTATTGAATTTGGATACATTTCCCTGGGGCTTACATGAGCGCCGTTCTTCCTTGAATACAGCATTAGTTCGCCGTCAAATTGATGATAGTGATTATGTAATTGTTTTATTGGGAGGTAAATATGGTGACTTATCTGCTTCTGGATTAAGCTATTTACATCTGGATTTTTTATATGCGCTTAATAAACAAAAAATTATGATTAGTTTGGTGGATATGTTTCCTGACAAACGTTCAAATCAGGAACAAGATCAGCACCCTGAATTAATTAAGAAACTTGATCATTTTCGTCAATTGCTTAAAAAAGACAGCCAGTATTATTATGAATTTAAAAGTACACTGGATTTAGAAAGCTCTATGCGCCGTATTTTTGCTCAAGTGGTACAGACACATCCAGCTTCAGGTTGGATTAAATTAAATGAGCATGAAGCACAAGATCAGGCTTCACATATTAATACATCAAAATTTATCACTACAGCCGTAAAAAAATTGCCAGAACGTCATACTGTATTAGATACATTAGAAACAAAAGTCAGTGGAGATGAAAATGTCATTGTACGCTATCATGCTCATGCCTATCAGGATGGTAATTTACAGGATATTCGGCCACAAAGACACCTAGGCTGGTTTCAAATTCTACAAATCTTATCTACACATTTTCAGACGCCTGCACTTGAAAATAACTTTGCCAGAGCACTAAATCAGTATTTGGAAAGTACAGCATTATCTGATGCCCGCCAAATATTTCCTCGGGCACATGCTGTTGCCAGAACACAAATTGATGAACAATGTTTACAGGAAATTAAATTACAAATGAAGTGGAATAACTGGATTGTCCCTTTAGCACAACATCAAGCGGGCGCCAGAACATATTGGGAATTAACCATGGAAGCCAAAAAATTACTACAGGTAATGTAGTTTTATCGCATAGTGATTCTGGCAGAAGTGTTTAATTCTCCAAAAAACTGTTATGGTAAGGCAGTTTTTTGATATGCAGAATGCTTCTATGGCTTATCGACCTAAAATTGCGGTGATTATGGCAAATTTGGGCACACCTGATGCCCCGACACCAGCAGCAGTACGAAAATTTTTAAAACAATTTTTATCGGATCAACGCGTGATTGAGATCCCAAAGTTACTCTGGCAAGTGATTTTACGTTGTTTTGTTTTGCCTTTTCGTCCTAAAAAGGTTGCACAAGGCTATGCTGCAATTTGGCAAACTGATTCACCCATGCGGGAAATTTTATTTCAGCAAGTTGGATTAACACAACAACAGATCAAACAGGATTTTCCTGATCTAGAGGTTAATGTTATCGCCGCCATGACTTATGGCAGCCCTAATATTCAGGATATTCTGCAGAATATTGCGCAACAAAATTATGATCATGTATTATTGCTGCCATTATTTCCACAGTATTCAGCTACATCAACAGCACCACTGTATGATGCTTTGGCAAAATGGAGCGTAACCCAGCGAAATTTACCCGGAATTTCAATTATTCGGGATTATTATGCGCATCCGGCATATATCGATGCATTGGCACAAAGTGTACAGAAATTTCAGGCAGAACATGGCCCAGCAGAGAAATTACTGATGTCTTTTCATGGTATTCCACAACCTTATGCTGATAAAGGCGATCCTTATGCAGATCGTTGTCAGGAAACGGCTAAACGTGTTGCTGAGAAATTAAATTTACAGACAGATCAATGGGCGATTAGTTTTCAATCCAGATTTGGTAAACAGGAATGGGTAAAACCTTATACCAATGAATTGCTTACACAATGGGCACAACAAGGCATCAAGTCTGTACAGATTATGAGTCCGGCATTTTCTGCCGATTGTCTGGAAACCCTGGAAGAGTTGGCCGTAGAAAATAGGGGTGTTTTCTTGACAAATGGTGGACAAGATTACGCCTATATTCCGGCACTCAATACTGATTCAGGACATCTTGATTTGTTTCATGCTTTACTTGCACCGCAACTTACTGCCTTATCCGCTCAGTTTGCTAAATAAATAAGGAGATCGTCATGTTACATTGTCAAATCGTAGCGGTGACAGCATTTTCACAGAACTGTAGTATTCTTTGGGATGATGAAACCATGCAGGCTGTATTGATTGATGCAGGTGGCGAGGCCGAAAGATTACAGCAAATGATTACAGATTTAGGTGTAACGGTTATTGCGCTTTGGAATACACATGGACATCTGGATCATATCGGTGCAGTTGGTGCTTTGGCGAAGACTTATAATGTGCCCGTGATTGGGCCTAATCAACAAGATTCATTCTGGATTGACATGTTGCAGGATGTGAGTAGGCAATATGGGTTTCCAATTCCTGAACCAGTACAGGTTGATCAATGGTTAGCTGGCGGTGAAATACTAAGTTTAGGTAAATATCGTTTTGAAGTTCGCTTTACTCCGGGGCATACTCCCGGACATGTTGTATTTTACTGCGCAGAACTGAATATGCTCTGGACGGGAGATGTATTATTTAAAGGTTCTATTGGACGTACCGATTTTCCCAAAGGAGATTTTGATACGTTAATACATTCCATTCAGACACAATTGTTGACTTTGCCTGATGAAACACAATTTATTTCTGGACATGGTGCAACCAGTAGTATTGGCTTAGAAAAACAATTTAATCCTTTTTTGAAGGGCATATAAATTTTATTTATTCAGATATTTTTTAATTTCAATAAACTGTTTTTTATTGGTTAAAAGTACAGCATCTTATCAATAAAGATGCTGTAAGGTTAATATGCCATTATTTAAATGGGCGTATTGGTGTCTGCCGTACAGGTGTTTTACCTGCTCTAAAATAGGGTGCATCAGAATGTGGTAAAGATTGCCCGCGAATTTGATCTGCAATTTTTTCTGCCATCATAATGGTTGTCGCATTAAGGTTTCCTGTGATGATGACTGGCATGATTGAAGCATCGATGACACGTAATCCTTGTAAACCGTGGACACGCCCCTGACCATCAACGACTGCCATCTCGTCTTCACCCATTTTACAGCTACAGGATGGGTGATAAGCTGTTTCAGCATGATTTTTAATAAAATCATCAAGTTGATCATCAGATTTTAAATTTAGGCCGGGACTAATTTCTTCACCACGATAGGCATCAAGCGCTGGTTGATGCATGATTTCGCGGGTAATTCGAATGCTATCGCGAAACTCACGCCAATCCTGTTCTGTAGACATATAATTAAATAAAATACTTGGATGTTCAAAAGGATCTTTGGATTTCAGTTTAATTCGGCCACGTGATGGAGAACGCATCGAGCCGACATGTGCTTGAAAACCATGTTCATTGACTGCGTTACTGCCATTATAGTTAATTGCAACAGGTAGAAAGTGGTATTGAATATTGGGCCATTCAAATTCTTCAGAAGAACGGATAAATCCACCCGCTTCAAATTGATTACTGGCGCCTGTACCTGTTCCGGAAAATAGCCATTCTGCACCAATAGCAGGTTGGTTATACCATTTTAATGCAGGGTAAAGGGAAACAGGTTGTTTACATTTATATTGTAAATACATTTCTAAATGATCTTGCAGGTTTTCACCCACACCAGCCAAATCTTGTACGACTTCAATATCCATCGATTTAAGAAAAGTGCTTTGTCCAACACCTGAACGCTGTAAAATTTGTGGAGATGCAATTGCACCAGCACAGAGCAGTACTTCACGTTTGGCATAAGCCTGATGAAGACGATTTTGATTCGCACCAATCATATATTCTACGCCAATGGCTTGTTTCTGATTAAATAAAATTTTATTGGTCATGGCGTGGGTAATAATATTCAGATTTGACCGCGATTTTGCCATATCCAGATAACCACGCGCTGTACTGGAGCGTCGACCATTTGGTGTTACCGTGCGATCCATGGGGCCAAATCCTTCCTGTTGATAACCATTCAAGTCATCAGTCCGAGGATAGCCTGCCTGTACTCCAGCTTCAATCATGGCATGGAATAATTCATTATTTCCCTGTTTGGGGGTTGCTACAGAAACCGGTCCGTTGTCACCATGATAGTCGTTTCCGCCAATATCACGAGTTTCAGCTTTTTTATAATAGGGTAGACAATCAGTATAACGCCAGTTTTCCAGTCCTTTGAATGTTGCCCATTGATCTAGATCCATGGCATTACCACGAATATAACACATACCATTAATTAGGGATGATCCACCTAATCCTTTACCTCGACCACATTCCATGCGTCGATGATTCATGTGAGGTTCGGGATCGGTTAAATATGCCCAATTATAGCGGCGTCCTTGTAAGGGAAAGGCTAAAGCAGCAGGCATTTGTGTGCGGAAATCTAATCGATAGTCAGGACCGCCAGCTTCCAATAATAGAACGGAAATATCGGCATCTTCTGTTAATCTAGCTGCAAGTACATTACCGGCTGAACCTGCACCAATAATAATATAATCGTATTCTTGCTTAGTCATAATTGTCCTGAATTTATATATAGAGAAGAACTGAATGACTGCTGTCATCCAGTTTAAGAAAAAGAAGATAAAGAATTAAAAAATACTTTGGTAATCACCAAGTTCAACTTGAATGGATTTAACACGAGTATAATGCATCAATGTACTGATGCCATTTTCTCGACCAACTCCGGATTGCTTATATCCTCCTACTGGCATTTCCGCAGGAGACTCGCCCCATGTATTAATCCAGCAAATACCAGCTTCAATTTGGTGAATAATACGATGTGCTTTATTGATGTCAGGTGTAACAATGCCAGCTGCCAATCCAAAGGTCGTATGATTGGCACGTTGAATGACTTCATCTTCAGTTTTATAACTTAAAATACTCATGACAGGACCAAAGATTTCATCCTGTACAATTTTCATATCATCATGACAATCTGTAAACACCGTGGGCTGTACATAGGCACCTTCTGAAAATTCGCCTGTTGCACGTTTACCACCAATGAGTAGTTTTGCACCTTGTTGTTTGCCTGATTCAATGTAAGACAGGACTTTTTCCAGATGTGAAAAACTGGTCAGTGGCCCAAAATTGGTTTGATTGTCAAGAGGATCGCCCATACGAATGCGCTGGACACGTTCAACGATTGCTGCCTCAAAGGCTATTTTCATGGATTCTGGTACAAAAACACGAGTTCCATTGGTACAGACTTGCCCAGAACTAAAGAAATTTGCCATGACAGCAATATCAGCAGCTTTATTAATATCTGCATCATCACAAATAATGAGTGGTGATTTACCACCAAGTTCCATGGTGACTTCTTTTAGTGTAGAGCTGGCAGCACTTGCCATGACTTTTTTACCTGTTTCTACTCCACCAGTAAAAGAAATTTTTTCAATGGCAGGATGTTCGGTAAGCCATTGCCCGATATCACGGCCAATACCCTGAACGACATTGAAGACGCCATTGGGTACGCCTGCTTCGGTATATATTTCTGCCAGTTTATAAGCCGTTAATGGTGTGATTTCACTGGGTTTAAAAATCATGGCATTACCTGCTGCAAGGGCAGGAGCTGATTTCCAGAGTGCGATTTGAATCGGGTAATTCCAGGCTCCGATACCTGCAACTACACCTAAAGGTTCATGGCGCGTGTAAAAAAAACTGCTGTTTCTTAAAGGAACTTGCTCACCTTGAATTGCAGTTGCAAGACCTGCGTAATATTCAAGTACATCTGCTCCTGTAACAATGTCAACGGTTGATGTTTCGCTATAAGCTTTACCCGTATCTAGTGTTTCCAGCTTAGCCAGTTCATCATTACGTTCGCGTAAAAGATCGACTGCACGGCGTAGAATTCTGGAACGTTCCATTGCTGTCATTGCCGCCCAGACTTTTTGTCCTTCCTGAGCACTTTGTACTGCTTTTTCAATATCCTGTTGAGAAGCCTGTTGAATGGTGGCAATTACTTTACCATTGGCTGGGTTAATACTGTCAAAAGTTAAAACACTGTTTGCAGGGGTATATTGACCATGGATATATAATTGATGAATATTCACATCATTCACGTGATTTTTCCTCTTATTTATTCATTTAAGTTTGGCTCGCTGAAACTGTATTTCCAGATAATCATAGGCAATGTGCCGAACTGCTTGTTGATCAAATTGATCATGCTGGTTTAAACCACCACGTAACCATAACCCGTCAATTAGGGCAGCCAGGCCACTTGCAGCAATATCTGCTTGATGCTCTGGGAGTAGTTTTAGAAACTGATATTTCAGATTCGAATATAAGCGCCGATCATTAACCCGTTGTAAACGGGCAAGTTCAGGTGTATGCATACTGGCAGACCAGAAGTCTAACCAGACGCGCATGGCTGTTTTATTCACCTGACTCAAATCAAAATTGGCATTGACGATTGCCTTGATGTAATGCTCTGGTTGTGGATCATTAACTTCGGACTTATATTGCTGGGTAATTTGATACAGTCGTTTCAGCATTTCTCGCATACAGGTGGTCATCAGCCCTTGTTTGTCACCAAAATAATGACTCACAATACCTGTAGAAACCTGAGCTTTTTTGGCAATTTGTGCAATCGTTGTATTCGATAATCCAACTTCATAAATCACAGCAAATGCCGCATTGATAATTTCTTCACGTCGCTCATGCTCAGGTTTCACTATGCGTTTTTTCATACTCTGATGCCATAACTCATTAAAATTTAAACCGATAATAAAACATTTACAGAACACAACAAGTCGTGATCTATATCTAGCATACCCCTTATTGATTGAATGTTCAATCAATAAGGGGTATGCTAGATAATAACAGGGTTTTTATATCATCATTTTAAAGATCATCGGGTGTGACTATTAAAGTGTTGACGTAATGATCAGTATCTTCAATTTATAGAGGAAATGTCTATTTTTATGATGAGATAAACTTTTGATTATATTTTTAATGTATCAAAGGTAAGCAGATTAAAGTCTGATTTTTATAAACTGGTTGAACGATCTAGTATCGCTTGATTTTTCAGATGTTATGTTTGTCGCAGCTATTTTAGGTTAGGCAAACTAACATATATTTTTTAATTTACTTGAGGATTGTATGGTGACAGATAATCCAAGAGCAGTTGACAATTCATCCATTCAAACCAAAGATCATTTGAATCGTGTGGTCTTTTATGTTTCAGCGCTCATTATTTTAATATTTTCATTAACCACGATTTTCTTTAATGATTTTGCCAATCAGGTCTTAAATACAGTGCTCGCTTGGGTCAGCTCCACGTTTAGCTGGTATTACTTGCTGGCAGCTACATTATATTTAATTTTTGTCATTTTTATTGCTTGTTCACGTTATGGTGATATCAAGCTAGGTCCAAAACATTCCAAACCAGAGTTTAGTTTGCTCAGTTGGTCAGCAATGTTGTTTGCTGCAGGAATCGGAACAGATCTAATGTTCTTCTCTGTGGCCGAACCATTATCTCATTATATGAATCCACCTGTAGGTGAAGGGCAGACGTTTGAGGCTGCTCGACAAAGCATGGTATGGACGTTGTTCCATTATGGGTTAACAGGTTGGGGCATGTATGCTCTGGTTGGGATGGCGTTGGGCTATTTTAGTTATCGTTATAACCTACCCTTAACGATTCGCTCAGCGTTGTATCCGATTTTTGGTAAAAGAATTGATGGTGCCATTGGACACAGTGTTGATACTGCTGCAGTAATTGGTACGATTTTCGGGATTGCAACAACCTGTGGGATCGCAGTTGTTCAGTTAAATTATGGACTACACGTTTTATTCGATTTACCTGAAAATTTATGGGTACAAACCATCTTAATTTTAGTTGCGGTGATTGTCACAATTATTTCTGTTACAACCGGTGTTAATAAAGGAATTCGAATTTTATCGGAAGTTAATGTTTATGTTGCAATTGGTTTAATGCTATTTGTCTTGGCATTAGGGAATACGGAATTTTTACTCAATGCACTGGTACAAAATTTTGGTGACTATATTACCCGTTTCCCTAGCTTGGCACTGGAAAGTTTTGCTTTTGAACAACCTAAAGATTGGATGAATAGTTGGACAATATTCTTCTGGGCTTGGTGGGTTGCATGGTCACCTTTTGTTGGCCTCTTCTTGGCACGAATTTCTCGTGGACGAACAATTCGTGAGTTTGTATGTGGCACCTTGATTATTCCATTATTATTTACCATGACATGGTTATCTATTTTTGGAAGTAGTGCTTTATATAGTGTAATTTTTGAAGGTAATACTACACTGGCCGAAACGGTACTCGTTAATCCTGCACATGGATTTTATGACTTATTGGCACAGTATCCAGGGTTCTCATTTATTGCCGGTGTTGCGACAATCACCGGATTATTATTTTACGTTACTTCGGCAGATTCTGGTGCATTAGTCTTAGGTAATTTTACAACTAAATTTTCTAGCATTGACAATGATGCACCTCGCTGGTTAAGAGTATTCTGGGCAGTTGCAATCGGTGTATTGACGCTTGCAATGTTAATGGCCAATGGAATTACTGCATTGCAAAATGCAACAGTAATTATGGGGCTGCCTTTTAGTTTTGTCATGCTGTTAGTCATGGTAGGGTTATATAAATCCTTGCGTTTGGAAGATTATCGAAAAGCAAGTCGTAGCCTAAATGCTGCTCCAGTGGTTGGAAATGTTGATATTCTGAATTGGAAACAACGTTTATCTCGAGTCATGCAGCATCCGGGCACAACAGAAACCCTTAAAATGCTAAATGAAATTTGTTATCCAGCAGTTAATACTGTTGCTGATGAATTAATTAAGCAGGGTATGCAGATTGATGTAACAACTACACCACTTGATGAAAGCGAGGTCCTGTATCACCTCGATCTAACAATCCATCTCGAAGACGATCATAATTTTGTCTATCAAATATGGCCTGTTCGTTACACTGCACCACAGTTTAGTGAAAGAGGAAAGTCAGGCAAACGGTTCTACTATCGTCTAGAAACCTTTCTTTACGAAGGTTCACAGGATAATGATTTGGCCGGTTATACGAAAGAACAAGTGATTAATGATATTCTGGATAAATATGAACGTCATATGTCATTCTTGCACATGAATCGTATTCAACCAGGAAATCGTCCATTATTTCCTGATTCTTACGATTAAAAAGGTGATTTAAAAAACCAATCATTTACTGAATCTATAAATATGGATTCCACACAAATATAACTTATTTATGTGGAGTCTTTATTTAGGTCAATCGACTAAAAAATTTTAAGCGGTGTATGCCAGCGTGAACGTTCTGATCATTTTTAGAATCCTTGCTTTTACTTTCTAAGCGGTGTGTGCCACCGTAAATAGCGGAAGCTAATCTTCGGAGAGCCAATTTTTTTTCTAAGCGGTGTATGCCACCGTGAACCATGACTGGATGCACTGGTCAATCAGTGCTTTTTTCTAAGCGGTGTATGCCACCGTGAACAGTTTGAGGAAAATATCGTCTCAAACTTGTTGTTTCTAAGCGGTGTATGCCACCGTGAACACAGATCAGGAAAAACTTGAATATGAGCATCATTTCTAAGCGGTGTATGCCACCGTGAACAATGCTCACTAGCATCTATAAGAGCATTCAAATTTCTAAGCGGTGTATGCCACCGTGAACTTTGGCAGGATATGTCTTTGATTTTATTTATTTTTCTAAGCGGTGTATGCCACCGTGAACGCCATGGCACCCCAAGCAATTTTTATATCTTCTTTCTAAGCGGTGTATGCCACCGTGAACTATTTATACCCGTTTTCTGGGTTAATGTAATCTTTCTAAGCGGTGTATGCCACCGTGAACCAACAAATGATTGTTGCGACAAAGTCTTTTCTTTTCTAAGCGGTGTATGCCACCGTGAACATGAACCAAATAATTCAACTTCTTGTTTTACTTTTCTAAGCGGTGTATGCCACCGTGAACGCATTGGTGGTTTTGCGGCATCCGGGCTAAAATTTCTAAGCGGTGTATGCCACCGTGAACCTGTACTGATTGTTGAAAAAGCTATTTTTGATTTTCTAAGCGGTGTATGCCACCGTGAACCCCATAAGCCAAAGGGAACTTTAGCTTTCTGCTTTCTAAGCGGTGTATGCCACCGTGAACTGAGTATTTAAGAGCGGTGGCGTGATGGATAATTTCTAAGCGGTGTATGCCACCGTGAACTAATTGTCAGAAATCTACTTGATGGCGTTGAGTTTCTAAGCGGTGTATGCCACCGTGAACGGTGGTACTTTCCCAAGACCCTCATGCCTATCTTTCTAAGCGGTGTATGCCACCGTGAACGATCGGTGATGACTGCATCAATTGAATTTTCTTTTCTAAGCGGTGTATGCCACCGTGAACAACAGCTTCATCACTGCTTCGTTTCATGTAAATTTCTAAGCGGTGTATGCCACCGTGAACAGACATAAAAAAACCCAGCTTTTGCTGGGTATTTTCTAAGCGGTGTATGCCACCGTGAACTAGATCGTCTCGGTGAAGCACGCCGTGGTGAATTTCTAAGCGGTGTATGCCACCGTGAACATCGAATGGCCCAAAGTTACCAATTTTTTACCTTTCTAAGCGGTGTATGCCACCGTGAACTGAAAGCTGATTATTTAAAATTGCTTGATGTCTTTCTAAGCGGTGTATGCCACCGTGAACTTAAAGATCTGTATGATCACAGGGTTGATAATTTTCTAAGCGGTGTATGCCACCGTGAACTGAATCACTAGGCTTAAATCAGTTTCCAGTTCTTTCTAAGCGGTGTATGCCACCGTGAACTAGAGTCTGTAAATCAGGACAAGGCTGCGTCATTTCTAAGCGGTGTATGCCACCGTGAACGAATTTCTCTCGTTATCGTCGGTGCGCGTGTATTTCTAAGCGGTGTATGCCACCGTGAACAGTGATAATAAAGTAAAAATATAAGTTACAACAGGTATTTATCATGGATTTTTGTGTCTTACCCAATGAAAAAATGACCAGTTGTAACTTATTGATTTTATTAAGCTGTTAAAGAGTTAGAAAAATATTGGGTTAAAACTCAGGGACTGTTGCCGTTCGGCTTAGTCCATATGTTCCAAATTTACCATCTCTTGCCTCATCAGCAGGGGATTTACCAATATAAAGTCGGTATTCTCTATCAATATTTTCCTTACGTTTTGCACTCAGGCTTTTTAAACTAACATAAGGCTCAACGATTGGTTGTTCAACATATTCCTTAAAGTATTGTCTGGCTTCATCTAAAGAAATGTTATGACGTTGTGCTTGATGAGCAATCCGTTCATCTAAGCCCATTTTTGGATTGACACGATAATAAAAGGCATAGCCTTTGATATCCTGTGGAACTTTGCTTGGTGTTTTAATATGTACATAATCCATCAATCGTTCTAGCCATTTTTCTAAATGAAGCTGTTGTAATTCATTTTCTGAATTGGCAAAGATACGAATTTTTGTACCCAAAGAAAGTTGCTTTCGTTTGTTCATACGATATTGGGGAAAAGATACGCCAAAAGGTATCTTTTCTTGCTCATCAATATGTTCAACAAAAGCAATATGTAATTGGGTATAAACTTTTGACCAAAGAAAATATGCAGAGGTATCTTCATTGGGTAAAAGTGTAAGCTCAATATAATATTGCATTATTTATCACTCTCACCAAAGACACCACCACGCACTAAAACAGCCATAACATAGTGTTGTTGTTCAATTTCAGGGGTTTTACCTGTATTTACCCAACCATCGAATAGGGTATAAAAGTCTTGATTTTCTTTAGGTTGACGATAGGCTTTGCCTTCCGAAGTGACTGAGCCATAAGGTTCAACTGCAATAGGTTTAGTTGCATCTGGATACCATGTATCAATGGTACGCAGGGCGTTACCAATTTTTTGTGAGTGAATGCCTGCTTCTTTATCTTTAATTGCATAAAGGGTTTTACTTTTTTTACCTTTAGTATTACCAGTATCAAGAATTAATTCTTGAGATGGATAAACTTCTTGTCCTTCACCTAAACGGGCAAAACCAGTAATGCTTAATAAAACGTGTTCATTACCATTTAAACCAGCTTGAATCCATTGAGCCAACTGTTCTAAAGATTTTTCTTGCTCTTGATGAACAGTGATTTCATTTAGGCGGTTTACTAAGGCATCAAAACTTAATTTTTCGGTGGGTTTTCCATTAATGATACGCTCAATGCTAACATTGACATTTTCTGCACCAATACGATTACGCCATAAAAAACGACCATTAGCGAGATTTACCGCATAGCGTTGAGCAAGTTCCTGAAATTGTGTTGCAGATTTATAGCTTGAAACCACAGCATCAAGACGTTGTGCAAAACTTTCATCATTACATGCTGATGGTTGCCCCACATTTGGTAATACACGCAAAGTAAAAGTTACAGCAACAGTATCTTTGCCTTGTGGTAATGCAGCAATATCCACTGTTTGTAAATTAGCTTTTTCAACTGCGGCATTAATTGCAGCCGCATCAGCTGCTTCTTTGGCATTTTTAGGACGGTTAGAAATTGTACCTCGTACAGATTTTTCCTGAATTTGAATTACTGTTGTACCTGCACCGTGTTGAATATCATTCCAATTTACCGCAGTCATACGTCCATCTGATGGATCTAAATGACGGTTAAATGATAATACTGATGCAGTTTTGATTTTTGGTTCTTTAGCCATGATTAATGTTCCTCATCTTCGGAATTTGGGTAACTATCAAATGAATCTTCTTCAAAATCATCTGATGTCAGTTGAATAATTGATTTTGGTGCAAATGGTTGTACTAATTCATAAACACCATTTTGGGGTGCAGGGTTATATGTCCATAGAATGTGTGTTAAATCCTCAATACGATGTGGACTTTTCCATTCCCCTAAACTTAATAACGTTTCTACAAAAGTTGCAGGAAATCGATTATCCCGTATTCCTGTAATTGAACCTTTCTCTTGTAATGTGGTTAAAGCAGCATAACCAATCGGAATAGGAACGAGCCAACCTTTAAGATGTTCGGGGCGAGGGCGGACTTGCCAATCGCCTTTTTTTTCACCATCAGGGGTAAATTGATTTGTCGCAACGCTATTCAGGTTTAAACGGCTAATATCAAGTAAAGTATCCAGTAAATTGGGTGCTTGTCCTTGAGTGTTTAAACAAGGTTGATATTGGCTTAGCCATTGTTGATGTGCTGTTAGAACTTCATGTCGATGAAGTAATGCAAAACTAGGTAATAACCAATGACATAACTTTTTAGTTTTTTCCGCAGCTTCTGATAACGACCAGTGAATAAATCTAGGCTTAACTCGTTTATGAGGAAAAATTGAACCACCTGCCAATCGCATACCATAAACAATTTGATTAAGCTGTTGAATCAAACTTTGTGTAACTGAGTTAAGCTCATTATCATTAGCTGATAAATGTTGGTCTAAGCCATCACCTGTTAAACCAATGATTAGACTCACATCAAGATGACCTTTGCCTTCTTCCACCATTGCAGGGGGAGAACCGTCAGATTCTAAAGGGTGTCGAGCAAGATTAAGTTGATATGGTGAATAACGGTAGTCACTGCTTTTGGTCATTTGAGGACTAAACTGATGACAGAGAATCCCCACCCCACAACATTCAATATCATGATATTGGTCAAAGGTATTGAGTTTACGTTGTAGAGCATGGGCAAAGCCTGTAAATGCACTTGGTGCAGGAAATCCCCATGTTAAATGACTGCTGATGATAGAGGCATTTTCAATCTGTAAACGTATAATATACAATGCCTTAGGATAGCGATAACTCATTTAGGCAAATTCCTCTTTTAGCAGTTGTAATTTCTCTCGTAATGCCAATGACCAGACACGAGCTTCATAATCATCTAAATCAGGTAACTTGCCTTTAGTGGTTAAGATTTTATTTAACCAGTGACCAAAGTTATAACCCACGTCTGTATGCCAATCTCGTTCACGATAGGCTTCTAACCATTCTGCTTCCTCATTAGTTAGTTCATTTTGGTCTTCTTTGTCAAAAAGTTCTTCACGATAGGTACGGTCTAACCAGAAACTCTCTGCCTGATTAAACTTACGATGTGGTTCAAGTGTCCAACCTGAAATTGTACTTTGTTGCAGTTCAAGGCTCATATCAATGACACAATCCACCAGTTGATTGACTAAATCATTTCTTTTATCACGGAATTCAATATTATTTCGCTCATATTGATGACGGTACATATGAATGATGGATTTTAAAATCGGTTTAACATCTTTACGATTAGTCAGATAGCCTGTAAATACTGAACCTGATTTTGGTAATTCCACCACTTGACCTTGCCAAACAGGAGGTAAAGAGGGTAGTAACCACATAGAGCCACGACGGTCACTATTTAATTGTGAGATATTCTGTGGTTTTGAGCCGCCATAGTTATGTACCAATAAATTTGGATATTCTCGGCTTTCCTGTGTTTGATGTAGCTTTTTAAAGCGTGCTTCACGCAAGATTTTATTCTGTTCACCAAAACGGTCATTTAAAATCTGTTGATAGGCACAATGCACTAAAGCACTTGGATATAAAAGAACCAAGACATGATAACCCTCTTTATAAACAGGAAAATAAACTTGTTTAGATAATTTACCTGCATTGAGTTCAGAAGGAAGTTCACTAAATGCCAAAAAGCGTTTATAACGAATTTCTGCTTGTTCATGATTTGTAGAAAGGGCAGAAATTAAATCTTTATCTGCTTTAAGTAAGCGTTCAAGCAATGAAATATGGTTAAACTTTTGCCGTAATAATTTAAAAACATCTAAAACCGCAGCATTCCCAATCACATCAGGTTCAAGCACAATATTTTGTGAGCCAACAAAATCATGGGTTTTATTTTGTTGAACGTAAAACATTGCGGACGCTTTAGAGCTTGGATGATGTTGTTTTGGCGTATGCGTTGCTAGACGAATTTGACTAATTCGTAAACTGGCATCTTCTAGCCATGTTTCAGGTTCATACTTTGCCAATAGCTTTTCACGTTCGGCAATGTCATCGGCTTTGAGTTTATCCAACTTTTCATTTAAACGTCCCTGAATGTATTGCTCAATCAAGGCTCGAATGGTTGGGGGTGAAGCATCTTCAATTTCTTCCGTCATTATTTTTCCTTAATGTTTACAAAGTAAAGTAGCCTTTTAAGGTTTATGTTTGTTATCATTCACGATAGTTTAACTACCGTAAATGATGTGAAATACAAAATGGTTAGACCCTTCTAACCAAATGTGTGCCAAACATTATTTCCTCCTTACCCTATTGGGTGATGTGATGATCCTGCCAGATCGGTAGTTAGACTATATTTTAAAATAAACCTAGTCTGTAACTTATATTAATTTTTTAATATTTACTCAAAATAAAACATTTTCTTTGGCTTTGCAATACTGCTTTATGTAATAATTCTAATATTACCGTATAAGTAATTTAGAAATAGTCTGTACATATCACTTCTCTCTACCGCATAGGTAGCCTAAAGCTAAGGATATAAGGGGTCATTCCCTTATAAATCCTAGCCAGTCATGGTATAACCATTTCTTTTGATCTTTGAGTTTAGGTAAATTTAAACTTAAATAGCGAGAACAGCTTTCAACCCAACTACGTTCTGATAAAGTTGTATCCAAATATTTCTGCAAAGCCATTTCAGGTTTTTGATTTATCCAACAATGAATTTGTGGATTTTTAGTGAGTTCAATTCGTTTGACTTGACTTTCAACCAACAACCAATTTCCTGTTTTTTCATTGTATTGATACAGTTTTAAGGGCTGTTCTTGGTCTTCTGACCGTAATGCAGTAAAACTTTCAGCTTGTGATTGTCTAAAACGGCTTAGCGTTTGCAAAATTCCTGTGTAGTGAATTTTACTATCCCAAAATCGATAAGCAGGGAATTTGATTGGTGATGTACCACTTGGATGTATTTCAGGATAAATACCATGACCTAATAAAATATGGTGCATCCGATCATGTTCCAAATCAGCTAAACGAGGATAGCCATTTTTTTCATAGAATTGCTTTGGATAAATTGTTGGAGATGGTTGTACTAATCGAGGAATGGAATCGAGTTGTTTAAAATGTTTGAGATCCATTAGACCTGCATTTTTAGTATCATCTTTACCTCGTAAAAAATGCCGATTTATATGAAATTTAAAATTTTCTGCTTCAAAACCAGGGCGAGAAAAGCAGGTCTGTTGAGAATATTTAAAATGACGGATATTGGTTTCCATAATAAATACATTCGGTTGCTGATATGCATCAAGGCGGTGTCGTCGTACCCGACCCGAGGCTTGAATAATCGAACGCATAGATGAGGGTTCAATCATCATCCAGTCATAGTCGTGGTCTCGACCAACTTCACAAACAGGGGAAGCGAGAATTAAAATAATGTGATTTTGTTCGGGATATTTCTGCAACCAATTTTGCACTAAATGATGGTCATGGGGGTGTTTTCCATGATTACGATCTAAGATTTCATCTAGATATTTTTCAATATTTGTTCGTATTAAGAGTGGAAACCGGGAGTGATAAACACATAAATGAATTCGAGTATTGGCATCAATCTTTTGCTTTAATAAGTGTTGAGCAATTTCCGCCATTGGATCAATATTGGCAAAACGTACCAATCCTACAGTATATTGTTTATGCGTTTTTGGGTCAGTAATCGCATTAAGTTGATGAGCTTTTTGGCTTGTCGCTAAAATATGTTGAGTAAAAATATCTTTCCATGTGTCAGGAAAATTAATTTGTCTAGGTAATCCTACCCATTCTAAAGTACGTCTTTGTGTAGATTCAGCATGTTCATTTAAGTAAGTTGCTCGTTTTTTGGTAAATTGCCGATGTGCTTTTTCAAATACAGGATTTACTTGCGAATTTATAGCTGTACTATCATATGGAATCACATGATGACAAATACTTTTTTCATTTTCATCAAACCATGCGGCAATAATGGGTTGATTGGCTTGTGTGCGATGCAAATTATAAAATTTTCGTCCAGAACTATAGGCAAGATATAAACCGTTAATTTCAGCAGGTGTTAAAGTTGCCGATGAGAGTAATACTCGACTACCTAATAAACCAGCCCAGTAAACTAATCGGCTAAGAGCATAATAATCATCAGGTGAAAAATCATCAGGCTCATCAAAAACCAAATCTGATGACATTAATCGCAACATTGGGGCGATTTGTCGTCCGCCTCGTGTACTTTCAGTAGCAGGAATTAAATGGTCAATCGTGCAGCATAAAATTGGACTTATCAGCATTTTTCTAACTTGATGATTACCTTTTAACCATTTAGTAAGTAAATGGTCATTATTTAAAATGCCCTCAAAATCTAATTCAAAGTCTGCAAAGTCGATTTCAAGGTCAGGTTCAAATAAACCTGATAAAGATTCAGAACCCATATTTTTAGCCAATTCAAGGTTTTTCGTTGGGTCAATGATTTGACTATCATCATTTAATAATTGTTCTGAGTTTGCTTGGCTATAAGTTTCAAATAATTCTTTAACCGCACCACCACCCACCATAATGGCTAAATCAGTTTCATCTAAATTTAATCTTTGCCGTAATGCCTTACCTGTTTGTAAGGTCAGCGTCCGTAAACCTAACGCAATATTAAAACGAGTACCTTTTTCTGGGTCAGCTAAACCATACATGATTCGAGTATTGGCTAAGGTTTTCCCCCGTCCTGTGGAAGCCAGATTCACCCCAAAAAATCCATGATTTGGATAGTTTTTTTGGATTAAACAAGCTTCCTGATAGGATTTATCTTGCCATTTATAATAAGGGTGATTGGTTTTGCCTTCTAAGGCTCTTTGTTGTGGTAAACGATTAAATAATTCATCTAGGCGAGTTAAAGCCCCCATGAGTTGCCGTACTGATTGACTTACCCCAACTAAGTGGTCATCTAAAGGTTGTTTTAAGTCACCAAATTTATCGGTATTGGCATAGCATGGATATGTTGCATCATGATATTTAGTAGTTGGGTCAGCACTTGAATAGTAATGGTCGGACAACATTAAAACTAAACGGGAAACGTGGCTAAGATAAGGGTCTGCTAAACTTTTATGCTGATAAGCAGGTAATAGTTGCATAAGTTTTGCTGCACAATTATTAATTTCCTTGCACCAAGTTTTACTATTAAAAGGTAGATGTTCAGCTTTAATATTCCAACATTGTTTGATCTCTTTATCTTGATTCTTATCGTCTGCATCATATTGACGTGGATAACACCATTTAAAATTTAAATCCTCTAAGACAGATTCAAATTTTATTGCAGAATATTCACGATTCTTTATAGTCTCTATAGAGATGGGTAGTCGATGATGAGAAACAATTAACCATGCCACTAGTTGAGCAATGTCTGGAAGTTTATAAAAAGGTGATGAATGTTGTTCTTGACGAGGGTTATCTTTCACCATGTTTTCTAACCAAGAATAATCCTTATCTTGTGGTGAAATTGTGATAAGTTTTTTAATCCATAAGTTATCGGTATTACCGCATGATTTTACAAATGCTTCAAATAATCGTAAAGAAACCCATTCATGTCGAAATGGATCAGCAATTGGTTTTTTATTGCGTTTGGCATTGCCAATTTTTTTAGCAAAGAAAGGATTAATTTTGCCAAAATCATGAAATAAAGCGGCTATACGGCTTAGGGCTGCAATGAGAGGGGCAGTCTGCCAGTTTGTATCGCTATAAGCTAATTTAATGGGTTTAGTTATCCGATTTACAGGCACAATCCCTTCAGTATTAAACTTATTCCGATTTCCCACGATCCACATGAGTTCGCTGCGACGACGACTACGTATCCAGTGACAAGAAACGGCGGTATTCTTAGTGACTGTTTTTCTTAATAATCGTTTAACTGCCAACAAACCATCTTCAGTGATCACCGTTTGCCATGTATTATCGCCAATTCGATCTGCAAAAGCATCTAACACTCGGCGAGTACGGGACAGGGCTTTCTTTTCGCATTGGGAGATGAATGTCACGATCATAATTCATTTTCCCCTGTCACAATGGTTTTACAAGCTTGCAATTTCACCTGATCAAACATCCAATCCAAACATTTATGTTCGGTAAATTTTTGCAATATTTGTCTTCTAAAGTCTTGCTCGGACATGCCTTCTTTGGCACAGATAAAAGCGTAGGGGAGAACCACTGCATCTTTCACCAGATCAGCAACATCAAAGACCAATGCACCACGCCGGGTTTTACCATGCATTACAGCAAAACCATGTGGAATGCCCAAAACCCATAATGTTGTGGCAGCAAGGCCGTATGCGAGATAATTGCCATGATTGAGAAAGTCATTGGCTAAATCGCCTTGTTCGGGATTACGTTCAAATCCAAGTTTGCAACGGGTGGCAGCAATTTTATAAAGTTGTTTGGTCATCGCTGCTTCGGCAAGCAGTAAATCACCAACTTTGCTTTGCAAGGGCATTTTCTTTTCAAAACCATTTAAAGCCTGTTGAATATCAGCATCATCGAGATAGAAGCCTTCAGCCTGTAAATCACGATCTTTCGTCCAGACTTTACGGATAAATTCGATACGTGCATGCTGAAAATTTTTAGCGACTTCTAAGCGTTTATTTTCATCAAACCAAAACGATAGCCAGCCCTGTACATATTCGGTAGGGCGGTATTCACTTTGCGGGGTGAGCCATTCAACCTCTGCACCATTGAATAATGGTGTACCACCGCCACCACAAAATCCGACTAAAACACCGGCACTGCATAGCATACGCATGGCAGCCTGTGTAATTGAGGTACCCGTTCCGAGCAAAATCACAGTGGTATTTGCAATGGGAATATTCCAGTATTGGTTTTCATTTTTTGCTTCGGTCAAATAAAGTACCCGACCATCTTTTTGCATCACTCGACAATGTTCGAGATAATACAGATTGGCGCGTTTGGAATGTAAAATTGCTTTTAAATCTGATGGGTTAAGTTGTTCCATTTTTTATATTCACCCTGATGTTATGTATTTTATGATATTAATTTTTGTATAAAATAAAAACAATATATTTGTCTATTTATCACGACGTAATATGTCGCACATAAATCTGATACAAGTATAATTCAGATTTTGACACAAATTGCACAATGTATAATAAAAAAATGATATTCAATGAAATTAAGCAATTTCAATAGGTCAAATCAGTTGGTGAAAAATTCAGTTCTTTTATTGTCAGTTGCTCTTGTTATGCCAATTTCATTATATGCACAAACAGATACTCAAACCAATCAAGGTTTGCCTGATAATCCCGGATTGTTGCGTGTTCTGGTATATAAAACAGGGCAAACCATCAGTCGGACAGGCAATGCAATTCAGCGTACTGCAGATCGAACAGGCCAATCCATTCAGGTTGCAGGAGAAAGTGCTGGACAGCATATTGATCAAGGCGCAACACGTGTTACCACATTTACCAGAGAAAAATTGCAGCAGGGAAAGGAGATGGTTACGGGTTCATCTGATGGACAAAACCCGGTACCTATCCAACAAGGGAATTTAAGTAAGCCTGAAAATCCTAGCTATACACAAATGAATGGTACGGCAACTACAGCACCGCAAATCATTAATCCAAATTAATCTTGTATAAATAAAAAAGCTGCATGGTGTGATGCAGCTCATTTACATTTCTGATGAAACTTAACGTGCGCGATAGGTGATACGGCCTTTGGTTAAGTCATATGGCGTCATTTCGACTTTTACACTGTCACCTGTCAAAATACGAATATAGTGTTTACGCATTTTCCCAGAAATATGAGCAATCACTTCGTGACCGTTTTCTAGACGCACACGAAACATGGTATTTGGAAGCGTTTCGGTGACAACGCCTTCAAACTCGATGAGCTCTTCTTTATTGGCCATAGCCTACCTGATGAGTTGAAAAATTAGAGGCGCAAATTATAGCCAATCATGTCGGTTTATTCAAGTTTAGTGTCTAGGATCAAATGCTCGAATGATTGAAAAGATTGCAAAAACAGCACAAAAAATCAGCCGCTATTAGACCAGTGACATTGTCAGTTTGGTCAATAAAAAGTAATCTGGACAAGTCTGAACCTGACAAAATTATTGAAGAATTAAGGATAATATATCGTGCCACAATTAACAGATGCATCAGTCGTTTTGCGCTTGGGGTATCAAGCAATGCGCCGTGCAGGATTACCTACAGAAGAGATCCTGCATAAGGTTGGGGTTGCGCATAATCAGATTGAAGGTACGACCAGAACGCCGTTAAGTGCCCAGCATACCTTTTGGAATGTTTTAGAACAAGTGACACAGGATCCTGATATTGGCTTACATTTAGGCGAATATTTGCCACTATATCGTGGTCAGGTACTGGAGCATCTATTTATTAGCAGTGGTAACTTTGGTGCTGGTTTACAGCGTGCATTAGCATATCAGCGATTAATTAGTGATGCTTTACGCGCTGAATTAGTGATTAATGAAGCGCATTGTTATGTTGGTAATGGGCGGCAAAATATTACCGATCAAATGGTCAATCGTCATTTTACCGAATGTTTTATGTCAGGGATTTTACGCTTTTTTAAATTTGTAACAGAAGGGCGTTTTGAACCTACATTCATTGATTTTAATTTTTCTGAAGGGGCAAGTGCAGATGAATATTTACGCATTTATGGCTGTCCTGTCAGTCTAGGACAAAAAGAAACCCGAATTTATTTTGATCATGCGATTCTGGATTATCCATTATGGCAAGCAGAACCTGATCTTCTTCAGCTCAATGAACAGCTTGCATTGGAAAAACTGCAGGAATTAGCACGTTATGATCTGGTAGCAGAAGTGCGCCGAGCAATTGGTTCAACGTTGGAAAGTGGCGAAACAACACTGGAAACTGTTGCTCAACAATTAAAAATTACCCCAAGACGATTACGTACATTATTAAGTGATGCCAATACCAGTTTTCAGCAAATTTTATCAGATTACCGTTGTCGGTTAGCCAAGAAATTATTGGCGAATACCAATGAAAATATTGAAAAAATTGTTTATCTCACCGGGTTTTCTGAACCTAGTACTTTTTATAGAGCCTTTAAACGCTGGACCAATGAAACCCCTGTTGAATATCGCAAACGTAAGCAACAGGCGGTTTAACCCATGATTTGATCCAACCATTGTTTTAGTCAGGTAAATTTAACCATAAAGGGCCAAGAGCAGTTTTAGGAAGCTGAAATTGTTCTGGATAATATGCATTAACAAAATATAAGCCATGAGGCGGTGCTGTAACTCCGGCAGCTCGCCGATCTTGTGCGGCAAACATTTCGTCAATATGGTCAATGTCATATTGTTCCTGACCGATTTCCAATAAACAGCCCATAATATTTCTAACCATGTGATGTAGAAAACCGTCAGCTTGAATGTCGAGTACCAAATAAGCACCATGTTGGAATAGATGACAGTGTTTCACATGGCGTACGGGCTGATTTGACTGGCAAGCCGCTGCCCGAAAAGTTTCAAAGTTATGTGTGCCCTCAAATTTTTTGGCTGCTTCAATCATTCTCTGGACATTAAGTGGATAATAGGCATGAGTGACTTGTCCAAATAACAGTGCCGGACGATAAGGTGCATTATAGACTACATAGCGATAACGCCTTGCACAGGCTTTAAAGCGTGCGTGGAAATCCAAATCCATTGGCTGAATCCATTGTAGCGCAATATCTTTGGGTAATATGGAATTTGCCCCCATCATCCAGCCTCGTTCGGGACGAATGGCATGCGTATCAAAATGCGCAATCATATTGGTCGCGTGTACACCAGCATCAGTACGACCTGCACCATGAACAATAATAGTTTCATCGGCAATTTTACTGAGGACTTTTTCCAATGTTTCCTGAATACTTCTCACACCGGGTTGCTGTGTTTGCCAGCCTTTAAAACGTGTACCACAAAATTCTATACCAAGTGCATAACGTTGCATAAACACGTCCTATGAGTACCAGAGAGAAGGCCAGTTTTGAGATTGTTCAGATTGTAAATACAATAAAATGGCACGAGCATAAGTATCTGCTTGACTGTAATGCGGATCAAATACTACACCGACTTCATTTAGCCATGAGCCAGTCGCATATTGCTGAGATAATTCACCAAATAGAACCTGACTACTTAAAATTATCCAACATCCTTGCTGAAGTAGTTGTTTCAGATTGTGCTTAATGGTTTCGGAATAGGGTAAATTTCCCGAACCAAATGCTTGTAAAATTAAAATATTTGGTGGATTTTGAGCAAAGAGTGCCAGATTTTCAGCAAGGTGAGTGCTGCAATCTGGAGAAATATAATAATTCAATAAACGGATTTGCTGTGCTTTGCCAATATGTTGTGGTTGCAATTTCTGGATAAAATGCAGACTAGAATTGGAAACATGCTGTATTTCTTGTCCATAAAATGCCTGATAATTTTTGGTATGTAGTTTATAAACCTGATTGGCTGCAAAAAGTTGTTGATTAAATCCTACATAAATACCAGGAGGTATTTGATCAATTTGCCGTATTGCAAATTGTAGATTTAGCCAAGCATCTGATGTTCTGTGTAGACTTTGCCCTTGTGTATCGAATAACGGATATTGACTGCCAGTGATAATCAGTGAAATATCCTGAGCGAAAATATGATGTAAAAAAGCGGCTGCATAGTTGAGCGTATCTGTACCATGGATCAATACAAAATGCTTAAAATTTTGATGAATGAGCTGATGAATGAATTGTCCTAATTCAAGCCAGTCACTAGCCTGTAATTCGGTACTGTCTTTAATGCTAGGCGCTGCAAAATAATGTAATGGTTTTTCATTCTCAAAATGACAGGATTGTTGTAATAATTCAATGAATGTAGATGCGGGCATAGGTGTTAATGGTTCGCCAACACAACCAAATGTTCCACCCATATAGAGAATTGCAGTATTATTCATAAAAATAAGCAGCCATGAAAGCTGCCTATTTTACCCATTTTTTTTAAGTCAGGCGATTTTCTGTAATAAATCCTGTGTTCTAGTTGCCTGTTCTTGCGTCAATTGATGTTGTTGAGCCGTGATTAATTGTTTGGCTGCATCAATCGCTCCTAGTCCAATATAATGTTCAGCCAATTCTAGGTTGAGATCGACCTCATTAATATCTGCTAATTCAGGAAAGCTTTCCAGTAAAGGGTCATTACGAAGTTGTTGATCCGATTGAGTAAGATTCGGAAGCAAAGAAAAAGTGTTTGCTAAGGTTTGATCAGATTTGATACTTGTCGCTGTTGGTTCACTAAGATCAAAATTTAATGTAAAAGCCGGTAATTCAGCTTCAGGTGTATGTTGTTCGGTAGGCTTTTGTTCTAAATCAAAATTTAATTCAGCCTTATGATCAGATAATTTTATGGAGTCTTTAGCATTCAAAGATTGTGTTAAATCTTCTGTTGTACTTTTTACTGGCGCTACAGTATTGGATAAATTAAATTCCAGTGGTTTTTCTGTAACGACCTGATTTTGAGTTAGATTGATTGATTGATCTTGTGGGTCTGAAGTAGGCAGAGAAGGTTTTTGTTGATCTAATTCAAAATTAAAGGTTGGTAGTTCTTCAGCTTCAGTTGCTTTTTTGCTGGAACGATGATCCAGTTCAATGCCATCAAGATTAAATTCTAGGGCATCTTCAGCAATATAAGTGTTTTTAACGGGTTCAGTGCTAAAATGATTTTCAGATTTTATATCTGTGCTGAAGTCAATGTTATGTGATACTGGATGAGTGGTAATGATCTCATCTTCAGGTATGAATGGCGTGGTATTAATATTTTCTACAGTATAATTTTTTTCAGCAATGGGTTGATGATCCTGCTGTTCTTTATAATCAGTATTCGCATTATATAACTTTTGATACAGTTCATTTAAATTAAGTTTTTCTACAGTGTCCAGTAATTGTTTGATCGCAAAATTATCATCTTGAACATGATAAATATTTAATAATTTAAAGTATAAATCTTCCTGTTTATAATCCTGATTAAGTGCCATATTAATCAGGCCTTCAGCCTTACTGTAATCTTTATTGGCAATATGAAGATCAATTTTTGCAACAAGTTGTTTTAATTCAATCTCTTTCTGATCTGGTGTTGCTTTGGATATTTTGGTACTGTTATTGGTTGAGAGCGTTTTTTTACTTAGTCTAGCCTTATCTAGATTTGTTTTATTTCTGGGTTCATGAGTACTTTTATTTTGTTTTGCACGAAGCACCAGTAACACGGCCAGTGCAATAACAGCGATAATAATAATGGTCGTTGGCATAATTGCGTTACTCCTCAATGATGTTGAGCATATATTTCAGGATCTAGATTAGAGAAATATCATGCAATCAACAGATTACCCCTAAGATTTTGGCGTTGATGTTGCCAGAGTTTTCTTTGCCTTTAACTGTTTTTGCAATTCAGCCAGTCTGGCATTTAAAATCTGAATACGTTGATTTTTCACTTTTAATTGCTGATCAAGCTGTCTGACCTGACCCTGTAATTGTAGGGTGATATGACGTTGCGTATAAATTTGATTACTCAAGGTTTGTAATGCATGACGTTCAGCCTGGGAAAGTTTTTGGCTACCTTGTAAACTACCTTCAGGTGTATTGGCAACAATACTCATGTGTGCCTGATCGAGGCGGACAGTGGTTGGCGCTTTTTTTGCTGTGGCTGTGTTTGGTGGATTTTGTGTAGTCTGAGTCTTGGGCTGAACCACCTGATATTGTGTTGGAATGGTGAGAATAGCACCTTGTTTTAAATAGTTTGCCTGACCATGAATAAATGCTTGTGGATTGTTGTTTTTGATTTGTTGCATGACATGCTGAATGGGTACATTATTTAATTGTGCGATTTGCGCTGAGATACCCCATAACGACTCATTTGCTTTCACTGCATGCTGTGAAGTATCTTTTTCTGATTTCGTATGGACTTGTGGTGTAAACAAATTTTTTTGTGCTGAAATAGATTGATTTTTTATGCTTTGTACGGCTGATGTTGCCTGTGTCTTGACAATGGGTTTAGCTATTTGATTGGCTGTAGTAGCATTATTGTTCTGGGCTGTGGTATTGGTTAGAGTATTGTTTGCTGATCGCTGTATGTTCAGTTTGGGTGGTGTTTGCTGACTGACTATTAGGGCTTGATCATTTTCATTTGAAGATCGAGTCTGTATAGGTCGGTCTTTAACAACAGGTAAATTTAAGGCAATATCTTTTTCATTACTAATGGAACGTGGTTGTAAAGTTGTGTCATTTAATCGGCTTTGCAAACGATCTATACGATTAGGTAAAACAGAGCGAATTTGTTGTAAACGAGTTTGGTTACCATCGTTAATTTTTAAAACCAGATCAATACTATTGTCTTGTATTGGCCGAGTCGAGATGATTACAATCACGCCTTTGCCTTGACTATTCTGGCGAACATATGTATTGAAATATGTGGATGAAGGATTCGCATTAGCATTGATGCCGAAAGTATTTAAGTCCTGACTTTGTGCGATCGAAACCTGTATAGGTGTTGTACTTTGTGCATAATTAAATGGAATTTCAGCATATAAAGGCTCACCTTGTGACGAATCAATTTTAATTGGTTCAATCACTAAAGCATGTCCGATTATGGGTAGGCATAAATTCAGCCCAAGACAGTAAACCCCTAAACGTAACCTTAACCCCATACCATGTACCGACTTATAAATTATATTTAACCATCACATATATAAACTATAAGGTTACCTGCTCAAGAGCAAGTAACCTGAAACAATTAATGTTGTTTATATTCTATCAGAATGCGCAACATCCGGCGTAAAGGCTCTGCAGCGCCCCATAATAACTGGTCACCTACAGTAAATGCCCCCAGATATTCTTTGCCCATATTGAGTTTGCGCAGGCGTCCAACAGGTACAGATAATGTGCCAGTCACTGCAACAGGGGTTAAATCAGTCATGGAAGCTTCTCGAGTGTTCGGTACAACTTTGGCCCATTCATTGGATTGACGGATCATATCCTCAATTTCATCCAGCGGTACATCCTGACGTAATTTAATGGTTAAAGCCTGAGAGTGGCAACGCATTGCACCTATACGTACGCAGTGGCCATCAATCGGAACAATCTGTGAATTACCCAGAATTTTATTGGTCTCAGCCTGACCTTTCCATTCTTCTTTGGATTGACCACTTTCAAGCTGTTTATCAATATAAGGAATTAACGAACCTGCCAGTGGTACACCAAAATTGGCTTTGGGAAAATCATTACCACGTTGTAAATCAGCAATTTGACGATCAATATCCAAAATAGCTGATTTAGGATCATCTAATAATGTTTTGGTGTTATTGTACAAATAACCCATACCAGTAATCAATTCACGCATATTCTGTGCGCCAGCACCTGATGCAGCTTGATAGGTCATTGCTGTCATCCACTCCACCAGATTTTTCTGGAAAAGTGCTCCTAGACCCATCAACATGAGCGATACAGTACAGTTACCTCCTGCAAAGGTATTGATGCCTTGAGTCAAGCCATTTTTAATCACTTGATCATTCACAGGATCTAATACAATGATGGAATCATCTGCCATACGCAAAGTACTTGCAGCATCAATCCAATAGCCTTTCCAGCCTGCGCCACGAAGTTGTGGATAAATCTCGGAAGTGTAATCACCACCCTGACAGGTGACAATAACATCCATATTTTTCAGGTTGCTAATATCCTTGGCATCAATGAGGGCAGGTGCGGTCTTTCCACCAAAAGCTGGTGCTTCGCCACCTGCATTACTGGTAGAGAAATAAAATGGTTCAAAATGCGCAAAGTCATTTTCTTCAACCATACGTTGCATCAGGACGGAACCGACCATCCCACGCCAACCAACCAGACCTACTTTCATCTCATTGTGCCTCGATAAAATATATACAAATTAAAAGGGCTTCAAGTGTAGCAAAAGCAAAACCATCTGCACAGCATATACAGAATCAAAACAGCGATAATCTTGCATGATTATGCAACTTTATGTTATTGGGAAAACTCATAAAACAAAAAATATCACAAAGTACGGAGAATATATGCTGTTGATAGAAATTGTGTCTGGACTGGTGATATTTCTCACATTCTGGTCGTTGATTCCACGAGATGAATGGTGGATTCGTGGCACAGATTTTCCCCGTTTACAATTGTTGGGCATTGGCTTTTTGACATTGCTTGCCTTGTTGTTTTGGCCTGTAGCATGGGATTTTATGCGATACTTCTGTCTGGTGGGATTGATGGCGGCTTTGGCGTATCAATTAAAAATGGTTTTACCCTATACGTTTTTGTGGAAAAAACAGGTTGTACAGGTTAAACCAGAACAAAAAAATCCAGAAAAAACCATTTCTTTACTAGTATCTAATGTACTGATGCCAAATGATCAATACCAACTTTTACTGGCACATATTGAACAACTTAAACCTGATTTGGTTTTGACTCTGGAAACTGACCAAAAATGGCAACAGGCGTTAGAGGTGATAGAACAAGACTATCCTTATCACGTTAAAGTTCCTTTGGATAATTTGTATGGTATGCATCTTTACAGTCGTTTAAAACTTAGAAATAGTGAAATAAAATTTTTGTTAAGTGATGAAATCCCATCCATTCATACCACGGTGATACTAAGAAATGGTCAACCTGTAGATTTATATTGTTTGCACCCCAAACCACCTAGCCCGACTGAAGCCAGTGAATCAACACTAAGAGATGCAGAATTATTATTGGTGGGGGATCAGGTCAAGGATATAAATCAAAGTTGCATCGTTATGGGGGATTTAAACGATGTAGCATGGTCCAGAACCACACAATTATTTCAACGGATCAGTGGATTATTAGATCCCCGTGTAGGACGGCATTTTATTAATACTTTTCATGCTGATTATCCTTTTATGCGGTGGTCACTCGATCATATCTTTCATAGTGTAGATTTTGCCTTGGTAAAAATGCTTCGGTTATCGCATATTGGATCAGATCACTTTCCTGTTTATACCGTTTTGCAAACAGGACGTCAGTTTGATGCTATACAGGAAGAGCTGGACGAAACTGCATCAGATCAGCAGGAAGCAGATAAAAAAATTCAGCAAGGTTTTGAAAAAGCACAACAAGAAAATCAGCAAGCGATATCTGAATTAAAATAATGTTCTAACCAAAGGCTAAATTTGTAAGTTAATGCTTACAATATTTGATGTAATTAGCGACTGTACGATCACATCAGATTTACATACTATGATCACATCAGCACAGGATATGAGAAACGGATTTTTCTCACTAGGGATGGGTTAACGCTGAAGGGAAAGTATCAAGGAATTGATCAGGAATGGAAACCACCGTTAAAAATTAAAAAATTCGCACAACCGCATAATTACCCGAGTTAAACAGGATGTTTACTCGGGTTTATGTTTTTTAGATTTTGGTTTCATGTCTAATTTATTCTTGCCATTGATGTTGAATATAACGTGCCGGATGCTGATAATTCAGTACTTTGGCATAATTACCTGCCGCAGTAGCATTATCCGGAATATCTTTGGTGACAATACTACCTGCACCAATGGTCACATTATTGCCAATTTTAACGTGTTCAATCACACATACATGAGGTCCTAGATAAACATTATTTCCGATAATGGCTGCTGGTCCATCTATGGCACCGATAGTACTGTATTGGGATAAATTGACATTATTGCCGAGAATAGCTGTTGCATTAATAATCAGTGGTCCACCATGCCCAATATATAAACCATAGCCAATTTTGGTGGTATAGAGAATATCAATGCCGTAGTGACGTTTTTTAAACCAGTAAACAGGATAAGCAAGTTTGCTATACCATTTACCTGCCGCAGTTAGGCGCAACCATACACTGAAATTAAAACCACGATGCGTTAAATACTGTTTGATAAAGGCCTTAAGCGATACTTTGCCAGTATAGCGAAAGAGGTCACTTTGAATATAATTCCAGGCCATGCTCGAATTATCCTTTTATAAAATTTAAATAGGTTAATAAATACTGTCGTAACCTTTAGGGCGAGTTTTAAAACGGGAATGAAACCACATCCATTGCGTTGGCGCTCGGCGCAATTGCATTTCAAGTAACTGATTGACTCGTGTTGCATCGGCAATTTCATCAGTTGTTGGGTAATTTTCCAATTCTGGTTCGATAATAATCTGATATTTTGGATCTTTTTCACCGATACGATAAAAATGTACCGAAAGTACTTTGGCTTTGGTCACTTTGACCAGTCGGCGTTGCGCAGTAACACTGGCCGCAGGTACACCAAAAAATGGTGCCATGACGCCTTGTTTTAAACCAAAATCCTGATCGGGGGAATACCAGATAATATGCCCTTGTTTTAGCCTTTTGACCAGAAAACGAATGTCATCATGATCAATTTGTTTACCATAAATGGGTTCTCGTGCGGTATAAATTAGCCAGTCAAGTAAGGGATTGTTTTGCGGGCGGTAAACGACATCAGGCTCAAAATAGCGACTACAAATATATCCACCAGCATCTAGCAGGGTACTATGTGAACCAAGCAAGATAATCCCTGCACCATTCATTTGTGCTTGTTGTAAATATTCCAAACCTTGAATATTGATACGGCCATCGAACCAGTGGGGTTTATACCAGGCATTCAATGTTTCAAAAGTACCTAACATCATATCAATAAAAACTTGTCTGGCATGTTGCTGTACTTCCTGTGCTGACCATTCAGGAAAACAGACTTCCAGATTGCGTACTGTAATGTCACGGCGTGATTTAACCAAGCGCCAAGCCAATTTTGCTAGTACATCAGCAAGCCGGCGTTGGATTACCCAAGGAAGTACAGTAAGGAGCAACAAGAAAATTAAACCTAACCATATTCCCCAATATTTAGGTAATAAAAAAGACCATAAAAATCGTGGTTGTGCAGCAGTGTGCTGAGTAATGTTGCTCATGTATTAATTCATTGATGCCTAAATGAAAATCAAAATTTAAACCTGCCCAAGGTTGGACAGATTTAGGCAAGTTTAACAAATTTCTTTCATTGGGTTGTCATTGATATATTTATCAATATGTTAAATGAATTTATTCAACATTCAACTGAGCTTCCAATTCAGTCCAGCGTTCAAGTTTTTCCAGAAGTTGCTCTTCAATTTCGGCTAAGCGCTGACTGGCCTGTGTTGCTGCATCGGCATCCTTGATAAACCACGAACCATCGGCCAATTGGTCTTCCAGTGTTTTCTGTTCACGTTCCAATTGAGCAATCACTTCAGGCAGTTGCTCAAGTTCACGTTGATCCTTATAACTCAATTTGATTTTTTTGGCTGATTTAGTGTTGCTTGATGTTTTGGTATTGGCTGATTCAACTTTATTTTGTTTATTTGCCATTTTCTCAGATTGTAGTTGAGGGCGTTGTGCTAAATAATCCTGGTATCCCCCAATATATTCTGCAATCTGTCCCTGACCATCAAATACCCATGTAGATGTTACGACGTTGTCCATAAAGGCACGGTCATGGCTGATAAGAAGAAGGGTTCCTTTATATTCTGCCAGCATGTCTTCAAGTAATTCCAGTGTGACCATGTCCAGATCGTTAGTTGGCTCATCCATCACAATAAGATTAGATGGTTTGAGTAATAATTTTGCCAGCAAAACACGATTACGCTCACCACCAGATAAGGCTTTTACCGGTGTTCTGGCACGTTCAGGTGCAAATAGAAAATCCTGTAAATAACTGAGAATATGCCTGCGCTGGCCATTTACATCGACAAAGTCTGAGCCTTCGGAAACGTTATCTGCTACAGACTTTTCCAATTCAAGCTGATTACGCAACTGATCAAAATAGGCAATTTCAAGTTGAGTTCCAGTTTTAACCGTACCCTGATATGTAAGTTCTCCCAAAATGGCTTTAATTAATGTGGTTTTTCCTACGCCATTATCACCGACCAGACCGATACGATCCCCACGTAATACAATACTGGAAAAATCTTCAATTAATGGCTGTTCGCCATAACGAACAGATAAATGTTCAATATCAAACACCAATTTACCTGAACGAGAGGCTTCTTGTACGCCCATATTGACTTTACCTTGCTGAAATCTCCGCGCTTTAGATTCTTCACGTAAGGCTTTTAAGGCACGAACACGTCCTTCATTACGGGTACGGCGAGCTTTAATCCCTTGACGGATCCATGTCTCTTCTTCGGCCAGTTTTTTATCAAATAAAGCATTTTGTTTTTCTTCTGCTTCCATTTGTTGAGCTTTTAATTCCAGATAACGAGAATAGTTGCCTTCAAAACTGCGTAAATTTCCACGATCCAGTTCAACAATACGAGTCGATAAACGATCTACAAAAGCACGGTCATGCGAAATAAACAGTAAAGTTAAATTATGTTGTTCAAGCAAGAAATTTTCCAGCCATTCGATACTTTCCACATCCAAATGGTTGGTAGGTTCGTCCAATAGTAAAACATCGGGTTGTGTTAATAATGCACGGGCCAGTAACACACGGCGTTTACGTCCCCCGGATAAATCAGCAAGATCCGCATCAGGATCCAACCCCATTTTTGCCAAAATAGTATTGACTTGATTGTCCAGTGACCAGCCGTCTAGCTGATCCAGTTGATGTTGTAATTCTCCCATGAGATCACAGGCAGCAGTATTACCGTCGATACAGGCATTGGTCGCATCATGATATTGTTTTAAAACTTTGGCTGCTTCTCCAGCACCATCTGCTACAATATCTGCAACACGTCCTGAAGACATTGGAACATCCTGTGCCAGCATGGCAATGGTGACACCATTTTGAATGGCAACCTCACCCTGATCGGGCGATAGACTGCCTTCAATCAGTTTGAGTAGTGTGGATTTACCTTCGCCATTTCTGCCAATTAAGCAGACACGTTCACCGCGTTCCAGAGTGAAATTTGCGCCATCAAGCAGGGCGGGTCCGCCAAATGCCAAGTGAACATCTCTTAAGGTAATGTACGCCATATTTTTTAAACCCACGGTAATGGAGAAATTGCATGTCTAAAGTGCCATCTACAGATGACTATGCGACATTGTGCAAACTCATTGAAGATTTGCAAGTAAGAATTACATTTTTGGATGATTTAGTTGAACAATTGAATGATCAAGTGGCTCAGCAAAGCAGTGAAATTCTTGATCTGCATAAAAAAATGCAAATATTGTATCAACGTGTTGAAGCTTCAGATCTTTCTGATGGAATCGCACCATTTGATCCATTGACCAATAAACCACCGCATTATTAGTCAATATTTTATTTGAAAAGTATATGTAAAGTTTAAGTGTAAATTAAAAAACGTATTAATTTGAAACATATTTATTGACCACTTGTAGGTTTTGTTGTTTTTTTTAATGGATATTTTTGTTAAATGTATTCATTCTGTTTGGTGGTTTTTTGTTCTATTCTAATAATTATTCAGGTTTGATAAAGATATGGCAGCAGATGGCGTAATACAGGTTCGGGGTAAGAATTACAGTGTATATGAATTTACTGGTAAGGTTGCGCACAGCAATAAGCAACTGGAAACAGTTGTATCAGGAGGCGGTGGTGGCGGAGCAACTTATCAGGGTACAGGTGGTAGTGCACCTGTAAGTATTCGTTCAACAACCTATACACATGATGATATTTTTCTAGTCAACACAGAAGGACAGGAACAGGTCATTCGCTTACTGGATTGGAATATTGCGACACGAGAAGGACATGAAATTCAGGCGATCTGGTTGATTAAACAAGGTAAGGACACAGGCCCATATATCATTATTAATAATCTGACAACGAATACTGTGCAATGGAGTGATAAAAAACTGGGAGAATTGTTGCGTTTGGAATGGTGGCGGATTTTTGTTGTGCCGATTGCTATTCTGATTCTTGGTGGAATTATTCTTGGATGGATTGTGATTTTTGCTGTTATTGCTTATTTTTATTTTGGTGTGCATAAACCTTGGAAAGATGATATTCAATCTGCAAAAGAACAGCTTAAACCGTTTATTCAATCAGCATAAGGAAGTATGGTGATGGGTGATAACATTACGGTGCGGAATAAACACTACGACGTCAACCAGTTCATCGGCGTAGTAACGCAGCGTGAGAAACAGCGGGAAACCAGAATATCCAGTAGTGGGGGTGGAGATGCCCCGATACATAGCAATTCCAAGACCTATATCCACGATGAGGTATTTCTGGAAAATGCAGCAGGTGAAGAAAAAGTACTGAAACTGGTGGACTGGGATCTTTCGGTGAAAGCGGGAAATACGGTACAGACCATTTCTGCAAGTCAATCGGGTAAAAAACAACAGTATTATGTTGCGGTGCAGAATATCAGCACGGGTTCCTTATATTGGGCAAAAAAAGAAACATTACGCCGTGTATTTGGTTATCCAGCACTCAGTGCTGCTGCACTGTTTTGGTTATTACTCATTATTTGTCCTGCGATTGGCTATTGGCTGGGTGCTGATGCACAGACAGTATATTCCTATAATAAATGGGGTGCAGTGACCGGCAAACACGGTGCAATGAGTTGGACGTATTTTGCTGTGCCATTTCTTTTGGTGTTTGCTTATATCGGCATCTTTCAAATTTATATGACCAATCGTGCGATTGGAGAAGCAAAAGAAAAGTTAAAATCATTGTTACAGAAAAAATCACCATTAAATAAGTCAGTGTAAGAGGTGTGAGATGGGAAAAATCATTTATGCGTTTTTATTGGCGGTGTTTACTGTCTCTGTGCACGCAGCAGTAGCTTTAACCTCTGCACAGGACAAAGCGGTAAAAGCTTATATTGCCAAAGAGCAAAAAGAACGGACTGCCAATCGTGAAGAAGTTGAGGTCAATAATACGATTGTGACTGACTTAAATGGCGATGGTAAAGCCGAAGTGGTGTTAGGCGTATCTTTTCTGGGTGGGACATGGTGGAGTAATGGTCTGGTTATTCTTAGTGATAAGGGTAAAGGCTATCAAGTTGTGGCAGAGGAGGGATTGTTGGGGTCAGTACAATCTATTGACGTAAAAAATAGTTTAATTCATGTGAACTCATTGCAGGCTGCGCCTAATGATCCACGTTGTTGTCCATCTATAAAAGAAACCACTATTTATCAATGGAATGGTACAAAATTACTGGATGTAACGGGTAAAAAAACCGTAACTTCGCCTAAACAATCTGTACCGGCAATCACTTCCAATATTAATAGTGAATGGAAGCTTACAACAATAAGAGGCGTAAAGTTGGCAAGTGTCAAGCAGAACGGCAAGGGCATACAGGAGCTTACAGTGCTTTGTGAAGATCGCCTGCCAAAATTGGCTGTACGTTTAAATGTGCCACAATCAGATCCTTTGCGTTTAGAAATACAGATTGGTCAAATGATTTATCCTTTTTTGACAACACAGAAAAGTAATGCAACAGGGTATCGTGTTTTTAATCTTAGTCCGTCCGCATTGCCAAAAGGATTGCTTACAGGGCACCAATCTGCACAAGTGAAAATCAATGGGATCGCTTATAGTGCGTTATCTTTACGTCATGCAGCAGCGACCAGTAAACAGGCTTTATCAGGGTGTTATCGCTATTAATAACGGTAATTTAGCTGTGTTTTTACAAAATATGGGTAATTGTCAAAAAACTGTCATCGTTTGATCATCTGATAGTCAAGAACTATTGCTATTTTGGAATAAATAGAAAAATAGGAATAAGTCGAGATGACGCAACAATTACCACAATCCATATTCACACAGGTTAAGGGTTATTTTTTACAGCTAGCAAATTATACCAGTATTGATCATCAGGTACATACGATAAGCGATACATTAAATATCGCCATCGTGACAGAAACATGGCCACCTGAAATTAACGGTGTTGCATTGTCTATTCTGCAGTTGGCAAAAGGTTTGCAACAGCGTGGGCATCGTATTTTACTGGTTCGTCCTGAACAGAATGTCAAAACATCAGGTTTTGAGCCGGAGCAGGAATGTTTGGTTCGGGCACAGTCTATTCCGAAGTATCAGCAATTGAATTTTGGTTGGCCACAGGTAATCAAGATTGGTCAGGCATTTGATCAGTTTCAGCCAGATATTGTACATATTGTGACTGAAGGGCCTCTGGGCTTAGCCGCAATGAATCAGGCTAAACTACGCCAGTTACCCATTTCCAGTGGGTTTCATTCTTCCTTCCATGATTTTAGTCGTTATTTTGATCTGGCATTTTTAATCCGTCCATTAAGACAGTATTTAAAATGGTTTCATAATAATACCCAGTTGACTTGTGTGCCTAGTCAGGATACTGCCGATACTTTAAGAGATTTTGGTATTCATTGCCCATTAAAAGTGATTAGCCGTGGTGTAGACGCACAACATTTTCATCCAAAATTTAGAAGTCAGGAACTACGACAATCTTGGCAGGCAGATGAAGATACAACGGTAATATTGTGTGTAGGTCGGATTTCACCAGAAAAAGAGTTACCAGTAATTTTTTCTGCCTATCAACAAATATTACAACAACAGTCGCTACGAAAATATAAACTGGTCATTGTTGGGGATGGCCCAAATCTTGCTGAATATAAAGCAGAATATCCCGAAGTCATTTTCATGGGATTACAGGTGGGAGATGGATTATCTGAATGTTATGCCAGTAGCGATGTTTTTGTTTTCCCAAGTCAGGTAGAAACCTTTGGTAATGTTGTGTTGGAAGCAATGGCAAGTGCTTTGCCCGTATTGGCATTTAATTATGCATGTGCCAGTCAGATGTTAGAACATGGTCAAAATGGATGGCTTGTCCCTTTGGGAAATGTCAAACAATGGCAACAACAGATGTTACAGTTGCCTGATTTATACGAATTGCATCACATGGGCGATCAGGCAATGCAACAAGTTGCTGATCGGGGGTGGGATAAACCCGTGACAGATTTTGAAAATGCACTCAAGCAATATGCCAAACCTTCGATCTGGCTGGCATAACATGAGAGGAGAATCCTCATGAGTAAAATAAGACATGCACAAAAAGCGGTACTGGATTGGGATTTACGCAGTTGCATTTATCTAAATCACTGGTCTGAAAATATCAGAGTTGCTAATTTCTTTAAATTAATTAGTCGATTAGGTGACGGTATATTTTGGTACGTCATGCTTGCCGTGGTTTGGCTGATTCATGGTTTAACTTATTTCTTACAGGCCATTTATTTATTATTGGCAAGCAGTTTTGGCACCATTATTTATAAATTATTGAAACGCCATACTGTTAGACCTCGTCCATATCAGGTACATCAGGTGATTCGTCTGGGAGAGCGGCCATTGGATCATTTTAGTTTTCCATCGGGCCATACTCTGCATGCCGTTATGGTCACAACGGTATTAGGATCAATTGTTCCGGCACTATTAATGATTATGTTACCGTTTAGTTTACTGGTTGCCATATCACGAATGGTATTGGGATTACACTATCCAACAGATGTGATCGTGGGTGCAACTTTGGGTTTATTGGTTGCATTGATCACTTTGTGGCTGGCACCAGTTTTTGAGATTATTCTATAAATATTTTATTTATATGGCGTAAATTTAATAAAGTTTGTTTGGAGTATTTGTCTTTGTTGTAGGCAACCAACAGGCTCTGCATGGAAGATGAGATTTTCATTCATATCTTTGGTTTTTTGGGTAAGATTTTGTAATTAAAGTGTTTTTGGTTATTGATTTAAATTAATTTAAGATTATATGTTGTCTAAAATATAAATGTTTTGGTGAAAGTTGTGTTAATAAAATTAATGATATTGATGATAATTTTATTTAGCTATGTATTTATGAACTATATTCTTTCAAACTTTGCCATTAAATATGATTTAGAAAATAGCATTTATTCATATATTTTCAGAGGAATATCTGTATTTATACTTGTATTTCTGTTGGTGAGGTTTATTGCTTTGAATGCTGGACATATTGTACATGGTGACTCACTTAAAAAGGATCGGTAGTTTTTTGAGCTAACTGGAAATTCTTTCGTTAGAAATTTAGATATTCGTCAGCATCTAGTTTTGTTAAAGTATCTGCCACGATAAAATTTAGGTAAATGATCATGGCATTACGCTGGACAGATGCAATCGATATCGCAATTGAACTTTACGAAGCTCATCCTGAGATTGATCCACAATATATTCGCTTTACAGATTTACACCGCTGGATTTGTGAATTACCTGATTTTACTGATGATCCGGAAAAATCCAGTGAAGGTATTTTGGAAGCCATACAAATGGCATGGATAGATGAGGCGCGTTAAGCAGTTTGAAGTGAGAGAGTCGATTTAAAAATTCTTTTGAATTACCGAATTACCCTATATCTATCAGACGTGCTCGTATATAATGTCGCAAAATTTTTTAAACTCACTTTAAAATTGTAGGGAGCCAACCATGGCGATTGAACGTACTTTATCAATCATTAAACCTGATGCTGTTGCTAAAAACCACATCGGTGACATCATTGCACGTTTTGAAAAAGCTGGTTTAAAACCAGTTGCAATCAAATACAAACAATTAACTCAAGCAGAAGCTGAAGGCTTTTACGCAGAGCACAAAGAACGTGGTTTCTTTGCTGATTTAGTTGCATTCATGACTTCTGGTCCAGTTGTTGTATCAGTACTTGAAGGTGAAAATGCAGTACTTGCTCACCGTGATATTCTAGGTGCAACTAACCCTAAAGAAGCAGCACCAGGAACAATCCGTGCAGACTTTGCGGTAAGTATCGATGAAAATGCAGCACATGGTTCTGACTCTGTTGCATCTGCTGAGCGTGAAGTTGCTTACTTCTTCGCAGCTGACGAAATTTTCCCACGTACACGTTAATTCTTTAACCGTACACCAAACCAGATAAGTGCTATACTTATCTGGTTTTTTATTTTTTGAAATATTGTCCCGACACGTTTATACTGCTTAGCTTTTTTGATTAACCATTTTTAAACCCACTTTTACCCCAATAGCCCATAGCGAAATAGGTTTCCGTACATGAATTCTGCAACTTCAGCTTCCGCCACAGCGTCAGCATCCCGCTCACACGCTCAGCCTGCATCTGTGGAAAAAGTGAACCTGCTTGGCATGACACGTCAGGCGCTTGAGCAATTTTTTGAGCAAATGGGAGAGAGAAAATTTCGTGCCGGTCAGGTAATGAAATGGATTCATCAATATGGTGTCACTGATTTTGAGCAAATGAGTAATATTTCCGGGAAACTGCGCAGTCAATTGGCAGAAAAATGTGAAATTATTGCTCCAGAAGTGGTGCATCGTCATTATTCAAAAGATGGCACGCGTAAATGGGTATTTCGTGTTGGTGATGGTGACGGTTCTCTGGTTGAAACCGTACTGATTCCTGCTGATGATAAAACTGGTGCCCGTAAAACCTTGTGTATTTCTTCTCAGGTTGGCTGCGCCTTGGATTGTTCATTTTGTTCAACAGGTAAACAGGGTTTTCAGCGTGATTTGACGCCGGCAGAGATTATTGGTCAGCTTTGGGTGGCTAATCAGTCTTATATGGAAGATGTGCCAATTGCAGAGCGTACCCGTTCAGTGACCAATGTAGTGATGATGGGCATGGGCGAACCATTGCTTAATTTTGAACCAGTTGTGGCGGCAATGTCATTGATGCTGGATGATTTTGCCTATGGCATGTCAAAACGCCGTGTCACTCTGTCTACTTCCGGTGTAGTGCCGATGATTGATAAACTAGCAGAAACCATTGATGTGGCATTGGCGATTTCCTTACATGCACCTAATGATGCATTACGTGATGAATTGGTACCGATTAATAAAAAGTATCCGCTGGAGCAACTGATTGCCGCAGCACAACGTTATTTGGCAAAAAATGGCAGTGATAGTCAGCGTAAACACGTCACGATAGAATATGTCATGCTGGATGGCGTTAATGATCAGGCAGAACATGCTCAACAGTTACTAAAATTACTAAAAAATTTGCCAAGTAAGATTAACCTGATTCCATTTAATCCATTTCCACATGCACCTTATGGACGTTCTAGCCGAAATCGAATTATGGCCTTTCAAAAAACTTTGTCAGATGCCGGATTTGTGTGTACGATTCGTCAGACACGTGGCGATGATATCGATGCGGCATGTGGACAGTTGGTTGGACAGGTGGCAGACCGTACCAGACGAGCAGAGCGCTGGAAGAAAAAAGTAGCTGACCAGCACAGTGAAATTTTAAGAACACAAGGTTAATACGATAACGAGGTAGCGTCTGATGACCCTTAGATTGTTCGGTTATATCGCATTATTGGGCAGTATTGTTCTGACAACTGCTTGTCAGACCACCACATCATCTAACTCTACCTTAGGCGAAAAAAATCCGGAAAAAGCCGTACAGTTAAGAACACAATTGGCTGCCGAATATATTCGTAATGGACAGTTGGATAAGGCAAAAAACGAATTGGACAATGCATTGACAACCAACAGTCGTTCAGTTGAAGCCAATGCAATGATGGGTGTATTGTTACAACAGGAAGGCAGTCCGGCCAATATGAAAAAGGCTGAAGATTATTTTAGACGTGCTTTATCAATAGAAAGTGGCAATGCTCAGGTTCGTAACAATTATGGTACATATTTATTTCAGCTACAGCGTTATCAGGAAGCCGCAGAACAATTTAAAATCGCAGGCTCGACATTAGGCTATCAGCAGCGTTATCGTTCACTGGAAAATCTGGGGCAGGTGTATCTGCGTTTAAATGATAAGGTTAATGCCGAAAAGTCCTTTAGACAGGCCATTCAGGTCAATCGTAATGCAGTGAATGCCAAACTTGAACTGGCTGAGTTGCTTTATGGGCAGCAGCGCTTTACATTGGCAGGCCAAATGTATGAAGATTACGTCCGTAGTACGGATCAGCGTAATCAAAGTGCACAGGCTTTATGGCTAGGTGTGCGTTTGGCACGTGTGCGCCATGATGATATGGGGATGCAGGTTTTGGCAAACCAGTTACGTGCGCAATATCCCGAAAGTGTGGAATACAAAACATATTTACAATTAAAGAATGGTTCTGAGGCGGTATGGAAATAAACTCAAACTCTCCTAATCCCAATGCAACACCTACACCAACAGGCTTAGGAAATGTCCAGCGACCTGGTGAGTTTTTACGTCAGATCCGTTTGTCTCAGAATAAACAGTTATCTGATGTTGCTCAGGAATTAAAAATTTCAGAGAAACAATTGATTGCACTGGAATCAGATGATTATAAGGCGTTGCCAGAAGCTCCCTTTATTAAAGGATATTATCGAGCCTATGCAAAATTTTTGAATACCGATGCTGCGAGCCTGATTCAACGGTTTGATGAAATTTATAAAAATGATACTGGTCTACCGCCAAATCATGCTTTAAAAGACTCGCCAATCAAAACGATGGGACGTTTGGCCAGTAGTGGCCGTCGAGGCATGAATAAATGGGTAAAGCGTGTGATTATCCTCATTGCGGTTATTGCCGTAATTTGGGCACTTTGGGCGGTACTTAGCCATTGGATGGATAAAAAAGACAGTACAGAAGAAGTACGAAATACGGATCAAAGCGTTGAGATTGTTGCACATGACACCAGTAATCCGGCAAGCATGGCGGGTGATCAATTACAGCTTGAATTTAGTACACCAACCTCAGTTATGATCGTTGATGCTACTGGTAAAATGCTGGCACAGGGCCGCCAGTCATCGGCATTGACTTTACAGGGTCAGGCACCATTTAGTATCCGAATAGATGATGCATCTGCCGTAAAACTGAAACTCAATCATGAGAATATCAGTCTAGGCAGCTATACCAATTCAAGTGGTTCAGCAGATTTCAGATTATCGCCATAATCGCCAAGATAGGACAATTGCATGATACACAATCCAATTCAGCGTCGCCCAACACGAAAAATTCGTGTCGGTTCGGTGTATGTGGGCGGTGATGCACCCATCAGTGTGCAAACCATGACCAACACCGAAACCTGTGATGTTGAAGCTACTGTTGCGCAAATTCAACGGTGTGTAAATGCTGGTGCAGATATCGTTCGTGTATCTGTACCATCAATGGAAGCCGCTGAAGCTTTCGGTAAGATTCGTAAACAAGTAACTGTGCCATTGGTTGCCGATATTCATTTTGATTATAAAATTGCATTGGCCGTTGCCGATTACGGTGCAGATTGCCTGCGTATTAATCCGGGAAATATTGGTTCAGAAGACAAGATCCGAGAAGTTGTTGCAGCAGCAAAACATCATGATATTTCCATGCGTATTGGCGTGAATGCAGGTTCACTGGAAAAAGATTTACAGAAAAAATATGGTGAACCTACAGGCGAGGCCTTATTGGAATCAGCAATGCGTCATATTGATATTCTGGATCGTTTGAATTTTCATGAATTTAAAATCAGCGTCAAAGCATCTAATGTATTTTTGACTCTGGATGCATATCGCTTGTTGTCTAAACAAATTGATAATCCACTTCATCTGGGTGTAACCGAAGCAGGCATTTATCGTACAGGAAGTGTTAAATCAGCAATTGCTTTAGGTGCATTGTTGCTAGATGGTATTGGCGATACCATGCGTATCTCTCTGGCCGCAGAACCGGAAGAGGAAGTCAAAATTGGATTTGATATTTTAAAATCATTAGGTTTGCGTTCCAATGGTATTAACTTTATCGCTTGCCCAAGTTGTTCACGTCAGGAATTTAACGTGATCAAAGCCATGCAAATGCTGGAAGAGCGTTTGGAAGATGTACGTACACCAATGGATGTGTCGGTGATTGGCTGTAAAGTTAATGGTCCAGGTGAAGCCAAGGAAGCTGATATTGGTGTTGTGGGAGCAAGTCCACGTTCACTGGTCTACCGTAATGGAACCAAAAGTCATTTAATTGACACCGATCAACTGGTTGACGAAGTGGAAACAATGGTTCGTCAACGCATTAAAGAGCTTGAAGAAGCTAAATCTAAAGAGATCATTCGCACAAGTTCCTGAGTAAGTCATGAGTTCAATTACAGCAATTAAAGGTTTTAACGATATCCTCCCAACGCAAACGCCTGCATGGCGACGTCTGGAGCAACATCTGGCAGCATTAATGGATGCCTATGGCTATCAACAGATTCGTCTGCCGATTGTTGAACAGACCAGCTTGTTCAAGCGTTCCATTGGCGATGCCACAGATATTGTCGAAAAAGAAATGTACACTTTTCTGGATAAGGGAAATCCACCGGAATCTTTGACTTTACGTCCTGAAGGCACAGCCGGTTGTGTACGTGCCATGCTTGAACATAATTTATTACGTGGAGCAACACCACGAGTGTGGTATGTGGGGCCAATGTTTCGGTATGAAAAACCACAAAAAGGTCGATATCGTCAATTTCATCAATTTGGCGTAGAAACTTTTGGTGTTGCTACACCAGATATGGACGCTGAATTAATTTTAATGACAGCTCGTTTATGGCAGCGTATGGGCGTTGCAGATAAAGTTCAATTGGAACTAAATACTTTGGGTGAGTCTGATGAACGTGCTGAATATCGTGCGGCATTGGTTGATTATTTGGTTCAACATAAAGATGCACTGGATGAAGATTCACAGCGCAGATTAAGCACGAATCCATTACGAATTTTGGATTCAAAAATTGAATCAACACAAAAAATTTTGGAAAATGCACCTAAATTGCATGATTTCCTTAAAGAAGATAGTTTGAATCATTTTGCCCAGTTGCAACAATATTTAACCGATGCCGGAATTAATTTTGTCATTAATCAGAAATTGGTGCGTGGACTGGATTATTATAATAAAACCGTATTTGAATGGACCACGACATACTTAGGCTCACAAGGTACAGTATGTGCTGGTGGGCGGTATGATGGTCTGGTTGGACAACTCAAAGGTAAACCAGAACAATCTATTCCAGCAGTGGGTTTTGCCATGGGAATGGAGCGCTTGTTATTATTGCTTGAACAACAATTGACAGAAACCGTAACCGACTGTGAAATCTTTTTGGTGGCTGAACCTGCATATCAAGGTAAAGCACTGGTTTTGGCAGAACAATTGCGTAATCAGTTTGAGCAGGAGCGATGTAATATTCGATTAAAAACCGGGTCACAGGGCAGTATGAAAAGTCAGATGAAAAAGGCTGATCAATCCGGCGCCAAGATAGCGGTTATTCTGGGTGAGCGCGAATGGGATGCTCAGCAGGTTCTAGTAAAAAATCTGACGAATGCAGAACAACAACATCTTGCCATTGATGACCTTGCTGCGTATCTGGCAGCACAGCAACTTTATATTTAATATTAGCGATTAAAGGACGTATACATGAGTGCAATGACAGACGAAGAACAGAAGGAACAATTTAAATCCTTTGCCAAAAGTTATGTGCTGCCTATTGTTGCAGGGATCCTGATCGCCTTGTGTGCGTTCTTTGGTTGGGAATGGTATCAAAAACGCCATACCGTAAATGCTGCCAATCTTACAGTACAGTATCAAAATTTATTGAATCAATCTGAAGCTGCTGCAGAGGATGAAAATGCATACAAAAAAATCATGGCTGATGGCAATAAAATAGTGGCTGATAGCCCAAATACAGTACAAGCCTTGCAGGCGCAACTATTAATGGCAAAACTTGCTTTTGATAAAAAGGATTATGCAACCGCCAATAAAATTTTATCGGCTGCTCAAAATGTCAAAATCGAAGATGAAGGATTAATTGCAATTGCAAAACTACATTTGGCTTATACACAAATTGCCCAGAATCAATTGGATACAGCATTAAAAACTCTAGATGGTATTAAAGTGGATGCCTTTACCCCTTCTGTATCTGAAGCCAAAGGCGATATTTATGCTGCACAAAATAAAACAGAAGATGCCAAAAAAGCATATCAACAAGCATGGGATGTGCTTGTCAAGCGTCAGCAACCTCGTGAATTATTACAAATTAAACTGGCAAACCTAGGGGTTTTAGTAGAAGATCCTAAAATTGAAACTCCGGTATTGACACCAACTCAACAAATGCCAGCAAGCAGTCCAAGTGAGTCATAATAGATGAAAAAAGTTTTTAAAGTTCCGTTTGTTTTAACTGTACTATCAGTTGCATTACTCGGTTGTGCGAGTAAAGGTAAGAAGGCTGAAGAAATTAAGCCAAACCCTTTACCAAAAATTCAGGCAACACAATCTATTGCTCAGGTGTTTTCAACCAGTGGTAAGGATAGTCCTAAATTTGATCCATTACGTTTCCAACTGGAACAAGCCAATGGTACCTATTATAGCGCAGATGTTGAAGGTACTGTTCAGGCGATTAAAGATGGTAAAACGCTCTGGAAAAAACGCCCTGTTAAACAATTAAGTGCTGGCACTAGCTTTGGACAAGGTGCAGTAGTGATTGGTTCACCGAAAGGGGATTTAATCGCACTGGATGCAGATACAGGTGAAACCCTTTGGCAGCAACAGTTACCCGGCTCTATTTTAAGCCCGTCATTGATTGTTAATAATCGTGTCATTACCATCAGTAATGATGGTACGGTTTATGCCAACGACATTCAAACTGGTCAACAATTGTGGACATTTAATCTACCTGAAACTGCTTTAAGTATGCGTGGTTATGCTGCACCAGTCATGCTGGATGCCCGTACGGTTGGTATTGCAACAGCAGATGCGTATGTCTATGCGGTTGACAGCATTACTGGCGTACCTGTTTGGCAGCGCCGAGTTGCAGTGAGTGAAGGTCGGGGGGATATTCAGCGCTTAGTGGATATTGACAGCCAGCCTCAAGTTGTGGGTTCTAATCTTGTTACTGTAAGCTTTCAGGGGCAGGTTACAGTGACCGATCTCACATCACAACGTGTAGTTTGGTCAGAAAATGCCAGCAGTTTGAACAGTCCTGCAGTAGATCAACAGGCTGTTTATGTTGCAACAACTGATGGACACTTAGTTGCCTATAATTTACAAACCGGCCAGAAACTCTGGGATAATGATCAATTACTTAACCGTAAGCTGAGTAATCCAGTTATTTTAGGCAATGTTCTGGTTGTTGGTGATTATGATGGTATATTGCATCTGATTGATCCGGCAAATGGACAAATTACAGGTCGTGCGCAAACACGTGGAGATATTCGTACTCTGCGTGTAGAAGACAACCTACTTTATGTATCAACAACTAAAGGCAACTTTAGTGTGTGGCAGAATCGCTAATTTATGAAACCTGTTATTGCTTTAATCGGGCGTCCTAACGTCGGAAAATCTACACTTTTCAATCAGATCACCAAAAGTCGTGATGCACTGGTCGCAGATTTTGCGGGTTTAACCCGTGACCGTAAATATGGTGATGCGGTCTATCAGAATAAATCCTTTATCGTTGTCGATACGGGCGGTATTGGCGAAAGTGAGCAAGGTATTGATGCCTATATGGCAGAACAATCCAAAACCGCCATTCAGGAAGCAGATATCATTTTATTTGTGGTTGATGCCCGTGCAGGATTATTGGCATCAGATGAACAAATTTCGCGTGAATTACGTACTTTAGGCAAAAAAGTTTACTTAGTTGCCAACAAAGTTGATGGTATTCACGCCGAAGCAGCAGTAACAGAGTTTTTTAAACTGGGTTTTGGTGAGCCGATTCATGTTGCTGCCAGTCACGGACGTGGCGTGGCACAAATGCTGGAAGAAGTATTGGAAGATATTCCAGAAGATGAAAATCCAGAAGAGCATGATAAAAACACAGGCTTGCGTCTGGCCATGATTGGTCGTCCAAATGTCGGAAAATCTACATTGGTTAACCGATTATTGGGTGAAGATCGTGTTGTGGTATTTGACATGCCGGGAACCACACGCGATTCGATCTACATTCCTTTTGAGCGCAATGAGCGTAAATATACGCTCATTGATACCGCCGGAGTTCGTCGTAAAGGTAAGGTTGATGAAAGTGTTGAAAAATTTTCTATTGTTAAAACCTTGCAAGCCATTAAAGATGCACATGTTGTAGTCGTAGTGATTGATGCTCGTGAAGGTATTGTAGAGCAGGATTTACACCTGATAGGCTATGCGCTGGAAGCCGGACGAGCCATGGTGATTGCCATTAATAAATGGGATGGCATGAGTGAATATGACCGCAATCAAGTGAAAATGACCATTGAGCGCCGTTTTGACTTCATTCCGTGGGCTAAAATTCATTTAATTTCTGCTTTGCATGGTACAGGTGTCGGCGAATTATACCCATCTATTCACCGTGCATACGAGTCGGCAAATTTAAAAGTTTCTCCAGCAAAATTAACCCAGATCCTAAATGATGCGACAGAACAGCACCAACCACCTCAAATACAGGGTCGTCGTATTAAAATGCGCTATGCACACATGGGGGGACAAAATCCTCCAACAATTGTGATTCATGGTAATAAGGTAGACAAAACCCCCGCGGATTATCGCCGTTATCTGGAAAATGTTTTCCGTCGCGTCTATAAACTTGAAGGTACACCCGTACGTATTGATTTTAAAACTTCAGAAAATCCATTTGAAGGGCGTAAATCTCAGGTTGATGAACGCACTGCTGCACGTCGCCGTCGTTACGTACAAAAATTCAAAAAAGCTGAGAAAAAATTTAGACGTTAAGGCTTAAGCGATGTTGAGATACACTTAATTTTCAACATACGTGAACTCTATTTGAATCTTTTGTAGCAAAAGCCTTATCTCTGAATAAGGCTTTTATGTTTAAAATATTTTAGAACTTGATGCACATAGACAGGAATTGCATACACTTATGTTAACGCAAGATTTAATTGAATTATTAGCTCTGGAAAAACTCGAAGAAGGATTATATCGTGGCCAAAGTCAAAATCTTGTGGGTAAACGAGTTTTTGGTGGGCAGGTATTGGGACAGGCTTTACGAGCAGCATCTTACACTGTTGACCGTCCGGCACATTCTTTACATGCTTATTTTTTATTTGGAGGTGATGTCAATGCACCGATTGTTTATCAAGTAGAAAAACTGCGTGATGGTAAAAGTTTTTTAAGTCGTAATGTCAAAGCATTACAGCATGGTCGCGTGATTTTTCAGGCCATGATTTCTTTTGCAGCTCCTGAAGATGGGCTGGAATATCAGATCAATCCACCTGACTATCTAGCACCAGAAGCCTTAAAAAATGAAGAAGAACTCAAGCAATCCATGCTCAAATTTGTTCCTGAAAATTTGCGTAACGTCTTTATGCGTCGGCGTGTTATGGAAATTACACCAGTAAATCCGGGTAATCCATTTGATCCACAGCCTGATCAACCAGTCAATGCGCATTATATGCGGACATGGGATCGGATTCCGACAGAACATGATGAAATTGCATTACATCAAGCGATTGTCGCATTTAGTTCGGATTTTACTTTAATGACCACAAGCCTGAAACCACATGGATTATCTTGGTTATCTCCCAGTATTCAATGTGCCAGCCTGGATCATACGATTTATTTTCACCGACCTATACGAGCAGATCAATGGTATTTACATGATATGCATGCAACTGAAACAGCCGCATCACGTGGTTTGAATTTTGGTCGTATCTGGCAAAATGGACAACTGGTTGCCAGCACTGTACAAGAAGGTTTAATTCGTTTACGAGAAGTAGATTTAAGTAAAAGCTAAGCAATTTTTATTGAATAGTCTTTTTTATGGTTCGTGTTATATTGCCTGTTAATTGAAAACATGAACAATAATGCAGATGTTGAAATCACTAAACAGTCAAATTCTTATTGGTGCCATTCTGGGTATCTTATTTGGATGGTGGATTAGCCAAATTTCTGATTCGGGATTTGCTCAGACCAGTTTGTACATTTTAAATTTAATGAGCAGCTTATTTATTGGTTTGCTCAAAATGTTATTAATTCCACTCATTTTTAGTTCTATTGTCGTGGGTGTTGCAAATTTACAGGCGATTGGTTCCTTTGGTCGAGCCTGTAAAATTACAATTTTGTGTTTTTTTACCACTACAAGTATTGCATTGGCATTGGGATTATTGTGTGCTCATATTTTCCAGCCAGGTGTAGGACTGGACATTGCTTTGTTTAAAGATGCTATGGCCAGCCATCAAACACCGGATACACTGACACCAGACGCATTCTTTACCAACTTCTTGCAAAACACATTGATTAATCCAGTGAAAGCAATGACTGAAGGCAATGTTTTGTCGGTCGTGATTTTTGCGCTCATGTTAGGTGCAGTCATTGTGGCAGGGCGTGGACGTTTTAAAACCGTTGAAAGTTTTTTTCAGCAATTTTTTGAAATGATGATGACATTGGTACATGGCATTATGTATCTGGCACCTATTGGTATTTTTGCATTATTGGCAAAATTACTGGCAACCGAAGATTTTGCCATTTTAGGTAGTTTGGCTAAATTCGCAGCTGTGGTTACTGGAACTACCATTTTTCATGGTGTGGTGATTTTGCCATTATTGCTGTGGATATTTGGCAAGATATCCCCAATTCGTTTTTTTAAAACAGCACGTCCAGCATTAATTACTGCTTTTGCAACCAGTTCGAGTTCTGCAACTATGCCTTTATCCATGCAATGTGCGCAGAATATGGGGGTTCGTCCTCAAATTGTGGGCTTTGTTGTGCCTTTAGGCGCACAATTGAATATGGATGGTACCGCTTTATATGAAGCTGCGGCAGCTCTATTTATTGCTAATCTCATGGGATTAGATTTAACGTTGAGTCAGCAATTTATAGTCTGCTTAACGGCCATGCTGGCTTCATTGGGCGCACCAGGTATCCCAAGTGCAGGTATGGTGACCATGATTATGGTGCTCCAATCTGTTGGTTTACCTGCGGAAGCGATTGCAATTTTATTACCAATAGATCGGTTGCTGGATACTGTACGTACAGTGGTTAATGTTCAGGGAGATATGATGATTAGTGCAGTGGTTGAAAATTATACCAAAGAAGAAAAATCTGTTGAGCAAGTTTCATCCTGATATTATTTTAAGGGAGAAAAGATTACATTTTCTCCTCTAAAAATACATGGTTATGGGAAATAATATTCAAATTAAATTGTTATGTTTCAGAGGAGTAATCACATGAAAAAAATGATGACTTATGTTGTGGGTTTAACTTTTGCCGCATTAAGTGCAACTGCAATGGCGTGTCCTAAAGGGACAACGTTACAAGGTGGGACAGGCCCAAACCATAAAGGCGGTAAATGTGTTGCAGTGACTGCAAAAAAGGTGCAGGCTAAAAAAACAGAAGTGAAAAGCACTGAAGCAAAGAAAGTAGAGGCGAAAAAAACTCAGGCAACCAAACAGGCTGAGCAAAAAACTGAAGCGGTAGTTAAAAAAGTAAGTTAATCAGACTCTTGATTTGACGAAGTAAAAGAAAAGCGGCTATTTCAGATGATTATCTTTTTAGTTAATAAGGAGAAATTTTGAAACAGCCGCTTTTTCTATTCTGAAGAAGAAATATCCGTATTGACTGGTAAATTGCTATCATTAACATCAATAGTAAATCCCAGACGACTGGCCATGACACTTGCCAATTCAGATAAACCCTGTTTATCTAGGGATGAAAATAATTGAATAGAAAAATTCAGTTTCATGTCCTGTAATTGTTTTTTTACTTCAAGTAAGGTTTTATTGGCTGGCCCACGATTCAATTTATCTGCTTTGGTTAATAAGATATGCACAAATAGATGGCGGGAGTAGGCCCATTCCAGCATCATGCGGTCAAAATGCTGGAGTGGATGACGAATATCCATTAATAACACCAGCCCTTGTAAACTTTGACGATGAATAAGGTAATTTTCTAGTTCTTTTTGCCATACTTTTTTCATATCTTCGGGTACAGCCGCATAACCATATCCCGGTAAATCCACCAGACGTTGCTCAGGATTACCCAGACTAAAAAAGTTAATCATTTGGGTACGCCCAGGGCGTTTGGATGCACGAGCCAGTTGTTTTTGATTGGTTAAGGTATTAATGGCACTGGATTTTCCGGCATTAGATCGACCAGCAAATGCCACTTCATAACCTGTATCTTCTACACAGAGGGAAAGTTTTGGCGCACTCATCAAAAACTCTGCCTGACGTAGCCAGTTGATCGCTTGTTCACTGTAGGTATCCAATGCAGGATCAGTTTTTTTGCTATAACTAATTTTTTGCTTGGGGGCTAGTTTGGCCTTGGTATCTTTGGACTTTTGATATTTGTGCATAATCAATGGGTAATATGAAAAAAAGCTTGCCTATTATAAGTGAAGATCAGGCATGTGGCGAATCTATTGCAACATTATGATTAGCTGATTTGTACAATATCAATTGCTGAGGTATTTTGATCTTTGGTTAGGCTGTAAATCACTGGATGATGTAGGGCATCACGTAACTGATACTGATTTAAATAGCGATAAAATTGTTCGAGTGCTTGGTCCAATACAGATTTTAAGCCACAACTGAAACGTAGTACACATGCAGGTTCCAGACAATTAATGGCTTTTTGATCATGCTCCAGTGTGCGTACTATTTCACCAATAGGTAAATCCAGTGCCTTTGGAGCAAGCCGAATTCCACCACCTTTACCCCGAGTACTGATGAGCCAACCTTGCTTCGCCATAAAATGCGTGACTTTTACTAAATGGTTTTCTGAAATTTTAAGCGCGCGAGCTGCCTCAGCGATGGTGACAAGCTCATCACTGGGTTGTAAAAGATACATTAATAGGCGCAAGCCGTAATCAGTAAATTTATTTAATTGCATACCTTACAGTATAGGCTATTTCAAGAAAAAAGAGCGCAATAATACACTCGAAATGAAAATATCATCTAATATTGAGCTTAACAATATGTCGATTTGAACCAGTGATCGAAATAATATGGATCTTTTCATGATTAAAAGATTTATTTATGTGAAGACATCATAATTTATCAGTTGGCTTGGTTATTCTTAATTCGATATCGTCTAAATGAACAATGTGATTTTTATCATCAACAATTTTTAATGTGAGCAATGTATTTTGGGATTGATGAAAAATTTGTACAGCCGGTTGATTTTCTAACAAAAAATTTGCACCTGATTCCAGCATTGCAAGTAGTACAATATTCAAGCTTTTACCTTTTGCTGTTAGTAAATATTCATACCGCTCTCTGGTACCGTGTTCTTTGTAGATGGATAACTGAAAAATATTGGATTGAACCAGATGTTTTAAACGATTTGATAAAATTTGCTTAGATATACCGGTGTGTTTAATAAAATCATTAAATTTTGTGGTTCCATAAAAAGCTTCTCTTAACAATAAAATTGTCCATTTGTCATTGAGAATTTCGGCAATTTTGACTATTCCGCATACTTCAGGTGGAAATTGATCAGAGAGAGTAACTTTATTTGACATATAAATAAACTCCAATTAACATGAGTCTGTATTTAATACCTAGGGTTGGTTGAGGTAGTTATTATGCCATTTATTCATATTCAAACGATAGAAGGCTTATTGAGCAAAGAAAATAAGGCTGAACTTTTTGAACGATTAACGGATTTATTTGTAGAAATAGAAGGAAGAGGACAAGCTTCTTTTAGAAATCATGTCTGGATACGCATTGATGAATATGCACCTGAACAATGGCAATTAGGTCAGCTAAGACCAACAAAAGAGATGATTCAGTTGATGTCTACATTAAATATCAATGAATAGATATAAACTGAATCTTTTTTATCGATGAAAATTGATTTTCAATACGAACGTATAATTTAAAATAAAACACCAGTTACCTCAGTAACTGATGTTTCAAACTTAAAAATAGGAAATGATTTTAAATAATTTATTCTTCTCGGACTCTGGCAAATTCTTCTTCTGGTGTACCACTTACCAGTTGATGACGGCTGTAGACCAGATAGTAAACAATAAATGCTAAATAAATACCTGCTGACATAAACCAAACTTTTGGATCAACCATTAATCCTGCCACTACGGCAATGGCAGCAAGAACTAAGGCAATAGAAGAGGTTACAATTCCTCCAGGAGTTTTATATGGACGAACCATATTTGGACGAGAAAGACGAAGTTTGATATGTGCCAGCATCATTAACACATAAGAAATAGTTGCACCAAAAACTGCCATCAGAATCAGTAAATCACCTTCACCTGTCAGTGAAAGTAAAAAACCAATAATGCCGGGAATGATAATGGCAAGATATGGGGCTTTATTACGATTGGTAAGCGACAGTTTTTTGGGTAAATAGCCTGCACGAGATAAGGCAAAGATTTGACGGGAATACGCATAAATAATCGAAAAGAAACTGGCGATTAAGCCTGCCAAACCTACAAAATTGACAAAAGTTGCCAGCCATGTATTTTGTCCATAAACGGCAATGAGTGCATCAACCAGTGGCGCACCGGATTGTTTAAGCTGTTCTGATCCTGCTGCTCCAGCACTTAAAAATAAAATCAGCATCGCAAATGCTGCTAGAATCAGCATCGAACCAATTAAGCCACGCGGCAAAGAGTGTGCGGGATCTTTGGCTTCTTCCGCAGCCAGCGGTACACCTTCTACCGCAAGAAAAAACCAGATGGCATACGGTACTGCTGCCCAGATTCCAATATAACCTAAAGGCAAAAAGCTACTGGCTCCTGCATTTTGTGTTACAGCAATATTGAATAGATTATTACTATTGAAATGTGGGAACATTGCAACAATAAAAACCAATAATGCCACACAGGCAATAGACGTAATCACAAACATGATTTTTAGGGCTTCTCCAGCACCTTTAAGATGTAAACCCATAAATGCCAGATAACAGAGTAAATAAACAACCCAACCGCCAATACCAAATAATGACTCACAGTATGCGCCAATAAATACGGCAATTGCCGCAGGTGCAATGGCATATTCAATCAGGATCGCCGTACCGGTAAGATAACCTCCAAAGGGGCCAAATGCGACACGGGCAAAGCTATAACCACCGCCTGCAGTGGGGAGCATTGTTGACATTTCTGACATGGCAAAACTCATGCATAAATACATCAGGGCAACAACTACGGTGGAAATAAATAATCCACCCCATCCGCCTTGTGCCAGACCAAAATTCCATCCGGCAAAATCGCCAGAAATAACATAAGATACGCCAAGACCAACCAATAACAACCAGCCAACTGCACCTTTTTTCAATTGTCGTTTGGCAAAATATTCGTCATTGGTTTCGATATGATTTGCATGAATATCCGTTGTTTTCATGTTTTTTACTCACCTTTTATCCACCGATGTCATCAATCTTGCTTGAATTTGCCTTTTACAAACTTGACCATAAATGTCGATTGCCATGTTTTAAAGTCAAGTTATCCAGATTTTTCTTTTATAAGATCGGTTCAGGTTAAAAATTTGAAACATCAATTTAGGAAGATCGGGAGTAAATTTATGGCGATTGTAGAACAAAATGAAAACCTGAGTCGTGCCGAATTGCTTTGTCTGGCCGAGCAAGCCATGCGCTTATATCCTGCAAAATATCAGGGACAAGTACAGTTATTATGTCAGTCAGAAAATGCAACTTTTTTGATTACTACAGCAACAGAGCGCTATGCTCTACGGATTCATCGTCCGAATTATCATCAAAAACATGAAATTGAAAGTGAATTAAAATGGTTGGATGCCCTGAATGATTATGGTGTTGCCGTACCGCAGGCGATCTTATCTGAACAAGGCGAACGCGTACAAACCATTTCACTGTCAAATGATGTGATTCGTTATGCGGTATTGTTTGAATGGATTGAAGGAGAAATGCCAACAACAGAGGTTGATCCACAGGCATTTAGACAATTAGGGCAAATTAATGCCAAATTACATAATCATAGTAAGGCATGGCAGTATCCAGATAATTTTCAGCGCATTATCTGGAATCATGAAACTATGGTCAGTCCGCAAGGTCACTGGGGTGACTGGCGTCATGCAACACATTTGAATCGCAATGATCATATTGTCATTGAAGAAACCATTCAACGTATTGATCATGAATTAAAAGATTTTGGCAAAAGTTCAGATCGTTATGGTTTGATTCATGCAGATCTACGCTTGACCAACCTTTTGTTGCAAAATGATCGTATTGGCGTGATTGATTTTGATGATTGCGGTATGAGTTGGTATATGCACGATTTGGCTGCGGCAATTAGTTTTAATGAACATTATGCGGCTGCACCAGAATGGATAGAAAACTGGATAGAAGGTTATGAACGTGAGGCGCACATCAGCAATGAAGAATATGCGCTGATTCCTACATTTGTGATGCAGCGCCGCATTCAAATGCTGGCATGGATCGGTTCACATGCACAAACAGAAATGGCACTCAGTCTGGGAAATGACTGGGCCAATCAAACGGTTCGTCTTTGCAAAAAATATCTCAATACACAACAAATTCCTGTTGGTCTGATTTGATTTTCAGTTCAGACTAAACACAATGATCAAAATATGGGTGACACGGATAAGTCACCTTTTTATTGCAAAAAAACGATCATGATGCTTAATCACAATGTACTGGTACGTATTTTGCTTTATTGAATATGTGATTCATGGAGAGTTCGTATGATTCAATTATCCACTTCCGCATTATTCGCATCTGGTATGTGTAATCAGGGGGTACTTTCGGCTGCTGCAACCGGATTAAGTGATTTTATTACTGCAAAAGGTGCAGATGTTGATCGTGTTTTTGGAATGTCTCATATTGACTCTGAACTTTTATTGAGTCCAACACTCAGTTTACCTCTGACAAAATATTGTAAAGTTCTTGAAAATGCTGCTGAAATTTCTGGAATTGATAATTTTGGTTTGCATTATGGACAGCAATTTTTACCTAAATCATTAGGTTTGATTGGTTATATTGGCTTATGTTCTGACACGTTGCATAGTGCGTTAAAGAATATGGCTAATTATTTTTATTTACATCAAAAGGATACACTCACTCGATTGGTCGAACAGCAAGATAGTTGGCGACTGGATTATCAGGTACAACATGGTGCAATTTTAACTCGACGTCAGGATGCTGAGTTAACCCTTGGGATGTTTATGAATGTGATTCGCTGCGTATTGGGGACGCATTATTCACCAAGGGAAATTCACTTTGAACATTCCCGTCCTGAATTCTGGCAAGAACATAGTAAATTATTTAATGCGCCTGTGTATTTTGATCAACCCTTTAATTCAATCATTATTGCCAAAAAAGATACCTTGGTACGAATGCCAACGGCTGATCCAATTCTACTGATGATGATGCAGGACACTTTAAAATTACTCAATGTTGCAGCCAATGTTCAAGGTTTATCTGATCAGGTCCGTTCAGCAATTCAGATTGCCTTAAATTTGGGCGAACCCAATATGGAAAAAATTGCAGAAGAAATGGGGATGACCAGTTGTATTCTAACCAGACGCTTAAAAGCAGAAGGCATCACGTTTAGCAGTTTGGTTGATGGTGTTCGCAAAGAGTTGGCAGAATATTATATGGCACAAAAACATATTCCAATTTCTGAAATGGCTTTTTTATTAGGTTATTCAGAAGCCAGTGCTTTTTCTCGTGCATTTAAACGCTGGTTTGGTATCAATCCCCGCCAGTTTCGGCATTAATCTTGGGCCATTCGTCAGGATAAAAATGATTTTTGATCCATTGAATAAACACTTGTGATGTTGCTGACATATAATGTTTATTAGAATAATACAAATAAAAATAACTTTTAGGATACTGATAAGCATCCAATAGTGGAATGAGTATCTGTTGCTCAAGCTCTTGTCGAATTAAATCTTCATAAACATAAGCAATGCCCAAGTGATTTAGTGCGGCTTTGATAATCATACGATCACTGTTCAGCGTTAATTTTCCACTAACTTTTTTATTGATTTTTTGTTGTTGTTGCATAAATTCCCATGCATATTTTAGTCCACTTGGAAACTGTCGATTGATACAGTCAAAATTGTCTAGATCATCAATATGTTGCGGTAAGCCATGTTGTTGTAAAAATTCTGGTGAAGCCACTGCAATTAAGCGCGTAGCATTGCCAAAAGGAATCGCAATCATATCTTGTGGAATTTGTTCATTATAACGTATACCAAAATCAAAACCCTCTTCAATAATATTGACCAAAGCATCTGAGGCATTAAGCTCTAGTTCAATATTAGGGTGGGCGTGTTGGAACGGCACAAAAATTTTTTCAAAAAATAATTCTTGAGCAACTAAAGGCAAGCTAATTTTAATTCTACCTTGGGGATGTTGCTGTTGAAAATTAAGTTGATCAAGTGCCTGAAAATAATCATCGTAAATAGGTGCCATTGCGGCAAATAGAATATGGCCTTCCTGCGTAAGCGCAACACTTCTGGTGGAACGATTAAATAATCGGGTACTTAAATTATTTTCCAGAGTATTGATGGTATTGGTGATGGACGAAGCAGAAAGATTGAGAAGTTTTGCTGTTTGAATAAAGCTTTTATATTTTGCAACATGAATAAATACTTGGATATGCTGCATGTCAGGAAGTTTCTTCATTGTTTATCTTTTTGCAATTCAATATTTAGTTTATATCAATTGTAGCATGCGCTTGGAACCAATACATTAGCTTCATCAAACAGTGGAGTGAAATCATGAAAACACGTATTCTGGGACAAAATCTTGAGGTTTCAGCAATGGGTTTTGGTTGTATGGGGATGAGTTTTGCTTATGGTGGGCTTGATCAACAACATGCCATACGTATTATTCATCAAGCACTGGATCATGGCATTAATTTTTTTGACAGTGCCGAGGTATATGGCCCTTTTGAAAATGAAAAATTAATTGCCCGAGCCATTCAGGGACGTAATGAAAATATCCGTATCGCCACTAAATTTGGTTTCAAGATTGATCAAACGAAACAGGGTGTCGAACAAATTTGTGGTGTGGATAGTCGTCCGACACATATTCGTGAAGTTGTTGAGGCGTCATTACGGCGTTTGGGTGTGGAAAAAATTGATTTACTGTACCAGCATCGTGTAGATCCAAATGTACCAATCGAAGACGTTGTGGGGACAATGGCAGATTTGATCAAGGAAGGAAAAGTATTGCATTTGGGTTTGTGTGAAATTTCTGCACAGACTTTGCGTAAAGCACATGCAATTCATCCGATTACTGCTGTACAGAGTGAATATTCATTATGGACACGTCAGCCAGAACAACAGATTTTACCAGTGTGTAAGGAATTAAACATTGGTTTCGTTCCTTATAGCCCACTTGGACGTGGTTTTTTGACAGGGCATCTGGATACCACACAATTATCTGATACAGATTTTCGTACATCTTTACCACGATTCCAGCAGCAGGCAGTACAACATAACCAGCAATTATTAGCACAATGTCAGGACATTGCTGCCAATAATCAATGTTCATTGGCGCAACTGGCTTTAGCATGGATGTTGAATAAGCATTCACATTTGGTGCCAATTCCGGGAATCCGTAAAGCCGAACATTTGATGGATAATATTGCTGCGGTTGATGTTAGTCTATCGACAACAGATATTGCTCAACTGGATGAGATTTTTCAGGAAAAGCATGTGTATGGGCAACGCTATAATCAGCAAGATTTAGATTTAATCGATGCCTAAACATTAAAAAATCTGGCAATCAGTATGCTGGTTGCCAGAAATCTTATATTAAATTATTAAGCTTTGAGTTTGTTTAAGGCTTGATCCAGCGCACCAACTAGCCAGTCGATGTCCTGTTCCTGAAATGCCAGTGGTGGACGAAGCTTCAAGACATTACCATAAGGCCCTGCAACAGAAGTCAGTACCCGATGGTTATTGCGTAACTCTTCAATTAAATCCAGAGCCAGTTGTTTATTAGGCGCCTTACTGTCACGGTCTGTGACCAGTTCAAAACCAATAAACAAACCAGCACCACGCACATCACCGACAGATTCATGTTTATCCATTAATTTGCGAAGTTCATTAAGTAATAAACCACCCACCCGTTGACTATGTGCCTGTAACTCTTCCTCTTTAATGACATTTAATACAGCTTGTGCCGCCGCCATGGAAACTGGATTACCGCCAAAAGTATTAAAATAAGGAATTTTATCGCTAAACGCGGAAAGTACTTCACCACGAGCCAACAATCCGGATACCGGAATACCATTACCCATAGGTTTACCCGTGGTGATCATATCTGGAACAATACCATGACGAGCAAAACCCCAGAATGCATCGCCGGTACGGGCAAAACCGGGTTGTACTTCATCAGCAATAAATACACCGCCATTGGCATGCACCACATCAACAGCTTTTTTCAGAAAACCAACGGGATTCGGCATAACACCATCAGATGAAAAAATGGAATCGGCCAGAAAACCTGCGAATTTGATGCCATGAGCTTGCATATCATCAATTTGTTTTTGAATTTCGTTAGCAAACCAATCCCCTAGATCTGGCGTATCAATACGATAAGCATCAGGAGCAGGAACTAAACGGGTTGTTGCAGCAAGTGGCTGTTCAGAACCCAGAGCAGGCGAGCAGCCAGAAGTTAAATCACTGGTACCATGATAGGATTCCTGCGATACGATAATGCCTGTACCACCTGTGTATTCCCGTGCGACACGAATGGCTAAATCATTCGCTTCAGAACCAGTACACATATACATGGCACGATTCACTTCATTGGGTACGGTTTTTAATAGTTGTTCTGTGTAATCCAGAATATTTTCATGCAAATAACGGGTATGGGTATTGAGTAATTGCATTTGTTGATTGACAGCTTCAATCACTGCTGGATGACAATGCCCGATACTGGCCACATTATTATAAACATCCAGATATTTGTGACCTGTAGCATCCCATAAGTATTGTCCTTGACCTTTTACTAAATGCACCGGATTACGATAAAAAAGACGATATGACTCGCCCAGAATTTTGCTGCGTTTGTCGGTAAGCTTACGTGTTTCAGCATCCAGTGCATCAGCATGTTCAGCACGGAAACTATTGGTATCCATAATGGTTGAGCGTGTTGCCATGTTGCACTCCTCGATTTTTTCGTTTTTTAGATCAGGATATTTGTTGATTTCTAAAATATAGCCTTGTTTTTTTGAAAAAGCAATAAAATACACAAATACATTTTTATACACATTTTAATTCCTTTTTATGTCAACACTAAGTATGATGTTTTTTTATTTTTTGAGTGTGGACATGCTACAACAAGAACGTTTACATCGAATTCAGGCACTATTAAAAAAACTTCAACGGTTGAGTACTGATCGGATTATCAATGAATTGAATATTTCCCGTGAAACAGCTCGTCGAGATATTATCGAGTTGGAAGCCTTGGGTGTAGCAAAACGTGTACATGGCGGAATTGTTGCGGTTGATAGTGTGGCGGTTGAAGCGCCTTTGCATATCCGTAATACTTATATGGCAAAAGAGAAACGCCAAATTGCCCGTGCAGCCATTCAATATTTAAATGCAGGACAAACCATATTTCTGGATGCAGGAAGTACTACCTCAATTTTGGCAGAAGAATTACGAACGCTTTCAGGATTAACCATTCTGACCAATAGTTTACAAGCCGTCTTAAATCTCACCACAGCACTTGAGCGTGAACACTCACAACATGAAATTATTCTATTAGGTGGACAAGTCTTGCAGCGTCCACAAACGCAGGGAGAATTATTGTTAAGGGAGATTTCTCGATATCGGGCAGATGTGGCTTTACTCTCTCCCGTTGGATTAGATGTAAATTATGGAGCAAGTAGCTTTTATCTCGAAGAAGCTAACATTGCAGCCGCAATGGCACAGCAATCTGATCAAGTGATGATTCTGGCAGACTATAGTAAAATTGGCGTTTGCAGCCGCAGACAATATGCCACGACCGCAGATATTAATAGGGTGATTACTAATCAGGATGTCGAAAATATTGTGGATTTAACAGCGTATCAACAAGCATTTTCAGCATTTCAACTGGTTTAAGACCAAAGAAATTTTTTATTTCGGGTATTTGATTAAATCAGTGATTGCAAATAATGTACTGCATAATGCCAGTATCGCACCAACAATACAGGTTAATATCCAGCCACCATTGTTCCATGCAACAATTCCCAAGGCAGACCCGGATGCAGCGCCAATAAAATAAATCGTCATATAAATGGAATTAATACGGGAGCGAGCATCTTGACGCAGTTGATAAATAATATTCATGTTGGTGATATGCAGCGTACATACTCCTAAGTTGATTAACGCATAACCAATAAGTAGCGCAAGTAACGACCATTGTGCAGTATAAATTGCAATCCAGCTGATCACTAAACAAATAAAACCGGAAATTGTTAACCATTTTCCTAAACCACGATCAGCCAGCTTACCGGCATATTGAGAAAATAATGCGCCAATTACACCCATCAAACCAACCATGCCAATATATATTTCTGAAAGTGCATGAGGTGGACCCGATAAAAATAATGCCATAGTGGAAAATAATACACTCATTGAGCCAAATGCACAGGCACCCACACCAGCCCGCAACATTAAACGTTTTTCAGTTCGAATTAATTCCGCCATAGATTGAAATAACATTAAATAATGAATTTGTGAATTCGATGTGATTGGTAAACGTGATTTTAATAAAAAAGTAATGATCAATAAAACAATAGCACTAACGATATAAACCGTATTCCATGCAAAAAAATGTGATAAAAAACCGGCCAAAGTTGTGGATAATAAAATACCTAAAAATAATCCCATCATTAGAAAGCCAATCACAGATCCAATCTTTTTGGGCTCAACCAATAATGTAGAAAGAGGTACCAAAACCTGCGCTGCAATAGTCGACAATCCCGTAATGGCGGTGCCAAGCCAAAGCATGTAAATATTTGGTGCAAAACCACAAATGAGTAAACCAATGGCAGCAAAAATCATCAATGCCGGAATGAATTGATGTTTTTTGAGCAAATCGCCTAAAGGAACCAATAACAATAATCCTAATGCATAGGAAACCTGAGCAAAAGTTACAGTAAGTTGTGCCTGTGCTGCACTAACAGAAAAATGTTGTTGAAAAGCATGCAGTAATGGCTGATTAAAATAATTTGCACCGGCACACAAACCACAAGCGATCGCCATTAACCATAATGTTGATGACTTTAAGCCTGTTTGTGATTGTTCTGATGGTTTCATCTATTATTTTTCCCTAATGATGATGTTTTAAAACGATATACCGCATAAATTTAATCATCTGCTTGTGCTTATGTCGATTATGTTCAACGACCAGAATAACCATGGTTGCGATATCTACCCAATCGATTTGCATCGCATTGAGTATGGTTTGAATATTTTGAAAAACAAGATGACATTGGGTATCAGAATCTGCCGGCATCATACCAGAACAATATTCACCACCTTGCCCTACAATGTGAATGATATTCTTCAACATCTTGTAGCGAAATATGTGTGATATGCGAATTGGCATATTGTACTGGATTGTACAGTTTTTCGGAATTATAGGTCATTAAAGGACATTCCTGTAAATTCGGCATAAACATGGCATGTTTTGAAATTTATTGCGAGTATTAAAACTCAAGCTAACTTGAGGTCAAGATTTTTTTGAAGAAAACAGCACAGGATTTATTAAGTATTGGTGCAATTACCAAACGTAGTGGTTTGAGTATTCCAACGATTCAATTTTATGAAGAAAAAGGCTTGATCTATAGTATTCGTACGAATGGTAAGCAAAGACGTTATGTTCGGCACATGTTAAAACGACTCGCTTTAATTAAGGTTGCACAAAAAGTTGGTTTGTCCTTACAGGAAATTCAACAGGCGTTGGCCATCTTGCCAGAAGGCAAGGTACCTACTCGCACAGACTGGCAAAAATTATCTCGTGCATAGCAGCGACAATTACAAGAAAAAAGGCAGTTATTTCAATGTATGCAGTAACAACTTGATTGGTGTATTGGTTGTGGATGTTTATCTTTGGAAGATTGTCGATTATGCAATCCGAATAATATTTTTGCAAAAGATTTATAATGTTAAGTTTTTTAGGAAATTAACTTGCTGCTCATATCACTGAAATTGGTGCAAAATTCCATAAATATTTAATGAATAAAGAAACACATCACAGATTTATTTTGCTAAAATATAAGGAAGTAAAATAAACAATCTTGGGGTGAGGTGGAATTATTTTATAATTAAGTATAGTGTAAATATTTTTTAAAAAACAAGAAAATATTTGAACATGTGGGGATGGACTATATTTAATTCTGATTATTCTACTAAAAAATAGGTAACGATATGAGAAGAAATGGTTTTACTCTAATTGAATTAATGATTGCGATCGTCATTATCGCGATTTTGGCAGCGATTGCCGTGCCTTCCTATAATAACTATGTGAAAAAAGCCCATATTAAAGCTGCACAGTCGGATTTGGTGGCATTAAGTTTGGTCTATGAGAATTATTATCAACGTAATTTATCTTATCCGACCAGTGCGTATACAAGTACATCTGCGTTGATAACAGCTTTTAATCAATGGCACCCGAGCGAAAATATTTTTGAATTCTCAAGTAGTAATGCCAATGCCACAACCTACACGTTAACCGCAACAGGTAGCGGTAATCTTTCAGGTTGTAATTTAACGCTGAATCAGGCAAATAGTCGAACAGCGACAACTTCTTGCAATATAGGTACGACATGGTAAGGTCGATGTATCAGCAACGGGGTTTTAGCCTGATTGAACTGATGATTACCATTGCGATAATGGGAATACTTGTTGTGGCTGGAATCGCTTTAACTGCGCAATGGGCGAAACAGGCAGAACTGGATAAAGCAATCTGGTCTTTACAGAGTGCGATTAGTTCGGCAAGAGCTGTTGCTTTGCGTAATGAGTTTGCAAAGGATGGTGGAATTGTGACAAGTCAACTTTGTTTTGACAGTACAAATCATCGAATAACAATACATGAAGCAAGTACCGGCACTGCTGCAAATTGTAGTAATACAGCGAATTATAGCTATCCATTAGCAGATAGTGTGGATATAAAACAATCAGATGGTGAAACAGCATTTTCATGTTTTGCTTTTGATAATCGGGCGCAATTAATTGTAGGAACAGCAAGTTGTTCAACAAGTCTTCATCTAACTGTTATAAATGGTGGGTTAAATGAAAATAAAACATTTGACTAATCAATACCAACAGGGTGTAGGTTTGCTTGAAGCAATGATTGCAGTTTTATTGTCTAGTATTCTGATTTTAGGAATTTCCTATGGTATGGGGCGGATATTGACGAATCAGAAACAATCTAATTTACAATATATCGTTGTTAACCAGTTACGTGCAAAATTGCAAACAGCCACACCTGCACAAAAGACGAAATGGTGTGCTGGTACGGAACAGCCAACAATTACATTACCAGATCAAACTACGGTTTTGACGATTACCGTCACTTGTCCTTCTGTGAGTGTTACGGTAACAAGCCCTACCAACAATAATGCCAATGCAACAATCTCAATTCAGCAACCAATAAAATTTTCTGTGCAAAGCGATCTATTAGGTGGAGAGCTGGTAGTAGGGGAAACACTATAAATGAATAAACAAAAAGGTGTGACGCTAACCAGTTTATTAATTGGCTTGTTGATAGCAATGTTATGTATTTTGGCGGTTTTATCTTTATATCGTACAGTTGTGCATACGGGTGTAGATTCTCGCAAAGCTGCAACACATGATACCCAGCTACAAAGTGCATTAACCACTGTACAAATGTTGCTACAAAATGCCGGATTTGGGCTGGATCCATCAGGATCTCATGTAAATATTGGTACAATTTCTTTCAAAAATTCCAGTAATGTTGATGTCTCAACAACGGCATTAGTTTGGAAAAATGCAGGATCTAGTGATGGTACTTCGATTACCTGTCATGGTATTGCTGACATTGCAGGATCGGGAGAAAGACAATTAGTGTTATTGAGTGGCAGTAACTGTACGTCAACCAGTAATTTATCAGCAGCATCCTGGACACAGGAAAGCATCTTGGCGACATTAAGCGATTTTTCTTCTGATTCTACTAATCCCGTACAAGTTACATTTGCAAAAAGTAATGCTTCCTGTACGCCTTATGGAGCTGGTAGCGTGGACACTTCTGTTTTGCATCCTAATGTTACTATTTCTGCAACAACTAGTACCAAACAAACAGTAAATATTAGTGTATGTCTGTTAAATATCGTGGCATCGTCTTAGGAGAGTAAAAATGATTCATTCAAATACAAAAAATCTCCACGGACAACAGGGTTTTGCGACGATACTGGTTGTATTATTGGTTGGTTTGGCACTTGCAGCATCGATGTTAGGTACAGCATATTATGTGCGTAGTTCACAAAATAGCCTTGTTGCTGATCATGCATTAACCAATGTGCAGTCTGGTGCTTGGACAGGTATAGAGGCTACTCGACAATATCTGGAAACACTGGATAAAGATAAGTTAACATCATTAGCAACAAAAACATTGACCTTGACCATACCCAATGCAACAACAGGTTCTTTATCCACATCTGGGGAAATATCTGCTTATATTGATGCTGTTACAGCTCCAACCGGGACAGAGACTGCTTATCAAGTGACCGCAACATTAACCAATAAAAGTAATGCGTCTAAAGCTGCATCTAAAGTACAGGTTATTTATTTAGTAACTTTTGGGAGTAGTTCTTCTGGAACAGATACCACAGATAATGGAACCAATAGTGGAACAAGTGTTGCAAATATTTATTCAGATTTTGATGCTAGTGGTGGAATTACCATTACACAAAATGGTGCAAGTACCGCTGTGATCAATGTGGATGGAAATTTTACGACTGGAGGAGTTAGCTTAACGGGAATTAAGACTTTAAATGTAACAGGTAATGTAACATTGACTAGTGCAACACAAATTCCTTATGTCTATACCAATGGATATATATTATTGCAAGGTGGTGCTGCAATTACAGAGGTTGGATCAGCTAAAAAATATATTACTGATACAAGTGGAGGGACTAATGGTAGTCTTTATGCTGATGGTATTATCACATTATCTAATGGAAAAACATCTAGTGCAGATACATTAAGTAATATTATTATATCGAGTTGGCCAACCCTTACTACTGGAATTGCTAAGGGTACAATCACATGCCCATCACAATGGTGGACAAACTATACATCATTGAAAGCAACAGGATTTAGTAGTTGTCCATCTGCTTTAACGGCCAGTAGTAGTGTATCAGCTACAGGTGCATTGGTTACCGTAAGTATAAGTAGTAAACCTATTGTAAATGCTCTTACTTATGAAGATTCTGCTAACTATATATTTAGTGTTGATAGCAGTAATAATATTAAAGTAACTGTACAAAATGTAAGTGGTATTACTAAAGGCACATACTATTTGGCAACCAATTCGTCAGATAGTTACAACGGTAGTTCAAAAGTTTATTTATGTGCTAGTGGTACTAGCTGTAGTAATCCCGTGGGACGAGTTGCTAGCCCATATTGGAGTTATAATCCAATTACGTATAGTTCGGGTACATGGTCATTGAGTGATACGCAATACGCCAATCCTGCTATTGCACCAGGAGTTATTTTATTTAAAGGCAATGTTTCAATGACATTGGGTACGCATTATGTGAATACAATATTAGCTACAGGTAATATTACTTATGGTGGAAGCATTGTTATTTATGCTCCAAATTATGCTGGTGCAACAGCAGTTTGTAATACGAGTTACGGTATGCCTACCAATTTGTGTAGTTCAAAAACAGCTCTTATTCCTGCGAGTATCGGAAATATTGCACTATTAGCAGGTTCTTGTGCAGATTCAACTTCAGTTGATACATGTTCCGCTAATTATATTGGAGGTAATATTACTTTAGGTGCCTCTGCCAAAGTTTACGGTAATATCATTGCAGGTAATTTATTTAATACAAGTGGAAGTACCACCATTGTTGGAGGAATTGCAGCTGTAGCCTTGGGAAATAGTTCTGGAGGATCAAAAGTGGGAGGATCAACCAATATTGATTTAACGTCAGTAAGTGATCACACCGATTTTACACCAGGCACTCCGGATTCAGGTGAATCGGAAAATACATCAGATAATACAGCGTCTACAACAGCCACCATCAAATGGGCACGTTATTTATAATGACGACTAAAATGTTTTAATCATATTTAGATTGATTTAAGAGTTGCAAACATCCATGTTGCAACTCTTTTCTTTGGAGATTTGTTGGACCTATTTGCTCTTTGAGCAACAGCAAAACTCATCTTTGTTAAACAATTGTATATTTAAATTGCAGCGCTATATCTTTTTTAAAATTATGCTGCTATAATTGCGCCACGCACGAATTTTCCGTTCTTTACCTGAACATTCCTTTTATTATACTACTTTCCGTAGTCTGCGCGTTTTTGTCCACTGAGAGGACGTTCCCTTCGCGCCGAATCGCTTAAGAGCGATTTTCAGGTTGCAGCCGTAATCATGTGTGCGTTTATAGACCACATCGTCTCAAAATCGGTGCCGTTTTTTTATCGACAAAAACGGACATAGCCTTTTGCTTGCCGCTTCATGCCGATGTATTGAATTTAGCTTTTATATAATGGAGCACCTTTTTAGGTGAAACTCTCTATGAGCAAGACTTTTGCTGATTTTTCCCTAGCGGAACCACTACAACTAGCACTGAATGATTTAGGCTTTACCGCTCCTACACCAGTACAAGAACAATCAATTCCTGCCGCTATGGAAGGGAAGGATTTATTAGTATCGAGCCAGACTGGTTCAGGTAAAACAGTTGCATTCCTTTTGCCAACATTAAATGCTTTGGCTGAACAAAATGTATTTGTTCCATTTAAAGAACGTATGCGTGCAGTGCCTACGCCTTCTATTTTAGTTCTTTGCCCAACACGTGAATTGGCGCAACAAGTTAGCCATGACGCGATTGATCTGGTTCGTCACATGAAAGGTGTGCGTATTGCTGCTGTCATGGGCGGTATGCCTTTTGGTAAACAGATTCAGCAGTTAAAAGGTGCGCAAGTACTTGTTGCAACACCGGGTCGTCTATTGGATTTGGTTAATCGTCGTCAATTAAAATTAGATAAAGTCCATGCTTTAATCGTTGATGAAGCGGACCGTATGCTTGATCTTGGCTTTGCTGAAGATTTGGCTGCAATCAGTGATTTGGCTGGTGAACGCGAACAAACATTAATGTTTTCTGCGACTTTTGCCGATCGTATCATTTCATTAGCAGAACGCATGATGAATAGTCCGGAACGTATCGCCATTGAAACAGGCCATACAACCAATACAGATGTGACCCAAACATTACACTGGACAGATGGTTTTGAACACAAGAAAAAATTACTAAGCCATTGGTTAAGTGATGAGAAACTTGATCAGGCAGTAGTATTTGCTTCTACACAAGAAGATACAGATATGCTGGCTGAAGAATTAGCAGAAGCAGGTCATTCTGTAGTTGCCTTGCATGGTGCAATGCCACAATCTGTACGTAACCGCCGTTTACGCAGTATTCGTGAAGGTAAAGCTCGTATTTTGGTTGCAACTGATGTTGCTGCACGTGGTTTGGATGTTCCAACAATTTCTCACGTGATCAACTTTGGTTTACCGATGAAACATGAGGATTATGTACACCGTGTTGGTCGTACAGGTCGTGCAGGTCGTTCAGGTCAGGCTGTAACTTTGGCAACATATCGTGAGCGCGGCAAAATTCGTGCGCTGGAAGATTATTTGGAAACTCGTTTAAACGTTTCTGAAATCGAAGGTTTAGAGCCATCTCCACCACCAGAACGCCCTCGTCGTAACGGTAATGGTAATGGCAAAGGTCGTGGCGGTGAGCGTCGTGGCGGTGGACGTGGTTTTGATCGTTCAGATCGCGGTGAACGCCGTAGCTTTGGTGATGATAAACGTGGTTTTGGTGGTCGTCGCCGTCTGGAAGGTGAAGGTCATTTCAAGAATGAAGATCGTCAGCCACGCCGTGATCGCAATGATTTTTCTGCAAATACTGCGGGTGATGCGGGTAGTCGTTTCGGTGCTAAAAGTTTTGATAAGCCACGTGGCGAACGTCAGGATCGTCCACGTTTTGAAGATGACAACCGTGGTAATCGTGTAGATTATAAGCCACGTGAAGAACGTAAATCTTACGGTGATCGTGGCGAACGTCGTAGCTTTGGTGATAAACCACGTGGTTTTGGTGGTGGAGAACGTTCTGAATTCTCACGTCCAAAACGTCAGTTTAATGATGATAAACCACGTAGTTTCCGTGATCGTGATGGTAGTGATCGCCCGGCACGTCGTGAATTTGACGGTGAACAACGTCCACGTCGTCAGGATGGTGGCGAACAATTTGGCGAACGCCGTTTTGGCCGTCATGACAATACTGAACGCCGTTTTTCTCAAGGTGATCGTGGTGAGCGCCGTTATAACCGTGAAGGTGGTGAACGTCAGCCACGTGAAGGTGGTGAACGCCGCCGTAAATGGTCAAATGATGCCTAAATTACTGATTTAAAATGAACACGTCTACGGACGTGTTTTTTTATGGATGTTAAAAATATTTGAACAAGATATAATATATTTGTTTTCAATATTTATATCCTGTCTTGCGTTTTCTCAATAAAATGAATTGTGTGGATAAAATTAGCAAATCTATAACGTTATTCTGATGATTTATTTGTAAAATATGCTTTTTCCGGAAGGGATAAAAAGATGAGTCAATCTTCACAAACGACTTTACCTGCGTTGATTGAAGTAAAAAATTTAAGTTTCAAACGTGGTGAGCGTGTAATCTACGATGGAATAGATGTCACCATTCGTCGTGGTCAAATTACGGCATTTATGGGACCTTCAGGAACAGGCAAAACCACATTGTTGCGTTTGATTGGTGGGCAGCTTAAACCTGATCATGGGGAAGTACTGATTGAAGGTAAGAATATTGCTGATATGTCACGTAAAGCCTTGTTTGAGGTGCGATCCAGAATTGGTATGTTATTTCAGAGTGGGGCATTATTTACTGACATGAGTGTATTTGAAAATGTTGCATTTCCTATTCGGGCACATACCAAGCTCTCAGAAAACTTAATCAGGGAAGTTGTTGGCTTAAAACTTGAGGCAGTTGGACTACGTGGTGCAGAAAGCATGATGCCTTCTGAGCTTTCGGGTGGGATGAATCGCCGTGTTGCATTGGCTCGCGCAATTGCACTTGATCCTGAGCTGATTATGTATGACGAGCCTTTTGCTGGTCAGGATCCGATTGTCATGGGTGTATTGTCCAGGTTGATTCGTTCTTTACGTGAAGCATTGGATTTAACCACGATTATCGTATCGCATGATGTAGAAGAAACTTTATCGATTGCCGATTATATTTATGTTGTTGCGGAAGGCAAAGTTCAGGGTGAAGGAACACCGGATGAGTTGCGTCAGCACCCATCTGCATTTGTGCAGCAGTTTTTAACAGGTTCGATAGATGGGCCTGTGGATTATCAATTTAGTCATGTTCCTTATTTGTCGCAGCAAGAGGTAGCACAATGAATGCAATCGCCTTGCTTGGACGGCGTTTGATTGAACGCGTTCAAGGCATTGGAAATGCGGCAATCATGCTGCTACAGGTTTTATGTTCTGTGCCAACATGGCAGGGTGTAAAATTATTTATTTATCAGATGTATCGTGTCGGAGTATTGTCACTGTTAATCATCAGTGTGTCTGGATTGTTTATCGGTGCCGTGCTTGGATTGCAGATGTACAGCATATTGGTGAGTTTTGGTAGTGAAGCCATGCTCGGTACAGCAGTTGCTCTGACATTGCTGCGTGAATTGGCGGCAGTTGTTGCTGCATTATTATTTGCCGGACGTGCAGGCTCTGCCTTAACAGCAGAAATTGGCTCCATGAAACAGACTGAACAATTGGCCAGCATGGAAATGATTGGTGTTGATCCACTAAAACAAGTAGTTTCTCCAAGATTATGGGCTGGGATTGTAAGTTTGCCCATGTTAACGGTAATTTTTGCTGCGGTTGGAATTATTGGTGGCAAGCTGGTTGGTGTAGATTTTTTAGGAGCAGATGACGGTTCTTTCTGGAATGGAATGCAGGCTTCTGTACAATTTGGTAAAGATATTTTAAACGGTACAATTATCAAAAGTCTGGTCTTTGCTTTTATTTGTACTTGGATCGCTGTGTATCAAGGTTATGCCTGTATTCCGACACCAGAAGGAATCGCCACAGCAATGACACGTACAGTTGTATATTCTTCTTTGTGTGTTCTGGGTTTTGATTTTGTGTTGACTGCGGTCATGTTCGGAGGCTTTTAATGAAATCACGTACAGTTGAGCTGGCCGTTGGGATCTTTGTTGTTTTATTTGTGCTGGCACTGTTTTTATTGGCGATGCGAGTGAGTGGTCTAGCCGGTATAAACCTAGGTGAAACATATACCTTAACTGCCAAATTCGATAATATTAGTGGATTAAAAGAACGTGCCAAAGTCACTATTAGTGGTGTAAAAGTCGGTCAGGTGACCAAAATCGATTTTGATCCGGTAGCAGATAAAGCTGTAGTAACTATGATCATGGACAAAAAATTAACAACATTTACACCTGAGCAAATGAAACAAGTGCAAAAAAATGCCTTGGAAGATTTGCAGTATAGTTACGATTATGAGCAGGCCACACCGCAGCAACAAAAAGCTATGCAAAGCAAACTGATCAACAACATGAAAAACATCACAACAATCGACCAGGATGCTTATATTAAAGTAGCGACTAACGGTATCATTGGTGAAAAATATCTGAAAGTTGAACCAGGTGGTTCATTTAACTATATTCCGGTTGGTGGTAGTTTTCCTGATACGCAAACACAGGGAACCATCGAAATAGAAGATTTGGTAAACAAATTTATTACCGGTAGTTCTGGTCAAAGTGAGAGCACAACAAGCGATCAAAAAGCACCAGTATCCACAGATAAAAACACACAAACTCAGCCGGCTTCTGCACAGACAACCGCTGATCAACCAGCATTCATTGAATAATCTTAAGGAGAAAACTCATGGCAGTAAGTAACAAAGTGTTATTGGCAACCTCTGTAGCCAGTCTATTGGCAAGTTCTTTAACTTTTGCTGCGCCAAGTGAAACACCGCCTGCCTTTGTAAAGCGTATTTCTGATCAATTAATTACCCAGTTAAAACAGAATAAGGCACAACTGAACAATGCAGCAGTGATTAATCGAATTGTGGCACAAAATATTGAACCGCATGTGGATGTACAGAGTTTCACCCGATTGGTAATGGGACAATATTATTCGAATCAATACACTACACCTGCACAGCGTGGTCAATTTACCCAAAATTTCCGTGACAGTATTATTCGTACCTATGCCAAAGGCCTAGGAAAATATAGCAATGAAGGTTACACCTTACGTCCTTACAAAAACACTAACTCGGCTACACCAGTGGTGATGATTGACTTTAAATCTGCAAACGGCAGTAAAATTCCAGTGGCATTTCAATTGAATGCTGTGAATGATCAATGGAAAATTCGCAATATTAATGTCAGTGGTATCGATTTGGCAGCAACTTTCCGTGATCAATTTAAAGCAACTGTGCAGCAGAATGGTGGAAACGTCAATAAAGCAATTGCCAGTTTTAAACCAAACGCAGATGCTGTAGAAAAGAAAATTAATTAATATAGGTGTAAATGTGGCGAAGCTTCAGCAGCTAGAAAATCAAATTGCAGTAATTGGTCAAATTGATTTTGAAAATGCAGATGATGTCTACCGACAAGGTTTGCAAATAATCAAAAACAATCAACATTGGCCAATGTTGATTGATTTGCAGCAATTAACTCATGGAAATACACTGGCATTGGCAGTGTTTATTCAGTGGCTGAGGGCTTGTCCGGGTCAGCATCAACTTAAACTTCTTCATGTTCCTGCAAAAATGCAGGGTATTTTACGTGCCAGTCATCTGGAGCAAATTGCAATTTAATTTAGATTTTTTATTCAAATTGAAATAACGATTTGAATTGAGAGCGAAGACGTCATTGTTTTGAAATGTGTTGTTGATCCTGTGGTTTAAATATAAAAAGCGGCAATTGTTAGCAATAGCCGCTTTTTTAATTCTAATTTTTAGAATATATGATCAGGTTGAAACATTAGCCTGGGATAGCAATCTTTTCTCATTTTAGATGAATAAAAGTGAATTGGACAAAAGCTTATCGAGATTCAATAAGCTTTTGTCCAAGTAAAGTCCTTGACTAAGATCGTGCTATTCGTCAAGGACTTTTTTGATCTAAACCAAACTTTATAGTAAGGATTAAATTTTAATAAGTCTTAAAAAATACTATCAGGATGAACCTGTTCAGAATGATTCTGACTAGGTGTTTTTAATTTCGGTGGTTGAGAATTATTGGGTAACAATATTTCTTCACCAGGTAAGTCCTCAAAATCTCGATCACGGGAAGGTGCTGTAACTGATGGTAACGGTGCTGGTTTGTATATTGGCCGAGCAACAGGTGGAACACCTTGCTGTTGGCGTTTTAACTCAGCAACATCAGATGAATTATTTTGAATATTCTGCTGAAGATTATTCGCATTTTCATCAAGTTTGACCCATGCGTATGGCTGGTTTTTTAAAGCTCCCGCCATAAAATTCACCCAGATTGGCAATGCAGCTACACCACCGTATTCACGCCGTCCCAGTGTGCTTGGAGAATCGAAACCAACCCATGCAATTGCAACTAAATTGCCATTAAATCCGGCAAACCATGCATCTTTGGCATCATTGGTTGTTCCTGTTTTTCCACCCAAATCACTGCGTCCCAAACGTAAGGCAGCACGTCCTGTACCATGTTGAATAACATCACGTAAAATATTTGCCATATCAAATGCTGAACTGGATTTCAGAATTTGTTGTGCTTTGCGATATTGTCCGGAAATTTCTGCAGCGTTGTCTTGTTGGACATTATTTGCTGCCTGATCACTAGACGTTGCCTGTTCTACAGATGCGGCAGCCATATCAGTAGAAGCCGCTTGAGGATTATTTTCATCCTGAATCGTAGCTTGTGCATTAGTTTGATTGATACAGCGAATACAGGCATAAGCAGGATTAGCTTTGAAAATTTCTTTACCAGTTGTATCAGTAATATGGTCGATCACATAAGGTTGTATACGATAACCACCATTAGCAAATGCTGCATAACCTGTTGCCATTTGAATCGGTAGAACCTGAGGTGTACCCAAGGCAATGGTGTAGTTACTAGGAATTTGTTTGTCGTGTAAGCCGATATCCATCAAAAATTGCCGTGTTCTTTCAATCCCTACACTTTGCAGCATACGTACAGAAACTGTATTTCGAGATAAATATAAAGCACGGCGTAAAGGAATCATCCCTAAATAACGCCCGTCTGAATTGCGTGGCGACCATCGTCCAATAGTAATTGGAGCATCATCAACCATAGTATAGGGTGTCATGCCTTGTTCAAGTGCAAGCGCATAAACAAAAGGTTTAATGGTCGAACCCGGTTGTCGCCAGCCTTGTACTGCGCGGTTAAATTTAGATTGATAAAAGTTAAAACCACCAACAATAGCTTCAATTGCACCATTGTTGGGATTAAGTGCAATCAGCTGCCCTTGTACTTTAGGTACCTGAACCAGACTCCAGACGGTTTTGTTATCATTTGGGCGTAATCGTACAATATCATTTACTTTTACAATTTGTGATGCTCTTGAGGCAGATGGTCCAGGATTATCTGCGCTTCTGTACAGTGTCGCCCAGCTCATACCTGACCATGGCACAGTAACTTTAGTTCCATCTTTAAGTTCCGCTTCAAAGCTATTGGCGTTGACTTTAGTCACTTTTGCAGGCCACATGTTGGCAAAAGTAATAAAATTTTTTAATGGTTTATCATGTGCTTCTGCACCACGCCAGCCATGACGGCGGTCATAATTTTCCAGACCCTCTTGAACAGCTTGTTCAGCCAGTTCCTGCCGATGACTGTCTACGGTAGTATAAACTTTAAAGCCTGAGTTAATGATTTGTTCACCGAAGTTATCTACAAGTTCCTTGCGCACAAGTTCGGCTAAATACGGGTATTTTTCTTCTACACGATGATTATAAAGTTTAAGTTGAATTGGTTCTGCAATGGCAGTTTCATACTGTGCTTGATTAATGTAGCCGAGTTGTAGCATACGACCCAAAATCCAGTTGCGCCGCTCAAGTGCTCGTTCCGGATTGGCGACAGGATTATATTTAGATGGGGCTTTAGGTAACCCTGCAATCATGGCTTTTTCTGCCAGAGTCAACTGGCTTAAAGTTTTTCCATAATAAATTTTGGATGCTGCCTGAATACCATAGGCATTTTTACCTAGAAAAATTTTATTGACATACAGTGTCAGAATATCTTCTTTGGATAAGCTTTGTTCAATTTTTCGTGCCAGAAAAATTTCGGTAAGTTTGCGGCGTAAAGTACGTTCAGGAGTTAAATAATAATTTTTTGCGACCTGCATGGTAATGGTTGAGCCACCAGTTTGAGCTGAACCACTGATGGACTCGGTTACCGCACGGCCAAGTCCTTTGAAGCTGACACCGCTATGTTCGAAAAAAGCAGAATCTTCTGCGGCCAGAAAAGCATGAATCATATCTTGAGGAATATCTTTATATTGGACAGGCAAAGACAGTCGGTCACCAAACTCACCAATGAGAATATTATCCTTGGTGTAGATTTGTAGTGGTTGCTCAAGAGGTGCTTTTTGTAAGCTACTCATATCTGGCAAAGATGGCGCAATATAGAGGTACATTCCATAAAATGCCATGGGAACAGAAAGCAATCCTAAAATTAAAACTGAAAAAATTGGATGAATCTGTCCTTTAGAAGATAGCTTTTTCATAATAACTAGGTTTTAATAAGCACTTATTGAGAGCGATTGTGAATAAGTATAGCGATAAGCGTAACAGATTGTTAGCAATAAAATGTTGCTAAGTTGAAATCGTACTCTATTTCATGATTCGTTAGGGGATAAGAATAGGATAATCAGTAGTGTTTAATTTTAATTCTAAGTCTACTAAAAGTGTTATAGGAGTAGATATTAGTTCTACTTCTGTAAAGTTGATACAGCTTAGTGTAAAAAACAGTAAGTATCAGGTAGAGGCGTATGGGGTACTACCGTTAGCTGAAAATGATGTGGTGGATAAAACTATCATGGATTCAGAACATGTTGCTGAGGTTCTGGAGCGTGTTTACAATTTGGCTAACCCAAATATCAAACAAGTGGCATTGGCTGTACCAGCAGTTGCAGCAATTACCAAAATTATCCAGATGGATGCTGAAATGGGTGATGATGAACGTGAAGTTCAGATTCGACTGGATGCAGAACAATATATTCCTTATCCGCTAGATGAAGTTAGTCTGGATTTTGAAGTATTGTCCTTTAATGAAAAAAATCCTGCGAAAGTAGATGTGTTATTGGTAGCAACACGTACTGAGAATGTAGATAAACGTGTTGAAGTTGCTGAGTTGGCTGGATTAAAAACCCGAGTCATGGATGTTGAATCCTATGCACTTGAGCGATCTTACGCTTTATTAGCCGGTAGCTTGCCAATTGGCGCAAATATTGTTGCAGTACTGGATGTTGGGCATACACAAACAACCTTGATCGTGCTGGATCAGGGGCAGGTCGTCTATAGTCGAGAACAATCCTTTGGTGGAAAGCAACTTACACTTGATGTACAGCAACGTTATGGGCTGTCATTTGCAGAAGCTGGCTTTGCTAAAAAAGAAAGAAATCTTCCGGATGATTTTGAGCCTGAAGTACTCTATCCATTTATGGAAGCAATTGCACAGCAAGCTGCCCGTTCATTACAGTTATTCTTTTCTTCTTCACAATATTCAGAAATTGATCACTTGCTTCTTGCTGGTGGTAGCGCCAACATTACTGGCTTTCCAAAATTATTACAGGAAGCACTCGGTTATCGTGTCACCATTGCCAATCCATTCTTACGTATGAGTTATGCACCTCAGGTTGATGTTCGTAAACTTGAAAATGATGCACCTTCTTTGCTGGTTGCAAGTGGTTTGGCATTAAGGAGTTTTGACTGATGGCTAAAATTAACTTATTGCCTTGGCGTGAGGAGTTACGGGAACGCCGTAAGAAAGAATTTTTCACTACCAGCATCTTGATTGCCATTTTGGGCGTTGCTGCTACCTTTATGGTGTATATGTATTATTCACATTTGCTGGATAATCAAAATCAAGCCAATCAACAAATTGTTACAGCTAATCAACAACTAGATCAAAAACTAAAAAGTCTGGATGGCCTACAAACACGCCGTGATGAAATTATTCAGCGTATGAAGCTGATTCAGGATTTGCAGGCTGTACGACCAGTGGCTGTTCATATTTTTGATGAAATGACAAAATTAACACCAAATAATATGTATTTAACCAGTTTTTCCCGTACTGGTGATAAATTTACTCTCGAAGGTCGGGCACAAGATCCCAATATCGTTTCTGAATTTTTGCGTAATCTCGGATCATCTCCTTGGTTTAGAAATGCATTTATGAATTCATTTGTTGCAGCAGAAGCAAAAGCACAACAACAAGGTGCTGTAACACCGCGTCCAGAAGACAGTTATGGTAATTTTGTGGTGACTGTTGATTTGGGGGATACAGTTAGTGCCGTGAATGCTGCACAGCCTGAAGCAAAAGCAGGGGTAACACCATGAATTTAGATGAAATGGATGTAACTGAAGAAAAATCCAAGAAAAAGTCTTTTTCTTTTGAAAAATACATGCAGCAATTGCAGCAAGTTGACATGAACAATATTGGTGCATGGCCTCTGGCAGTCAAGTTGACCATGTATTTGTTAATTCTTATATTTATTGGCTTTCTGGCTTATTTTCTTATTATTCAAGGCATTCGGGAAGATATTGCCAGTGCTGAAGCACAACAGGAAAATTTGTTAAACGAATTTAAACAAAAAGATTCCAAATTGCGCAATTTGCAAAGCTATAACGCACAATTGCAACTGATGGAAGCTCAGTTTAATCAACAACTCCAGCAATTACCCAAAGAAACTGAAATTCCTGGGTTGGTTGAAGATATTAATACTGCCGGGGTTGAATCCGGGCTGGAGTTTAAAAATATTCAACTGCAACCTGAAGTTAAACAGGAAGTATTTATTGAGCAGCCGATCGATATTACAGTAAGCGGTAATTACCATAGTATGGGTGGTTTTGTTAGCGCAATTGCTGCTTTACCGCGTATTGTTACCCTGCATGACTTTAGTATCAAGGCTGATCAGGTTAAAGGCAGTGAAGTACCAAAACTTGCAATGAATATCAAAGCCAAAACTTATCGCTACATGAATGAAAGTGAGAAAAAAGCGGCAGATGCGGAGACTAAAAAAAATGAGAAAAAATAGTCAAGGCGCAATATGCCTACTGACATTGTTGACGATCGCATTGGTTGGATGTAAATCCAAGGTTGATGATGTGCAGGCAAAAATGCAGGAAATTCGTGATAAACCACCTTTGGCAGTTACACCCCCACCGGCATTTAATCCTATTCCCAATTACACTTATGATGCCTATCAGTTAAAAAGTCCATTTGTACCAACCAGTATTGCCAATGAATTAAAAGTCATGGCAGGCAAACGGGTTTATCCTAATCTGGCACGACCTTCTCAACCATTGGAAAATTATGCGCTTGAAGAGTTGCTCATGAAAGGCACAATGCGTAATAGTGCAGGAAAAACCATTGCATTGGTACGTACACCAGATGGTCAGATTGAGCAGGTACAGGCCGGAAACTACATGGGCAAAAATTATGGACGAGTCATCCGTATCAGTCCAAATCAAATAGATCTACTCGAGGTCGTTCCTGATGGTCAGGATGGCTATATTGAACGGCCGCGTACGTTATTGTTACGTACGGATATTCAATAAGGGTAGGGAATTTAAAATGAAAAATATCAAAGTTTTAAATAAAATGGGGTTAATCATGACGATGGGATTATCCATGAAAAGATTTGCAATGACAGCGGTAGCCTGTGGGGTAATGCAAGTAGTAAGTGCTCAGGTTGCGATTACACAAGTGATACCGATGCAAAATGCAGAAGGTACTGAATTACGTGTGTTATTTAATGGTTTACCTGCGCAGCCTAAAGCTTATCAATTAGAAAATCCATCACGTTTGGTTCTGGATTTTGATGGTGTGAAAAATAATGCACCCGCATCTGCTGTTGCAGTCAATACCTCAGAAGCTTCCAGTGTTGATATTCAGGCTGATGATGCCCGTGCCAGACTGGTGGTTAATTTAAAAGATTATGGAACATTCACTACTCGTTCTGAAGGCAATACACTGGTTTTAAAAATTAATTCACAAAAAGCCAATGCAATTAGCCTTCCAGGTAATGTTGTCAATACAGCATCAAATCAGACCGGATTGTCAGATATCGGTTTTGCACGTGGTGCGCAAGGCGAAGGGCTGGTCAATATTAGCTTGTTAAGTGCGCATACACCTGTAGATGTACAACAACAAGGCAGTAAAATCATTGTACGTTTTTTGGGATCAAAAATTCCAACTCATTTGGCTCGGCGTTTAAATGTTAATGATTTTTCTACGCCAGTAAATACCATTGATGCCTACAATGAAGGCAGTAATGGTGTGATTGTGATCCAGCCAACGGGCAGTTATGAGTACATGGCTTATCAGTCAGAAGATAAGTTGACTGTAAGTGTGAAACGCCCAGAACAAAAAAATGCTACCAATGGGCGGGCATCACAAAATTATACGGGTAAGAAAATTTCTCTTGATTTCCAGGATATTGAAGTACGCCGAGTTTTACAATTACTGGCAGATTTTACCGATACCAATATTGTTGCGGCTGATTCTGTTCAGGGACAAATTACCATTCGTCTAAAAGATGTGCCTTGGGATCAGGCGTTAGATATTATCCTTAAGACCAAAAATTTGGATAAACGTCGTAATGGTAAAGTCATTTGGGTTGCACCTGTATCAGAATTGATAAAGGCCGAAGAAGATGAAGCTAAAGCGATTGCACAAAGTATTAAATTAGCACCAATTCAGACAGATTATATTCAGTTGAAATATGCCAAAGTTGCAGATATTGAAAAACTGATTACGGAACGTAAAGGCATTTCCAGCAATAACTCTGGTAATGGGTCAAATACGGCAAGTAATGATGAGTTGGCTGGAAACATGTTGAGTCCTCGTGGCTCAGTCGCCAGCGATGTGCGAACCAATACGTTAATTGTGAATGATACTGCAGCTAAAATCGATGAAATCCGTAAAATGATTGATTTAATTGATGTTGCTGTGAAACAGGTGATGGTTGAAGCCCGAGTTGTAAGAGCTTCTGATTCTTTTAGTAAAGATTTGGGGGTGAAATGGGGTATTGCTTCGAAAAGTAATGACTTTTTGATTGCTGGCGATAGAAGCTCTTTAAGTACCTTATCTGATTCTGATACTACACAATATTCTGATTTATCTGACAATGTTAGTGTGGATTTGGGTGTTGAGGATGCGGTTGGACAAATTTCCTTTGGTTTAATCAAGTTTTCTGACTTTATGCTAGATCTTGAACTCTCTGCCTCACAAGCAGAAGGTTTGACAGAAGTTATTTCTACGCCCAAAGTCATGACAGCCGATAAACAAAAAGCATTGATTAAATCGGGTGTACAAATTCCATATCAAAGTACCAGTACCTCAGGCAGTAGTACATCGACTACAACGTCATTTAAAGATGCGGTCTTGTTATTGGAAGTTACGCCAAGCATTACACCAGATGGTAAAGTTGCTATGCAACTTAATATTACTAAAGATGCTTTAGCTGGTTATGCACAAAATGGCGAAGCTTTGATTTCAACCAACCAGATTAATACTAATGTGTTGGTAGGTAGTGGTGAAACAGTGGTGTTGGGAGGAGTGTTTGAAGATACCACTGAAAATTCAGTGACAAAAATTCCATTTTTGGGTGACCTGCCGTATATTGGTCGTTTATTTAGAAATACATCCAAAAGTAAACAGAAAGATGAGTTGTTAATTTTTGTGACGCCACGGATTGTCAATGACAATAGCGACACAAATCGTTAATATAGAGGATATATAAAACATAGAGATAGGTGGCGCTTGAATAGCCATAGTAAAACAAAGGGTCTTCCAAATATTTATTTGGTGGGCCCAATGGGTGCAGGGAAAACCACAGTAGGCCGCTATCTGGCAGAACTACTGGGACGTAATTTTATTGATAGTGATCATGAAATTGAAGCCCGGACAGGGGCAAATATTCCCTGGATTTTTGAAAAAGAAGGTGAGTTGGGTTTTCGTGCCCGAGAAAAAGCTGTTATTTCAGACCTCACCACACAAAAGAATATTGTTTTGGCCACAGGGGGCGGTGCTGTAACACAACGTGAAAACCGTCAGGTATTACAGCAGCGCGGTGTCGTCATTTATCTGTATACACCAGTAGAAATTCAGTTGGCCAGAACTTATCGCGATCGCAATCGCCCATTGCTACAAGTGGATAATCCGGAAAAAAAGCTTACAGAATTATTACAAAGCCGTGACCCACTTTATCGTGAAGTTGCGCATTTTGTGATAGAAACACATCAGGGTTCTGCACGTGATCTGGCTTTGAAAATTTTAAAGCTGATCGAAGAACAGTCAATTTTATAACTTTATCTATTTGAATATGACGACTATGCAAACACTTTTTGTTGAATTGGGTGAGCGGCGCTACCCGATTTTTATTGGGCATACTCTGGACGCATCGAGTTTGCTGGCACCTTATATTAAAGCAAAACAAGTCATGATTGTAACCAATACGACAGTCGCAGCCTTATATCTGGAAAAATATACTTTACAATTTGAACAATTAGGTAAAAGTGTTGCGACCTGTATTTTACCAGATGGCGAAAAATATAAAGATTTTGGGCATTTACATTTAATCTTTGATGCACTGTTACAAGCTGGATTTAACCGAGATTGTACTATCGTGGCCTTAGGCGGTGGTGTAATTGGTGATATGGCTGGTTATGCGGCTGCATCTTTTCAAAGAGGTGTGAACTTTATTCAAATCCCTACGACTTTGTTGTCACAAGTAGACTCAAGTGTTGGGGGGAAAACTGGTATTAATCACCCATTGGGTAAAAATATGATTGGTGCGTTTAAACAACCTGAAGCTGTTATTGCTGACATGGCTGTTTTAGACACATTACCACCTCGCGAGCTATCAGCAGGAATGGCCGAAGTCATTAAATATGCCTTACTTTGTGATGCCGAATTTTTATTATGGCTTGAACAAAATATGTCTAAATTAATGGCTGGTGATGCTGATTTACTGGCTCAGGCTGTTTATCGATGCTGTGCGCATAAAGCACGAATTGTTGCCAATGATGAAACAGAAAAAGGTGAACGTGCATTACTTAATCTTGGACATACATTTGGCCATGCGATTGAGTCTTATCTAGGGTATGGAACATGGCTGCACGGTGAAGCTGTTGCAACAGGAATGGTGATGGCTGCTGAGCTTTCAGCCCGCCAAGGCTGGATTGATACTGTGGATGTACAACGTATTCAACAGATTATTCTTGCGGCAAACTTACCTATTGTGAGTCCGGCAATTCCGTTAGAGCAGTTTCTCAATTACATGTCACATGATAAAAAAGTGCTGGATGGTCAGTTACGATTGATTCTTCTCAAACAACTGGGAAAAGCAGTGATCACCAATGAGTTTGATCAGAATGCATTAATTGCAGCCATTCAGGCACATCAGCAAGCCGCGTAATAAATAAGAGGTTATTATGGCAACATTATCAAGACACTGGCAAACAGTGAAAAATATTATCTGGCTTGCTCTGGGTGTAGGATGTTTGTTGCTGACTTTTATTTTTTGGATCGTACAAAACAAGCCAAAAACCGTAGAAATTGCACAACAACAAAAACAACAGCAAGATGTTGATCGGCCTGTACAAATTGAAAAAGTGGCAGTGAATCAGAATTTGGGAACATTTACTGATGAAGTGCCACCTTTTAATTTGACTCAGCGTAGTGTTGAAGTCAGTAGCCATGAGGCTGAATTTCGTGGTGCAAAATTTGTTGCAGATTATCATAAAAAATGGACACTGCAATTAATGAAGGTTTCTGAAGAAGATATTATTCGAGCTTATTTGGCCAAGCGTGAAGATCGTAAAAAATTTAATTATTTACGTTTGCAAGATGGTAAAAATCCAGAGCAATATGTGTTGATTTATGGTCAGTATGATTCTGCACAACAAGCAGTAGAACAATCACAAAAAGTTAATTTTGAATTGCCGGAATCTGTAAAAGTGTTACCTGAAAGTTTATCTACTTATTCTGCATTGGTACGGGATTTAGGCAGTGAAGAAGTTTTATCAGGAACCAAATTACGTAATATTGTTTTAACTAAAACCGTTATACCACGCATTGTTGCTCCCGAACCGACAGTAACACCATCATCATTGGCTGGTTCTGCTGATCAATCAGCCACAAAGACTGAACAAATGGTGAAGACCCAAAATGCAGCAACTTCACCCGTTAAAACTGGTCAGATTGAACAAAAAATAACAGAACCAGTAAAACCACATACCAATGAAGAGCAAATTATCGATCCATTCTAAATTTTTGCACTATATTGGTTCATAATGTTTGGGTTGGTAGATTTTGCGTTTAAATAGTGCAAAGTGGTAGGCAGAATTTGGTGCAATAATAAAATTTACATATAAAATAATCATACATTTCATGAACTTAAAAATATATAAAAGTGGCATATTTTTTGCTTATAAAAATAGGCTCAGCAGACTGTGGTACAAAAAGATAGTTATATTTATCCTGTCTTATGTACTGAAAGAATGTAATTTGTACAAAAAAGTGCAAATTATGCTTTTTGGATATTGCTTTCCTGTATTGCTTATATGAAGTTTGTGCATGGTAAGGCAGTCTTAAACATCTAAGAGGTTCTGCTTTAACTGTTTTTGACCTGTATTTGGTCACCGTAGAATAGAAGGGTACGCTATGCACATGCCATCGCTCAATAATGTAGCTCCCACTGAACAACCGGATCAAGGTTTGTATCAGCCGCATGAATTTAAAGACAACTGTGGTTTTGGTTTAATTGCTCATATGCAAGGAGAGCAAAGTCATCATTTGGTCAAAACAGCCATTCATAGTTTGGCATGTATGACCCATCGTGGTGGTATTGCGGCAGATGGTAAAACAGGTGACGGTTGTGGTTTATTACTGGCGATGCCAAAGCAACTTTTTCGTGATGAAGCGAAAAAGATTAGCGATATTACGCTAAGCGAAGTATTTGCTGCAGGAACAATTTTTTTAAATACTGATCCGGCTTTGGCGCAAAACGCCCGTAATATTCTAAGCAGTGAACTCGATGCGGAAGGATTACGTACAATTGGCTGGCGTGAAGTCCCAACAAATAATGATGTACTGGGTGAAATTGCTTTACGTTCCTTGCCAAAATTTGAGCAAATATTGGTCAATTGCCCAATGGGTGTGACAGAGGTTGAATTTAACCGTAAATTATTTTTAGCTCGTCGCCGTGCAGAACAAAAACTACAAAACGATCCACTATTCTATGTAACTACATTGTCTTCTAAAGTCATTAGCTATAAAGGCTTGATGATGCCTGCTGCGATTGCAGATTTTTATACTGATTTGGCGGATGAGCGTTTGGCTTCACATATTTGTGTATTCCATCAACGGTTTTCTACTAATACATTGCCACGCTGGCCTTTGGCACAACCATTCCGTTATTTGGCACATAACGGAGAAATTAACACGATTACTGCAAATCGTAACTGGTCGGTTGCACGTACGCCAAAGTTTGAAAATCCGTTATTACCGGGATTATTGGATCTAAAACCATTGGTTAACCGTACCGGTTCGGATTCATCAAGTCTGGACAATATGCTTGAGATTCTGATCGGTGGCGGTATGGATTTGTTCCGTGCCTTACGTATGTTGGTTCCACCAGCATGGCAAAACGTTGAAACACTAGATGCTGATTTACGTGCTTTCTATGAATTTAACTCCAAACACATGGAAGCATGGGATGGTCCGGCAGGTCTGGTGATTCAGGATGGTCGTCATGCCATCTGTATGCTGGATCGTAATGGTTTACGCCCTGCGCGTTGGGTGATCACCAAAAATGGCTATATCACTTTAGCGTCTGAGATCGGTGTTTGGGATTATGAACCTGAAGATGTGATTTCCAAAGGGCGTGTCGGCCCAGGACAAATTTTGGTAATTGATACTGCAACGGGTAAATTATTAGATACCAAAGACGTGAGTAATCATTTGAAAAAAATGCGTCCATATCGTGAATGGTTACGTGAACGCTCTTTAAAATTACAAGGTACCCAACAACTTGAAGAAGAGTTGGTGGATCAGGGGCTAACTGCTGATGCGTTAAAAGCAGCGCAAAAAATGTTTATGGTCACATTTGAAGAACGTGACCAAATGCTACGTCCAATTGCAGAAAGTGGTCAGGAAGCTGTTGGTTCAATGGGTGATGATACGCCAATGGCAGTTTTATCCCGTCAGGTTCGTCATGTTTCGGATTTCTTCCGTCAGCAATTTGCACAGGTCACTAACCCACCAATTGACCCTTTACGTGAATCCATTGTTATGTCACTGGAAACTTGTCTGGGACGTGAACAAAATGTATTTGAACAAAGTCCTGAACATGCAGATCGAGTGATTTTCTCTAGCCCAGTTTTGTCGAATGCCAAAATGCATTTGATTCGCGAGCTGGATCGTCCTGGCTATGAACGGGCAGAAATTGATCTTAATTATCCTGTGGAAGAAGGTTTGTCGGCTGCAATTCAACGTATTTGTGAAGAATCGGCACAGGCGATTCGTGATGGCAAAACTTTATTGATTTTGTCTGATAAAAATATCCGTGAAGGTTATTTACCAGCCAATTCAGTGATGATTACTGGTGCAGTACACCATCATTTGATTGAAAAAGGTTTGCGTTCCGATGCCAATTTGATTATTGAAACTGGTTTCGCACGTGATGCACATCAATTTGCGGTATTCCTTGGTTTTGGTGCAACAGCCGTGTATCCATATCTTGCCTATGATGTGATTAATGATCTGATCGCCAAAGGTGAATTACTGGGCGATCCTATTCATGCACAGGCCAATTTCCGTAAGGGGATTGATAAAGGCTTACTTAAAGTCTTGTCTAAAATGGGAATTTCTACTGTTGCTTCTTATCGTGGCGGCCAATTATTTGAAGCTGTCGGACTCTCCAGAGAAGTGGTGGATACCTGCTTTATTGGTGTACCAAGCCGTATTCAGGGTGCAACATTTATTGACCTTGAAAATGATCAGAAAAAACTGGCTGATCTGGCATGGAAAGCTCGTAAGCCGATTGATCAAGGTGGTATGCTGAAATTTGTATTTGGCAAGGAATATCATGCCTTTAATCCGGATGTAATTAATGCACTACATAAAGCGGTGCGCTCCGGTAAATATGAGCATTTTAAAGAATATGCTGAGTTGGTTAATCATCGTCCAGTTGCCACGATTCGTGACTTATTCAAGTTAAAAACGGATCATTCAATCTCTGTGGAACAAGTCGAATCGGTAGAGGATATTCTCCCTCGTTTTGACTCTGCGGGAATGTCGTTAGGTGCATTATCGCCAGAAGCCCATGAAGCAATTGCGATCGCCATGAATACCATTGGTGGTCGTTCTAACTCGGGTGAGGGTGGGGAAGATCCTGCACGTTATGGCACCATTCGTAATTCAAAAATCAAACAGATTGCTTCTGGTCGTTTTGGTGTAACACCTGCGTATCTCACTTCTGCCGAAGTATTACAGATTAAAGTTGCGCAAGGTGCAAAACCGGGTGAAGGTGGTCAGTTACCGGGTGGTAAAGTTAACAGCCTGATCGCACGTCTGCGCTACTCTGTACCGGGTGTGACTTTAATTTCACCACCACCACATCATGATATTTATTCAATTGAAGATTTATCACAATTGATTTTTGACTTAAAACAAGTCAATCCTCAAGCGATGGTATCGGTAAAACTGGTATCTGAACCGGGTGTGGGGACGATTGCTGCGGGTGTTGCCAAAGCTTATGCCGATTTTATTACCATTTCTGGTTACGATGGCGGTACAGCAGCATCACCATTGTCTTCTATCCACCATGCCGGTTCGCCATGGGAATTGGGCTTGAGTGAAGCGCATCAGGCATTACGTGTTAACGATTTGCGTGGCAAGGTACGTGTCCAAACTGACGGTGGCTTAAAAACCGGTCTGGATGTTGTAAAAGCAGCTATTCTTGGCGCAGAAAGCTTTGGTTTTGGTTCTACACCAATGATTGCTTTGGGCTGTAAATACTTGCGTATTTGTCATCTGAATAACTGCGCAACTGGTGTAGCGACACAACAAGATAAATTGCGTCAGGATCACTATATTGGTGAACCTGAAATGCTGATCAATTTCTTCCGCTTTATTGCCGAAGAAACACGTGAATGGTTGGCTGCATTAGGTGTATCTTCGCTAAAAGACTTGATTGGTCGCGTAGATTTACTGGAAATTTTACCGGGTGAAACTGATAAACATGCCCATCTGGATTTAACACCATTGTTGCAATCACATCCATCTGCTGAAGGTAAAGCACAATATTGTCAGGTACAAGGCAACCACCCATTTGATAAAGGCCTGTTGGCGGAACAAATGGTGACAGATATGCTACCTGCTATTGAAAGCGGAGAAGGTGGCGAGTTCTCTTATAACATTGGTAACTGTGACCGTTCGATTGGCGCAAGATTATCTGGTGAAATTGCCCGCCGTCATGGCAATCTGGGGATGGAAATTGCCCCAGTTGTATTGAAGTTACAAGGTACGGCAGGTCAGTCTTTAGGTGTCTGGAATGCCGGTGGTTTGCATATCAAATTAGAAGGTGATGCGAACGACTATGTCGGTAAAGGTATGGCGGGTGGTCGTATTTCGATCTTTCCACCACAAGGCTCACCTTTCCGTAGTCAGGAAACAGCAATTATTGGAAATACCTGTATGTATGGTGCAACAGGCGGTAAACTGTTTGCAGCAGGTACAGCAGGGGAACGTTTTGCCGTGCGTAACTCAGGTGCATTCGCAGTGATCGAAGGTGCAGGAGATCACTGCTGTGAATACATGACAGGTGGTATTGTGACTGTATTGGGTAAAGTCGGTCATAACTTCGGTGCAGGGATGACAGGCGGTTTTGCCTACGTGCTGGATTTGGACAATGATTTTGTGGATTACTATAACCATGAATTGATTGACCTGACCCGTATTTCAACTGAATCAATGGAAGAGCATCAGCAATTCCTGATGAAGATTCTGGATGAACACATTGAGGAAACAGGTAGTGCCTGGGCGTATAAAATTCGCCATGAGTTTGATTACTACAGCCGTAAATTCTGGCTCGTCAAACCCAAAGCAGCCAATTTGTTGACCTTGCTTAAAGCAACTCAAGCCGACCCACAATAACATACTGCATTTAATAGGCAGGTACGCATTGGAACATGATTGAAAATGCGTACTTACCCACGGAGAGAATTATGGCACAGCGCCTAAATAATGACTTTCAGTTTCTGGATGTTGCCCGTCAGGATCCAGAGAAAAAAGATATTACTGTCCGCAAAGCAGAATTTGTGGAAATTTATAAACCATTTACTGCTGATATTGCTGCAAATCAGACACACCGTTGTCTAGCTTGTGGTAACCCTTATTGTGAGTGGAAGTGCCCTGTACATAACTACATTCCAAACTGGTTAAAACTGATTGCAGAAGGTCAGATTTTTCGTGCAGCAGAACTTTGCCATCAAACCAATACCTTACCTGAAGTTTGTGGTCGGGTATGCCCGCAAGACCGTTTATGTGAAGGTGCTTGTACCTTGAATGATGGTTTTGGTGCAGTAACGATTGGTAATGCAGAAAAATATATTAACGATACAGCGTTTGCCTTGGGCTGGCGTCCGGATATGTCTTCGGTTAAATGGACCGATAAAAAAGTTGCCATCATTGGCGCAGGTCCTGCCGGTTTGGGCTGTGCCGATATTTTGGTGCGTAATGGGGTAAAACCTGTGGTATATGACAAACGCCCTGAAATTGGTGGACTACTCACTTTTGGTATTCCTGAATTTAAAATGGAAAAAGACGTGATGAAACGCCGCCGTGAAATTTTCACTGGCATGGGCATCGAGTTTCGTTTAAATACCGAAATTGGTACAGATGTGACCATTGAACAATTATTGGCCGAATATGATGCCGTATTTATGGGTATGGGAACATATACCTACATGAAAGGCGGTTTTCTTGGTGAAGAATTAGACGGTGTTTATGATGCGCTGGATTTTCTGATTGCCAATGTCAACCGTTGCCAGAATTGGGAAAAAAATCCTGAAGAATACATCAGTATGGAAGCTAAGAAAGTCATCGTGCTAGGTGGTGGTGATACAGCTATGGACTGTAACCGTACATCCATTCGCCAAAATGCAGCCAGTGTTACTTGTGCTTATCGCCGTGACGAAGCCAACATGCCAGGTTCTCGCCGTGAAGTCCGTAATGCTCGTGAAGAAGGTGTAGAATTCCTGTTTAATCGTCAACCGATTGAAGTGGTTGGTGAAAATGGCAAAGTCACAGGTGTAAAAGTCGTCACAACGCAATTGGGTGAACCAGATAGCCGTGGTCGCCGTAGTCCTGAGCCTGTACCGGGTTCAGAAGAAATTCTACCTGCTGATGCTGTATTGTTGGCCTTTGGTTTCCGCCCAAGTCCAGCAGACTGGTTTACGACACAAAATATTAGTTTAGATGGTGCTGGTCGAGTGGTTGCTCCGGAAGAACAGGAATTTATGTTCCAGACCTCTAATCCAAAAATCTTTGCGGGTGGGGATATGGTACGTGGTTCTGATCTGGTTGTAACAGCAATCTGGGAAGGACGCAAAGCCGCAGAAGGTATACTGGATTATCTGGATGTTTAAATCACAAAAGATTTAGAGCATTAAATAACCCGCAAACTGAATTGCGGGTTATTTTTTATTCCCATTGCATTTCTTGCATATTGACTTTGGCACTGAGGATCAGTGCGTCTTTTTCTGATAATAATGAATATTTACTTTGCATATTTTCAATGACTTGTTGTGCATTATTCGATTGTTTCAACGCATGTTCAAAGTCATTTAAATAGTTTGAGGTAAAATGAATAGCTTGTGTCGCTGTAGGGATATCACCAATATAATGTCCCGGAATCACGACTTTAGGCTTTAAATTTATCATTTCTTTGAGGGTATTTTGCCACTGCTGACGAGCAGCAAATGATTGCGTATCTGCTGTCCAGACATGAATTCCTGAAGATATTCCCACACCACCAACAATGACTTTACTGCTAGGTACCCATAAATAAGCTGCGTAACGATTGTTTGCCTTAAACTCAATACGTTGACCATCCAAAGTAAGGGATGATGTTTTATAAACAGTTGGTACATAAATTTTTGATGGGGCGCCATCTTTTAACTGAGGAAACCAATATGCCTGTTTGGCATCTTTAGTCGCTTGAATATGCTCTACAACTTTCGGCGTTGCGATTACTTTTGCATTGGGAAAAGCAGATATGATCGGCTCTAAACCAAAATAAAAATCAGGATCACCCGCAGTAATAATGATGTACTGTAGGTTTTTACCACTGTCTTTGATGATTTGAACCAGCTTATTTGCATCTTTGGTATTAAACTGGGCATCTACAAGAACAGCATTTCGATCTCCCATGATCAACGTCGATGATACCGGAAAAATTGCATTTTCCTGTGGATTATAAATTTTATAACTTAACGGAGCGGCATCTGCCACACTGATCATTGCGGCCATAAGACCGATAATACCTAAAATTCTTTTCATAAGTTGCTCATAAAATCTGATCGTGTATATGTTTTCACTATGATCTTTAGCATAAGAGCAAAAATATAGAAATGTAAGTACTTACCTTTTGGTAAGTTTGCAATTATTTTTTGAAATATCTTGCTAAGCGCTACTCAACTTATCATAAAGAGAAAAAGTTTTTTTGTGTAAAGCATCACAAAATTTTCTTATATTTAGCAATTATAAGTATTTTACTATACAAAATGAAAAACAAGCATTACTTTAATCGTATTACAATGCATGCTATAGCATAAAAGATAATCAAAATTAGGTAGAGCGTATATGAATGTATTCAATAAAACTTTAGTGGCGGCAACAGTGGTCGTGACCTTAAACCTTACCGGTTGTGGCTATAATACCATGCAAGTTAAGGATGAAGCCGTTGACGGGGCATGGTCAGAAGTACAGAACCAATATCAGCGTCGGGCCGATTTAGTCCCTAATCTGGTCAACGTGGTCAAAGGCTATGCCAAACATGAAGAACAGGTACTGACTGAAGTCACTCAGGCGCGTTCTAATGTTGCTGGATTGAAAGTTGATCAACAAGTTCTGGAAGATCCAGCATTATTTGAAAAATATCAACAAGCACAAAGTCAATTGACAGGCGCCTTATCCCGATTGATTGCAGTATCCGAAAACTATCCTGATTTGAAAGCCAATCAACAATTTCAGGCCTTACAGGTACAGCTTGAAGGTACAGAAAATCGTATCGCTGTAGCACGTAACCGTTATATCCAGACAGTGCAGGATTACAATAGCTATGTACGTCAATTCCCACAAGTAATGACCGCCAAAGTGATCGGTATGAAACCAAAACCAAACTTTAGTGCCGAAACTGGTGCAGAAAAAGCCCCAACAGTAAATTTCTAAGGTTTCACTGTTGAGGAGAGGATGGATGCGGCATTATCTACAAGATTTAAAACCATATTTGAAACAAATACTGAGATCAGTATTTTTGTTTCCAATAGTATTTCTGTCCATCCTGTGTACATTTTCTTATGCGGAAACAGCATCTGCACAAGGCGATCAGTCGGATGATGTCGTGATTGCCCGACAAATTCTAAAACAGCAGCAACAAAATAACCCATCCACGGTGGCAAAAGAACAGACCAATGTCTCTGCTTCCGTTGATACGCAAAGTACTGCATCGGTCACTGCTGCCAGCAGTGATCAATCTGCTGTCGTGCAATTGCCGGCACTCAATGCTCCCATAATTGATCCAACACATGTTTTAAGTACAGAACAGAACCAACAGCTTAGCCAGCAAATTAAAACCATTTATGATGCTGGTAAAGCCCAAATCGGCATAGTGATTGTACCGACCACTGGACAGCAGGATATTTTTGATTATGCCATGCACATTGCAGATCAATGGAAACTGGGTACTGCCAAGCATGACAATGGGTTATTAATCGTGGTTGCCGTGAATGACCGTAGAATACAGATTCTCACTGGTTATGGTCTGGAAGGCGTACTTCCGGATATTGTGAATTATCAAATTATTCAAAATCAAATTACACCATATTTTAAACAAAATCAGTATGCACAGGGCTTGCAAACAGGGCTAAAAGAAATAGATCGAATACTGAGTCTTGATCCGGAAATTGCCAAACAACAGGCAGATGTTTTAAAAGAACGACAAAATCAGGCACATGCCCATCAGCAAGCAGTGTCGAATATGATGAAATATTCGATTGCCATTCTCATCATTGCTGTGATTGCTTCACTCTTTGTTGGTCGAAAAATTGCGTCAATTGGTGCGGGTGCTGCCGGTATTGCCGCAGGCGTGATCAGTGGTGTGGGATTGGGAATGAGCTTGCTCATTGGTGGCGGATTATTTTTGTTAATTATTAGCTCTATTGCACAACTAATTCTACAAGCAATTGCCAGTGGCGGTGGTGGTCGAGGTGGCTCCGGTGGCGGCTTTGGTGGGGGTGGTGGATACAGTGGCGGCGGTGGTGGCTTTGGTGGGGGAGGAGCTTCAGGATCATGGTAAATCAGACAGACTCGCAAACTGTATTTGCAAGCAAAAATACAATAGATACACATCAGCTTAGTTTGACTCGCTGGCTTAAACATGTATTTTGTTTTAAATCCTCTAAACGCTTACTCAATGCAGCGCAATGTCAGCAAATTGCAACAGCCATTGCTGCGGCAGAGAATGGTCATCGTGGGGAAATTCAGATCATTATTGAAGGTAGCTTACCAAGCTTGATTGCACTGGATACCAACGTGCGACAACGGGCAGAACAATTATTTGCCGAATATCGGGTTTGGGATACCGAATTTAACAGTGGAATTTTGATTTATATCAATTTGTGTGAGAAAAAATTAGAACTGGTTGCTGACCGAGGAATTCATCAGGCTGTTCATGCCACTTGCTGGGATGAAATTTGTCAGAAGATGCTGCCGTACTTTAAACAGCAGCAATATGTAGACGGCTTGTGCTTTGGAATTGAACAAATCGGTGAAAAATTGGCAACTTTTTACGCTGATAATCAAGCAGATCCTAAAGGTAATGAATTGTCTGATTTGCCGAAGTTATTGTAGTTTAAAACGGATGTTACTACAAAACTAATTCTTCTAGTATATATAATATTTTATTGTAATTATTAAGATATTTAAGCTATTGTCTTAAATTCGATGATTTTTTTATTAAAATGATGTACCTTTTACATTAAGATAACTAAGTTTTTGTTTATTCTACTTGAGAATAATTACATTGTTTATTTTTGGAATATGGAAAGATATAAGATTGTATGAAGAATAATAAATCAATATTAATTATTACTCGAAATCTTCCCCCCTTAGTCGGAGGTATGGAGCGATTAAACTGGCATATTGCAGATGAACTTTCAAAAATACATCAAGTAAGTATTGTTAGTCATAAAGAAGCAAGAAAACAAGCACCTAAAGATGCGAAATTTTATATTGCTCCCTTATCACCATTGCCATTGTTTTTAATTGTATCGTTTTTAAAGGCATTCTGGATATGCTTAATAAAACGGCCTAATATCCTCTTTGCAGGAAGTGGTTTGACAGCTCCGATTGCCGTCATTCTTGCCAAAATTTTTAGAATAAAAAGTATTGTATATATTCACGGATTAGATATTGCAACTGATAATAAACTTTACAATTTATTCTGGATTCCATGTATTCGCTCTGCAAACCAGATTATCGCTAATAGCATACCTACTTACCAAATTTGTATAAATAAAAAAGTTGATAAAAATAAGTTAAGTATTGTTCATCCCGGTGTAAGTTATCCAGCAAAACCACAAGATATTGAACTTATCGAAGAATTAAAAAATAAATATCAGTTACATGATAAGAAAATTCTTATTTCTGTTGGACGTTTAACAGAACGTAAGGGTTTAAATGAATTTATTGATTTAAGCTTTTCTAAGATTGTAAAAGCAATACCTAATACAATTTTAGTGATTATTGGCGATACTCCAAGCCAATCTTTAAACAAAAATCTACAATCAAAAGAGTTAATTTTATCTACCGCAAAATTTCATCAAGTTGAGCATAATATAATTTTTATTGGCAATATTAATGACGATAATATTTTATCAAGTTTTTATTATTTAGCTGATATACATGTATTTCCTGTAAAACATATTCCAAAAGATCCAGAAGGTTTTGGGATGGTGGCAATTGAAGCGGCTGCACATAGTACACCTACTATTGCATTTGCTACAGGAGGAATTATAGATGCTGTTAAATCGGATGTATCAGGTTATCTAGTCGAATTAGATAATTATGAGCAATTAACAGCACAAATTATTGAATTACTTGAAAATCCAGAACAGATTAAACCAGAAAAATGTAAGGCTTTTGCAGAAGGTTTTGCGTGGTATAATTTAGCTAATAAATTAAAAAATATCATAAATTAGATTGTAAAGGAGTATTCGTGACTAAGCCAGCAATATGGTTTCCCACTATTCGTACAGGAAGTGGTTCGGATGTATTTACTGAACAGCTAGTTAATGGATTAAATAAACAGGGTGTGCTTGCTGAAATTAGTTGGTTACCACATCATGCTGAATATTTACCTTGGCTAGTACATAAACCTCAAAAACCAGACTGGGCTAATATTGTACATATTAATTCTTGGTTACATCCAAAATTTTTACCTGATAATATTCCTATTATTACTAATGTCCATCTTTGTGTACAAGATAAAGCTTTGCTACCTTACAAATCTATGGCACAAAAAATTTATCATCAATTATGGATTACACCAATTGAACGCCACAATATCAAGCAGGCAAATAAAGTGATTGCTGTTAGCCATTATACTGCCAAGCAAGTAATTTCTTTTTTTAATATTAATAATGTAGGTGTTATTTATAATGGTATAGATACAGAAATTTTTACACCCTCTCAAATACCAAAGGCTAAAAGGCCTTTTCGTATTTTATTTGCAGGAAACCATTCTAAACGGAAAGGCTTTGATTTACTTCCTGAGATTATGCAACAGCTTGGCGCAGATTTTGAGCTATATTATACTGGTAATCGTGAAGATGCCTCCTATAATCTACCTAAAAATATGTATGCTTTGCCACGTTTAAATTATCCTTTAGAAATGGCTAAAGCTTATCAAGATGCTGATGCTTTATTATTTCCCACTCGATTAGAAGGTTTTGGATTAGTTGTTGCTGAAGCGATGGCTTGTGGGTTACCAGTAGTTGTTGCTAACAGTTCTGCATTACCAGAATTAGTTGAACATAATCTGTCGGGTCTACTCTGTAAAAAAGATGATGTGCATAGCTTTGTTGTAAACATTAAAAAATTACAGTCAGATAAACAACTACAATTGACCCTCTCAAGAAATTCTAGTGCCCGAATCCAAACACAATTCAATATGAATAATATGATTGAAAACTATATTAAAATTTATAAATTGCTACTTAATGAAAAACATTGAGAAGTGTTAATATTAAAAATTTTTTAAATTATGTATTAATGCAGTGAGTTCTTCTTTAGGAGTTAGCTTATTAGTAGGATTTTTGAAAAAAATTTTATATATAAAATAATAAAAAAATAAAAAACAGAATCTAAATATAATGAAAGTTTTATATGAAAATATTTCATAATTTGTTCTTGGTAGGATAATGGGCTCTGAAATTAGGCTGTAGTGATTTCTCATAATTTTTATATGATCTGAATTATTCTTTAATAGTGTATATTCTAATGAAAAAATCTGATGTGACCGAGCGTATCGGTGTGAAAAATTAGGTCTTAACGGATGAATTGCTAATGTGTATACGATTGGACCAGTGAGTTTGAGGACCCCACGTTTTGCAACACTATGTTTCCATGGGTTATAGTGTTTTATATTGTATATTACATGATCTATAACAGCTTTTAAAAAAGGGGAATTTGGTTTTGTAATAATATACCATTGTTGATATTCCCCATAGGGGATATGCCGTAATTCAATTTTTAACCCCGCTCTTTTAAATTCTCCATTTTCATTTGGCCAATTTGAAATAAAAAATTCATCTTCGGGTTTAATTAGTTCAGACAGAGGAATTTCACAAGAGCTTTTTATATCAAGATAAATTCCTCCTTCTTTATATAATAGTAAGTAACGAAAGAAATCTGCTTTAGCAGCACCATAAGATGGATTAATCAAATTATATAAATTAAGCATTTCTTTACCATAATTTTTTAGAATATAAAGTGAGCATTGATTGTCATCATAAAATTTATATTCCCAGTCAGGGTTTTTTAATTTTAACCTTTCTACTATACGTTTAATTTCAACAGGCAATACAGTTGAGTGATAAGTTTGATGAATAGTTTTTGGAATATGATCTATAGAGATATTTTTCATATTACTTTCTCAAAAGAGCTCATTGATGGAAACTTTTCTAGAAAAGCTGTAGTTAACCTCATTTTTAAGATAATAAAATTCTCTAAATTTTCATGATCATTAATACATATCTCATTCACATCTTCATTTAAAAGGACTTTGGCTATTTGATCAATATTATTTAAGTCAATATTATAAAAATATCCACGATGATGTTTGTTGACTGGATAAAATCTTCCCTCAGCTAAACTCCAATAACGAAATAAATATGTATTGACTTCACCTTCACCTCTAAATTTATGTGCAGACATACTTGTTAAAAATTCATTTTCTTTTTCCCACACATTATTAAAAATATTCTTTAACATTGGTGCAGATAAGTGATAATCATGAAATGCAGAAAAATTTTCATATGGAAGTTGAAGCATGTTTTTAAAATTATCAATTAGTCTATAATTTATATTAAATATTTTTGAAATATTCTTATACATTATTTCTTTTTTATTAAAATGGTTGTTTATAATACTCGCACAAGTGTGCCTTACTATAGACCATGGATTTTTATTACCTACAGAATATAATGGTTCCATCAATAATTGATCACAGGGTAAGCCATTTTTAAAAAAATAATCAGGAGAAATATCTTTATTAATAAATACATCATCATTAAAATAAACAAATTTTTCAGCAAGATCATTTATATTGTGTAAATGAATCCCAATAACTTGAGAGTTAAAAGTTGGCAAAAAATCTCTTGGGATAATATCCACATGCTTTACTAAGCTTAATTTTTTGTGGTTAATATTTAACCATTTTGGGTAGTGACCAGAAGTGACCAGATGGATTTTACGTACCCATGGGCAATATTTTTCAACTGCCCTAAACCAAAAGTGAAAATTATCCCAATCTCTGAATCTAGCATCATTCACAGCGTGAGAACTTATATTTTTATCTTTGTTTTTATTAAGATAGTATTGCTCTTGCCACTCTGGATCATTGCTATCTAACCAAGTCACAACAAAATCTATGTCAGACATTTAATAATTATCCTCAATTAATTAAGATAAAATCTGTAATCCGATTATGCCCCAACGCATATTATTTTTTAACACAATTTTACTCTCCCAGCTTTAATATTCGATCACACTTTGCCACAGCACTTTCCCGATGCGCAATAATGACCATAGTCTTTTGCCCACTTAAAGCCTGTATTGCTTCATTTACCGCTTGTTCTGTTTCTACATCCAATGCACTGGTTGCCTCATCCATAAATAATATCTGTGGATTTTTATATAAAGCTCTAGCGATCCCGATTCGTTGTCGTTGTCCACCAGAAAGCATGACACCACGTTCCCCAACGATTGTATCATAGCCTTGAGGGAGTTGTTGCGTCACAAACTCATGAATTTGTGCGTGTTTTGCCACAAACGCCACCTGTTTGAAATCTATCTGATCTTTAGGTATTCCAAAAGCAATATTTTCAGAAATACTTTTATCTGCAAGGTAAATACTTTGTGGCACATAACCAACCAAATGTTGCCAAGATGCAATGTTTTCTTTATTCAGTGTAATATTGTCGATTAGTATTTCGCCTGTCTGAGGTGTTAATAGACCCAGCATAATATCCATCAAGGTACTTTTGCCACTGCCACTTTTACCAATAATGCCGATACTACTATTCTTTGCAATTTCAAAATTCAAATGACTAAGTACGGCTTTATCTGCTCGGTTTGGATAGCTAAAACATAGATTTTTAATCACAATCTTATTTTTAAAGTTTAAAGCAGTTTTTGTTGGACTATCATCTAAATCATCCGACCTAGACTCTAATGCAAATTCAGGCGTAAGTAGTGATAAAACTTTATTTGAAAACTTTATTTGTGTAATCGCTCGATACATATTTTGTGCAGCAGGTAGCATTCTATATGCTGCAAAACCATATAAGCCCAAAATAGGTAAAATATGCGAAACATCTTTACCCGACATAACTAATACTATCGCCAAAATGATCAGGCATCCATAGCCCACAGTTTCAATGATATATAAAGGAATTTGTCCTAGCGTATCTCGTGTTGCAATATGATTGGCAAAAATACGGGAATAATATTCAAAATTATCAATATATCCTTGTGTGGCATCATTGATAATTACATCTTTAATTCCACCTAAAGCTTCCTGACAAGATTGATAGCGTTCGGTATTTGCTTCGGTAAAACTTGCTCCAATCTGATCCAGTTTTTTTCGTACAATCCAGTAAATAATAAAATAGAATCCACCAAGTATACATGCCGTAGAAATTGCCATAATAGGATCATAGATGAGCAATATTGCAATCATGGCAATTAATACTACACCATAAGACATTAGGTTTAGAGCAGGTAAAATCATTGTCCAGATCAATTGATCCACTTCTGATAAAATATTTTTTATAAGTACAGAGCTATTACGTTGAATAAAAAACTCGTAATTTTGATTTAAATAAATTTTAAGAAGACGTGTAGAAAAATAATGGCGTTGTAAACTGGCAAATCGGTTTAAAGTGTATTGTGTTAAAATTTTAAATGCTGTAGAGATTACAACTATAAGTAAGGATAAACTACCAAGATATAAAATAAATTGTTGGGTATTTTTAACAGAAAAAAATTGATACAGTTGATATAAAATTGTATTGCTTTCAATAATTTTTGGGTTAGATAAAACAGCCAAAAAAGGCATAATGGAAACAACACCTGCCGCTTCAATCAGTGCCATTATCATAACTAGAACAAGCGTTAATAATAACTTGCGTTTGTCCAGTGGCGTAAGGATGTGCCAAAGCTGTTTTACTGTTGTCAACATACCTAATCTCTATTTATTATCCTTATACATCAACGCCGTAACTTGTTCTGAAATCAAGCCCATTAAAAAAATCATAATACTACCTGTATAGAGTAATGCACTCATATTGGTAAAACGATTATAGCTGTACAATGTATAACCATACCAGCCAGTTGCTATTAAAAATAATAAAACAGCAATAGGTAAAAACATTTTGAGAGGAGAGAACAGGGTTGCAATCTTAAAAATAATTAGAAAGAAGCGGATTCCATCTTTAAGTGGTTTAATGTGGCTTTTACCAATACGCTTAGCTGCATGAATAGGTACATAAGTAACTGAGTAACCCGCTCGAAAGAATGCCATCGTACTCGTTGTCGGGTAAGAAAAACCATTTGGCAGTAAATATAAAAATTCCCGAAATTTATCAGCCTGTACGGCACGAAAACCCGAAGTTAGGTCTTCTACTTTTTGTTCAGTCATATAGGTTGCCAAACCATTATATAATCCATTAGCTACACCACGTCCAAGGCTGGCCTGAGATCCTCTTTGTCTTGCACCAACAACCAGATCATAACCTTGTTCTATTTTTTCTAATAAACGAGGAATGTCATTTGGATCATGTTGTCCATCTGCATCCATAAAAATAATAATATTACCTGTTGCAGTTCTGGCGCCTGTTTTGATGGCTGCACCATTACCTTTAGAGTAGGGATGCGTGACCACAATTGCACCAGCATGTTCTGCAACTTCTTTGGTGGAATCAGTCGAACCATCATTAACAACAATAATTTCATCTATAAGCTGTAAAGCCTGAATTTGAGCAATGGTTTGACCAATTGCGGCTGACTCATTTTTGGCAGGAAGAACGACACTGATTTTCATTATGTACCTTTTTGTGTTGATTCTGCATTACGAATATTACGTTGTTCAATCAAAATTTCTTGATGCCAGATGCCTTTTGTATCAGACTTTATTGCTAGGTTTAGTTGTTGCTGTGCTTCAGTAAATTTATGCTGAAGACGATAGATTTGAGCAAATATTAAATAACCATTGGTATCCTGTTTTAATTTTATAGCATCTTGCATGAATTCTTCACCTTTTTGGAAATCATGAGCAACAGATACAAAATATTGAGCCAGTAATTTATAAAGTTCAGCTTGAATATCAGGGCTTGTTTTGGAATTTTCCAGACTTGCTGAAATTATACGAACAGCTTGATTGTGTTCAACATGACAATCACCTTCAATTTGACAATTTGCAAAAGCGCTTAAAAAACTAAGATTACTATTATAAAATGGATGATGTTGTAAATTATAGACAAGCTCATCTACAACTCGATTAGATATAGGTTGATTGAGATAAGATGCTAAGTGTAACTCTGCAAACCATGCTCCATTGCCAGGTTTATAACTTCTTTTTGCTAGTTCTAGGTATTTCCATGCTTGTTCTGCATAGTAAGTTTTTTTATCAGGTTCATTTTGCATCAGTTGCATAAATACCCTCGCCATCTGATAATTTGCCCGATCAGATTGTGGATGCATGGTTGCTTCATATAAGCCTTGATCAACCAGATTTGACCATAAATTAGCACGTTGCCAAGTTGTAAATGAAAGATTACAAAAATAAACTAATCCAAAAAAGTATATGGTCAATTTGATTTTTTGGGATGAAATTTGTGTAGTATAGAATACAGCCGCAAGAATAAAACCAATGGTACCAAAATAATTACGATGTTCATGGACTAATTCTAAGCTAATAAAAGTTGATTCCATCAGTTGACTAATAACATACCAACCCCATGCGAACAAAATTAAAGGAAATCTTTTTGCTATGATTAGACTAATTAAGCTAATAATGATTAAGCCAAGAATAGACCATAATGTTGTAATTGGATGTGTAAATGATGATGAAATAATAAAATCATCATGGTATAAACTTAAATCTGATAGTAATGGAAAAAAGATAAGCTTTAAATAATAAAAAATAACCCTGGATTCGGTTAGTAATCGCTCAATGGTATTAAAGTCACGGTTACCTGAGATTGATGTTGAAATATAGGGTACAGCAATATAGATGAGGAGAATAAATCCAAGAATAACACCCACCCATAAATACTGAATTAATTTGAATTTACCTAATTTGATATCCTGTTGCTGTAAGTTTTTACCTTGGAAAATCAGTAGTTCTATCCAATAAATTAAGCCAATAAAGAGTAGACCAGATTCTTTACTAAATATTGAAGCAGTTAAAGATAAAACAATTCCTAACCATGAAATTACACTAAAAGAAATGGTTGAATTTTTTATACGCCACGAACAATAAAAAACAATCGCTAAAAAACCAAATAATGTGGATAAGCTAGTCATTCTCTGTACAACATATAGGATGCTGGTGAGATTAATAGGGTGTACTAACCAGATACTTGCTATAGCAAGTGCCATCAATGTTGTATTTTTTTTGATATTTGTTCTGCTAATTGCTAACCAATTAAATATCTGTAAACTAAATATATAAATTAAAATACCATTAATTAAATGAATAACTAAATTTGTAATTTTAAAATAAAATGGGTCAAAGCCTGTAAAATAATGGTTTAGTGCAAAAGAAAGCATACTGATTGGGCGACCGAGTGGGCCAGCATCACCAGAGTAAAATGCAGCTCTAAGATTTTCAAAATTTAAAGTATTTATTGCAAGTGCTTTATTATCTAAAATATTTGCAGGATCATCAAAAACATAATTTCCCTTTAATCCTTGGTAATATATAAAAAATGTCATTAATAAGATAATAACTAACCCAATAAAATAATTTCTTTTTATCACATTTATTGCTTCCAAAATTTATAAAATAAAGAAAGCACCCAAAGGTGCTTTCTTTAGATATTAAATCTGATTAACGACAATTTGCTGGTAAATATTTTGCATCTAATGTAGAACCAGCTTCACATGTCCAAGTTACAGAGCCACCTTGACTAGCAGAACCTTGTAAAATTAAAGTTGCGTTATTTGTAACTTTAGTATTATAAGTAATAGTGATTCTTGATGCATTTACAGCAACCGATTTAACAGCATTACCTGTAATACTTGAAGCACTAGCTAAACCAGCATCAGTATTACCTGTGCTACTTGGCCATTCACCTTTAGATGAGTAATATTCAGTTACCGCAGCCTTAGCTCCACTGGCCAAGCTTAAACCTTCAGAAACGTGAGCACGTTTTGTATAGTTTTGATAAGCAGGAATCGCAATTGCTGCCAAAATACCGATAATCGCTACAACGATCATTAATTCAATTAAGGTAAAACCTTTTTGAGCGTTCATTCTTTATCTCCAGAAATGAAGTGTGTTTACTTATGTATCTGTTAGCATAAACTATGCCAATTAGAAATATTTATAAAAATCAATAACTTATCTAATATTTTAATTTGTGCTTTGTAAGTTTTTTGTTAGAAATATGAGTAAAAGTGACAATAAATGTCACTTTATGACCTTCTTGTTATTTAGGTTTAATTAATGAAAAATTTCAAAGAATGATAGTGTTCAGTGATAAAAACATTTAATAAAATTTATCAAGAAATACGCTATATGATTGTTATTGAACAACATTACTACTTACATAATGTCTACAAGTAGATGGCATATATCTTAATAGATTTGTCCTATCACTGGTGTTACTAGTTTGTATATAACAAGCCCATTGATATGAACCATTAAAATCATAATTTTCAACGTCAGATACATTTGTAAATAAACTTTTTCCATCATTTTTTGTTAGGCTTAAAGAAATAATGGCATCATTGGAGTCATAGATAAAACCTGGAACAACATCAGATTTCAAATAAGCATTGATACGTCCTTGAGCAGAAGAATTGGTTACTTTTTGGATATATTGAACGCCCGTATTATTATCAATTACACATGCTGGTAAATTACTAATAGACGATGGAATTTGACCATTGGATGAAAAATATTCAGTATATTCTGCTTTACATGCATCTAAAAAATTAATCGCTTGAGAAATTCTTGTTCTAACGAGATATGTTTGATAAGCAGGAATTGCAATCGCTGCTAAAATACCAATAATTGCAATTACAACCATTATTTCTATTAAAGTAAAACCTTTATTGTTCATATTTATCTTCCAAAATGATATAGTCAGCAAACTTTGTGCCACATTATTTTATTTATAAATAACAATGAGATGAAGTATTTTGGGGTTTGTGTTTTGACAAAAAATGTCAACAAATACTTAAAAGTGTCAATAGATCATTTTTATAACACAATATTTAGAAAAATATCAATCCAAGCTAAAATCAGGATCTTAATCTGCGCCAAGCTAACCAGCCACATAGTACCGTGATTGCAATCAGGTAATATAATTTAAAGCCTGTTTCACTAAAATGCGCGCCCATCTGATTTAACTGAATAAATAATTGTACACCATGTGTAGATGGAAAAATTTGTACAAAAAACTGTAACCATTCAGGCATGGCAGCATGTGGCCATGCAGCACCACTCATTAAAAATAAAGGAATTGAGCTAAATACAATAACATGACCTGCACGTTCTGGCCGATCCAGATAGCTTGCAATCAGAATTGCCAGACTAATCACACAACTGACAAAAATAGGTACGGCCAATAACATTCCCCAGAAGTTACCACCTCGTGGATAATCATAAAGCCAAAAGGTAAAGCCAAAAAGATAAAAACACCCCAGACAGCCGATGGTCAACATGGCTGCATAAAATGCCAAAAATTCAGTGATTGTTGGATGCCATAAGCGTTGTCGATAACCGGCAACTAACATACAAATTCCCAATAATAAGGTCTGGTGAATAATCACTGGAGCAACCGCAGGAAAGACGTAGCTGCCATAGCCTGAAAGGGTATTAAATAAGGGAATTTGATGGACAGATAAATCTGGTTGAAAATGTGTGCGCTGAGTAAATTGTTCACTATAATCTGTCAGGGTTTGCTCAATGGATTGTACTAACCCAAGCCCGATTTGTTTGGTTTTTAAAAAGTTTGCTGTACTGAGATACAGTCCGATACCTCCGGTATCTCCTCTTCGAATACTTTGGCTTAGATGATCAGGCAATAATAAAATGGCATCGGCTTGTTGTGTCTGTACTAGATATTCGGCTTCAATAAAATTACTGCTAATACCTTGAATTTGAATATCCGGACTTTTTTGTATTTCGGTAATGATGGTATTAGTCAGAACACTTTGTTCCTGATCGACAATCACCAAAGGGACAGCTTCGGCTTGTTGCCCCTGATAGGCTGTAGGATAAAAGAAACTATATAGAAATACCGATAAAATCAGTGTTGTAAGAATAGAGTGATTTTTGACAATATTTTGAAAAGTTTGTAGATAATACTGAAAAAATTGTCGGAGGGTATGTTTCACGATTGTCCCTCCTTTAGATTGGTTTTCCAGTATTTTTTGAGAAAAAATGCAGCCAGTGCAGCATAGAGCAGGACATAAATGACTAATAATGCCAAAGGTTGTAAGGAAACCCATAATGGACTGCCCACGACCCATTGTTCGGTTTGCAATTTGGCGTATGCTGTATAGGGAATAATATTGGCCCAGAATTTGGTAAACAGTGGTGCATTATTCAAAGGTAAGGTGACGCCTGCAAAACTAAGGGAAGATCCACCATAAACAGCAATGATGCCAAAAGTTTTACTTAGATTTTTTGTGGCCATGACCAATAAAATTGCCAGTAACGCATAGGCCAGATACAATAAAAATTGTCCTAATAAAATCAGACTAAGTTGACCTGCAATAAACCAGCCACGAATTTCTACTAACCAGAACATCCATAGCCATGTCCAGAATAAAAATATCCCGCAGTACAATAAACTTTTTGAAAAAATTGTGACCCATACTGAGGATTTTGCGGTGGCTGTGAGTAATTGGCCTGTACTGAACGCAACGCAGCAACATAACAATAGATGTAATACTGCCATCACCACAAACGGTTCCAGATAGAATTCATAACTCATATCAGGATTGTAGAGTACAGATATTTTGATGTGTGGTGTTGGAATATTAAGATAAGGAATGGTTTGTTCTAGATAATTTTCTCCACCAAATTCTGCCATACCACCGATTGCAGAGGTCATCATGGCACTGGAAATAGTATTGCCGATACTAAAGAAAGATTGATTATAGGCAATGCTGATTTGTGCATCCTGTGCATTAACCAGACGGTTTTCTGCACCTGCGGGAATATGAATATAACCCCAAATTTTTGTGGCATTGAGCAGTTGTTCGATTTCTTGCTGATTTTCCGAGATACGATAAACGCTCAGGCTATGATTGAGATTTATACGGTTTTCAATGCTGCGACTCAGGTCGCTGTGATCCTGATCAATCACGGCTATAGGCAAATGTTCAGCTTTACCGGCAGAAAACATGCTGGTAAACAGGAGAATAACAAATAATGGCGCCAGTGTGACCATCGCCAGATCCCATTTATTTGCAATGAGTTGGCGGAGTTCCTGTCGCAGACTGTGCCACATGTTATTTACTCTTGTGCAACGTTGAAGATGACACTCATGCCGACTTTAAGATCGGGGATTTGCTGGGCAGGCACCAAATGTAATTTAAAACTACGAATATCATAACCACCTGTTTGTCGTGTGGTTTTTAGGGTGGCGAACTCACCTTCGGCATCAATACTACGAATATTAAAACGGGCAGTTTTGTTTAATGCCGGAATAAATCCTTGCAGCGTTTTTTGTTGGTAAACCTTGGCATATTGATCTTCTCGAATATTTAGGCTAACCCATTGATCTTGCTGTAAAATACTAATAATTGGTACACCTAGTGCGACTAATTCCGATTTTTCTCCATAAATTTTGGAAATTGTACCATTGACTGGTGCATGTAAGATGGTTTCTGCATCCAATGCATTGGCTTCTGCCAGTGCAGCTTTTGCAATTTCAACTTGTGCATCGGCGGAAGACTTTTGTTCTGGTGTGCTGCCACGTTTGGCTCTGGCATACTGTTGATAGGCAGCTTCTGTCATTTGGCTGGCAGATAGGCTGGCAGCATGCATTTCATCACGCCGTTGTCGGGAAATAACACCTTGTTGATAAAGATTTTCTCCGCGGCGATAGGTTGTACTGGCTAGAGCTGCTTGTGCCTTCACGGCTTGCCAGTTGGCATACAGGCTCTCAATATTTTCCTGTTGCGAACCACGATCGGCGGTAGATTGTAATGCCAGTGCGGATTGTAGTGCAGCTTGTGCCTGCTGTTTTTTTGCGTTGACTTCGGGGCTACTTAGTTTGATGAGTAGTTGTCCTTGTTGAATGTGTTGTCCTTCCTTGACATAAATCTCTTCAATTCGACTCGGGACTTTCGTACTGACATGCAGGGTATCGGCTTCTACACGCCCTTGAATACTGACGGTTTCCGGTTGATAACTTTTCCATAAGCCAAAGGCAATCAAAGCCAAAATCAGCAGGATAAGCAGTATTATCAGAATTTTTTTCAGGACAGATTTTTTATCCGAATCAGGTGGCTGGACAGTATTGTCAGAGGTAGATGCAGAATCCACATGAGGCGCTGCTGTATTGTTGTTTGAAGATTGATGAGATTGATCGTTCATACAGGCGTCCTATGGTGTTCTGACAAGGTCAGTTTGGGGTTGATCAATAAATTGTCTAAATTCATCAATCGAACCGTGACTCTGTAGCAGCGTAGCAAGTGATATAACATATTTATAGGCATTGAGTGCCATATCGCTTTTTAACTGGTTTAATGCATTTTCAGCATCAATGACTTGTGTTGCTGTTCCCATATCTTCTTTAAATGATAGATTCTGGATACGTAAATTTTCTTGTGCTGCCTGTATATTTTGTTTGATCAGTTGGTGGCTGTGCTGAGCATCATTCATTTCGTTATAGGCTTTAAAAATCAGATTGCTGAGTTCCTGCTTGGACTTTTCAGTAATTAATTCTGCGGCACGGCGTTGCATTTCTGCGGACTGAATCTGTTTTTTACTGTCTATTCCTGAAAATAAATTATAGCTTGCGACCACACCAACAACCCAGTTTTGTTTGTGATCCAGTGCATACTCACCAAAGGCAAAAACTTTTGGACGTTGAGCTGCTTTTTGCGCATTAACTTTGGCATCGGCCAGTTGCGTATCGGCCTGTAATTTTTGAATCAGTGTAGATTGCTGTGGAAAGCTATTTAATAACTGATCAAGCTGAAGTTGTGTTTGCAGATTGATAAATAATGGGGTGGTCAGTGCTGGCAAGTTGGTTTGTTGCAATAAATTCTGTAACTGAAACTGACTGCCTTGCAATTTGCTTTGGGTGGTTTGTAATAAGCGCAGGGCATTGTTGCGAGCGACTTCAAACTGCATGCGCTGTCCTTTACTAATAAATCCTTGTTGTTCTAGTTTTAAGGCATTATCCAGATGTTTTTGCATGGCATCTGCGTTTTCCAGACTACTTTGATATAGTTGCTGTAGTAATTGAACATTAAAATAGCTTTGAATTAATTCGAAGCGATCAGTATCTTGCTGCTGTTGTGTGGACAGTATGCTGCGTTCAGCATTAATGTGTGTGGCAGATTTGGCTTTGCTGATTAAGCCGCCAGTGTAAATTGGCATAATGACAGAAACAGTCGGACGAAAAACCTGATCTTCCAGAGTAAGCGTAGCATTGTTGGGGATTTGATTAACGCCATTGCTAATCGCACTTCCGGCAGTTGACGAAATTTGATCCACTACGTCAGATGGGATACCAATATTAGACAGATCATTTAGTGTGGTTCCAAGTTGTTGGTTTAGTGCAGATTCCAGTCCTTGTTTAAAGGTATTCAAAGGAATATCGACTTCATTATGAAAGGCATAGGCTCGTGCATTTAAATCTACTCGAGGTAAACCAAGCTTATCCAATGAATCAGCTTCAAGTTGGGCAGCTTGTTGTAATGCCTGGCTGGCTTGTCCAGCATAAGAATGTTGAAGTAAATAATCTTCAGCCTGGATATAACTGATCCCTTCGGCATAAGTCTGTGAACTATAGCAGACCGTTAAGCTGATTAAATATGACGAAATAATTTTTAAAAAAGCTGAAGAATTCGCATAAAGTTGTTTTTGTTTTGACATAAAAATATGATCTGTTTGATGTCAGAAGTAGTTTTGATATTAACTTAAAAATTTTCAGATAAAAACAGGATCTATTGAAATCTACAATAGATCCTGTTCAAATCGGTACGTTGTATTCAGATTAAACAGAATAGGGATGATGTATTTATTCGTCAGACTGAATCCAGCGATCTGCACGTTCGCGTGCCATACGCATATCATTTTGGCTCAAATTTGCAGCAAGTTGTACAATCTTTTTCTCAGACATATCTTTAACTTTAAAATCCAGCATACCATCACGGGTGGATAATTCGTACCATTGATATGCACCTACATAATTCTTTGCACGCTCTTCCAGCACGGCCAGATTATAACTGGCACGGTTATCACCAAGTTTAGCAGCTTTCATTAGATATGCTTTGGCTTGTTGTAAATTGCTTTTTACGCCCAAACCGTTGGCATACATTTCGCCAACATTGAGTTGTGCTGATGGAATACCTTGATCAGCAGCCTTTTTAAACCATTGGAATGCTTGAGATTGATCCTGTTTTACGCCAATGCCTTTTTTATAGCGTGAAGCCAGATAAAACTGGGCAGGTGCTTGACCAGCTTGTGCAGCCCGGGTCAATTGTTCAAGTGGCATCGAGGCATATTGGGCGACTGTGGTACTGCTAGACGGCTGCTGGGTAATTAACTCGGCATGTGCGGAAGCCGCAAAAATGGTCATTAAGGCTGTTGTAATGGCAAACTTCTTCATAAGGCACTCACTCGATAAATCGCAGTTTCTCCAAATAAATTGGGTAAATACTTCATAATCGGGCTGCCTTCCTGATTATCGTTAACAGCCAGTCGATTAATGATGCGAATGTTGTTGTCCTTGCATAACGCTTCAAAGTCTTTGAAGGTACACAGATGAATATTGGGCGTATTGTACCACATATAGGGCAAAGCCTTGGATACTGGCATCATGCCTTTTAACGCCAAAAAGGAACGTGTTTTCCAGTGTGCAAAGTTGGGAAAGGTGATAATCGCCTCCCGACCAACACGTACCATATCACGCAGTAATATATCTGGCGCATCTACTGCTTGCAAAGCCTGTGCCATGACTACATAGTCAAAGCTTTGATCAGCAAATTGTTTCAAACCAAGATTAAGATCCTGCTGAATGATATTTAACCCTAATCCAATCGCATTGGCAATTTTTTCTTGATCAATTTCTAGACCGTAAGCATGGACATCATGTTTATGTTGCATGTGTGCCAGTAATTCACCATTTCCACATCCCAGATCTAGTACACGGGTATGAGGTTTAATCCATTTTTCTGCAAGTTGTTGATCTAAACGCATAGCCTAGGCCTCATGGATGGGTTGAAGTGAACTGGTCAAAAAGTTACGTAAAGTTTTGACATAAAGCGGAATTGGAAACAAGAATGAATCGTGTCCCTGTTCTGCTTCAATATCCATATAACTTACCGGTTTATGATGCGTGATTAATGCATTAACGATTTCTTGCGAACGTGCAGGGCTAAAGCGCCAGTCCGTAGTAAAAGAAATGAGTAGGAACCGGCATTTGGTCTGTGCCAGTGCATCAGTTAATGAACCTTCAAATTCTCGTGCCGGATCGAAATAATCTAGTGCTTTAGTCATGATCAAATAGGTATTGGCGTCAAAATTACGACTGAATTGTTCACCCTGATAGCGCAAATAACTCTCGACTTGAAACTCAACATCAAATCCATACATAAATTTGCCGGATTTTAAATCACGTCCAAATTTTTGTTTCATGGCTTCTTCTGACAAGTAGGTAATATGTCCGACCATTCGTGCCAGAATTAATCCACGTTTCGGGTAACTGTCCTGTTCCAGATAACGTCCATGATGAAAATCCGGATCCGATAAAATAGATTGTCGGGCGACTTCGTTAAATGCAATATTTTGTGCATTGAGTTTAGGTGCACTGGCAATAATGACACAATTATGCAAATGGTCAGGATAGTCGATTGACCATTGCAACGCTTGCATTCCACCAAGAGAACCACCAACAATCGCATGCCAGATATTGATTTCTAGTCGTTCTGACAACATTTTTTGCGTTTTCACCCAATCACGTACAGTTACTAATGGAAAGTCAGGGCCATAGGGACGATTACCATTTTCCGGATTAGGTGAGGTCGGCCCGGTTGAACCGTGACAACCTCCAATATTGTTAATGGCAACAACAAAGAAAATATTGGTATCAATGGCTTTTCCCGGCCCGATACAACTGTCCCACCAACCGGCTTTTTTATCTTCGGCATGATGATAACCGGCAGCATGATGATGGCCGGACAGTGCATGGCAGATTAAAATGGCATTGGAATGATCGGCATTCAATGTGCCATAAGTTTCTACCATAATGTCAAAACGAGGCAAAACCCGACCACATTCCAATTGTAGAGGCTGTTCAAAACTAAACTTTTGGGGTGTAACCAGACCCACGGAATCATCAGATGTAAAGCTCACGCTTAACCCTTATTTATTATCAATAAAGAAAGGATACCATTAATCGGTATCCTTTCAATATCTCTAGAAAATTTCAGAAGATTTTAAGTCATGCAGGACCTTTAAACGGCAGAAGCTGCTAACTGATCAACATCAAGTGCATTCTTTTGAATTAAACGATTAATGCAGGCCAAAATGGCTTCAATCGATGCAGTGACAATATTGTCGTGTATACCTACACCAAAACCACTGACAGTTTGACCATGAACCTGAAGCTCAATCATGGCTAATGCTTTGGCATCTGCACCATGTCCGATACTTTTTTCCTCATAGTTCAATACATCTACAGGTAAATCCAGCGCATTTAAGATCGCTGAAATCGGTCCTGTACCCTGACCGGAAAGCTGACGGATATCATCACCAGCCTTGACTTCAACTTCTACACTTTGTTTACCATTGTGATCCGATAATCGATAGTTGATGACCTGATAATGATTTTCACCAGTGTAAACATAACTTTGATTAAATAAATCCCAGATTTTTTCTGCGCTGATTTCGGTACCGTGACTATCAGTATATTGTTGTACAACTTGGCTAAATTCGATTTGTAAACGGCGTGGTAAAACAATACCGTAATTGGATTCAAGCAAGTAAGCGATACCACCTTTACCAGACTGACTATTGACACGAATCACTGCATCATAGCTACGTCCCAAATCTTTAGGGTCAATAGGGAGGTAAGGCATATCCCAAATGTCTTGACTTTTCTGAAATTCAAAACCTTTTTTAATCGCATCCTGATGCGAACCGGAAAATGCAGTAAAGACCAAATCACCTGCATACGGATGACGTGGATGAACTGGTAATCCTGTGCATTCTTCAATGGTCGAGATAATTTCATTTACATTTGAAAAATCTAGATGAGGTGCAACACCTTGTGAATACATATTCAAGGCAATCGCTGCAATATCGACATTACCAGTACGTTCACCATTGCCAAATACACAACCTTCGACACGATCAGCCCCGGCCATAATTGCCAATTCTGAAGCAGCAATACCACAACCACGGTCATTATGGCAGTGTACCGAGATAATGACACCATCACGGCGTGCCAAATTACGGTGCATCCATTCAATCTGATCAGCATAAACATTTGGTGTGGATACTTCGACTGTAGCAGGCAAGTTCAAAATGACTTTATTTTCTGGTGAAGCATCCCAGATTTCGGTGACTGCATCACAAACATCTTTGGCAACTTCAAGTTCAGTCGCAGTAAAACATTCTGGACTGTATTGAAATATCCATTCTGTTTGTGGATATTGTGCAGCATATTCCTTTACTTTTTGTGCTGCATTGACTGCAAGTTGTTTTGCACCTGCAATATCAACATTTAACACTTTTTGGCGGAAAGTTGGAGAATTGGCATTATAGATATGTACAATTGCACGTTTTGCACCTTCAAGCGATTCAAAAGTACGTTGAATCAAGTGATCTCGCGCCTGAACCAAAACTTCAATATAAACGTCATCAGGAATATGATTTTCTTCAATTAATTTACGGGTAAAATCAAAGTCAATTTGTGATGCAGATGGAAAGCCGATTTCAATGTGTTTGAAACCGATTTTCACTAACATCTGGAACATTTTGAATTTTTGTTCGATGTCCATTGGTTCGAAAATTGCTTGATTACCATCACGTAAATCGGTACTCATCCAGATTGGTGCAGCATTGATTTCATTATTTGGCCATTGACGGTCAGGTAAATCGACACGTTGGTACATACGGCGGTATTTTTTGCTTGGATCTTTTAACATCATGTCTAATCACTCCTTGCCTAGCATATTTTTATGGTCAATATGATGTGGCAAAACTATATAAAATCTAAAAATTGAAAATGGGCTGAAATATGAAAATTTCAAAAAATAATTTATGCGCGCAAAAAGCGCAGCATCAGGAGCAATGCATGATGTTTTGCTGTCGATGAGTAAACAAAAAAGTGCTTCACAGTCATCATATTCCATTCACCGTTTAAGTGTGCCATGTCGTGAGGATAGGATATTCGGCTAGCGTAATACTAATTCCCTCTTTCTATTTTATAGTTTAAAAGATATTTTATGAAAATGTTTTCTTATTTTTGCAAAAAACAATGAAGTTATGAAAAAAAATATCGATAAATATCTTAATCAAGGTAAATATGGTCGTTATTAATGTCTTTTATTGTAGCTGTTCCCATTAATGCCATAGTAATTTCAAACTCCTCCTTTAAAATTCTGATCACATGAGCTGCGCCCAATGCCCCCGCTGTTGCTAATCCATAAATATAAGGTCTTCCAATCAGAACGGCCGATGCACCTAAGGCAATCGCTTTAAAAATATCTGTACCCCGACGAATTCCACCGTCTAGTAATAGTGGATAATCTGTCGGAACAAGTTGCCTGATTTTCTGTAATGCATGTAATGGACAAATTGTTGTATCTAGAATGCGTCCACCGTGATTGGAAATAATTAATCCGTGGACTCCCATTTCTACAGCTTTTTTGGCATCAGCAGGATGCAGGACTCCTTTTAGAATAATAGGAAGTTGGGTATTGTTAATTAACCACTCGATGTCATGCCATTGTGGTGCAATTTTCATTAAACCATTAAAAAGAGGGTGTTCTGTGGGAGACACATCCGGAAAACTGATATGTGTAGGCGTATGTGGATGTTGCATATTTTCAGGCAGTTGAAAAAAGATTTTTCGTTCACGATCCCGAATACCCACATGTGGTGCATCAATGGTGATGACAATCGCTTGAAATCCTGATGCTTCAGCTTGTTTTATTAACGGCAATGAACATTCACGGCTACCTTGCCAATACAGTTGAAACCATTTGAAAGGATAGTTTTGATTAACCTCTGTCATGGCGGTATTGCTAAAAGTGCTGAGAATATAGTTAGCCTGCATCACTTCTGCCGCCAGTGCGCTAGCGGCTTCGCCCTGAGGATGAAATAATTGCTGATGGCCAATAGGAGCCAAGAAAATGGGATGAGGGTATTGCTTGCCAAATAAAGTAATCTGGGTATGTCCATGCGTCAGATCATTTAAATGTCTGGGAATAAGCTGAATATCCTGAAATTGCAGCAAATTTTGTTGTACGCTAATTTCATGCATGGCGCCGCCCGTCAGGTAACTCCATGTTTGCATTGATAAGTGCTGGGCAGCCTGTTGCTCGTAATCTGCAATGGTTTGTAAGTTGGCAGGAATGTGTGTTAATGGCGGGAGAGGGTGCTTATTCACGGACATATTAAACTTCACCCCATTGACGTAATAAGTTATGGTAATGATTGGTCAAAGCAAGTGTTTCTTCGCAATCTCCGATTTTTTGTCGGAGTTGGATGATGGTCATATCCAGATTAAATAGCATGCTACGTTGCCAGTCATCCTTAACTATACTTTGTATCCATGTAAAAGATGCAATACGTGCGCCACGTGTCACAGGTTCTACTCGATGTAAACTTGTTGCTGGATAGAGGATTGCATCACCGGCATCCAGTTTTACCTCATGACTGCCATAAGAATCTTCTACAATTAATTCACCACCTTCATATTCATCAGGTTCAGATAAAAAAATCGTCATGGAGACATCTGTGCGAATATTTTTTTGCTGTAATCTTGACCATTGAAAAGCATTGTCAACATGATTGCCATAAGTCCCCCCGTCCTGATAACAATTAAACATGGGCGGTAAAATATCTCTAGCCAATGCAAAAGACTGTACCAGTAGGTTATTTTTGATTGTCTGTGTAACAAATTGATTTAAATTGATATAAAGCTCACTTTCTGTATTGAGTTGTAAGTTGTTTTTAATTTTTTGAGCCTGATGTCCTGCGGTTTTAGTGCCAGAAATCCATTGTTTTTCTTGCTGCATTCGCTCTCGAATATGTTGTACTTGTGCTTTGCTGAGTAAAGCTGGTACATGTAACATCATAATGTATACCCCTTCTTACGAACGATGATAATCAAAACGCCAGCTGTCTTATGGTCAACTGGCGATTGTATGATAAATAAAAAGGCTATTCAGTAATTGTTAGGATTAATATTTGAAGTTAACCGCAAAGACTGCATTACGACCTTCACCTTCAAAGGCGTAATGGGCAGCATGTGCACTTGTAAAATAACGTTTATCACTAATATTATTAACATTTAACTGTAAATTAATATTGTCATTGACGTTATAACGAGCCATTGCATTATAAATGGTATAGGTTGGCAAAATTTTGGTATTTGCAGTATTTGCATATACTTTATCTTTATATTGAGCGCCGGCACCTAATGTTAATTTCGGGCTAATATCATAAGTTGTCCAGAGCGTAGCACTTTGTTTGGTAACAAATGGGAGTTGATTACCATTTAGTGGCGATGCTGTATATATTGGATTGGTTGATGTACCAGTATTCACATAACCATTATCTGTTAATTCACCATCTAGATAGTTATAGCCTACAGATATTGCCCACTGATCTGTGATATTGCCGTTAATACCGAGCTCAAAACCGTCAACCTTACTACTGCCAACATTAGCAGTTGTACCATCACCATTGGTGACGCGGGTATTTTGTTTTTCGGTACGGAATATTGCAGCAGTAATATTGGCGCGGTTATTGAGTATATCCCATTTTGTTCCTAGCTCGTAAGTACGGGCTTTTTCTGGATCAAGATTTTTAATGGCATCACTTAATGAATCAGAACCATCCCCCTGATCAATGCCGACTGGATTTACAGAAGTGGCATAACTAAAGTAGATACTCCCATTTTTAGTTGGTTTAAAAACTAAACCCGCTTGATAAGAGAAGAAATCTGTATCACTGCTGATGGTTGTTCCTGCAGGTGTTGTAGTTCCACGAGATACAACATCTTTATTATATTTACGTTCAGTATTGAAATCATCCCAGCGAGCGCCAAGATTCAAAATCCATTGCGGTGTAAATTCGATATTGTCTAAGAGATAAATTCCGGTATTACGGCTACGAGTTGTATATTGATTTCGGATACTGCCTAATGTATCCGTAAAAGCACCGTTTTGAGGGTTATTTAGAGAGGTACACCATCCATTATTTGCTGCATCACTTGCGTTACATACTGTGCTAAATACTGTGGATGTTGTTGTACCTGCAGTATTCGTAAAGGTATAGACACCCTGATCAGTACTTTGATAGCTATATTCAACACCTGTATTAAAGCTATGTTTAATTGTGCCAGTATTAAATTTCCCTTTTAGGGATAGTTGGTCACTAAAGCCTTGTGTGTCGACAATACGACTTAATGCACGGCGACTAATAGTTTGGGGATCTCGGTAAATATTACCTTTTGAATCATCAGCATTGGTATAAATATAATCAGATTTAGACTTGGTATAGGTGGCAACATTACCAATGGTTAAATCATCGCTAAAATCATGTTCTAATTTGATGGTTCCAATATGATTTTCACGTTTATCAAAATCACGATTTTTCCAGCCGTAATAAGTGCCTTGTTTAACATTTACAGGTTCACCATTACCTGCTGTACCAGAAATTCCTGTAGGTACAGAAGCATTGTTAAATGGAATACCTGAATCAGGTTCATCATTACTTTTTAGAAAATAATAACTTAATGTTGCACGGTTTGCTGTTCCTAAACCAAAAGCAACACTTGGTGCAATACCGATACGTTTATACTCAGCACCATTGGTTTGTCCAGCCTTATCATTCTGATGTGCCATGACTACTACACGGCCAGCGGTGCCTTTACCAAAATCTTTATTGGCGTCCAGCATGATATGGGCATAATCATCTGTACCATTTGCAATCGTACCCTGATATTGATCTCCTTGATGCGCAGTTTTAGGAATCAGGTTGATACTGCCACCAACACCGCCGCCACCAGAAATGGTCGAACTGGAACCCTTAGTCACTTCAACTTGTTCAACAGCGAACATATCCCGATTTTGAGAAGTTGAATTACGCACACCATCTACATAGATAGATGATTCTGAGCTATAGCCACGAATATAAGGCATATCTGTAAAAGGTGTACCACCTTCACCAGCTGCAAATGTAATTCCCGGAACATTTTGCAAGGCAGTTGCCAGCGTATTCGAGTTGGTATCTGTAAGCAATCTTTGAGAAATAATATCAACAGATTTTGGAGTATCCAGTAAAGGTGCAACATATTTTGTATTGGCAGACTGATCAACCTTTAAATTACTTTGCTCCGCCTGTACTTCGATGGTTGGAAGTTGTGTTGGATCATCTGCTGCATGTGTTGCAAAGGGCAGCGCAACCGTTGCAACAGCCAATAATTGAGATGCACGTTGATGTTTACGACTTTTAATCATGGACATACCAAAGACCTGAAGTAATGAGAATAAAAAATGGAGAATTTGATACATGATGTAACAGTTATGAATGATATTAAGAATTGTTAATAACCACAATAATCGCTGTAATAATTATGAAATGATAATAATTCTTAAAATATTTACTTTTATTGAAAATGGCGATTAAAATGTAGGAAATATCATAATATAATACTTATTGTGATTTTATGATTGGGTAAATCATTTTATGGGAGAAAAATTAATATTTAATGGTATTGGCATCAAATAAAAATAGGGTTTAAAGCTTTAAGAATATTTTTTGATGAAAGGCTGGATAAGCTTTAAAACGCAAAATCTTTTTGTCCAATTTAAGCTTAATTAAGTCAATTTATGATAAGAAAGTTAAAAAATATTACCCAGTATTGAAGAAAAAAACACAAGTTTTGTATATCATGCCATCATGTCATATAATATGGCACTTTTTTAAAACTTGTATTTTTGATAATTAAAGAGGAAGCCATGCAAGTAACGATTGAAGCGGTTTCGGGCGTTGCCCGTCGTTTAAATGTATCTGTACCGACGAGCCGTATTAATGAGCAATTTGAAGCTCGTTTGAAACGTACTGCCAAAACTGTGAAAATCAACGGCTTTCGTCCAGGTAAAGTTCCTGTAAACGTAGTACGCCGTGAATATGGTGCAGGAATTTATCAGGAAGTGGTAAATGACACGATTCGTGATGCAGTATTTGAAGCGATCCAGCAAGAAAAAATCAATGCTGTTGGTATGCCAAACATCGAGAAAGTAGAAAATAAAGACGATGCTTTAGTATTTGAAGCAACTGTTGAAATTTATCCAGAAGTTGATGTAAATGGTTTTACTGATCTTGAAATCGAACGTAAAACAACCGAAATTAAAGATGCAGATGTAGATATCATGATTGAGAATCTACAAAAACAACGTCAAACTTGGGCTGATACCAAAGGCATGGCGAAAAAAGACATGCAAGTAACTTTCGATTTTGAAGGTACAATAGATGGTGAGAAGTTTGAAGGCGGTTCTGCTGAAGACTTTAAATTGGTTCTAGGTTCAGGCCGCATGATTCCGGGCTTTGAAGATGGCATTATTGGCATGAAAAAAGGCGAAGAGAAAGTAATTGATGTGACTTTCCCAGAAGACTATCAGGCCGAAAACCTTGCTGGTAAAGCTGCGCAATTTACAATCACTGTTAAGAAAGTTGAGAAACCACAGCTTCCTGAAATTGATGCTGAATTCTTACAGGTATTTGGTTTATCTGAAGAAGATGGCGTTGAAAAACTTAAAGCTGACGTTCGTAAAAATATGGAACGTGAAGTGAAGAGTGGTCTACGCAATCAGGTCAAACAAGCTGCATTTGATGCATTGGTTGCTGCCAATGAAATCGAAGTACCAAATGCAATGGTTGCACAGGAAATTGATCGTCAGCGTCAACAAATGGTTCAACAATTTACACAGCAATTTGGTGCACAGGGTGCAAAAGCTTTTGACTCAAGTGTATTACCAGATGAATTGTTCAAAGAGCAAGCTGAAAAATCTGTAAAACTTGGTGTATTGGTTTCTAAAGTTTTACAGGATGCAAAACTTGAAGTTGATCAGGAACGTGTAAAATCGTTTATCGAAGATATGGCATCTTCTTATGAAGATCCTACAGAAGTGATCGAATACTTCTCTACTGACAAACAACAACGTGAGCAAATCGAATCAGTTGTTCTTGAAGATCAAGTTGTGGATCATATCCTTGCCAGTGCAAAAGTGACTGAAAAGGAAGTCTCTTATCAAGATCTTCTTGCTGAGCAACAAGCGCGTCAACAAGGTTAATGCTTTTGTAGAAAAAGGCGCAATCTGCGCCTTTTTTTATGTGGTGAATTTGCATAATTCAGGGAGTTTTTTGAGAAACCAATTGATCTATACTTGCTGAACCAGTTATTCAAAGTTATAGTGCGATACTATCATCTAGTCATTTATTATTTGGTGTGCTCAGCTCGCCATCATCTTATAATTCTAAGGAAATAAAATACTCATGTTGATTCCAGACATCAAAAATGCGTTGGTTCCTGTTGTCGTTGAGCAATCTTCTCGTGGTGAACGCTCATTCGATATCTTTTCCCGTTTATTACGTGAACGTGTCATCTTTTTGACTGGAGAAGTGGAAGACAACATGGCAAATTTAATTGTTGCACAAATGTTGTTTCTGGAAGCTGAAAATCCTGATAAGGATATTCATCTTTATATTAACTCTCCGGGTGGTTCTGTCACAGCAGGTATGGCAATTTACGATACCATGCAGTTCATCAAACCTGATGTATCTACAATCTGTATGGGACAGGCGGCTTCTATGGGAGCATTTTTACTTAATGCCGGTGCAAAAGGTAAACGTTACTGTCTGGAAAATGCTCGTGTTATGATTCACCAACCACTTGGTGGTTTCCGTGGACAAGCATCCGACATTGAAATCCACGCACGTGAAATCTTATTTATTAAAGAACGTTTAAACCGTTTAATGGCTGAACACAGCGGTCAAGATTATGAAATTGTTGCACGTGATACAGATCGTGATAATTTTATGACTGCACAGGCAGCAAAAGCGTATGGTTTGGTTGATGAAGTACTGACTAAACGTCTTTAATCCCTAGTAATACTGAATTTTGGAGTAGATATGTCCGAATCCACCAAAGGGCAAAAATGTTGTTCATTTTGTGGTAAATCACAGGCAGAAGTCGGCAAATTGATCGCCGGTGAAGATGCATATATTTGTAATGAGTGTATTGATGTCTGTCTGGATTTGGTACAAACAAGTCAACAAGTTGAATCAGGGGATTGGGCGTCACGTCCTTTACCGAAGCCTCATGAAATTCGTGCGGCGCTAGATCAATATGTCATTGGTCAGGATTGGGCGAAAAAAACTTTGGCGGTTGCCGTTTATAATCATTATAAGCGTCTGAAGTTGACACAATCATCCAGTGCAAAAAAAGACATTGAATTGGCCAAAAGTAATATTTTACTGATTGGGCCAACAGGTTCAGGTAAGACTTTGCTGGCACAGACATTAGCACGCTTACTGGATGTGCCTTTTGCCATGGCTGATGCAACCACATTAACAGAAGCAGGCTATGTGGGCGAAGATGTGGAAAACATCGTCCAGAAACTCCTGCAAAAAGCTGATTATGATGTTGAGAAAGCACAAAAAGGCATTATCTACATTGATGAGATCGACAAGATTACCCGAAAATCAGAAAATCCATCAATTACCCGAGATGTTTCGGGTGAAGGTGTACAACAAGCCTTGTTGAAAATGATTGAAGGTACAGTTGCATCAATTCCACCGCAGGGCGGTCGTAAGCATCCGCAGCAGGAATTCATTCAAATCGATACATCAAATATTTTATTTATTTGTGGTGGTGCTTTTGCCGGTCTGGAAAAAATTGTCCAACAACGCCATGAGAAAGGTGGTATTGGTTTTAATGCAGAAGTGAAAAAGAAAGATGAGTCCAAAGGTCTGGGGCAGCTTTTTAGAGAAGTTGAACCGGAAGATCTGATTAAGTTTGGTCTAATCCCGGAGTTCATCGGTCGTTTACCTGTGATTGCAACGCTTGAAGAATTGGATGAAGATGCTTTGGTGCAGATTTTGACTGAACCAAAAAATGCTTTAACCCGTCAATATCAACATTTATTTGATATGGAAAATGTGGATCTGGTATTTGAAGCACAAGCATTACGTGCAGTAGCGAAAAAAGCATTGGAACGTAAAACTGGAGCGAGAGGTTTACGTTCTATTCTAGAGAATGTATTGCTAGATACCATGTATGATCTGCCAAGTGCAGAGAATATCGGTAAAGTTACGATTACTGAACAAGTGATTAATGCAAATGCGAAACCTGAGCTGGGTACGGAGCGTTTACCGAAATCTGAATCAACAACTGAAGAAGACAAATCAGATTTGAAAGTCATTGATTCAAAATCAGCCTAATCTGGATTTATCTGAAAAAAAACGCATGATCATTCATGCGTTTTTTTATGCCATTAAGGATAAACGGGTATGGTTTTAAATTTAAGTCGTCCAATGGGCTGTAACTTTTCTGATTTCGACAAATCGTTTGGATTGGTTCCCGGTTGATCTTGTGGGACGTCCAAACCTTGACGAGCATATAGTTGAATCCAGTAGTCATCAATTTTACCGGTTTTCAGGTTTTTAAAATTCATTGGCTGTAAATGAAAAATTTGGTCTTTACGAAAAGCCCGCTCCACAAAATCTGAACAGTAATAACGTTGATCATCAAGAATATAGCTAAAGTTATAAGGTTTGCCTAGCATAGTTTTTGCCGTGTTGATGGCTTGAGCAATACTGGATTGATATTCAGGTTTTAAACGGTAAACATAAACCTGTTTTCCCCGTTGCTGATTGCGAGATAAAAAAATTGAGATATTCTCTGACCTTGAACCAGCTTCATCAGCATGTAAAATTGAGAATTGATGCCCTTGTGTCGATACCAATCCCACATGATCAAAACTTAAAGTTTGTCCCTGATGGGTAGCACTATCAATTGCAGCACTAATGCCCTGATGATTGGTCGTAACAAATACCAGATCACCATTTTGTAATTCAATTGCAAATCCTGAGCTTGTCATTCCCAAACTCAGGCTTATGCCAATGACAAAATGTTTAAAGTCCATACTGATCCTAACAATTTTTATATGATCAATATTCTAATCAATTGCGAGAAATTCGGAATTGTATAAACTACCATCCTATAACGAATAAGGTCTGCTGAATAATCAACAGACCCTAAAATTTTCATGATGACACTATGGAAAAATACCGGATTGTCACCGATAGTGATGATCCGGTGAGTAGGTGTTAAACTACAGCAGCATCCACTACCGGAATTTTACCAATTTTTTCCTGCCAAATTTTCGGTGCAATTGCATGAATAGATGTCCCATTGACATCAACTGCCACAGAAACAGGCATGTCTTCTACGACAAACTTGTAGATGGCTTCCATTCCTAAATCTGCAAAAGCCACAACTTCGGCTTCCCGAACTGCTTTGGAAACCAGATAGGCTGCACCGCCTACGGCCATGAGATAAGTGGCTTGATTGTCTTTAATGGCTGCAACGGCTGTTGGACCACGATCCGCTTTGCCGATCATACCGAATAATCCGGTATTTTCTAAAACCTTACGGGTAAATTTATCCATACGGGTTGCGGTTGTCGGGCCAGCAGGGCCAACCACTTCATCACCGACAGGATCAACAGGGCCAACGTAATAGATAAATTTTCCTTTCAGATCAACAGGTAGTTCTTCACCATTATCGATCATTTCAACTAGGCGTTTATGTGCTGCATCACGACCTGTATACATGGTGCCATTCAGCAGAAGTGTATCTCCGGGTTTCCATGCATTCATTTCTTCTTGTGTGATGCTATCCAGATTTACACGTTTAGATTTTGATGCATCCCAGGTAACTTCAGGATAATCTTCCAGTTTTGGCGCCTGAATATGCGCAGGACCAGAACCATCTAGCTGAAAGTGTGCATGGCGAGTGGCTGCACAGTTTGGAATCATGCCGACTGGTTTTCCGGCTGCATGACATGGGTAATCTTTGATTTTAATGTCCAAGACGGTAGTTAAGCCACCCAGACCTTGTGCACCGATGCCTAGAGCATTTACTTTTTCAAAGATTTCAATACGTAATTCTTCAATATTGTTTTGTGGCCCGCGGCGTAGAAGTTCATCCATATTGATTTCTTCCATGAGAGCTTCTTTTGCCAGCATCATGGCTTTTTCCGCAGTACCGCCAATACCGATACCAAGCATACCCGGTGGACACCAGCCAGCGCCCATGGTTGGTACAGTTTTAAGCACCCAGTCTACAATTGAATCGGATGGGTTAAGCATAGCCAGTTTAGATTTATTTTCTGAGCCACCACCTTTTGCCGCAACAGTAATGTCAACTTTATTGCCGGGTACGAGTTTGTAATGAATGACTGCTGGTGTATTGTCTTTGGTATTTTTCCGACCAAAAGCAGGATCGGATAAAACAGATGCACGAAGGACGTTACTATTTTCGAGGTAACCCTGGCGAACACCTTCATTTACGGCATCATCCAGACTCATATTCAGGTCAAATTTAACATCCAGACCGACTTCCAGAAATACGTTAACAATACCTGTGTCTTGACAGATTGGTCGATGACCTTCTGCGCACATGCGAGAGTTAATCAGAATTTGTGCAATGGCATCCTTGGCTGCCTTGTTCTCTTCACGATCATACGCACGACTCATTGCCTGAATAAAGTCTTGTGGATGATAGTAGGAAATAAATTGTAAGGCATCTTTGATCGAAACGATCAAATCATCCTGTTTGATAATCGTTGTCATAACTTTCAATCTCTTGTGCGGGCAGTAAGCTAGCGCAGACGATTATACGAAAATTTGTTCGGCTTGTGGTAGATTTACCGACTCAATTGAGTTTTAGTTTATATTGAATGTTATTCAGGCCAGTTCATCATCTTCAGGACGAGGAGTTTTGCCATTTGGAATATTGTGTTCATTATGTTTTTGTCGTACAACCGATGGATAATGCCATGATGCATAGCGCACAATAAGGATGGCCACTGCCAGTAATAAAATCGCACCAGTAATAATTAATTGTCCCATATCGGCTTTATGTTCATGTTGAATATTGGAGATTAGCAAGCGAGTGAGGGCGGTAATGGCGACATAAATCAGAAAGCGTACAGGCATGTGGTTAGTTTTAAAGTAAATGCCAACCATTGCACCCAGTTCCAGATAGATAAATAGTAATAAAATATCGTCAATCGACGCAAAGTTTTTAACTGTAAAAATTTCAATAATTGTGTGACTGGCAGACCAGATAATCATGGCACCAATCATTAATAGCATCAGATAATGAAATGCGCCAACCAGATAATTACCGATTTCATCGAGAAATTTATCTAATTTATCTAAAGTCTGTTTTTTCATTATTTTACCCAAGCTAAAAATGATAAGAAATCGCAGGTTTCAAGCTAAACAATGCTTCACCGTGGCATGATGTTTAAGTCTATAAAAAGTGTCATCAATAAAAAACGACGATTGTTAAAAAATAACAGATTTTGCGTAGAAGTGATAAAAAAATCGCCCATAATTTTAATGAGCGATTTGATCTAATCCTCTGAGGATTAAGATTGTGTAGTGAAATAATCTTGATCAAAGTGCATGATGATATCACTACCACTTTGAATGCGCATAATGCGTAATTTCAAATCCGGCAAAATACGGGCGACGAAATAACGTGCCAGCATTAATTTGTTTTGATAAAACTCTGTCTGTTTATCCAGTGCAGCATGGCAAATTTTTGCAAACATGTAACTAAAGCTAAGTAAGCCAACAGCATGTAAATAATCTACAGCAACGGTATTGGAAAAGTTGGCATCCTCGTGCGCTGTGTCGATAATATAGCGTGTGATCACTTCAATTTCTGTAGCACTGTCTAGTGTTACGTCCTTGATAAAGTTGAGTTCTGATGGCAGTTGGTTAACTTCTTCACGAATTTCATCAATGAAAGCCTGAATAAATGCGCCATCATTTTTAATCACTTTGCGACCAATTAAGTCCTGTGATTGTACGCCATTGGTTCCTTCGTAAATTTGTGCAATACGTAAATCACGAACACATTGTTCCAATCCCCACTCACGGATATAACCATGTCCACCAAAACACATTTGAGCATCGAGAACAGCGTTAAAAGCTGTGTCGGTCAGATAAGCTTTGGCAATGGGTGTGAGCAGTGCAACACGATCATTGGCAATTTTAATTGCTTCGGCATCTGTAGAAAATTTGGTAATGTCGAGTTGCTGGGCAACATAGACAGCGAAAGCTCGGGAAGCTTCATTGTTGGCACGTGCGTTTAGTAGCATACGGCGTACATCACCATGAACCAAAATACTATCAGCCGGTTTTTGCGGGGATTGCGTTCCTGAGGCACTGCGTCCCTGTAAACGGTCTGTTGCATATTGTGCAGCATTTTGATAAGCAAATTCCGAAGCCCCTAAGCCTTGAATGCCCATGGATAGGCGTTCATAATTCATCATAACGAACATGGCAGCAAGCCCTTCATTTTCATTACCTACCAGATACCCTTTAGCACCGTCAAAATTCATGACACAGGTGGCAGAAGCCTTGATGCCCATTTTATGCTCAATCGAACCAGGACCAACGGCATTACGTTCGTCCAGATGACCATCATCATTAACCAGATATTTCGGTACGATAAATAGGGAAATTCCACGGGAACCTGCGGGTGCATCTGGAGTTTTGGCTAAAACCAGATGAATGATATTTTCAGTAAGATCATGATCTCCACCGGTAATAAATATTTTAGTACCAGTAATGTGATAACTACCATCAGCATTTGGTTCTGCTTTGGTTTTGATTATGCCCAAATCTGTACCTGCATGAGGCTCGGTAAGACACATGGTTCCTGTCCATTCACCGGAATAAATTTTCGGTAAGTATTTTTCCTTTTGTTCCTGTGATGCATAACTGCTAAGAGCCATGCCTGCACCAACAGAAAGAAGAGGGTACAGCATAAAAGAAGGATTGGTGGCAAATAACATTTCATCTGCCAATACTGTCAGCATTTTTGGCATGCCTTGACCGCCCCATTCTTCATCAGCACTTAGGCCAATCCAGCCACCTTCGGCATATTGTTTAAAAGCGTCCTTAAAGTTGGTCGCAGTGTAAACTTGTCCATTTTCAAAACGCGCGCCTTCTTCATCGCCCGAGCGGTTAATGGACAAGGTAATATTTTGTGTAAATTTTGCCATTTCTTCAAGAATGGCATCAGCAGTTGCACTATCCAGATGTGCAAGTTTTTCATTGGCTTGCCAAAATTGTGGCGCATTAAATACCTCATTGAGGATAAAGCGCATATCGGCTAATGGTGCATTATAAATTGGCATAATTTTCACCTGTTCCTATCGTTTTATTACCAGTTTAAGGTGTTCAATTTTCCCTTAAATTGCTTTTGGTTTACTGTTATTCCTAAATATTTTATATAAAAGGCTGACGGTTTAACATCAGCCTTTCATGAATTCTTGCAAAAAAATCCGGGGATTTTAGATGATAAAATCATCCGCAGATAATGCCATTAACGTGCCAACACCAGTGTTGATGATGGCAGTATGTGCGCGAGTACGTGGCAGAATTTTACTGAAATAAAATTTTGCTGTATTGATTTTTGCACCGTAGAATGCTGTTTCAGTAGAGCCTTCAGCTAGCTTTTGCTGTGCAACCGCAGCCATATTTGCCCAAAAATAGGCTAGTGTTACATAACCTGAGAAGTATAGGTAATCTACCGCAGCAGCACCGACTTCGTCTGGATTTTCTTGCGCCTTGGCACCAATTTGATTGGTAATGTCGCCCCATTGTTTTAGGTGTGTGGCAAGTGGTGCAATAAATTCTGCCAGTTGAGCATTGTCTTTATGTTGCTCACAGAACTGGGTAACAATTTGAATAAAGTCTTTAAGCAAGGCACCTTTGCTTTGCAATACTTTACGGCCTAATAAATCTAGTGCCTGAATTTCAGTGGTTCCTTCGTATAGGCAGGCAATACGGGTATCACGAACAATTTGTTCCATGCCATGCTCGGATATAAAGCCGTGTCCACCAAAGACCTGAACACCTTTATTGGCAGCTTCATAACCTGTTTCGGTTAAAAATGCTTTGGCAATCGGTGTCAGAAATGACAAGATATTATCCGCAGATTGACGTGCTTCTTCTGTGGCCGCATGTTCGACAAGATCAGCATATTGCGACAGGAAATAAACCAGTGCACGACCACCTTCTGCAAATGCTTTTTGGGTTAATAACAGGTTACGTACGGCTGGATGCACAATGATTGGGTCGGCTTCTTTATCAGGGTTTTTTGCACCAGACAACGCGCGCATGGCCAGACGTTCTCTTGCATAAGTCACAGCACCTTGAAAAGATGATTCTGATGCAGCCAAGCCTTGAATTGCTGTGCCAATTCGAGCAGTATTCATAAAAGTAAACATGCAGTTAAGACCGCGATTTTCCGGGCCAATTAAGTAACCTTTTGCCTGATCAAAGTTAATTACACAGGTTGCATTACCATGAATACCCATTTTATGTTCGATAGATCCACAGCGTACTGCATTACGTTCAGCGAGACTACCATCAGCATTGACGTTGATTTTCGGGACGATAAATAAGGAAATTCCCTTGGTGCCTCTCGGTGCGCCCGGTAGACGTGCCAATACAATATGAACAATATTCTCTGCCATGTCATGTTCCCCGGCAGAGATAAAGATTTTTTCGCCACTGATTGCATAACTACCATCGCTATTCGGTTCAGCTTTGGTGCGAATAATTCCCAAATCGGAACCAGCATGAGATTCGGTCAGACACATGGTTCCAGTCCATTCGCCAGAGACCAGTTTTGGCAAATAGGTATTTTTTTGTTGATCTGAGCCATGATGTTCAATTGTACGCACGGCACCATGTGAAAGCCCCGGATACATTCCCCAAGCCCAGTTGGATGAGCCAACCATCTCTGAAATGACACTGCCTAATGAATTTGGTAAAGCTTGTCCGCCATATTGTTCTTCTGCGGTTAGAGAAGGAAAACCAAGTTCGATATATTTTTGATAGGCTTCTTTAAATCCTGTTGGTGTCGTCACTACACCATCATGCCATTGACAGCCTTCCCGGTCGCCAATCTGGTTTAACGGAGCTAATTCGTTTTCACAAAAGTCTGCCGCAGTTTCAAGATACTGGTCGACTAATTCACGGCTTACGGTATCTGCAAATGCAGGTAAACTGGCATAGTGTTGTTCAATATTTAATAATTCATGTAATACGAATTGCATATCACGTAAAGGGGCTTTGTATTGTGGCATGTCATCGTTCCTCAATTCTGGTTAGACCAGTTCCTGATGTAAGCTTTTAATCTATGTTTATGCTGCTATATCTATGGCAGGGACACAAGACTTTCAAGTGTATTGTCCGTGACTTGAAAGTCAGTGATTTTTGTCGGGGTAAATTACCTCACAAAAAATAGTGTTATTGATGATCAAAAATACGATCTAAGGGGATTGCCAGTTTTGCTGCCAGATAATCATCAGACTCTGCCAGTGTTGGACCAATGACTTTCATCCAATGGTCATCAGGATGTACATTCCCCAGATCCTTGCGATGCGGTAATGGATAAGGCAATTCACTGACAAAACTCCAAAAATCTACCTGACTCAGATTGCGAATTAATGCATATTCATCATTTTCTGTTCGGGCAATCAGATGTTGTTTTTCTAGTAGCTCGATATAATACGGCCAACGACCGATTTCTCCGCGACCAAGAATATCCAATGCCTCCTCATCCTTGACTGCCTTGCCTTCTTGTTGTTTTTGATAAAATAAATTTAAGATATCCAGTAACATGAGGATTGGATGACGGGTAATGGTTTTATCAGAATGAAAGGCAGTAATGCCATAGCTTAGTTCTACACCAAATAACAATACAACCCATGAAGTATAAATCCACAATAAAAAAATCGGTACGGCAGCAAATGCGCCATAAACTAACTGGTAACTGGTGAAGTTACTCATGATAAAACCGAATAAATGTTTGATCAGTGTAAATACAATGCCGGTAATAATCCCGGCAATAAATGCAGACCGGATCGGGACACTTCGATTTGGAATTGTCCAATACAATAAACTAATCCCGATACAGGTTAGAGCGAAAGAAGTCGCGGATAAAATAAAAGCAAAATCCAGTTCATAACCTTCAACTGTATTACTGAGTAAGTTCATGGAGGTTACTGTTGATGATAATACGAATGCTGTACCGAGAATGATTGGTCCCAAAGAAATAATCGTCCAGTAACGCATAAATCCGACAATACCACCACGTGATTGTCGGACTCGCCAAATGCGGTTAAATGCCTCTTCAATACTTGAAAGCATCATCACTGTGGTAATAAATAAAAATATAATCCCAATAACAGTCAAATTGCTGGATTTCTCTGTGAAAGCATCTAATGCCTTATCAAAAGCAATTGAACTTTTGGGTAAAAAATTACTGTAAATCCAGACTTGTAATTGCTGACGAGCAGGTTGTAAGGCATTAATTGAAGAAACAATAACCAGAAACACGGTCAGCATAGGGACAACAGCAAACAGTGTGGTATAGGTCAACGCACCCGCTTGTTCACGGCAGCGATCTGCCTCGAAACGTTTAATGACAAACAGCAAAAATTGAACCCATTGTTTTTTCCAGATTGCTGAGGCTTTGATTTTATTGAGCATTGAGCGTCCTCATCATTTTAAATTCATTATTTGAGTGGCTTGAAGCAAATAGACTAACATTACTTGTTCAAAATTGCGTATGATTTCACGTAAGTCGTGTAATTTAGTGAATGAAGATGACACAATCTTATGTATTGGTGCTGTATTACAGCAAATATGGCAGCACAAAAAAAATTGCCCATCATATTGCTACAGGAATTGAAAATCAGGGTGTAAACGTAAAAATTCGCACTGTTCCTGAGATTTTTCCGGTAGTGGCACAAGCACAGGCCAGCATTCCGGAACAGGGAGATATTTACTGTACGCTGGATGAGCTGGCAAATTGTTCCGGTTTGGCACTGGGTAGTCCAACCCGCTTTGGGAATATGGCCAGTCCGCTTAAATATTTTCTGGATCAAACCACGAGTCTGTGGCTCAGTGGCGCATTACATGGCAAACCTGCCAGTGTATTTACATCCACAGGCTCAATGCATGGCGGGCAGGAAACGACTTTGCTCAGTATGTATTTGCCATTATTACATCATGGGATGTTAATGATGGGGTTGAGTAATCAACACGCAGCATTATCTAATACCAAGACCGGTGGCACACCTTACGGTGTGAGTCATGTCAGTGGTCCCCGCCATGATCAGGACATTTCTGAAGATGAAAAAAAATTGGCAATTATTCAGGGTGAGCGCTTGGCACAATTAGTACAACAATTGGCAAAATAATACCGATTTTTATCATAAAAAAGAGAGCTTTAATTGCTCTCTTCTCTTACAAAAGTGACCTGACCCTCAGTCAATGATTTGACTCGTGCCAAGGATTCTACATGAAAACCTTTTTCATCCAGTAATTGGCGACCACTCTGAAAAGATTTCTCAATCACAATGCCAATACCACATACAGTTGCGCCTGCTTGTTGAATGAGATCAACCAATGCTAAAGCTGCATGACCATTTGCCAGAAAATCGTCAATAATTAATACATGATCATCCGCAGCAATATGTTTTTTTGAAATGGCAATGGTGCTTTCGGTTTGCTTGGTAAAGGAAAACACTTTAGAACGATACAAATCATCTTTAAGCGTTAACGACTGATATTTACGTGCAAAAATTACCGGGACATCAAGTTCCAGACCGGCCATCACGGCTGGTGCAATTCCTGAAGCTTCAATGGTGACAATTTTGCTGATCCCGGCAGCTTTAAAACGCTGGGCAAATTCAACACCAATTTGTTGCATCAGTTTTGGATCAATTTGATGGTTTAAAAAGGCATCTACTTTTAGAACCTGATCAGAAAGGACAATACCTTCGGTCAGAATTTTTTGTTCTAGTGCATGCACGGAAGAAATCCTCTAAGGCGGGTGCTTTTAAAGCAAAGGCATATTTTAAAAACCCTTTCTAAAAAAGCAAGTCACCATGCCGGAATTCTGAAAAAAATCTAGCCATGTGTCTTTAATAACAGGCTATAACTGGTTTTTTCGTCCTGATGTGTCACTTTGACTGGCAGATAATCCAGACTTGGTGCAATCCAGAAATAGGTATTACGTTTATCACTACTATGTTTTAAACGAATTTTAACAGTGTCATAGGTTTTACCATCTGCGGCTTTGACTTTTTCGGCACCAAGACGTACAAATTGGCGATTTTCCACTGCCTTATAACTGGCAATCGGATAACTGGATTTTATGCCACCATTTTGTAAATCCTCACGTACCTGTAATTCGGCATTAAGGTCATCTAGTACGCCGGGTTTCCACGTCAATACGCGTTGTTGGCCTTTACGAGAAGTTACAATTTGTTTTTGTTGTGGTTTAAAGTTCAGGCTGACAGTATCTGAATGTACTAGAATTTTAGTTTGGCGATTATAACTGATAGATTGAATACGACCATTGCCAATAGAAAATTTACTGACCTCTGAGGCATTCCCGATAAGTGGAATCTTGGCATTAAATTGATAGGTCCAAACATTGCCATTGCGGGAAAGTTGGCGTGTGGCATCGCCCATGTTCTTATTATTATAGCTAAATTGATAAGTTGCTTGAAAAGGGCTAAGCGCGTGACTTGATACAGCAAAACCAAGACCTGCTGCTGTTATCGTTGATAAAGCAACGCCACGGACTACAGCAGATAAATTTTTCATACGAGCCTCTATTTTCAATTTGTTGAGATAACTTTTACCTTAAAAAACATTCAGATCAATTACGATGTATAAAATGTATCAGGGTGTGAAATATTATAAACCGATCTTGGATAATTAATCCTGATTTGGCAATGCTTTTTCAGTGTTGAGTTTATCGGTATCAACTTTCTTTTCTTCTATATTATCCTTTTGCTGATCTTTGGCCATAATTTCCAGCATATCGTCCTTATCCCGATTCAATAATGCCGCTAGATTTACATTGGCATGTACAATCAGTTCTTTGGGTTTAAGCACACCATGATTAATATTAAATTTGCGTAAAGCATCAAATTTACTTAGCCAGCGACTTAAATCCAGATACAGCAATCCATGTTTAACATCGATAATATTATATTTCTGTAAAATTGGCCCTAAAGGATCTTTTCCTAAAATTTTTCTAAAGAAAAATAACGCCGCATGAGTTCCCCATTTTTTAAACTTACTGTCAAAGCGCGCCTCAATAATTTGTGTTGGGCTAATTTGCTCAAAAACAATTAACTGACTTTTTTTATTAATGACCATTTGTACCAGTTTTAGATCTACAGATAAGGCAGCATAAATTCCTGCGACATCTACTGTGGCATATAACCGTAACCAGTCTTCATCAATTTCGGCATGTAAATCTTTAAGTAATCCCACATTATCTGTAACGTAACGTTGCAAGGCCGAATTGAGCATATTCTGAGAAATTGAAAAATCTCTTTCTTCCTCAATAAACCCTTCAGCATGTCGATAAATTTGCTGTACAGAAGAAGTAATTTTAGAAAAAATATTCGCCATTGTGCTTGTCTGATCCATTGCTAATGCTAACTGATAAGTAAATAATGAAAAAAGAAATATTTTCAGTATAGAGTATTGTGCTTAAAATAGGTGACTAACTGTATCAGCAAGGTTCTTTCTCATATCAAAACAATTGATTTTTGGGAAAAACCGTTTATATCGCTGAGTAATTATATGAATAGAAATGTGATTTTTTCAATAATTTTTGGTAAAGGGGTGTGTTCTGTCACATGAAAATGCAATTCTGGCCTAGCTTTAACTTCACTAGAATTTCCAGAAAGTGGTGGCAGGATCCGGTGTTTTTGTTGGCATTGGGTTTGGCGGTGATTTGTCATGCAATATTGTTAAGCATTCATTTTGTGGTCAATCATTCACCTGAGGCTTCAGTTAAGGATGTTACAGTTGCAGTACACCTCACTCCTGAAAAAATTGAAAAAGCTGACCTTTTGGCACAAGCCAATCAAAAAGGGGATGGCGAACTTAAACAGGTTCATGCCCAGACCACACCGATTCCATTAAACGCTCCAGATAGCTCAATGGGCGAAGAAGAACAGCAAATGCTAGAACAACTGGCACAAAAACAACAATTAAGTTTTGAAGAACGAATGTTGATGACGACCTTGAGTTGGCAAAAACAACAGCAGCAACAGCAAAGAAAAAAGCAACAGGATGAAATTCAAAGCCAGCGACAGGCCCGCGCTGCCATGATTGCCAGCATTGAAGCACAGTATGCACAGCGTCAGCAGATATACAGTAAACAACAAAGAATTAAAACCGTCACAGGCATTAGTGCCAAACAAGATGCTTCGGCTGCGTATCTGGATCGGTTTCGACAAAAAGTTGAAATGTTTGGTAATCGCTATTATCCGGATGCAGCCAGACAACAGGATTTATCAGGTGAAGTGCGCTTGATGGTCATTATTAATTCACAGGGTGGGTTACGTGCATTACATTTATTGGACAGCTCTGGCAATCCGATTCTAGATGAAGCCGCTAAAGCCTCCGTGCGTAAAGCCATGCCATTTGGTGCATTCGATGCTGGAATGAAAGGTATTAGTGAGTTAAGAATTGTCCGTACATGGCGTTTTGATGCCCAAAATTCAGTATTTTCTGTGCATTAATTACCTTTTGCAACAAGCTCTTATCTTCTTAAAGTGTATAGGTCTAATAGTTTCCAAAAGCATAAATGAGTATACTGTTAAAATGGCTATAAATTTACAAAATAAACAATAAATGAATTTTCTGTAATTTTTTTAAATTTGTTTGCGTGTTTTTGCTTCACTATTCGTCATATTAAATAAGGAACAAGAATTTTTTTTAGATCAATTTGGTAAATGATTATCATTTGATCGATTGCTCGGGGCATCGCATGCAAAATCATCAACCTAAACGAACGCTCAAACAATTAAGCCTTGGTATTTCAATGGCTTTGGCTGCTTCAATGGCCGCTATCCCTGTTTATGCTGCACCGGCAACAACATCACAGTATCAAATAAAACAAGGTAGTTTAACTGATGCACTGAATACAGTTGCACAACAAGCAAACGTTAGCTTACTGGTTGATGCCAAAAAAACCAATGCTTATCAGGTTGCCGGATTAAGTGGGCAATATAGCGTTGAAGATGCGTTTGGAAAATTACTGGCAGGAAAACCTTTCCAGATCCAAAAGACTCCGGCAGGTTATATCCTGCGTGATGCACCAATTCTTACAGCACAGACTCAAACAACGGCATCCCATCCGGTTGCTACAAATGCAAGCCAAGCTGCCAATAACAATAATAAGATAGAACAACAAGAAAATGATCAGCGCACAGAACAAGAAGCAGTCCAGCTTGCACCTCTAGTTATCTATGGTCAGAAAGATCGGGATACACAAGGCTATGATGATGTATATGATAAAAATTACAGTACAGTTTACGCAGGAAAAGACCTGATTGAACGTTTTAAAGGCACTACACCATCTGATTTATTTAAAGGTATGGCCAATGTGTATAGTGGTGATGCCCGCAATAGTGGTGCTTTAGATCCGAATATCCGGGGAGTACAGGGCGAAGGACGTGTACCGGTAACGATTGATGGTACAGAACAGGCTTTAACGGTATGGCGTGGTTATAATGGAGCAAATAATCGAAATTACATCGATCCAAATTTGATCAGTAGTATTTCAATTATAAAAGGTTCTGGATTAAATAGGGATGTAAGGACAGGGATTGGAGGAGGGGTAGCTGCAACAACACTACAGGTTGATGATATTGTCCGCCCAGGAGAAAAATACGGTATAGAGATTAAATTAGAGGGCAGTACGAATACAACAAAAGAACGTATTCCCAAATCTTATGCAGGACAAGATTATCGTGATGTCGTTGAGGAAACAGGAATAGCCTGGACGGGTTCTGTTTACTCAGATCCTTTATCTGCAATCGTGCCAGAAACCAAAGGAAATGATTTAAATAATTTAGAAGATAAAGCATTTAGGGTTGCTGTTGCTACAAAGCAGGATAACTTTGATTTATTAGCAGCTTATGCTTATCGTAGTCGTGGTAATTATTTTGCTGGAAATAGTGGTAGCGGCTTCTTTGCAAAAGAAGATGGTTTAACGGTTGGTGATTTTAACTATGTTCCGTTTATGGCGAATGTTTATCAACCCAATAAAGAAGTAAGTAATACATCTATGAGAATGGAGTCATA
>NZ_VXKN01000006.1 GCF_008693185.1 Acinetobacter qingfengensis
CTTACCGAACTCAGAAGTGAAACCTCTTCGCGCTGATGGTAGTGTGGGGTTACCCATGTGAGAGTAAGTCATCGCCAGCTCATTATTCTAACCCCCGGTAGTCATCCTGCCGGGGGTTCTTCTTTTATCCAAATAAAATCCATATTTTAAATACTCCCTCAGCCTTGCATATGATTCCAGATAACATGATCGATATTTTAGTTCTTCCATGTGAAACCATTCATTGTATCTATTGATTTCTTATTTATAGTTTTAAAATAAATTGAGTATATATGTCTTTATAGGTGAGTTTTTATTAAAATATTTGGGATTATCTAATAGTTAACTTTTTGTTTTTGTATTTTTCAAAATTTGGAAAAATATATCATTTTTTATTCTTATAAATTAGGTTGTGCGCTCAGCGGGACTCGAACCCACGTCGGTTGCTTAGGAGGCAACTGCTCTATCCAGTTAAGCTATAAGCGCAAAGTGCTGTTAAATGTAACGTAAAACGATAAGAAAAAAAAGTCATTCCAAAGAAATAACTTCTTATAAATGAAAAGAATGTTGAATGTTTAATCAGCTTTTGGATTTAATATTTTAAATAAGATAAACATTAAGATAATCCATATAGGAATCATGATGACAGATTCTTTGAATCCCTGTGTCCACATGATATATAAAATCAAAGCGATAAATGCCAGTACAAAATAATTGCTTAGAGGCGAAAATAAAGCTGGATAATGAGTCTTGATATTATTGGCATTTATAAACTTCTTATATTTTAAATGGGTAAGAGAAATCATTGCCCAGTTTAAAACTAATGCGCCCACAACAATATACATAAGATGTCCAAGTGCTTTTTCTGGAACAAAATAATTTAATAATACGCAACCAAAAATTAATATGGCAGAGAGTAATACAGCGGGTACGGGTACACCTTTGGTACTGGTTTTTGCGAATAATTTGGGAGCATTCCCTTGTTTTGCGAGGCTATAAAGCATACGACTATTGGCAAACATGCCGCTGTTATATACAGAAAGTGCTGCGGTTAAAATAATGAAGTTAAGGAGATGTGCCGCCCAGTTAATTCCCAGCTGACTAAAAATCATTACAAATGGACTTTTATCTAAACTACCACTACCAAGATTTAGTTGATTCCATGGGACTAAAGAGAGTAGAACTGTTAATGCTCCTACATAAAAGACGAGTACACGGAATATGACCTGATTGATTGCTCTTGGGATGGTTTTTTGTGGGTTATCCGCTTCGGCTGCAGCCATACCGATTAGTTCAATTCCTCCAAATGCGAACATCAGGAATGCCAGCATGTAAAAAAGACCCTCAAATCCATTTGGAAAGAAGCCACCATGTGCCCATAAATTACTAAAAGATGCATTGGAGTCTTGTGCTGGGTTAAAAACTAGAAATAAGCCAAAAATAATCATGGCAATGACCGCAGAAACTTTAATAATGGCGAGCCAAAATTCAGATTCACCGTAAATTTTTACATTAGTCAGATTAATAAGGGTGACAAATAGGAAAAAAATTAATGCTGATACCCAGACCGGAATATCAGGCCACCAGTAATTAATATATTTGCCAATGGCTGTAAGTTCAGACATTGCAACCAGCACATACAAAATCCAATAATTCCAACCAGTCAAAAATCCGGGAAATTTCCCCCAATATTTATAGGCAAAATGACTAAAAGAGCCTGCAACAGGTTCTTCAACGATCATTTCACCTAATTGACGCATGATTAAGAAAACGATTAAACCTCCAATCGCATAGCCTAGAATAATTGAAGGTCCAGCTGATTTAATAATATCAGCAGATCCTAGAAATAATCCTGTTCCAATTGCGCCACCCATGGCAATGAGCTGAATGTGTCGGTTTTTCAAACCTCTTTGTAGCCCTGAAGTTCTTTGATCCAATGACAATACTCTTAAATAATCAAGATAGTGTATTGTAATGGATCACTATAAATTCGCATATACATAATAAGTATGGATGCTCCAAAGTAATAAAATCAGACTCAAATTTTTGAGATTTTCCACCTCTAGATAAAACCCCACATTAATAATGCGATTAGCCCAATTGAAAAACTAATTAAAAGTGTTTCACAGAATTGAGTAAATGATTAAGTAAGCCATGGTCTCAATAATTGTGTAATTGCATAAAAAGTGAAAAGTAATGCAGAAAATTTAGGACTTGGAGTGGGTTGAATTTTTTGTAATTTATTGCGCATATATCACAGATCCCATAAAACTGGCACTAATAAATATTGCGAATAGCAAGAGATCTTTCATGTTGTGTAATATGAGAACTGCCAAAGAACACCAATGATTTGATAAAAATATGAATTAAATAAATCGAGTCGATCATTGAAATATATAACAAACCAATTCCAAAATGGTAAAAAATCAGGCATCACAGTGCTGTGATTAACCCAAAATTTAGATTTCTAATGAAATTTCTTGAATAGAAATAAAATCAAAATGTTTTGTATTTTTATACATTATTATAATTAACTACAAGGCATCTTTTTTAATGATTATTGGGAACTAAGTAGTTTCACTAAACTCCCCTGTAAGCCGGGGAATCTAATGAAATGAAGATAACAATTTGGGTATGTTTAATAATCAAAACTAAAATGTTCAGATTTTAGAGAAGTTAGACCACGTGAAGGATTCATCATGGCTTCAGCATGTCCTTGTGAGCGGGGTAGCAATCGATCAAAGTAAAAATTAGCAACTTTGAGTTTTGCTTTATAAAAGTCGATACTTTCCTTACCATCACCTTTTTCGATTTTATCTGAAGCAACCGCTGCTTGTTGTGCCCAGAAGTAAGCCATCATGGCATAGCCTGAAAACATGAGATAATCTACACTGGCACTGGAAACAATGTCACGGTCTTTTCGGGCTGTTAGCCAGATACGTGTTGTTAATAATCCCCATTGCGTACAGATTTTTGTCAGATCCCAGACGAAACGACGTAAATATTTGTTTCGGGCATGTTGTCCACAAAATTTAAGAATTTCACTTGTATATGTAGCAATAATTTTACCACGAGTACCGATTAATACTTTGCGTCCAAGTAAATCTAAAGCTTGAACACCGGTGGTTCCTTCATACAGTGTGGCAATTCGTGCATCTCGCACGATTTGCTCCATTCCCCATTCCTTAATATAACCGTGTCCGCCAAAAACTTGTACTCCTTGATTTGCCGATTCAAAGCCCATTTCGGTAAGAAAGCCTTTCAAAATCGGAGTATAAAATCCAAGGGTTGCATCTAACTCTTGATATTTGGCTTGATCACCCTGTGCCAGGGCATCAGACATTTTATCAGCAATTTGTGCCGTGTAATAAATCATGGCACGTCCGCCTTCAGCAATAGCTTTTTGGGTTAATAGCATACGGCGTACATCGGCATGATGGATAATGGCATCGGCGACTTTATCTGGATCTTTTTTTCCGGATAATGCTCGCATGGATAAGCGTTCCCGTGCATAAGGTAATGCACCTTGAAAAGAAAGTTCAGCATGGGCAACGCCTTGAACGGCTGTTCCTAAGCGGGCTGTATTCATGAAAGTGAACATGGCATGTAAGCCTTTATTGGGTTCTCCAATCAGGAATCCTGTTGCTTCTTCAAAGTTCAGTACGGCTGTTGCAGATGCTTTGATTCCCATTTTATGTTCGATAGAACCACAATTTACCGCATTACGTTCGCCAATTTGGCCATCTTCTGTTGGTAAAAATTTAGGTACAATAAATAGGGAAATTCCTTTTGTTCCTTTTGGTGCATCGGGTAGTCGTGCCAATACGATGTGAACAATATTTTCGGTCAGATCATGTTCACCGGCAGAAATAAAGATTTTTGTACCTGATATTTTATAGTGACCATTTGATTGAGGTTCTGCTTTGGTTTTGACTTGTCCTAAATCTGTACCACATTGTGGTTCTGTCAGGCACATAGTGCCACTCCATGTGCCGGCAACAAGATGAGGCATATAGGTGTTTTTTTGTTGTTCTGTACCAAATTCCAGGATGGTATTCATACATCCCATACTTAAACCGGGGTACATGGTGAATGACCAATTTGCCGTTCCCATCATCTCGGATTTGATGATGTTTAATGATAACGGTAAACCTTGTCCACCGTATTGTTCAGGATAGGATAAGCCTTGCCAGCCTCCCTGAACGAATTGATCATAAGCTTCTTTATAACCTTTAGGCGTGGTCACATCGCCATTATTCCAATGACAGCCTTCACTGTCGCCAGATTGATAAAGTGGTGACAAGGTATTTTCACAAAAATCTGCGGCGCCTTCTAAAATCATGTCAATTGTGTCGGCATCAACCAGATCGCTATTGGATAATGTCTTGTAGTGTGATGAGAAATCAAACACTTCATTCATTAGAAAACGGATGTCACGTAATGGGGCTTTATATACTGGCATGGTAGCGTCCTATCTAATCATTATTCATTTATACTTTTTCATTATTCATATTTTGATGTGAATAACATTGATAATAGCGCATAAAACTATTGTCAGAAAGGCGAATAGCAACACAATTACAATAGAATTATTATGTTAATTTATTTATGTTTTATGCTGCTTTTTCTTTTAAAGAATAATGGCAACAGGATAATTTAATTCTAAAATATGGTGCGTCAATGAAACTTAAAATATTAACATTTGCATTATTGAGCTTGGGTATGGTGGGCTGTGCAAGTCAATCGATTAATCAACAAAAAGTTGCATTAAACCAACAGGTTTATCACGGCTATGAACAACTGGTATCTAAACAAAGTTATGCATTCGACGGAAAAATACGTTTTAATGCAGAACTACAACCCGATACAAAAAATAATGTTTCAACTGAACAAAATGTGGATCGTCAGCAGCGATTGCAATTATTTGCTCAGGCATTTCCACAGCAAAATAATTTGACAGAAATTGAGCGTCAGTGGATGCGTGAAGGTCTGGAAAAAGGTACTGAAACATCTTCCGATACAAAATCAGAACGTCTGAATAAAGTCATACAGGTATTTATGCAGCGTTATTATATGAGTTTTGATGGGGTAGTTGACCTTAAGCATGGCCAACTCAGTTTAAATCCTAAATTTGGTTATCAGGCAAAAAATGCACAAGGCTGGATGGTTTTTCCTTTGGCACTGGATCTGAATAATTCTAAGGCTTATGCAGATATTTCAGCATTGTCACCTATTACAACCGATCCAAAATATGATGGTCGATATATCGTTTTTGATTATGCAGATTTTTTAGCAAAAGCAAATGTGGATACTAAACCCTTACTACAATTTTTACGTGAGTATTTGTTGACTAATGCTGCTTTGGCGCAAGAAAATGATTACCAACATATTGCATTATCTGCACAAGATAAACAGGCTGGCGGTGTACAAAAGATCCGTTATCACTCTACCTATCAGGAATTGATGGCACAATACAGTTTGTTTTTCTATTTGAATCAGAATTATTTGAAAAAAACTTTGGTTTTGGGAGATGGAAAAACTCCTCTTGATTTTAACCTAACCCAGTTAATGAAAACCGGTCAGCCAATTACCGGGGCTGTCAATACGGATAAACTTACTGATGCTGTATTACATGAGCAGAATGATGCAGATCAAGCCTATCTACGACTAACTACAGCTATTTCTTCACTGGATTTAGATGAAGAAAATATAGACGAAGCAGTAGATCACGATTCTGGTGTGGAAGCCAAGCCAGATGCCACTGATGATATTTATCTCCAGTATTTCGCAGCATTAAAAGCATTTGATCAGTATAAATCTGATCAATTAATTACTGCCAAGCAATTACAAAAAATTGTATTGGATAATCCACAAGCTTATAACGCTTTAATTCAGGCGGCAAAATCAGGTTCAGAGGAATTACAACTCTTATTAGGGAATGAATTTACCAATGACATCGTATTGGATGCAAAAGGGCGTTTAATTCGTTCTCAAATGAACTATGATTTTAAAGGTTTGGAACAGCTAGGGATCAAAAACTTCTCTGGTCAATTTGATATGAACATTCATAGTTATGGTTCTGCCAAAATTGATCAAAAAGCTTTAAAAGAAGCTGTCCCATTTGATCAAGCAGCAAATGATCAAAGTATTTTAAAACTTGGTGAAAAATTATCGAAAGATACATCTTCCAAGGACGATAATAGTAAGACATGGGGTAACCAGCAACGCTATGAACGCTTAGCCCAAAATCTAGTGAGTAAAAATCAAAGTGCATTTGAAACATATCGTACTGTATTACTGTATGGTATGTTGCTGGAAGGAGATGAACAGCCTGAAAATACTCAAGATATGAAGGATTTACAACTTGCTGTTGATGTGGAAGCATTTAGCGTGGCCAAAGATAAAAAATGGCCGTTGACTGCCCAACAACAAAAATATTCACAACAACTGGGTACAGATGCTGTGACGAATTACTATATTCCTACTTACCTTGCGTACAGTATTGAGGATATTGTTCATAAGGCATATCAAGAACGCCAACTACATAATGATTTTCTAAAATTACGCAAACAGGGTAAAACCAATGCTCAAATTTTTGCGAATTTGTATGAAAAATTAGATCAGCAAGACTATGGGGTTTCGGATAATGAAAATTACCAGAAACAGTCTAAAATCTTTGCAAATACAATTGGTGAAATCGCTGCACAAGATTTAAAAACACAAACAATTGATACACAAAGATTAAAAACTCTTAATAGCGGGCAATTAGATGATTTGAATGCTAAGGCCTATAAGCAAGTGTATCAATTATTTTTAAAGAAATAAGCATTAAATATTCATCTGATTTCGCAATGAATGAAATCAGATGAAATGTTTTAAAAGTTTGTTTAACTCTTAATTGATTAGGGTATTTAGGCTTTTTTATACTGTAGGTGTTTGAAATAAAAGATCCTGAATATCAGGGGAACACCCATTCCATCGTTTAAAAGATTCGGCTGCTTGGCCGACTAACATTGACCAACCATCTGCAACGGGTAAATTTTGTTCTTTTACTTGTTCAATGAAACTTGATGCTTTGCCATAGGCCATTTCATAAGCGGCTTGAAATTGTAAAGTTTCAGGAAGTTTTAAAGGTTCACCAGATAAACTCGCAGATGTAGCATTAATGACTATATTAAATTCACCTTGTAATTGATCTAATGCAATGGCGGATAGAGAGAGTGCTGGTGTAAATGGCTTGACATCCGTAATTAGTTGTTGTGCACGGACCAAAGTGCGATTAGCAATCGTAATATGTGCAACACCAGCTTGAGCCAAAGGATAGATTACGCCACGTGTGGCGCCACCCGCACCCAGAATTAGGATTTTACTTTTAGATAGTTGCCATCCCTGTGCTTGCAGAGCAATAACCAAACCTTGACCATCGGTATTATCCCCGTAAAGTTGCCCATCCTGCATCCACAGCGTATTTACAGCCTTGGCAATTTGGGCGCGTTCGGTAAGAACATCACATAGAGCAAACGCTTGTTCTTTAAATGGAACAGTAATATTTAAGCCACAACCACCATGTTTAAAGAATTCTGTTACTGTTTTCGCAAAACCATCTAACGGTGCAAGAATTTTTTCATAATTAAGATTAATCGCTGTTTTTTGAGCGAAGGCTAAATGTAGTTCCGGAGAGCGAGAGTGTGCAATTGGATTACCCACTACGGCAAATTTTTTGATCATAATACGCTGTATCATTTAAAGTTTGATATTAATTTAGCAACTTACGAAAGAAGAAGTGATTCTTTCATTTACTTGTTATGCATCATATCATTACAGAAAACAAGAAATTTCGTAAGACATCCAGATGATAAAAATTATGCGGATTTATGAAAGATAAGCAAGTTTTTCTATAATTACATATTATTTTTCAATGATTTTTAGTACTTCAGACGGTTGGATATTTAATGCCTCACAAATTTCAATATATTCTATGATGTCAAGTTTTCTATCTTTACCTTCAATTTTTGCAATATACGATTGAGGTTTACCTAATTGATGTGCAATTTGAGTCTGTGTCATTCTGGCTTGCTTTCTTGCTGCAATTAAGCAATCTATCAAGATTTGATAACGTTGTTGATAAATCGTCTTCATGTCGACGTCAAGACTGTTGAAAGTGACTTGACATTTTTATCCTATTTTAGAATAATCCCATTTTAGGATTTTTTAATTAAGTTTGTGTTTTGTTATATTTGAAAAATGTAGGGGTTTAATTTTTAAATAAAAATTAATGTTTGATTATGTAGTGAAATTGAAAAAAGCAAAACAGCGTGTATTGTGTAGAGGGAAGTGGGTATGGCTCTAGGATTTTTGTTTACACCACAACAAGCAATTGATAATTTTATTCAATTTGCCAGAAATGCAGAAATTACAGCACTTGCAAGAGAGGGTAAATATATCGCTTTTCTGATTATCTTAAATATCTCTGAGAATGTATATTTGAAGAATCTAAATAAAGTAGGAAAAGAAGGAGTGGATGTATTTATGACCGAAATTGAAATTAGAATCACACGATATGATTTTAAAGATACAATGGCGTATGTTGGTAATATATGTAATATACCAACCAAATCTGTTGTAGAAAAAACCTTTGATCAACTAGAACGTATTGTTATTATTCACGATCAGACAGTTTTTACATGGTCATTTTAGTTTTTATAATAATTTAATCCAATTATCATGTAATGGTAAAAATGTAATTTAGACATTATTAGAAGTGATTATTCTCTCTAAGAAAAACGCCAAAACCTTATCCAAAATTTTGGCGATAGCAATAAATTACTGGATATTCAAACTCAACCAGTTTCTTGGTTTTAGATAATAATCGGTCAAACGTTTTTCAGCAGAATGTTCATCCCACTCTTTGCGATACGCCCATGATACTAGATTCGGCAAACTTACAAGAATTGATTCTGTGCGTCCACCGGATTGTAAACCAAAAATTGTACCCCGATCATAGATAAGGTTAAATTCTACATAACGCCCACGACGATAAAGCTGAAATTCACGTTGTTCATCGGTATAAGGTTTATCCTGATTTTTTTGGAAGATTGGTAAAATTGCTTCCAGATAGCCATTGCCCACAGCCTGTATATATTTAAAGCAAGTTTCAAAGTCCCATTCATTTAAATCATCAAAAAACAGACCACCAATACCACGTTGTTCATCACGATGTTTTAGATAGAAATAATCATCACACCATTTTTTATGACGATCATACACATCATCACCAAACGGTTCGCACAGATCATGTGCTTTTTGATGCCAAGCAGTACAATCTTCATCATTGGCATAGAAAGGTGTTAGGTCAAAACCTCCACCAAACCACCAGATTGGTTTTTGTCCTTCTTTTTGTGCTACGAATAAACGTACGTTAGCATGTGATGTGGGAACATTCGGATTTTTGGGATGAATGACTAATGAAACCCCTAATGCTTGCGCCTGTGTTCCAGCAAGTTCTGGATGACGTTCGGTTGCTGATGGTGGCAATTGTGCAATGTCAATGTGGGAGAACATCACACCACCTTTTTCAATTACAACACCTTCTTGTAGAATACGGGAACGTCCACCGCCACCTTCATGACGTTGCCAATCATCTATAATAAATTTTGCATTCCCACCACCAGCTTGTTCCTGTTGTTCTAGTCCTGCACAAATCCGTGCCTGTAGATCTAATAAAAATTCACGCACACGTTGAATGTCAGCAGAAGTAGGGTGTTGCATATTGAATCACCTTTGTTATGATTAATTACAATACATCAAAGCATAAATGCATAAAAAAAGTAAGGGTTTTTTCTATACTTTTTTAAAAATTGATTGAGATTACCGACACTCTTCTATATTGCAAAAAGTGCTTTTAAAGTTTGTTATTCAATCTATTTATATTGTATAGCACCAATATAATATATCTGATATCAGTACATGTGATCCATACGTTCTTTTTTAGTCTTTAAATATTGCTCGTTTAGGGGGTTTACACCAACGACCAAAGGCACTCTTTCACTAACATTAATGCCAAGAGATTTTAATGCTTCGATTTTAAGTGGATTGTTTGTAATTAATTTAACTTTTTCGATTCCAAGATGTTGTAGCATGATATTACACATATCGTAACGGCGTGCATCAGCAGGAAGATTAAGTAACAGATTGGCATCTACGGTGTCATGTCCTTGATCCTGTAAAGCATAGGCACGAATTTTATTAGTGAGACCAATACCTCGGCCTTCCTGACGTAAGTACAAAATCGCACCTCGGCCTTCTTTCTGAATAAGTTCCATTGTTGCATGCAATTGCGGACCACAATCGCATTTTAATGAGGCAAATGCATCACCAGTAAGGCATTCTGAGTGAATACGAACCAAAGCAGGATTTGGATTGGGTAATTCCAGTCCTTTTGAAAGCGCAACGTGTTCTTCTCCTGTCACGGGATCCTGAAATACGCTGATCTTAAAATCGCCATGAGCGGTAGGAAGATTTGAGCTAGCCACAAATTCAATTGACACGGTAAAATACTCATCAATGCATTAAAAACAACGATTAAGTATAGCGTAATGTGTTAAAGTTACTAGAATTGCTTAGCATATTTTGTGCAATCTCATGATCTTTTTTGTATAAAGCCCATAATAAAGGTTGATAAATACAGTGAAGATTCAGGATAATTCACTATTCTTTTTTGCTACTTTGCAATTTAAATTGCAGTTTTCGTTATGGTGGTTACACAATGATGCCGTCATGACATGACATCAACTTTCCTAGCTGAAATTGCAAGGTATATCGAAGGCTTCGTCCACATGTTGTATACAGAGATTCCTACACAACGTCCGAATACTCCTCTATTAGATAGCGTAGATTATCCCGCACAATTGCGTCTGCTATCTGTAAGGCAGTTAAAAACGCTGGCGGATGAATTACGTTTATTTTTACTGTATGCAGCAGGGCAAAGTGGTGGTCATTTTGGTGCAAATCTGGGTGTTGTCGAATTAACTATTGCCCTGCATTATTGTCTAAATACACCTTATGATCGCTTATTATGGGATGTTGGTCATCAGGCTTATGCACATAAAGCTTTGACAGGTAGACGAGAGGCTTTAACCCGAATTCGTGCCAAAGACGGCTTAGCTGCATTTCCTGCAAGAGAAGAATCTGAATATGATACTTTTGGTGTTGGGCATTCATCTACGGCGATTTCTGCTGGGTTAGGAATGTCGCTAGCATCACGCTACCAACAACAATCAAGAGAAATTGTTGCAGTAGTAGGTGATGGTGCCATGACTGCCGGAATGGCATTTGAAGCGATGAATGATGCTGTTGCCCATCATGCCGATATGATGGTTGTATTGAATGACAATGATATGTCTATATCGCAAAGTACAGGTGGTTTTGCCAAACATCTGGCAGCAATTTGGCAAAGTGGTCATTTTGTGACCTTGAATATACAAGGCGAGGCAGAAGTATTGCCACATCCTGAGTGGAGTTATACTTCAAGATTGCATGAAGCAGCAACAGATGCTGCAGACAACCTGTTTAAGGCGATTGGTTTTGAATATTATGGACCTTTTGATGGGCATAATATCGAACATCTCATTCAAGTACTACAGGCTGTGAAAAAGCGTAAAGGACCACGTTTGATTCATGTATATACTAAAAAAGGTAAGGGCTTCGCACCAGCAGAAGCTGATCCGATTACTTACCATGCAATTGCTAAAGTTAATTTATCTCCAGTAAAAACACCAATAAAAAAACTTAAAAAATATTCCGATGTTTTTGGTGACTGGTTGTGTGATGAAGCCAAACAGGATTCACGTTTATTGGCAATTACACCAGCCATGTGCGAAGGCTCTGGAATGGTTAAATTTGCTCAGGAATTTAAAGATCGTTTTTTTGATGTAGCAATTGCAGAGCAGCATGCAGTTACTTTGGCTGCAGGTATGGCCTGCGAAGGTCTAAAACCAGTCGTTGCAATTTATTCAACATTCTTACAGCGTGGTTACGATCAGTTAATTCATGATGTAGCATTACAGAATCTGGATGTGACTTTTGGAATTGACCGTGCCGGTTTGGTCGGTGAAGATGGTCCAACACATGCCGGTGCCTACGATTATGCTTATATGCGTACAGTGCCAAATCTAGTAATTATGGCGCCAAAAGACGAAAATGAATGTCGGCAAATGTTACATACTGCATATTTGTACCACGGACCGGCAGCAGTACGCTATCCTCGAGGAACCGGTGTTGGGGTAGAAATTCAGCAACAGTTGACAGAATTGCCGATAGGTCAAGCTGAAGTTGTGGCTGAATATGGTCATGATGTAGAGCGAATCAGTATTTTGGCTTTCGGTAGTCGGGTATATCCTGCACTGGACGTTGCAAAACAGCTGTATCAGCAATTTGAAATGAATGTGCGTGTGGTGAATATGCGTTATGTCAAACCACTTGATGGGCAAATGATTGCACATTGTATTGCTGATAGTCAGTTATTGGTGACAGTTGAAGAGCATGCGGTGATGGCTGGTGCAGGAAGCGCAGTAAATGAATGGCTTGCTCAGCATCAAAAACAAATTCCTGTCTGTAATATTGGTTTACCAGATTCATTTCTCCATCAGGCAACACATCAGCAAATGCTTGCCAGTGTTGGACTGGATGAACGAGGAATTTTGCAGCAAATTTTACAGTATTGGCAGGCTTTAAAAAAACCTCAGCCATTTATTGCTCATGCATAATAACTTAAAAATTTAATGACCATAGATGCTGAAATTTGTTAGAATAGACAAGCTATACGCATTATTCTTTATCAAATTTCGTTATTAGGGTTAGGTGATCCATGGAACCTATGGTGGTCATGGCTGCTCGTGCAGCACAAATTGTTGGTCAGGAGCTTTTAAAAGCACATAAAAATCGTCACATGCTCGATTTACAAATTGAAGAAAAAGGCATTGATGGACCAGTTACTCGGGTGGATCGCTATATTGAACAGCTCACCATTGATACCCTAAAACGTAGTTACAAAAATCATAGTTATCTTGGTGAAGAGTTTGGTTTTCAAGAAGGTAAAGGTCACGATGCAGATTGGTGCTGGGTGATTGATCCTTTAGATGGTACTCAAAATTTTATTAATGGTTTCCCACATTTTTGTATTTCAATTGCAGTTCAACATAAAGGCGTAACACAACACGGGGTCATTTATGATCCTGTGCGTGATGAGTTATTTTCTGCTAGTCGTGGTCGTGGTGCCATGTTAAATCAGCGCCGTATTCGGGTTAATATTCGTGATACGCTTGATAATAGTTTTTTGGCAGTAGGTCATCCGTTTAAAGCATTACGTGGTGAAGAAGTGGTGTCTTATGCTGAACAACACTTTGCCTCATTGCTTGCTGTCACTAAAGCTGGTGCCAATATCCGCCGTGGTGGTTCTGCTGCACTGGATTTAGCTTATGTCGCTGCCGGTCGTTTTGATGGTTATTTTGAAGTGAATTTAAAACCTTGGGATCTGGCTGCTGGTGAGTTATTGGTACGTGAAGCAGGCGGAACCGTCGTTGATGCTCGTGGTGGGCAAGAATCATTCCATAATGGTCAGGTCTTTGCTTGTTCGCTAAAATTGCTTAAGCCATTGATGCAAGCTGTTATTCCTGCCTGGGGCGATGCCGTGAAATAATCACGGACTTGAGTTAAAGCTAGAACCACAGATATTTGATGATATCGGTGGTTTTTTTATGGATGCTGCTGACATTGTTGTAACATATCCAATGTAGGATTTTTAATATGACTATCGACATCCAGTAAGCTTAATAGCGTTGGAAATAAGTTATCCTGACTTAAAGCCTGCTGAGTTTGTCGATTTAGGCAATTTTCATGATCTGGATTATTGGTTTTCCAGCGCTGTGATAACCACATTATCATTGGGATATGTGTTTGCTGGTTTGGTGCCATAAAATAAGGTGCGCCATGTAGATATAAACCATGTTCTCCAGTAGATTCGCCATGATCAGATAAATACCACAACATACTTTGGTAATGATGAGGATCATTTTCCAGAACGTGAATAATACTCGCTAATACATGATCTGTATAAATAATGGTATTGTCATAGACATTGATTAAGGATTCCCGTGAACAATCCTGAATATTATTGGTGTTACATATTGGTTGAAAGTGCTGAAAATTTGCAGGTGTACGTTTGTAATATGCTGGTCCATGACTGCCGATTTGATGTAAAACAATAATTTGTGGTTGTTGATCATCTATTGGAATTTGTTTCAAATAAAGCTGTAATGATTCCACTAAAATTTGGTCAAGGCATTCACCATCCTGACAGTATTTTTGTTGGAGTGCTGTTGGAATGACATAATTATGAACACGATCACAAACATCCTTACAGCCAGAATCATTGTCAATCCAAGTGACGTGGTATCCGGCACGTTTTAATACATCCAGTAAATTCTCTCTGGTATAAGCTGTTCTTTCATCATAATTAAGTCTTGGCATACCTGAAAACATACAGGGCACAGATACTGCCGTTTCGGTTCCACAGGATGTAACGTGCTGAAAGTTAATAATCGGTAATTGGCTTAACTCAGGATTGGTGTTTTTTGAATAACCATTTAATGAAAAACTTTCTGCACGAGCAGTTTCACCGACAACCAACACCATGAGTTTAGGAGGATGCTTAGCAGTATAGTTGGTATTGTGAGATGCATCAGTACCATAATTGGCAATAGGTCCTTTGCTTTGATGACTCAATTTTTTATGGTAAGACCAGATCGCATGAATGGTATTCTGAGGACTGATAAAATTACGTAACTCTCGATGCCCACGAAAAATTGATGATAGTTCTAGGTAATAACTAAAAATGATGACGGCACTACAAGATAATATGAGCAAAATAGAAAGCATTTTACTCACGATAAGATTTTTAAATGATGTTTTTTTAATTTGAATTAGACTAAAGAGTGCGACTGGAAGTATCACCAATAAAATGAGCCAGAGTGCAAAATCAGGGCTTAATAAATCAAAGGCTTCACTATGATTGGTTTGTAAAGCATTTTGCAATTGTAAGGCATCGATACCGATCCCCAAACTATTACAGAAATAGCTACTTAAACTGGCAATGATTAAGATAATTCCCAATAACCACTTTGCATTCCAATGCCATAACAGAAGGGTTAAACAGAGATACATGTAACCGATAAGCAAAAAACCCATGCCCAGATTAAATAAATATAGCCAAATGCCCTGAAAGGCAGACAGTTCGGATAAGTGTTCAAATAATCGATAATTTAGTGCTAGCCCTAACCAACAAGAAGCAACAGCAAGATAGCTATTCAGGCTAAGTTTTAGATTTTTTAATGATTGCCAGAATTTCATGGGAGATTACATCAAGATGAAACCAGCCATCATAATGTAGTGATCAAAAAATTCTATAGCAAATTGTGATCTTCTGCTTGGATAGGCGGTGGTGTGGGGCGGCCAAGACTACTTAGTAAGTCAATTTCTATATTACGCACCATGGAGTCTAGTGGTAAATCATTGCTTTGTGTGCCAAAAGGTTCTTCTATTTCTGTACTTAATGCATCAAGACCCAAAAAAGTATAAGCCAGTAATCCGACCACAAGAGGTGTTGCTAAGCCTAATAATGCACCTAAGCTAAATGGTAATAAGATACAAAATCCATAAACAGTACGGTTAAGCAGCACAGAATAGGCAAAAGGAATCGGTGTGGTTGCAATACGGTCACAACCTGTATGCATTAAACTTAATTCATGTACGTGTTGATTAAGCTGTGCATAACAGATATCAGAAATTTCACCTTCCTTTAATGCCTGCATAAATTCCCATTGAATCAGACTTAAAGTATATTGTGGTACATTGACATGCTGATAGAGCTGTCGTAATTGTGCTTCACTCATGCCAATCACTTCATTTAATGCAGCAGGTTGATTAGTCTGTTGACGTAAGCGATCCCGTAATACATTCGCAAATACAATCACTTGTTCAATTGCACGCTCACGCCTTGCCTGTGTCAGGATACGGCAATCACGATCGAGATGTCGTGAGGTTGCGATTAATATGCCCCAAAGTTTTCTGGCTTCCCACCAGCGATCATAACAAGCACCATTTTTGAAGCCTAAAAAAATGGATAAGACAAGACCAATAAGAGTAAAGGCCATCAGTGGTAATTCAGGGAAATGATAGATATTGTTATATTCCAGGCCACCAATAATTGTAGAGAGCAGCATCACAAACCCCAGTGGCGGTAGAATTTTGGGTAATAAAGTTCCCCGCCATGAAAATAACATTTTAAATGTATTGGTAGTATGACGAACGATCATGGGTTCTCGAATATGTCAATCGATCAGGAGTAAGTGAATAGATATTATCATGCTTTTGCCTTGGCTAGAATTCCCTGTTCAGCAAAGGAGAAATAATCATTGTGACTGATAATAAAATGATCCGCCAAGTGTAAATCCAGTAATTGGCACGCCGAGCTGAGTTTATCAGTAAAAGTCAAATCTTCTGGTGAAGGCAAAGCATGACCTTGAGGATGATTATGAACAGCAATCAAATGAAAGGCCTTTTTTTGTAAAGCAAAGCGGACAATGTCCTGAGTAGATACCGAACATTGTTGAAATGTACCTCGAAATAAAATTTCAAATTCAAGTAATTGACAATGTTGATCCAGCAATAAAACTGCAAAAAGTTCTTGTCGTTCACTGCGTAATTTTGATTTTAGAAAATCAATAATCAGTGTCGAATTCTGTAAATTGGCGCTGAGTTCAAGTTGTTGCTGTAAATAACGCTGAGCCAAGGCTTTACTTGCCAATAACAATGCATACTTACTGGAACCGATACCTTTAAATTCGGTGAGTTCGTCAATACTGGCATCCAAGATTTGTCTAAGTCCACCAAAATGAGTTAATAATTGTCTGGCTAAACTCACAGCACTGTGTTGTTGATAGCCTGTGCGTAAAAAAATTGCCAATAATTCTGCATCTGAAAGCGCATCAGCACCTTGCGATAATAAACGTTCCCGAGGACGTTCCTGTGTTGGCCAGTGTTTAATTGGGTTGCTCATATTCGTATTGTAAATTTCGCTGAAATAATTAAAAGCTTAGAAAAAATTAACCTATAACACAATTATTTATATCTTGTGAATAAATTTGGCATTGATAAAAAAAGTAATGTGGCTTGTTTAGTAATTACTTGGGCTTGAAGGTATTTAATGTTATTGTGAGCGCCATTGCAAGAACCAGGGATTGTAATGAAGCTAGAAGCCAAAGCCCTACAAACTCGCCGTATTGTGCTGGGTGTTACAGGTGGAATCGCTGCCTATAAAAGTGCGATTTTAGTTCGTCGTTTAAAGGATTATGGTTTTGATGTCCGTGTGGTGATGAGCCATGGCGCACAAGCCTTTATTACTCCGTTGACTTTTCAGGCTTTATCCGGATATCCGGTGCATACTGAATTGCTGGATGCTGAAGCAGAATCTGGTATGGGTCATATTGAACTGGCTCGCTGGGCAGATTTATTACTGATTGCACCGGCAAGCTGTGACAGTATTGCCAAATGTGCCAATGGTCTAGCTGATGATTTACTGAGTACTATTTATCTGGCCAGTAAAGCACCTGTATGGGTTGCACCAGCGATGAATCAACAAATGTGGGCTGCCAAATCGACACAACGGAATTTAACAACACTGGTTGAAGATGGTGTTCATATTGTTATGCCGGAAGCTGGTGAACAGGCATGTGGTGATGTCGGTTTGGGACGTCTGGCAGAACCTGAACAGATTGCAGCTGCAGTAAATGATTTCTTTGCTCAGGCTGAGCGCGATATTTCTGAAAAGTTTGGATTACTGGCTGGAAAAAATGTTGTGATTACGGCTGGGCCTACACGTGAACTGATCGACCCTGTGCGCTATATTTCTAACCATAGTACAGGGAAAATGGGATTTGCAATTGCAGAAGCTTGTTATGCTGCTGGAGCAAAAGTAACTTTGATTTCCGGCCCCGTAAGTTTGAATACACCCAATGGTGTGCAGCGTATCCAGATACAAACGGCTCAGGAAATGTTAGAAGCGAGTCTGCAACTGGTTGAAGCCTGTGATGTTTTTATTGCTACCGCCGCTGTTGCAGATTACCGTGTAGCACACGTAGCAGAACATAAAATCAAAAAAGCAGGAGATGAGCTAACAGTAAGCTTAATCAAAAATCCTGATATTGTTGCAACGATTGCACAGCAACAACAGCGGCCATTTATGGTTGGTTTCGCTGCAGAAACACAAAATATTGAAGAATATGCGAAAGCAAAATTAAAAGCCAAAAAACTGGATATGATCGCTTGTAATGACGTGTCAAGAAGTGATATCGGTTTTGCTTCTGATGAAAATGCCATGACGGTATTTTTTGCCGAACAATACCATTTACCACAGCGTATATTGGAAAAAGCAGCTAAAAAAGACATTGCCATGCAGCTGGTTGACTCGATTGCCAAAGCATTAGCTGGATCGTAATACAATGTGCCAGAAATCTGGCACATGATTTAATATTCGTTAAGTATCCAACCACTAATATAGGCAAAATATTCTCTTAACCAGACATTAAAGCTTGTTGCCTTGGGTGTAGGCGCGCTAATCATCTCAACATGTTGATAACCCTGTTGCTTGGCAATTGCTGCGGCTCTAACGGTATGAAAATCACTGGTAACTACAGCAATTGGTGAAGATAAATCAAGCTGATATCTACTTAGAATCATCTGACTATTTCTGAAGTTAAGGTCAGTGCTGGTACTTTGATTTTCTTGTACTATACGCTGTAATGGAATTTGATATTGATGATGTAGATAGTTCGCCATGACTTCAGCTTCACTATAATGTTCAGAAAAACCCAGCCCGCCGCTGACGATTATCGGAATATCTGAGTATTGCTGCGCGATGGTTGCTGCGGTATCAAGTCGTTTGGCAAGGGTTGGACTAGGTTGGTCACCTTGAACACCGGAACCTAGAACAATAATTGCTTTTGGAGGCTGGATAAAACGATGATGATCACTAATTTTTTGTGCAACCAGCATGACAAAGCCAAAAAAAGTGATGCACCAGAGAAAAAATAATATCCAGATTCCGCACCAAAAATTTCTTAAAGCTGGATGTGAACGTAAATAAGTTTGTAGCCACGACCAAGTAAAACCATGGCATAAAAAAATTATACCAATTAACAAGGGTAAAATCGTACCCAAATGGATTTTACCCATTAGGATCAGAACAAAGCCATTCAAAAACAGGATTGTGCCAAGAATAAATAATAAGCTGCGACTAATCATTGACATAAACAGGCAAATTAAACATGAGTATTAAAAAGTATAATTCAGATAAAAAGAAACCACAGTAAAAACTGTGGTTGTGCGTGTATTAAAATAATCTAGGCCTGACCAGCCGCATCCGCTTGTTCTGTCAAACGTTGCATATTGGATTCAAATTCAGCATCAAAGTTGATTGGACTTAATAATAATTGTGGGAAGCTGCCTTTGCTTACCAAGTCATTGACTGCTTCACGCAGGAATGGAAATAAAATATTCGGACAATATGCACCTAAAACATAAGGTAAACGTTCTTGTTCGACACCATCTAATAGAAAGATTCCTGCTTGAGTGACATCAACAATAAACGCAGTTTCAGTTGCGTTGTTTGCAGTGACAACAACTTTTAGAGATACTTCGTAATGTGTCGGATCAAGTTGTTCGGCAGCAGATGACAAATTAATATTAAGCTCAGGTTGCCATTCTTTAGTGAAGACTTGTGCCCCTGGAACTTCAAAAGAAACATCTTTTAAATAAATACGTTCAAGCGCAAGTTGTGGTTGTGCGGCTTGTTGTTCTTCGCTCATTGTGTGTTCCTTAGTGTTTTGGATTAGAAAAGTTAGTTATTAAGTAGTTGGTCTAGCTTACCTTCACGCTCTAAAGCATAAAGTTGATCAAAACCACCAATGAATTGATCATTGATAAAAATTTGTGGAACAGTACGATGGTTGGTACGTTGCATTAATTCAATACGTACCTCAGGTGCTTCTTGGGAGAGATTAACTTCTTTATAAGCAATGCCTTTGCGTTCAAGAAGTTGCTTCGCCCGAATACAGTAAGGGCATACTGTGGTCGAATAGACTGTAACATTTGTAGTCATAAGATACTCTCGTTATTTTTGTGATTTGACCAGTGGAAGATTTTGTCCTTTCCAGTTGATAATGCCGCCATCCAGACGATAGCTATCATGATGACCAACTTTTTGTAAGGCAGAACCAGCCACCTGACCCATATTGCAGATAAAAATCAGCGGGCGATCATAAGCTTTCAATTCTTCAATGTGCTTGTCTAATTGACTATAAGGAATATTACGGCTACCACTAATATGTCCTTGTTTAAAATCTTTACCGTCACGTAAATCAATTAATTGTGCATTTTGTGCCTTGGTTAAAATACCCAGAGCCTGCGGTGAAATTTTACGTCCGTTACGGCGACTTTCAAGTACAAAAAACAGGACAATCAATACCCCAAGTACACCAAATAAGATTGGGTGATTACCCATGAATTCTAACCAACGTTCCACATTTCACCTTAATATCTAGATTTAAAACCGAACATAGTATAACCCATATATAGCGATGAAAAAGCCAACTTCAAGGGTAAAATTGATTGCAGTGATGATTTTTATGCATCTTCCAGTTCGCTTAACAAACGATTCATGCTATCCAGACGGCGCTGCAATACCAAGCCTTGTGTTGCGGCATCACGTAATGCACATTTTTTTTCATGCTGATGTGTACAATTACGAAATTGACAGAGTCCATAAAATGGCTGAAATTCAGGAAAACCAGCGTAAATATTTTGTGCGGTGAGATGCCATAATCCAAATTCACGAATTCCTGGAGAATCAATGATTGCAGTATCCTGATTCAGTTGAATTAAGCGGGTAGATGTTGTGGTGTGTTGTCCTAGTGCTGAGTTTTCGGAAATAATATTGGTTTTTTGTGCGGCATCGGGAATTAACGTATTAATGAGTGAACTTTTGCCTACACCAGATTGTCCAACAAACACGACAGTTTTGTGCTGCATCAGTGCCATTAACTGCTGGGGATGATGAGGGTTGTTCGTTGTTGTACTGGCTTGTGTTATACAGGCAGCATAACCTAGAGATTGATATTCTTTTAATAGTATTGAGATATGATCATTTTCCTGTATCAGATCAGCTTTATTTAAAACCAATAATGGTAAAATATTTGCAGTTTGGCAAGCAACAAGATAACGATCAATCAGCATGGGTGAAGGTTCTGGCGTGGCAGCAAAAACAATCACAATTAAATCAACATTTGCAGCGACAGGTTTTAGTTTATGATAACGGTCAGGTCGGCTAAGTAAAGACTGGCGAGGATGTAATGCAGTGATCACGCCTAATCCGGTATTTGGGTCTGCTTGCCATGTCACACGATCTCCGGTAACCAATGCGTCAAGATTGGTACGGGTATGGCAACGCCAGATTTCCCCTAATTGGATAGGTCGCCAGAATGCATCTGGTTCATTTTCCATAGCGACAGGTTTTTCAGGCATGTGTTTAGGCAATGAGCAAACTTGTACTTCAAGCTGTCGCCCATAATGTTGAACAATTAGACCTTCTATATCTAGAAGTGTATCGAATTCCTGTTGTCGATGTTGCTGCTGTTTTTCAATACGTCGTTGCTGTTGTTCAGTTAAGCGGCGTTTGCGGATTAATGCCATGCGCTCTCAAATCGGACCATAAAACAAGAACTGTAAAAATAGCATGAAGCAGATGTATATTTACAGTCTAGTGCTATTTTTTTTGCTACTATAGAGCGTTAAATAACAGGATAAGTAAGACTATTTCATGAGTAGTACAGCAGATACACGTTTAATTTGGATTGATTTGGAAATGACAGGTCTTGATACAGATAAAGACCAGATTATTGAAGTTGCCACTATTATTACCGATGATCAACTGAATGTATTGGCAGAGGGTCCGGTACTGGCTGTGCATCAGAGTGACCAGATATTAAATGCCATGGATGAATGGAATACTCGCCAACATGGACAATCAGGATTAATCGAACGTGTCCGTAGAAGTCAGCTTACTGCGCAGGATGCAGAGTTACAAACCATTAATTTTCTAAAAAAATGGGTTAATCCAAAAATTTCTCCAATGTGTGGGAATTCAATTTGCCAGGATCGCCGTTTTATGCACCGTTTGATGCCTGAACTTGAGCAATATTTTCATTATCGCAATCTAGATGTATCTTCTGTTAAGGAATTGGCAAAGCGCTGGCGCCCAGAAATTATGTCGGGTCTGAAAAAAGAGGCATCTCATTTGGCACTAGACGATATTCGTGACTCTATTCGTGAATTAAAATATTATCGGGAATATTTTTTTCGTATTGAGTAATAATAGTTAGAAATGTGAATGTATTAAATACAATATAAAAAGTCAGATTTTTCTGGCTTTTTTATACAAATTAATGATCAATTACTGTATTTTTATAACTAAAATATACATACGGCTATATTTAAACAGATTACAATGTAATGCCAGTTGAGAATTTTCTCACCAATTTATGGTGTATTAGAAGTCAGACAATTAATCTAAAACTTTTTATGGGACAAGACGAAGATGCAAAGCAATAACCCCATTCTTTCACGTGTATCGGTTCAGGCTAATTTTAGCCAGCCGATGACGGTAGAAGGCGCTGTACAGAAGTCAATTTTGTTGACCATTGTTGCTGCGGTGGTTGGTGTCGCCTTTTATATTTATTGTAATTTAACCGGCGCTTTTAATATCGCAATGGCAGGTTTTTTTGTGGGTGCCGTAGGTTCCTTTATATTGGCGATGATCACCACATTTAAACCGAATACTGCACCAGCACTGGCTATACCCTATGCACTTTTTGAAGGTGTATTCTTGGGCGGTGTTTCTCTGTTTTTTGAAATGAAATATTCAGGGATTGCTTCACAGGCTTTATTGGCCACATTTGCAACGGCTGTTACGATGTTCGTGCTATATCGTACAGGTGTGGTTCGTGCGACAGAAAAGTTTAAATCCGTGGTAATTTCTGCCTCGATTGCCATTTTACTGGTTTTTGTAGTGCAATGGATTATGGTATTGGCATTTAAAAGTACCATTCCTGGACTATTTGAAAGTACATGGCTGGGTATCGGTTTTGCTGCATTTGTTGCCATTGTTGCTTCTCTTAATTTGATTCTGGATTTTGATTTGATTGAAAGTGGTGCTGCCAATGGTGCACCAAAAAACTTTGAATGGGTGTGTAGTATTGCCTTGTTGGCAACACTGGTCTGGATGTATGTGTCATTCCTCCGCTTAATTGGTTTGTTAAGTGATGACTAAACATAAATGATTTAAAAGCTATTTTTATTTAATCAATCATCGCCCTGCATTTGCAGGGCGATGTTATTTTGGAAGATTTCAACCTTTACAGTGTCTGGGGAACACGGCATGATGAAGCAGTTTTTATATTGATTGAGAAGCTAGAATATGAGCCAAGGATTATTAGCAGGAAAACGTTTTCTGGTTGCCGGTATTGCCAGCAAATTATCAATTGCCTACGGTATTGCTCATGCCTTACATCGTGAAGGTGCCGAACTTGCATTTACCTATCCAAATGACAAAATGAAAAAACGTGTTGACGAATTTGCTGCACAACTTGGTTCGGATTTGGTCTTTGCCTGTGATGTTGCAGATGATGCTCAGATTGAACAAACTTTCGCAGATTTAGCCAAGCATTGGGATGGCCTTGATGGTGTGGTGCATTCGATTGGTTTTGCTCCGGCAGAAACTTTAGATGGTGATTTTACAGAAGCGACTAGTCGTGAAGGCTATAAAATTGCACATGATATTAGTGCATATAGTTTTGTTGCAATGGCCCGTGCAGCACGTCCATTATTGGCGGCACGTCAAGGCTGTTTATTAACATTGACTTATCAAGGGTCTGAGCGTGTATTGCCAAATTACAATGTAATGGGTATGGCGAAAGCATCACTTGAAGCTGGTGTTCGTTATTTGGCTTCTAGCCTAGGTAAAGAAGGGATTCGTGTAAATGCAATTTCTGCTGGTCCAATTCGTACATTGGCAGCAAGTGGTATTAAATCATTTCGTAAAATGTTAGATGCCAACGAAAAAACAGCCCCACTGAAACGTAATGTTACTATTGAGGAAGTGGGCAATGCTGCGTTATTTCTATGTTCACCTTGGGCTTCAGGAATTACAGGTGAAATTCTTTATGTTGATGCTGGCTTTAATACAGTAGGTATGAGCCCGGAATTGATGGAAACTGAATAATTCTGTATAAACATGATGACAGAAATAACGTTGCTCTATGTAATTTAGTAATATGCATTAAAGTATGATAAAAATTCACTCTCATTCAGGGTGAATTTTTTATTGAACATCGAATTAAAATAAGTTTAAATAGCAAGAATAGTCCGATCAATATAAGGATAATTATAAACAAGCTGAATGAAACAAAATCATCATTTTGCCAGTATATTTAGTCGGGGTTATCATTGTTTTCTATGATTTTAGAAGCAAAAAATTATTACATATTACTCGTACCGTGCTTTCTTATTTTATTAAGTTTTATTTCTCTGTGTTTATCTGTTATTAAACCATTGAAGAATAAACTAGGTTGGCTATCAGCTTCAATTTTTTTAGTGGGAATAACTTTGCTGATGCAGAGTGTAGTGCCGGTAGCACAATTACATTACTGGGCATGGCTAATTTGTCTGGGTTATTTATTGTCAGTGATTAATGTGGTCATGGCAATTTCACAACGCTTTGCTATTAAGTCAAATTATATATGCTGGATTATCATTGTCTTGTTTGCAGAGATTGGTGTATTTTATTTTTCACTCATACAAGAGCAACGAGTATTAAGAGTCATCATTATTGGTCTATCATTAATTACACTTTACCTTATACCAATAAAAAAAATCTGGCGAGCAAAACCAAAACATCAACTAGATCATATTTTGCGCATCATTTATACAGTTAATATTATTCTTTTAATAATCAGACAAAGTTATTTGTATTATGAAGCATTACATGGTGTAGATTTTGCTGAGTCATCGCAGTCTTTATTTTGGGTGTTAACACAATTTAATACCTTATTATTCTGCTTTACTATTTTAAGTGTTATTGTGGGTTGTAATATTCAGGATCTGGTTGTGCAGTTAGAAAAAGAACGAGGATTAGATCCCTTAACTGGAATTGCGAATAGACGTTATTTTTTGGATCATTCAAAACAATATTTAACACCAGGTGGTAAGGGGCGTTGTGCATTATTTATTTGTGATATTGATGATTTTAAAAAAGTGAATGATCAATATGGACATCAGGTGGGTGATGAGGTATTACAAAGCTTTGTACATTGTATCAAGTCAGAATTACGCTACCGTGATATTTTAGTTCGAATGGGGGGAGAGGAGTTTGTCGGTATAATCCAGAATGTTGATTTAATGCATGCTAAAAAGATTTTAGAGAATATTCAACGTAAATTAACAAGCCATCCGTTCTATATTCAGACATACCATATTCAGATTACTGCTAGTTTTGGTTTGGTTATGCTGGATAATTATACTTCGATTGAAGAAGCAATCGTTGATGCAGATCGTTTAATGTATGAAATGAAATCATCAGGAAAGAACGGTATTAAATATTTAATAGAATAATATGAGAAGGACGGATTACAGCAAATATTGACTAAATTTTGTCTTTTCTATTACAAAAATATGCAAAACAATACAGCGTTACATCTTAAAACTAAAAAATAGCGTTTAAATCTCCTTATGATTGGCTTACATTATGTTGGTTTAAGAATTTCACTGTATTAGTGGATTGATATTCAAGGATTTTTAACCCTATGTTCAAGTCATTTTTTCCTAAACCTCGTTGGTTTTTATTGAGTGTAATCTTTTGGTTGATTCTAAATATTGGGCTTTGGTATAGCGGGGGGAAATCATGGGGTGAATTTTTTGGTTTTGCACAGGGGTATGCTGATGCGGAAGCCATTATTGGCGTAAGTCGTTTTTGGCAAGCTTCAGCTTTATGGTTCTATGTTTGGTTTTTTCTTTCCACGGCAATTTTTTGGTTATTCTGGAAAATGATTGCACCACATAAATGGTTAAACTGGGCAATTTGGGGTTCTGGCTTTATTTTGTTTAATATCTGGTTTGGTGTGCAGGTCAGTGTTGCTCTTAACGCCTGGTATGTTCCATTCTGGGATTTGATCCAGAAGATGTTGACTAACAATGGTGGAGACATTTCCCAGCTTTATCAAGAAACTTTAACCTTTTTGTATATTGCCATGGTTGCGGTGACCTTAGCGGTGGTGAATTCCTTTTTTGTGAGCCATTGGGTGTTTCGTTGGCGTACAGCAATGAATGAATATTATGTGCAATATTGGGATCAATTGCGCCATGTAGAGGGTGCATCACAGCGTGTACAAGAAGATACCATGCGTTTTGCAACGATTATGGAAAATTTGGGTGTTGAATTAATTAAGGCAATTATGACGCTGATTGCTTTTTTACCCATTTTATTTACGTTGTCTAAATATGTACCAGAACTTCCAGTTGTCGGATACATTGAGCATTCTTTAGTATGGGCAGCAATTATATGGGCGGTTTTTGGTACAGTATTGCTTCTGGTGGTCGGTATCAAATTACCTGGTTTGGAATTTAATAACCAAAAGGTAGAAGCAGCTTATCGTAAGGAACTGGTTTATGGTGAAGATCATGCGGATCGTGCCGCACCTCCAACATTAAAAGAATTATTTTCTAGAGTGCGTAAAAATTATTTTAAGCTTTATTTTCATTATGCTTATTTTAATATGGTAGCTACATGGTATGCACAGCTTGATGTACTTTATGGTTTAATTGTATTGTTTCCATCTATTGCCGCAGGAAAATTAACATTAGGGCTGATTAATCAGATTGGCGGAATCTTTGATAAAGTTCGTGAATCTTTTCAATATTTGATTAGTTCATGGAAATCGATTATAGAAATGTTGTCGATTTATAAGCGTTTAAAAGCATTTGAATCGATTTTAAAATAAAATACGGATATAGAGAGTAATCATTGTTCTATAAATAGCATGAAGTATGATTTAGCTAATCTAGAATCTGACAATATTTATGAATTGTTAAGATTGTCTAATATAGGTATTTAGTCATCTGGGTCTAAGTAGAATGGAACAATTTGATTAAATATCATGTAATTGTTCCATTCGCTAAGCTGATTGTCAAAATTTATGCATATTAGAATTAAGATTAAAAATCTCTAAAATATAAATTATCATGGGTTTAAGTATAACAGATTAGGAAAAATCATAAGAAATGTAAATCATTTTTTAAACTGTTATAGTGATTTATGGTAAAAGTGTATCTATGGTTTTGAGATTAAATTGAACATAATGATTGTCATGATATTGACGAGATTACTAAAATGACTGATAAAAATTCTGAAAAACCGCAAAAATATGCTGATAGTTCCATTTCGGATAAAGCATTCAAAAGAATGATTTTCTGGTTCGCATTCTATGTAATTCTGTTTTGTGCCGGTGTTGCCCTTGCTGTGAATGCAGACCTTTCATAAGACCAATGGTGTAAAATATTTATTAGATTTTTTACATCTAAACCTTAAAATAATAGCAATAATGTCCTTAAACCATTATATATTGTGATGATATTCATCTAAATTGGATAGACCTCTAAAATTAAAAATCTAAATTGTCATAAAAAAATACCTTAATTTTTACAAGGAAATAAATATCATGATAGAAAAATTTAGAAAATATCATTATGCATTGATTGCTTTTATTGGTGTATTAACGATTACAGGCTTAAATGCTGCACCATTGAAAATACTGGATTTTAAATCCAATCAGTTATCGCCATTGGTACAACAACAAGTATGTAAAAATCTTGCATCATTATGTCATGAAAAGTCCACTTTACTTAGTATAGCGGTTGATCATGGAGAGCTTTGGATATTAAGTCAAAATAAAATAGTACAGTTCAAACAACAGCATCATCAACTTAAATTACAACAACAATGGGAGATATCTATACCTGAAAATGATGAATTTGCAAGCGTATCTCATTATATTTATCCCAAACTTTTTCCTGTGGCACAGCAACGCTATGCCATTGCACGGATTGATGAATATTCAGAGACATATTCAGAGGGTGGTGCACATATTGAAAGAGCTAGTTTTTATGGGTTGCGCACGGATGGGCAGCTTAAATCCTTAATTAATAATTATCCGTTTAGTTTTAATCGTATTATTCGTGCCTGTTTTTCAGAACGGGATTATGCAACATCAGACGGAAATTGCCATGATGAGGATCAATTGACACTGGATATTCGTCCAATTAATCCGATGCAATGGCAGTTCCGCTACCATTATAATTTAAAGTTATCTCCAGCATCAGATTCGCAGCAAAAATCACATCAGGGCAATCGAGTGATCAATATTGATCTAACGCATATACCAACTCAGCCTGACATTCCTGAAGCCTGGAATTTTCACGGACAAGATTAATTTTGATTACATAGTCATAACATGCGAATCATTAAATGATGTGATACAAATAATATTATGCCTTTTGAGAAATAATAAAGATGCTAGAATTTATTTATAAAATAACAGGTGGTCGGATGGTACGTCTAGGTGGTTGCTTTATGATGGCAATGTTAGGTGCTACCCAAGTGACTACAGCTAGTCCAAATGTAGATCAACTGAGCAATTGCTTGCTTCAAGCAACTACAGCCAGCGATAAAACGACTGTTTTACAGTGGACTTATGTTGCGCTATCTGCTCATCCCGATCTAAAGGCTTTAAGTCATGTGACAGTTGAGCAAAAAAATCAACTTGATCAGAAACTTGCTCAAGTATTGCAGCGAGTCATTGTAGAACAATGCGCTGCACAAACCAAAGCAGTAATTCAAACTGATGGTGTACAAGCTGTGGCAGATAGTTTTCAGGAATTGGGACGTCAAGCCGGCGAAGATATTATTAAGGATCCTGCCGTACGTCAGCAGCTACAAGGAACATTACGTTATATTGATTTGAATAAAGTGGCGATGACTTTTTTAACACCAGATATTTTGGGGAAATTGGGGTTATAGGGCTTATATAAATCTATATGTGATTATTTTGATTTGCTCAATATATTATATATGAATTGAATAATATCTTGAAAAGGCAGGATGCATTTATCAGGACATCCTACCCTTAATACATAAAGATAAATTACCCAATCAACTTCTTCATTAATTCGTTGACTTGGGCCGGGTTAGCTTTACCACGAGACGCTTTCATTACCTGACCAACTAAACCATTAAAGGCTTTTTCTTTACCGGATTTGTACTCTTCGACCATTTTTTCATTGGCAGCAAGTACTTCCTTGATAATGGCTTCGATGGCACCAGTATCGGTTTCTTGCTTCAAACCTTTTTCTGTAATAATGGTATCAGCAGATTGACCTTGTGATTCCCACATGAATCCAAAGACTTGTTTTGCAATCTTACCACTAATGGTGTTATCTACGATACGAGCAATCATTCCACCAAGTTGTTGTGCAGACAAAGGTGAGTCTTGGATCTCTAGACTTGCTTTGTTTAGTGCACCAGAGAATTCACCCATCACCCAGTTAGCAGCTAATTTGGCATGTTTTTCTCCGCCTGCCGCCTGAACAACTGCTTCAAAAAAGTCGGCCAATTCTCGGCTCATCGTGAGGACACGGGCATCATATTCTGGTAATTGATAGTCATTGATAAAACGTTCACGGCGCGCAGTAGGAAGTTCCGGTAATTCACTACGAATAGCCTCGATTTGTTGTTCGGAAATATGAACGGGTAACAAATCAGGGTCAGGAAAGTAGCGGTAATCATTCGCTTCTTCCTTGGAGCGCATGGAACGAGTTTCCATTTTGTTTGGGTCAAACAAACGGGTTTCTTGCACGATACGGCCACCACTTTCCAAAATATCGATTTGGCGTTCGATTTCGACATCAATGGCTTTTTCGATAAAGCGAAATGAGTTAATGTTCTTGAGTTCGCAACGTGTACCAAATTCATCACCAGGGCGGCGAATGGATACATTACAGTCGCAACGGAAAGAACCTTCGGCCATGTTTCCATCAGAAATACCCAGCCAGCGTACCAGTGTATGAATGGTTCGTACATAAGCCACAGCTTCTTCCGTAGAACGCATGTCTGGTTCGGATACAATTTCCAGAAGTGGTGTGCCGGCACGGTTTAAGTCAATGCCTGTCATCCCTGCGAAATCTTCATGTAAAGATTTGCCGGCATCTTCTTCCAAATGTGCACGAGTCACACCAACACGTTTGCTGGTTCCATCTTCAAGATGAATATCCACAAAGCCTTTACCCACAATTGGGTTATCCATTTGGCTGATTTGATAGCCTTTGGGTAAGTCTGGGTAAAAGTAGTTTTTACGGGCAAAAACTGATGCACGGTCAATTTCGGCATTAATTCCCAAACCAAAACGAATGGCTTTATTCACAACTTCGGCATTAAGTACAGGTAATACGCCGGGCATTGCCAAATCAACTAAACTTGCCTGTGTGTTTGGTTCTGCACCAAATTCGATACTGGAACCAGAAAAAATCTTCGAATTGGTATTGAGCTGGGTGTGAATTTCTAGACCAATCACAATCTCCCAACCATCCACAAGTTTTAATTTTTGCGTTTGATGTTGAACGTCAGCCATTACGCATTCTCCTCAGCAATTGCTGCACGTTGAGTATGGAAGTCAGTTGTTTGCTGGTATTGATGTACAATTGACAATAATTGTGCTTCAGACCAATATTGCCCGATTAGTTGCAGACCTACAGGTAGATTTTTACTATCCAGACCTACTGGTGCATTAATTGCTGGTAAGCCGGCAAGGTTAACGGCAAGTGTGTAAATATCACCAAGATAGACATCAACTGGATCAAGCTGTGCACCAATTTTGTAGGCGGTGGTCGGCGCCGATGGTGCAGCAATCACATCTACTTGTTCAAAAGCTTTTAAAAAGTCCTGTTGAATAAGGCGGCGAACTTTTTGTGCTTTGACATAATAGGCATCGTAATAACCAGCAGACAGCGCATAGGTTCCGATCAGGATACGGCGCTGTACTTCAGCCCCAAATCCTTCAGAACGAGAACGTCTATATAAGTCATTTAGATCCGCAGGATGATCACAGCGATAGCCATAGCGTACACCATCATAACGTGACAGGTTAGATGAGGCTTCAGCAGGGGCAATCAGGTAATAAGTAGGTACGTAAGCGTCTACCATGGACAAATCAATCTCAACGAGAATGGCACCCAGAGTTTCAAGTTGTTTTAATGAAGTTTCGACCTGTTTGCGAACATCGATATCTAAACCCTGAACATTAAAATATTGTTTTGGAATACCAATACGTAAGCCTTTTAGTTGAGTCTGATTCAAACTGGCAACATAATCGTCAACATCTTTATCGACAGAGGTTGAATCTTTGTCATCATGGCCAGCCATCACATTCATTAAGTATGCGCAGTCTTCTGCGGAACGAGCCATAGGTCCGCCCTGATCCAGTGATGAAGCAAAGGCAATCATACCAAAACGAGATACACGACCATAAGTTGGTTTTAAACCAGTTAGACCACAAAATGATGCGGGTTGACGAATTGAACCACCAGTGTCTGTACCTGTTGCAAATGGTGCAAGGTCGGCAGCAATTGCGGCAGCAGAACCACCAGATGACCCACCGGGAACATGTTCAAGATTCCAGGGATTCTTGGTCGCACCGTAATAGGAATTTTCGGTGGCAGAGCCCATGGCAAATTCGTCCATGTTCACTTTACCGAGAGTGACCAGACCTGCAACCTTGGCTTTGCTAACAACTGTAGCATCATAAGGTGAGATAAAATTATCCAGCATTTTGGATCCGGCAGAAGTTTTAATTCCTTGGGTGCAGAAAATATCTTTATGTGCCAGTGGAATTCCAGTAAGAGCAGTGGCATGGCCTGATTTTAATGCATGATCAGCTGCATCAGCTTCAATCAAAGCTTGTTCTTTGCTTACCGTAATATAGCTATTTATATGAGCATCAATTTTTTCAATACGATTTAAATAATGCTGCGTTAGTTCACGAGATGAAAATTGACCAGAAGTCAGACCTTCTGATAACTCTCGAATGGATAAACGATGTAAGTCGGTCATAATCAAAATCTATAAGGTTAAAATTTTATATAGCGATGTGAGGTGGTTAGTAATTACTCGATAACGCGAGGAACGAGATAAAGACCATCTTGAGTTGCGGGTGCAACAGCCTGATATTGGCCACGATGGTTACTTTCTGTAACTTTATCCTCACGTAGCGGTTGTGGATGGTCAAAAGGACTTTTTAATGGTGCAACATCTTCGGTATCAAAAGTTTTCAGTGTATCCATCATTTTTAGGATCTTAGTTAAACTTGTTGCATATTCAGTAGATTGCGCATCATTCAGCGAAAGTTTAGCCAGGTTCGCAATGCCTGTTATGGTTTGTGCATTTAAATCTGTAGATTGCTGTGCATCCGATGAAGACATACCATCACCTAATTCATTATCAAAAAATTTCAAAATATCGTGTGATATGATAAGCGATTGACTTGTTCAAATCATCACATTTCGTTAAAGTTGCGGTCTTGAATCGTCACTTGATTACACTGAGAACGCCCGTGATTTTTTTAAAACGACTTTTTGGCTGGTTTTCACCAAATTTAGCCATTGATTTAGGCACTGCAAATACGCTGATTTATGCGCCTGATCGTGGAATTATTTTAAATGAACCCACTGTAGTAGCAATTCGCCAAAGTGGTTCGCAAAAAATTGTTGCGGCAGTTGGTGAAGATGCAAAACAAATGCTGGGTCGTACGCCGGCCAATATTGCAGCAATCCGTCCAATGAAGGATGGGGTAATTGCAGATATAGAAGTCACAGAAACCATGTTGCACCAATTTATTACGAAAGTAAATGAACGCGGTTTATTGCCTAATCATCCAAAAGTTGTGGTTTGTGTTCCTTGCAAATCTACACTGGTTGAACGCCGGGTGATTCGTGAGGCTGTATATAATGCAGGTGCTCAGGAAGTTCGTTTGATTGAAGAGCCTATGGCCGCTGCCATAGGCGCCGGTATGCCGGTTGAGCAAGCCTGTGGTTCCATGGTTGTAGATATTGGTGGTGGTACAACAGAAATTGCTATTATCTCCCTGCAAGGCTGCGTATATTCTGATTCCTTACGTGTGGGTGGTGATATGTTTGATGAACATATTATCAACTATGCTCGTAAAGCACATGGTTGTGTGATTGGTGAAACAACAGCCGAACGTATCAAAAAAGAAGTTGGTATGGCTTATGCTGACGGTACAGTAAATGAAATTGAAGTTCGTGGTCGTAACCTTGCAGAAGGTGTCCCTCGTTCTTTTGTCATGAATTCAGAAGAAGTTTTATCTGCAATCAGTGATCCATTACAAAATATTGTTAGTTCTGTGAAAACTGCATTAGAGCAGACACCACCGGAATTGTCTGCGGATATTGCTGAGCGTGGTATCGTATTAACTGGTGGCGGTGCATTATTGCGTAATCTAGATAAATTACTGGCAAACGAAACCGGATTACCAGTTGTTGTGGCTGAAGACCCATTGACTTGTGTCGCACGTGGTGGTGGTAAAGTATTGGAATACTTTGATAACCCGAATCATGAAATGCTATTCATTGAATAATTTTAGGGGAATGTAGGCTGTGCAAACCCTGCTTACACGGCAGCCACCGTCATTTCGTTCGTTTATTCTGGCACTGGTTGTATGTTTTGTTGCAATGTTTATTAACTGGCGTTTTCCGCAAGTTGTACAACCTATGCGTGATGTACTGAAAACAGCTTATTTCCCGATTTATCAAATGGCGAATTATCCTGTTGTTTCGGGCGACTGGTTACGTTTACAGGTTCAGTCGGAGCAGGATTTGCGCCGTGAAAATACTGCTTTACGAGCAGAATTATTACAGGCTCAGGTACGGTTACAGAAATTTTCTGAATTATCTGCTGAAAATACCCGTTTAAGAGGTTTGATGAATACACCGCTCATTGTGGATGGGCGGGTCTTAATTGCAGAAATTGTTGGTGTGGATGCTAATCCTCTGGTGCATGTTGTCGTCATTAATAAAGGTAGTAATGATCATTTGCAACAAGGTCAGACAGTGCTTGATGATCAAGGCATTATGGGACAAATTATCAGCGTCTATCCAAATAGTGCCAGAGTCATGTTGTTGTCTGATAAAGACAGTTCGATTTCCGTGCGTATAGAGCGTACTGGTATGCGGGCAATTGTTTCCGGAAAAGGCGACTATGCTGAACTGGATATGGATTATGTACCATCCAGTGCGGATGTAAAAGTTGGTGATCATATTTATAGCTCAGGTTTAGGTGCCCGTTATCCAGCCGGATATTTGGTTGGAACAGTCAGTGCTATTCAACGCCATCATTCTGGTGAATTTGCACAAATTATGGTGAAACCGGCTGCACAGTTAGCCAGTGGACATAATGTTGTGGTGTTATTTTCACAAGGGTTGGCTGAGGAGCAACCGAATGCAGCTCGCTAAAAAAGAAAACTTTCAAAGTAAAGATCCATTGTGGGCGATTATTTTTTCAGTAATGCTTGCTTCGGTGTTGATGATCTATCCTTTACCTTACGATTTGAGTGCATGGCGTCCTAGCATCATGCTTTTGGTTATGTTGTTCTGGATTATGTGTCAGCCAGCATGGTGTGGTGTCTGGTTTGCTTTTGTGTTGGGCATATTTACTGATTTATTGATGGAAATGCCTCTAGGCGTAAATGCTCTGTGTTTTATCAGTATTGCCTTTGTCAGTCGTTATTTAACACGTGAAAAACGTATCATGACTGTTGCAAATCTATGGTTGATTGCCTATATGGTAGAAGTGGCATATTTGCTGTTTTTATGGCTGATTTTGGTCATGTCTGGTGAAGAAATCGCAGTAATCAGGCATTGGTCACCCCTCTTAAGTAGTATTCTAATCTGGCCTGTTATCTATTATGGATTAAAAAAATGGCGTGCCGCATAATTCTTGCTTCGCAATCACCACGCCGCAAAGACCTGTTACAACAAGTTGGACTAGATTTCTCTATACAGATTGCCAATATTAATGAAACTCCTTTGCTCAATGAAAAGGTTGAGCAATATATCCAGCGTATTGCTATGGCAAAAGCTCAAACAATTGCTAAACAACAACCTGATGCAATAGTGATTGCAGCAGATACTACAGTCACAGTCGATTCGGAAATATTGGGAAAACCCGAGCATCAACAGCATGCTTTGTACATGTGGCAGAAATTATCCGGTCGATTACATCAAGTGAAAACAACAATCGTGATCGCCTATGCAAGCCAGTGCTGGCATGATACAGTCACAACAGATATTTTATTTAAAGATTTAACTGATGAAGAGATGCTGGCCTATTGGCAAACTGGTGAGCCTCTGGATAAAGCTGGTGGATATGCCATTCAGGGCCGTGCAGCCGCATGGGTGAAGCGTATGGAAGGAAGTTATTCCAATGTGGTGGGATTGCCGCTTTTTGAAACATTACAACTACTAAAGCAAGCGCAATTCTGTGCCTCTAAATCAGTATAAAGAATTTTATTAAACTTTGGGTTCAGTATGGCGGAAGAATTATTAATTAATATTACGCCCATGGAATGCCGCGTTGCATTAATTGAAAATGGTACGGTCAATGAATTATTCGTTGAACGGTCAGCAAAACGTGGGTTAGTGGGCAATATTTATAATGGAAAAGTGGTGCGAGTATTGCCCGGCATGCAGGCAGCATTTGTGGATATAGGACAATCCCGTACCGCATTCTTACACTTGAATGATATGGTGTGGTCAAGATCACAAGCTGCACCAAATATCTTTGAAGTGCTTTATCCTGGGCAAGTCATTCCTGTACAGGTGATGAAAGACATGCTGGGTTCAAAAGGTGCACGTCTTACCACAGATCTTTCCATCCCTTCACGTTATCTGGTTTTGATGCCTTATGGTAATCATACTGGTGTTTCACAGCGAATTGAATTAGAGGAAGAGCGTACCCGTTTAAGAAGTTTAATTGAAGCCTTGCAGGAACAGCATAAATTACCGGGAAGTTTGATTGTTCGAACTGCTGCTGAAGGAATCAGTGAACAAGAACTTGGACAGGATATAGCGTATCTTGCCAAACTCTGGGAATATATTCAGCGGAAACAAAAACAAGTCGAAGCAACGGCTTTAATCTTTGAAGAATTACCATTACCGCAACGTGTGATACGTGATTTAGTTAGTGAAGATACGGCAAAAATTTATGTCGATTCTCGTGAAGTTTTTCATAAACTACAGGAATTTGTAGACGAGTTTGTACCTGCAATCCGTAGTCGTTTATTACATTATCCTGGTGAAAAACCTTTATTTGATTTATACAATGTAGAAGATGATCTTCAGAAAGCCTTGCGCACCCGCGTTGAATTAAAATCTGGCGGCTATCTAATGATTGACCAGACAGAAGCCATGACAACAATTGATGTCAATACTGGTTCGTATGTAGGTGGTCGTTCACTTGAGGATACGGTGTTTAAAACCAATTTGGAAGCAACACAAACCATCTCAAGACAACTACGTTTGCGTAATCTTGGTGGCATTATCATCATTGATTTTATTGACATGCAAGAAGCTGAGCATCGTGAAGAAGTCATGAAGCTACTGGAAAAAATGCTCGAGCGAGATCATGCCAAAACGAAAATCACTCAGGTTTCTGAATTGGGTTTAGTAGAAATGACCCGTAAGCGTACTCGCGAATCACTGGAACATCTGTTATGTGAGTCTTGCCCAACCTGTCAAGGTCGAGGATATGTAAAAACAGCCGAGACAGTATGTTACGAAATCTTTCGGGAAATTCTACGATATGCAAGAGCTTACGAATCACAGCGTTCTTATACGATTGTTGCACATCCCTCTGTAATTGACCGACTCTTAACCACAGAAGCGCCTGCTGTCGCGGATTTGGAGCATTTTATAGATCGTGTAATCAAGTTTCAGGTTGAAAATTTATACACTCAAGAGCAGTACGACATCATTTTGAGTTAGCAAAAACTATCAACCTGTAACAGGATTTATTCAATCCTTTGTTACATCTGAAATTTTACTTTTTTGCTAGAGTTTTTAATACTGTATCCATCATCAAGACATAGCCAATTATCATCGTTCATGGTGATAGTTTCAGCCAAGAGGTGAAATATTATGGGTGCAAAAGCTTTTTTAAGAACAGGTGTGAAAGCAATGGAATTAACTCAACTTAATCGTTGCTATATGATTGCAGACTCAGGCGAAGAAGTAAAAGTTACGAAAGAAATGATTCGTCACGCATGCAGTCAATTATTGGCACGCTGTAAAAAATAATCACAACCTGAATTGTGGATTGAAATGATGAAAATAAAAAATATTTTCTGATATTCTCCATGACAAAGGTTGTATGTATGATGGTTTTATGGAAATTGTATCGCTTAGATTTTGGATAATTCAGTAAGAATCAGCATGAGTTAGAAGAAATAAAATGTGAATGTAAAATAATCTATACAGCATTCCGTATTTATTCTAAAGAGTAATAATTAAAAGCCATGCCTAAAAAAATAATGGCAAAAACTTGAACAGAGGATGGAAGTTTTGATGACTTGTATCTTCGTCAAATCAATAAAGCGCAGGGCAAGGTAACTTGCCCAATTTTTATGCTTCTAATTTAGACGTAAGTTAAGTATTAATGACATATTAAACTTAGGCTTCAAATTAAGACATTTACGCCCTATTTTTATTGTAAAGATCAAAGCTCAACATGCTCTAGTGTCTGAGCCACATATTGTTCAAAAGTTTGAATTTCATCTTCCAGTAAACCGAGTAAAGATTGTACTCTGGGAATTGCTTGTCGACATGCAGTAATTCCAACTTCCAGTTTATCCAGATAGCTAGTCATGGTAATATTGAGCGCCTGACCATCCAGTACAATGGATACAGGATAAAGTGCATCCAGCATGGCACCATTCCAGTATAGCGGCTCACTTGGTCCCGGAACATTGGAAATGACCAGATTAAAAGCCTGATATTTTGGCATTAGCCCTGATAAAATATTGATACCTGCAGGTCCATACACCAAAGCACTGTAATTAAGAATTTGTTGAGTTGTCATGCGTTTAAAGCGATTTTTGGTATGCTGCATGCTGCCTTGTATGGTTGCCAGACGATCTAATGCATTACTTTTATGCGTTGCTAAATTGGCTAGAATCATGGTGATCTGATTACCATGATCAGAATCATCTGTACGGATGGAAGCTGGAACCATCGCAATCAGTGGGCGTTTTGGTAATTGATTAAGTGTAATCAAATAAGCTCGAATTGCACCAGCACATATTGCAAGAATAATATCATTTAAGGTGGCATTTAATGCTTTGGCAATCAGGCGCAATCTTTGTAACTCAAAGGATTGTGCAGCAAATCGTCTGGATGAACTTACTCGTTGATTTAAAATGCTGGCAGGTGCCTGTGAGGTAGATACATAGTCTGGATGCTTACCTCGTTCCTGAGTTAAAGCCTGAGATAACTCTTTAAATACTGCAGGAAGTGCCTTAAATTGGGAACGAGTCAGTTGATAAATATGTTTTAATGTGTTTCTGGTATTCGGTTCAGGACGCTTTAATTGATTTTGATGTACACACCACGGTGGAACAATTGAACTTTCATCAGGAGAATGGGACAGGGATTTTTCAATTAAGCGCATGCCAGCCACACCATCAACCATGGCATGGTGAATTTTAAAATACATGGCAAATCGATTATCTTCGATCCCTTCAATAACATGGCACATCCATAGTGGTTTAGCACGATCAATTAAGGTGCTATGTTCCTGTGAAATATAGGTCAATAACTCACGAATACGTCCTGGGGCAGGCAGTGAAATATGTCTGAAATGATGATCTAGATCAAATTCTTCATCAGTATCCCAAAGGAGGCCGTTTAATACTTGATTAAATGGTGGTATTGGAATGGCTTTAGATTGACGAATATCCTGAACCAAATCGTGAACAAAAGTTGGTGAGGCATTGTCAGGCAATTTAAATAAAAATAAACCTGCGACGTGCATAGGTTGCTGTCTTTTTTCAAGAGATAAAAAAATAAAATCTATGGGATTTAATGGTCGCATGTACTCTTGCCTTAATGCCTGGTGCTATCCGTATATTGTGTTTCTAATCCGTTTCTTCAACTACTTTAGCATATTTTAGAATAGACTGAATATTCAACCAAAGTGAATTAAATGAATGATTGAGAAAATAAGAAAGGAGCATCATGGACACTCCTCGAATAGTCTGATTGAAATACGATCAGTGACTCAGGTGTAAGCCACATTCGCGATGTTCTTCACCTTTGGTCGGGTCATAGTAATCTTCATTATCAGGAAGATTGTGTTTCTGCATGTATTCCCATAAATCTTTGGCTGTCCATTTAAGTAATGGTGCAACTTTAATTAATCCGTCTGGATTGATGCTGACTGGATCCATACCAGCACGTACCGCTGTATCCGTTGCACGTAATGCTGTAAACCAGATTTTTGGCGCAGTTTCACGTAATGCACGTTCAAATGGTTCTAGTTTAACTTCAGTAGTAAATGCTTCATGTTTTGGATCATCAAGTGCTGGTACAGGTCCTTCTAGTGCTTCACGGTGTGCCCGGGAGCGTCTGGGTAAATAGGTTAGAAGATTGAGATTTAAACGTTGGGTAATTTCATCAACATAGCGATAAGTTGTTTCAGTATTATAACCATTGTCCATCCAAACCACCTGAATATCAGGTTTAACCTGAGTGAGCAGATGGAGAATCACTGCCTCAAATGGGCGGAAATTTGTGGTTACAATGGCTTTTTCATTTAAACTTAATGCCCATTTAATTAATTGTTCTGCATCATCACCATATTCTGCATTAATACGATCTAGATCTAAACTCATAAGAACTTTACCTATTTGTATAAAAAATCAAGTTGGGATTTGCCTACCTGACGAGATACTATTTCAATAGCATCATGATAAAGCAATTCTGGAATAAGCGTTATTGTTGTACGAAAATATTTGTTGAGGATTTTATATAAACAATTAAAAGATTAGAGTAAAAGATATTGATAAGAAAACAGGGCATATTGTTGCCCTGTTTTAATGGATGGAAAAAATAGATTAGAAGCGATAACCGAGTTTTAAACCATAAACAATTGCATGACCATCAGAGAATTCTCCTGCGGCAGTATGTGCACCTGTTTGTGCATCAGCATCACCTAGCCAGAAGTATTTTATACCACCGGCTACGAAGTAATTAGCAGCAGGGCTATATTGTGCGCCTAGACCCACATTCCAGTAACCTTCAGTTGGGCCAAGTGTGGTTACAGGATTACCTGCACCGCTGTCCCAGCCAACAGAAGCTGTGCCTGACCATTTTTCGCTAAATTTACGACCTACACCAGCAGTAACGCTCCATTGATCTTTGGAGTAATCAACAAGATTAAAGCCTTTAGACGAACCTGCTGCAATTTGAGTTACTACTTCAGAAACTTTACCAAATTGATAAGGACGGATAGAGAAATTTTTCCAGTTTACCCAGCGAATATTTGCAAAGGCAATAGTATTTTCCATAATACCAGTCTGTAAATCTAGATTGACAGATTGTGGTGTCGTAATTTTGGTTTTGCCTTGTTCACTTGTCGCTGCGGTAAATTGAGCAACTCCGGCACCTAATGTTGGGCTAATTGCAGATATTGTTGAAGATAATGAACCTAGAGACGATGCTAGAGGGACATTTTCATTCGTTGTCATCTCATGGTCAATTTCGGAACGATAAGTTAAAGATGCTTTTAGAGCAATTTCAGGAATTTGATAGGCAAAACCCGCTAACCAACCCCAACTACCATCTTCTTTAAAATTAGCATCGTAACCATTGTATAGACTATAGGTGCTGCCACGTAAATTCACAGTACCTTTAATGGTTTGATAAACAGGTCCAGCATAAAAATTCCAGTTCTCATTTGGCTGAAAACCTAATACCAATGAAAGATTGTGACTAGTTACAGAAACTTTTGTATCGCCTGTGACTTGTGAGTTACCTGTAATTGTACTTAGAGCCTGATTACTATTAATTTGTGAAACGACACCAGACACTGAAGAGGGTAAAGAGCTGGTAATAGAGCTTGGTAAAACTGCATCGGTTGGTTTAGAAACAAAGTTACTGTTTCCAGAGTATTCAGCATTTGCACCAAAGGGTTGATCATAAATCAAACCAAAAGAGAAATGTTCAGTTGGCTGGATTTTTATAGCTGTATTGAGCTGATGATAGCTTTTGGCCATATCACCCGTATCATTACCTGAGGTATCTTTACCTTCAACGGTTGGGTCAAGTACAGCACCGCCTACTTCAAAGTAATTGCCTGATTGTAAAAATGGAGAAATGGACTGACCTGAGCGGTCAAGAGCTGCAGCAAACGCTCCTGACATCGGTAAGGCACATGCAATCGCTATAGATAGAGTTTTGATTTTCATTGTCATCAATCCATGAACAAGTGAGTTGAATAATCCCTACCAAAATTGGCAAAAATCACCAATCTTAGTGATAGATATACGAATCTATGAGATTAATATAACGGTATCTCTTTCAAAAACCCATAGTTTTTGTAGAAAAAATGGAGATTTGATTTAATTTGTTGATAATAAATTATTTTTAAAAAAAACTAAGTGGTAAAAAATACCTATTGTGTTTTTTGCGGCTTTATGGTTAAGAATTAATCTAGTCTGGTAAAACCTTTAGCAATCAATATTATGGATTGCTAAAGCATAAAGGACGATAAAGTGGTGATGCATTAAAAATTACAGTATTATTTTTTAGATATAATTGTCCTGAGCATAACCATTCCACAACTAATGGATAGATAAAATGTTCTAGGTGGTGTACCTTTTGTGCCAAAGAGTGAGCAGTATCATGAGCAAGTACCTGTAAACTACCTTGCGCAATTGCCTGACCCGCATCAAGTTCTGCTGTTACAAAATGAACAGTACACCCATGTAGGGTATCCCCGGTATTTAAGACACGCTGATGTGTATGCATACCTTTATAGGCAGGCAATAAAGAAGGGTGAATGTTAATCATCTTACCTTGCCATTTTTTGACAAAGTTACTGGTTAGAATACGCATAAAACCAGCGAGGATGACCAAATCAACCTCCCACGCAATTAATTGTTCATGCATTTGTTCATCAAAGCTTTCTCTATCTGGAAAGTCCTGATGAGAAATGATGGCAGTTGAAATATTGGCCTGTTTGGCGCGATCAATTGCAAAGGCATTGGCTTTATTGCTCAACACCCCTACGATTTTACCTGAAAGCTTGGCATCAATTAATGCTTGTAAATTACTGCCATTTCCAGAAACTAAAACTGCAATACGCATAATTTAAGCAAATACTACTCGAATTTTTTCATCTGCATCTTTTACAGATGCTGCATCAGCTTCAATTACTCCAATTTTCCATGCAGTTTCGCCTTGTTGGCTTAATACTTCAATTGCTTGATCTGCATCATTGGCATCAATCGCAATGATCATGCCCACGCCGCAGTTAAACGTACGATACATTTCAAATTGCTCAACCTGACCTTGTTGTTGTAGAAAGCTAAACAATGTCGGCCATTGCCATGAAGTTTCATCAATACGGGCACGTAAACCATCTGGAAGTACGCGTGGTACATTACCCGGTAAACCACCACCGGTAATATGTGCCATAGCATGTACATCTACTTGTTTGCAAAGTTCAAGTACAGGCTTTACGTAAATGCGGGTTGGTTCCATGACAACATCACTTAATGACTTACCATCAAGTTGGGTATTGAGATCAATATTCTTAACATCAATAATTTTACGAACCAATGAGTAGCCATTTGAATGAGCACCACTGGATGCAAGGCCAATCAGGATATCACCAGCTTTGACTTTTGATCCGTCAATAATTTTACTGTGTTCGACAACGCCTACAGCAAATCCCGCAAGATCATAATCTTCGCCTTCATACATGCCTGGCATTTCGGCAGTTTCGCCACCGACTAATGCACATCCTGCAAGTTCACATCCTGCTCCAATTCCGCTAACAACATTGGCTGCAACATCTACATTCAAATGTCCAGTTGCATAGTAGTCCAGAAAGAATAGTGGTTCTGCACCTGTCACCAATAAATCATTGACGCACATTGCAACAAGATCTTGTCCAATTGTATCGTGTTTATTGAGTTGTAATGCTAATCTGAGTTTAGTACCAACACCATCTGTGCCTGAAACCAACACAGGTTCTTCATAACCTTTTGGAATTTTACATAATGCGCCAAAACCACCTAAGCCACCCATAACTTCCGGGCGAGTTGTACGTTTTGCTACAGATTTAATTCGTTCGACCAGCAGATCGCCAGCTTCGATATCGACTCCAGCATCTTTATAGCTTAAACCAGTATTAGAAGTTGAATTGCTCATAAGTGATTCAGTGATGTTTCTGCATTGGCGCCAGATTATACCTGAATCACAGGTTTATGGACAGTTGATAAATAGATTTTGTTGCCTGCTAATGTGGTATGAGATAGGCTCAGTAAAGATACAGGACGTTGTTGATTATTAGATTTACAGATCAAATGTCTATAGACCCTACAAAACTCTTGTGATTTTTCTCCAGCAAAATGGTATCTTTTCTTAAAATATTTGCATTTTGCAAAGAAATTAATTATCGAAAAAGAACAGGATAATGAAGTATGCGTGATCCAGTATTGAGAAGAATATTTATTCTGGCTGGAATGGTGCTATTTTTCTGGGTGATTTATTTATTGTCACCTGTTGTCATTCCGTTTGTCATTGCATTTTTTATTGCTTATTTATTCAGCCCTATTGTTGCAAAGCTACAAAAAATTGGTTTACCGCGCTGGTTATCGATTAGTTTTGTGTTTGTTGCCATTATTGTGGTGATGATTTTAATTGGCTGGTATATCGTACCAATGGCGTGGGCACAATTATTGTATGCTCGCGATCATATTCCGGAAATGATTCATTGGATTAATGAAACATTTTTACCATGGGCTTCCTCAACATTTAATCTGGAACCGATGGAAGTGAATACTGATGAAATTTCTAAATCAATTATGGATTATATTCAGACCAATTATAGTGTAAATAATATTCAGGATATTGTCTTACGTTTGGCACAATCTGGATTAAACTTTATACAAATTGGTGGAACGTTGGTGTTAGTGCCAATTATTACTTTTTACTTTTTACTGGATTGGGAAAAAATGTTGCATCACATGCAACGCATGATTCCTCGACCAATGGAATCGAATGTCATCCAAATTGCCAAAGAATGTCATGAGGTGCTGGGTGCATTTGTCAAAGGTCAGTTTTTGGTGATGATCTTATTAGGATTGGTTTATGCTGTGGGGTTGCAATTAATTGGCTTGCATGTTGGTTTAATTATTGGAATTGTTGCTGGTTTGGCCAGTATTATTCCTTATTTGGGCTTTGCAATTGGTATTATTGCTGCGGTTGTTGCAACTTTTTTACAGTTTGGTGTGGATTGGGTGCAATTGGCTTTAGTCGGTATGGTCTTTATGATTGGGCAGGCCATAGAAGGCTATGTATTACAGCCATTTTTGCTCGGAGATAAAATCGGTTTGTCACCAGTTGCCGTAGTTTTTGCCGTGTTGGCTGGCGCTCAATTATTTGGTTTTGTAGGCATGTTAATCGCATTACCCGTTGCTGCAATTATTGTAGTATTATTAAGACACTTACGGGATAGCTATGAAAAAAGTACATGGTATGGTGCGAAATCTGTTGCAACTACAGATGGTACTGTGAATATTGATGTTCATGTTTCGGATGAGAAGCAGGTCAATATAGAATGTAGTACTGATGAACAACATAAAACTGAGTCAGCGCAAATAGTCAAAAAGGATGAATAACATCATTATCTATACTACATTTTCATGAGGTTTTATTGAGATGCGTCAATTACAGCTGGATATAGAACCTCATCTGGATGCAAAAATCAGTGATTTTGCAGGACCTAGCTGGGCGCCTGTTATTGATAATATTCGTCAGTTACACACAGGTTTAATTAAACAATTCTATATTTATGGCGAAGCCGGAACCGGAAAATCGCATTTGTTGAGTGCAATTTGCGATTCTTATCTTGATGTTGGAAAAACAGCAATTAAAGTTTCTTTGCTGGAATTACTTGATGCACCAGTGGAAGCAATTCAGGCATTGGATATGTATGATCTGGTTGCTTTGGATGATATCGAAGCCATTAATGGTATGATTCAATGGCAAAAGGCGATTTTTCATCTGATTAATCTGAATTATGAAGGAACAGGGCAATTGGTCTTTTCTTCCAGATTTGCACCAACTGAATTGCGTTTACAGTTTCCAGATCTCCAATCCAGATTAACTCAAGCTGTGAGTATTCGTATTCCCAATGGACAGCAATTTAATGATCGTCAGGCTTTGTTAAAGGCAGTCATGTTAAGGCGAGGCTGGCAGTTTGATCGCCAGATTATTGATTATTTATTAATTAATGGTCCTCAGAAAACAGCTTCATTGTTGCAAACACTGGAGCGTCTGGAGCAATTGCTTAAAGGTGAGCAAATTAAATTGTCTGTTGCTAAGCTCAAACAAATTTTTGCTTTAATTGATGAATATAGTAAAAGCTAATTAATGATTACTATTACTTAAATTGATAGAGGTGAGGTAATGGCAACACCTCTATTGTTTATTCAATGCTGCCATACTGTGTAATAAGTTGTTGCCGCAATTGCTCTCTTTTGATCGGATCAGTAGTCGAATCAAATTGTTTCTTTAAATGATTGCGTTCTTTACTACTGAGGTTTTGCCAAGCTAGGCGCATTTTCTGCTGCTCCTGCTCAGACAATCCACAAAACCATTCCATACGTTTTTTTAAATCCAGTTTTTGCTGATCATCACGCATGGCTTGATATGCTTGTATAAGCTGTTGTTGCTGGGTTTTATCCAGATTTTTACATTCACTTAATTGTGCTTCAGTATCATCCCCGGAGAGTGTCCAGAAACGCTCCATACCCGCATAGCTAACCGCAGTAAAACCAAATAATGCAGTAATCAAAAGAGCATAATGCGTCTTAACTGCCATGTTTGTTATCCTCACCCATGACAAGCAACATTTCCAAATCATCTGCCAATTGAGGGGTTAATTTCTGAGAATTGACATTTACTTGCTGTGGTTGAACATTTTTTTGCATTACATCATTTGGAACAATGACGATACCAGTAATTGCTGCTGCTAAAGCAAATCCTGTAACTCCCCAACGATTGAATCTGTGATGTCGTTTCTCTTCCAGACGAGCATACACACCATCAATGACGGTATGGCGATGTTGATGATCCTGTGCTTTCTGGTTAAGTGTTTCAATTATTTTTTCTTTAAGCTGATTGTCATGCATAGCATTGAACCTCAATCATCTGAATTCAAATGTGCTAAGGTTGATTTTAAACTTTGTATTGCACGGTGATAGTGGGTTTTTACACTACCTTCGCTGCAATCCATAATTTTGGCCGTTGTTGCAGTATCAAATCCTTCCCATGCACGCAACATAAAAGCTTGTTGTTGGCGTACGGGTAGTGCCTGTATTGCTGCATAAATCTCATCATAAGTAAGATCATTCAGCAATTGTGTACTTGGTTCGATTTGATTTTGATCTGCAATATCAAATTCCTGATCATCTTCATCTGCAATTGGATTGAGTTTAAGCCAACCAAAACGTTGCGAGCGCCTTGCTTCCTTTCGCCGCCAATCCATAAGTTTATGATTCAGTATGGTATAAAACAGTGGATACCATTCTTCAGTCGGTTTATCGGAATAATTCTGGTGTAGGGAGATAAATGCTTCCTGCACCAAATCCATGGCAACATCCTGTTGACCTTGACACGCATTTTCCATCATTACTAACGCACGACCACTTATCTCTTGCATAAAGAGCTGTAAACGTTTTTCAAGACTTAAAGTTGCATCTTTTTGTTGAGAAGAATGCGAAGAGTTTTTCGTCTTGGGCGAAAGATCCATTGAAATGGAAAGTCCTGTCATGCGCCAACCTTGATTGAATCAACTATCTATATAACGTTGAGAAACTCAATCCGGTTGACAAAAAAAGAATAATTTTTACCAGTTTAAAGTAAAATAAATCAAATAAGAAAATTTCTAACACAAATACGGATAAAGTTAACAAAATCTGTTTATTTTAAAAGACGTTGTCGCATCATTTCAAATAAACAAACTGATCCGGCAATGGCAACATTTAATGATTCCTGACCACCAGGTTGAGGAATAGTAACAGCTTTGGCCTGTTCAAGTAAAACAGGATGTACGCCTTGCCCTTCATTACCTAATATCCAGACTAAAGGCTGAGTTAAATCTATATTGTAAATACTGGTCGGGCGATGAGAACTTGTTGCGAGAATCGGGATATTGAAAGTATTTAAAATATCGTGGTAATCGGCATTTTCAAATAAATTCAGGGTGAAATGTGCGCCCATTGCTGCACGCAAGACACGAGGTGACCATAGACTTGCAGTGCCTTTTGTGGCAATAATTTGTCGTACACCTACAGCCGCAGCAGAACGCAATAATGTCCCAACATTACCCGGATCTTGGATATGATCAAGAATTAAAGTGTCTAGCGTAGATTTCCAGTGTGCATCGGATTCAGGTTGCTGAATGATCGCCATTAAAGGCGTGGCCTGAGTGAGTGTACTTAGGCTTTTATAAATTTGCTCAGGTAAAATAAAAACAGGACAGTTAATTTGAGTAAGTGCTATCTGATTTTCAGGGTGTTGTAATCCGGTTTCTGTAATGAAAACACTTTGTGGTTGTTGTTTGCTATTGAGATAACTTTCGATGAGGTGTGCACCTTCCAGAATGGTCTGTGCATGCTTTTTACGAGTAGAAGGTTGCTCAATCAGTCCACGTAAATGTTTGAGTTTTGGATTCTCTTTGGACTGAATAAATTGCTGCATTCTTTTACTCGCAAAAGTCATATTATAACAGGCGTTATCTTGATGGTTCTAGGCTTGATGATAATCAACCAGACGATCCACTTCAGCTTTTGCACCAAGAATAACCGGAATCCGTTGATGCAGGCCTTCTGGGACAATGGTTAAAATGTCCTGACGTCCTGTAGAAATTTTACCACCGGCCTGTTCTACAATAAGTCCTAATGGATTGGCTTCATACATTAAACGTAAACGACCAGCTTTTTGAGGATCCTTGCTGTCATAAGGGTACATAAAAATACCACCACGTGTCAGAATACGGTGGACGTCACCAACCATACAGGCTACCCAGCGCATATTAAAGTCTTTACCACGAACACCGGTTGTACCTTCGAGTAATTCATTAATGTAACGTTTGACGGGTGCTTCCCAATGACGTTGATTGGAGGAATTAATGGCAAACTCCTGAGTTTGTTCTGGAATTTTTACACCATCAACGGTAAGATAAAATTCATGTTGTTCCGGATCTAGTGTAAACATGTGTACGCCTTGGCCTGTTGTGAAGACCAACATGGTGGATGGACCATACATCACGTAACCAGCAGCAACCTGATCAGCACCTTTTTGGAAAAAATCAGCTGTGGTTGCTGTATTTTCGGAGGCTTTTAAAATCGAAAAAATTGTGCCTACACACATATTGATATCAATATTGCTTGAACCATCCAGGGGATCAAATAAAACTAAAAATTCACCATTTTGTTGAGCAGGGGTCATATCGTCCAGCTCTTCTGACGCTATAGCTGCAACAGATGAGTGTTGGGTAAGGGCATCGACCAGTAAATCATTAGAAATCACATCTAATTTTTTTTGTGTTTCTCCCTGAACATTTTCATGTTCTGCACTGCCTAAAACACCGGCAAGTGCACCTTTTTGTAAAGCTAAGTCAATTGTTTTACAAGTATTTGCTATAGTTTCAATAAGTTGAGATAAATTTTCAGTCAAATGCGTTGATTGCTTTAAGAATTGTCCCAGTGAAACATTTGACATAGAAAAAACTCCAAAATTTTGATGTGGCTAGTATAAGACATAATCGGAATAAAAATGCATTAGACCTCTGAAAAATTGTGTTATTTCGATACAATAAACACGCAACACCCCTTGCACTTTTTTTCGGTCATGCTAGTTTTAAATTTAAGATGGTACGAGGATCAGGGAGTGTATATATGACGAAGATGACATTTGACAAGATGCCAACTGAAATTGAAGAAACAACAGTTGAGCCGATTGAAAAAGAAACCATGCAACAAGCTTGGCAAGCCTATGAAGTCAAATCTGAATATAAAACATTTAATAAGCATGATATGATTGAATCAATGTTGCCGGTTGATCCAGAACAGACAGACGAAAAAAGTAGCTTCAATTGAGCTACTTTTTAGTTTTTGAGATGAATTAACGCTTGGTGCTTAGTAGAGGTGGTACAGCTTCATAGTTAATTTCTACCCGGCGATTTTCACGCCACGCATTTTCATCATGACCCAGATTTACCGGCTGTTCCTTACCATAGCTCACAGTTTCCAGTTGGTTTTGATTAACGCCATTTGATAATAAAAATGCAGCAACAGATTTTGCACGACGTTCACCAAGTGCCATGTTGTATTCACGTGTACCACGTTCATCTGTATGACCGACTAACGCAACACGGGAACTGGCATTGGCAACCAGATATTGTGCATGTGCTTGTAAGGTTTGATAGTCTTCATTGGAAATATTGCTGCTGTCATAGTCAAAATGCACAACACGTTTTGCCAGAAAAGGGCGGTTTGCATCAGTGACACCAGCCGCTGATCCACCACGTTGATCAATATTGGCATAGGGGTCATTAAGTGCGGAAGTGTTGGCACCGGTATTGTTTACCGTACTTCCATTATTGATGACGGTAGGTTCTGTGGCAGGTTTACGACTTGCACAGCCAGTCATGATCAATGCGCCTAGTACCACAGGTAAAAGTAACAATTTATAATGCATTGCAATCATCCTCCTTATGGATGTTTATAACGTATCTTATCTTGCAGTGTTATTTTGGTGCCCATGCTGGTTCTCTAACTTCACCATCTTCGCTTGGCAAATTCATGCGGAAGCGTCCATCAACAGACATGACAGACAGTAATCCTCGATTACCTTCACGAGTAGCATAAACCACCATTTGTCCATTTGGTGAAAAGCTTGGAGATTCGTCTAGAGAAGTCGGAGTAAGAATACTGAATATACCAGAACTTAAATCCATTAAGGCAACTTTATAGCTATTGCCTGATGGACGGTGAACTAAGGCAAGTTTTTTCCCATCAGCACTAATAGAGCCACGTGCGTTAAATGCACCATTAAATGTTATCCGTTTGATGGCGTTATCAGCAAAGTTATAGCGGTAGATTTGTGCTGAACCACCACGATCCGAAGTAAAAATAAATGCTTTACCATCAGGAGTATAACGTGCTTCGGTATCAATGGCATTATCACGTGTCAGACGAGTAACCTGTTTGTTATTGAGATTTAACTGGTAAACTTCCGGATTGCCGTCCATCGATGCTGTAAATAGCATATTTTGGCCATCTGGTGAAAAACTCGGAGCACCATTTAAGCCTTTAAAGCTGGTCAGTAATTGCCGTTGTCCTGTGGCGAGATCTTGTAAGTAAATAGCCGGTCGTTTGGTTTCAAATGATACATAAGCGATTTTTTTGGCATCGGGTGTCCATGCCGGAGAAAGAATAGGTTCTGGTGAGGTAAGAATAGTCTTTGGTTCAGCACCATCTGTGTCAGCAATCTGTAAAGTATAGCGCTCAGCCGGATTTTTCTGGTTACGTAGAACATAGGCGATACGTCCGCTAAAATCGCCTTGAATGCCTGTAAGTGCTTGATAAATTGCATCACTAATTAAATGGGCTGCTTGTCGCAAACGGTTAGCCGGTGCTGTAATTTGTTCGTTGAGTAACCATTGTTGTTTGTCAGTGTCGAAGAGTTGATAACGAATTTGAAAGTTTCCATCAGGTAATTGGGTAGTTTGACCCATTACAACATAAGGAATACCTGCATTTTTCCATACTGACACATTCATTTGGCTAGGAGAATTGGGTGTTGCTGGTAAATTGCTGGTTGTACTGCTGAATCGTCCCGAACGGTTAAGATCACTGTTTACGATAGGGAAAATAGTATTGTCATTGTTAAATGGCACAATGGCGATTTGTGGTGCATGTTCTGGAGCTTTTTCGATTTCCAGATGTAATTGTGCAAAAGCAGATTGTATAAATAATGGACTGCCGGAAAGCAATAGTGCCAAGGCCAAATGTTTTAACTTTAATGACTTCATCACAAGAATTCTGCAATAAATTGAAATATGGCACTTTTGTAGCAGAGCTAGACAATAAAATCTATGTTCACAATGTAAAAAATTATAAGCAAACTACAAAAGAAAATGTGGTAGAGACAAATGTGATAAATCAATTAACAACATTTATTTTACCCTAAAATTTGATGTGACTTCACGTGCAGCTAAACGTGCATCAGGATCATCGGGCATAGGATAAGGGGCTGCTGCATAAACTGCTTGCTTAATCGACGCATCTACATTTGCATCACCACTGGATTTTGTGACACGGAAAGACACAACGCTGCCTGATGCACTGAGTGTAAAACGAACACCGACTGTTTTACCTGAACCATCTGTTGGTGGATTCCATGCACCATAAATTTTTTGTGAGAATTTAGCTTTAGCGTCTGAGGCTATCTTACGTGCTTGTGCTTTGTTGTTTGCTGCAGATTCAGCAGCTTTTTTCTCTGCGGTAGCTTTGGCGTCAGCATCTTTACGTGCTTGTGCAGCTTTAGCGTCAGCCGCTTTTTTAGCATCAGCGTCTTTACGTGCTTGTGCAGCTTTAGCGTCAGCCGCTTTTTTAGCATCAGCGTCTTTACGTGCTTGTGCAGCTTTAGCATCAGCCGCTTTTTTAGCATCAGCGTCTTTACGTACTTGTGCAGCTTTAGCATCAGCCGCTTTTTTTGCGTCAGCATCTTTACGTGCTTGTGCAGCTTTAGCATCAGCCGCTTTTTTTGCGTCAGCATCTTTACGTGCTTGTGCAGCTTTAGCGTCAGCCGCTTTTTTAGCATCAGCGTCTTTACGTGCTTGTGCAGCTTTAGCATCAGCCGCTTTTTTAGCATCAGCCTCTTTACGTGCTTGTGCAGCTTTAGCGTCAGCCGCTTTTTTAGCATCGGCGTCTTTACGTGCTTGTGCAGCTTTAGCATCAGCAGCTTTTTTGGCATCAGCCTCTTTACGTGCTTGTGCAGCTTTAGCGTCAGCCGCTTTTTTAGCATCAGCGTCTTTACGTGCCTGAGCAGCTTTAGCGTCAGCCGCTTTACGGGCTGCTTCAACTTGCGCTTTTTTTGCAGCTTGTTCTTTTTCTTTTGCAGCCTGTTCGGCTTGTTGACGGGCTTTAGCATCAGCAATTTTAGCAGCTTCAGCTTTCGCTTTAGCAGCTTCCGCAGCACGTTGCTGAGCTTCTTGTTGAGCTTTGGCCGCTTCTTGTTGTTGAGCTTCCGCAAGTTGTTGCTGTTTAATTAATTCTGGATTGGGTTGATCAGGAACAGGATGAATTTGTTCTGGCGTTTCAGCGATTTCATTGGCTTGAGTCGTAGGCGCTTCTGTTTCTGCCGGAGCTTGTGTAAGTTCTTGAGGTGGTTGTTGTAACTGCTCAAGCTGTTCAGGGCTGATAAGTACAGTCTTTAAAGGTTCTGGTGGTTTTGGTAGTTGTGCATCGGCAAAAAAATACAAAGTACCCAATACGATTGCATGTATACCGACAGTAAATGCAATGGCGAGGGGTTTTTGTTTAAACTGTTTCTGTTGTAGATGCATAACCAGATTTCAATCTATTTTAGAGGTTGAGTAACCAGACCGACTTGAGTCAGGCCAGCCTGTTGAAGGTTAGACATAAGCTGCATTACTTGACCATAAGCAACACTTTGGTCGCCTTCAATCATGACATTAATGTCGGGATTTTCTTGGTGTGCAGCAATCAATATTTTTTCAATTTCTGCCAGGCTTAATTGTTCGCGTTGCTGATTTTGTTGTTTGAGGAAAAACTTCCCATCTTTATCAATGCTCACGATATAAAGGGCGGGAGCATTTTGACCTGTTTGATCTTGTTGATGGACTTTAGGCAAATCAACATTTACTGTACTGGTAATCATGGGGGCGGTCACCATGAAAATTACCAGCAATACCAACATAACATCGATATACGGCACGACATTCATGTCACTTTTGAGTGGTTTTTTTATACGGGCGAAACGAACGGATTGACGTGCCATGATCAGTCTTCCAATTCAGGTGCCAACGTTTGACGCTGTAAACGTGCGCTCATTTCTTCGGCAAATAATGCCCGATTTTCATAAAGTGACTCGCCTTTTGCCGTAAAATGGTTAAAGGCTAGTACCGCTGGAATTGCTGCAAATAAACCAATCGCTGTTGCAATGAGTGCCTCCGCAATACCCGGTGCTACAGTGGCAAGCGTCACCTGTTCTGCGCTGGATAAACCAATAAATGCCGTCATGATTCCCCACACCGTACCAAACAATCCGACATAAGGTGCTACTGAGCCAATACTGGCTAGTGCACTTAATCCATGTTCCAGACCAGCTTGTTCGCGGGAAAGGCTGACGCGCAAAATACGTTCTGTGCCGTCAAGACTTTGTTGTAGATTTGCCTGACGTTTCTGTAATTTGTGATATTCACTATAACCATCATGAAAAATATTTTCTAAACCTTCACGATTAGGCTTGGTTTGGGCATTTTTGAATAAGGTTGCGAGTTCAGCACCTGACCAGAAAATTTTATTAAATTGTTGATCCTGTTGACCGGCCTTTTTGAAGCCGATGGATAGTCTGGCAATCAGATACCAGCTATAAAGCGATGCCAGTAATAATGCAAACATGACCAATTGAACGACCACACCTGCGTGTAAAATTAAGCTTATTACATTTAAAGATTGTTCAGTAGTTGCAGCTGGCATAGCGAAATGTACCAAAAATTTAGTTTTCTTGGAGTTGTTCAAGAATCATGGATTTAAGTTGATCAGGTAATTTACGTGGGCGCATGTCGTTACCAAGACAGGCCAGAACCACTTCACCTGAAGCCAAAAGTATTTCACCACGATAAATTTCCTGCTGCAAGGTAAATGATGCAGATTTGCAAGAAATTACACGAGCGGTAACAGTAAGCAAGTCATCCATTAAAATAGGTTTAAGATATTTAACAGAAATCTCACGGACAACGAAATTATAATCGGTTTGATGCCAGTAATGATCAATTCCTGCTGCACGCAACCATTCGGTACGGGTACGTTCCATGTAACGAATATGATTGGCATGATAGACAATCCCGCCAGCATCGGTATCTTCAATATAAACACGGATGGGAAAGGTAAAATAATTTGCCATGATATGGTCCATTGTCACTACAGATGAGAAAAAACTTGATAAAAATAAAAGATAGCAGTTCAGTATGCTTTATTTACGTACTGAGTCTGGCCTTAGGTCAGGGGCTGAAAGTTTAACATAATGAAAATTTGCTCAAATGGCACAAGTGTTCAAAGCACAGATCATTTAAACTTAAATCACAAGATATTCAAGAGAGAATTTATGTCCAATCTGCCGGGTATACATTTACAACAAGTCAATTCACACGGTGAAACAGCGTTTGATCTTATCAATGTCGATAATGCATTTTGTCAGGCACAAATTGCCTGTCAGGGTGCACAGGTTTTGTATTATCGGCAAAAAAATCCGCAACTAAAATCGCGCACTGAATTATTATGGTTATCTGAAAAAAATCAATTTAATGGACAAAAAGCCATTCGTGGCGGTATTCCGCTATGTTTTCCATGGTTTGGCGCACATCCACAACAAAAAAGTTATCCTGCACATGGTTTTGCTCGTAATCTAATCTGGCATTTACAACAGATCACTTTTGATGAACAGACTGGACATACTCTGCAATTTATCTTAAAAGATGATGCATATACCCGACAATACTGGGATTATGCTTTTGAATTACAGATGACAATTTTTTGTGGTACCACATTGGAGATTGCACTGGAAGTAAAAAATCTTGATCAGAAGCCCTTTGATTTTACATTTGCATGGCACAGCTATTTTTCTATTACACATATTCAAAATATTCAAATTTCAGGGTTTGAACATACACAATTTATTGATCAGTTGTTACCTGAAACAAAATTTTTTCAGGAAAATCATGTGATTAATATTTCACAGGAAACGGATCGGATTTATCCAGTTGCTTGTGGGCAATATCAAATTCTGGATCAAGACACAGTGATTACTATTGATAGTTTACAGGCTAAAAGTAGTGTGGTCTGGAATCCGTGGATTGAGAAAACCAAACGTTTAAATGATGTAGCGGAAGATGCTTGGCAGAAATTTGTATGTGTTGAATGTGGGCAAATTGGTCAGCCGATCATTTTGCCTGTAGGTCAAAGTCAGACGTTTTATCTGACTTTAACCAGAAAAAACCATCAATAGGTTTAATTTTTGGGTTCAGGAGGTGTTAAGCCAAATTGTAAATAGGCCTGATTGGTTGCAATTCGGCCTCGTGCAGTGCGCATAACATAACCTTGTTGGATCAGGTATGGTTCAATGACATCCTCAAGTGTGCCACTGTCTTCAGCCATGGCTGCTGCCAGTGCCTCAACACCTGCCGGGCCGCCATCAAAGCGTTCTAATAACATGGATAAATAGCGGCGATCTAGTGTATCTAAGCCATCTTTATCCACATTCAACATATCCAGTGCGCGCTGAGCCATTTCTTGGGTAATTTCCCCGGTACCTTTAACCTGTGCATAATCGCGTACTCGGCGTAATAAACGGTTGGCAATTCGAGGCGTACCACGGGAACGTCTGGCAATTTCTAATGCACCATCTTCTGTCATAGGAACATCCATCAGTCGGGCAGAACGTGCCACGATGCTGGATAAATCGGCAACTGAATAAAATTCCAGACGTTGTACGATGCCAAAACGATCCCGTAAAGGTGAAGTGAGTAATCCTGCACGAGTTGTTGCTGCTACAAGGGTAAACGGAGGTAAATCCAGTTTAATTGAGCGAGCAGCCGGCCCTTCACCAATCATAATATCAAGTTGATAGTCTTCCATTGCTGGGTAGAGAATCTCTTCAATGACTGGAGAAAGACGGTGAATTTCATCGATAAACAGTACATCACCTTCTTCCAGATTGGTCAGCATGGCGGCTAAATCACCTGCACGTTCAAGTACAGGACCTGAGGTAGATTTTAAATTGCCACCCATTTCCCGTGCAATGATATTGGCCAGCGTGGTTTTCCCCAATCCGGGCGGACCAAAAATTAGGGTATGATCCAGTGCTTCGCCACGACCACGGGCAGCACCAATAAAAATTTCCATCTGTTCACAAACAACGGGTTGACCGACATAATCAGCCAGTGAAGTCGGGCGGATGGCACGATCAAAATGATCTTCGGGTTTTTCAGTACCACTGATTAGACGATCTTGCATAGATGATCTTTATCTCATTATTTCATCATGGATTTTAGTGCAGCACGGATCAGTTCTGCACTTTCTGTAAAGTCACCTTTTACCGCAGAAACTGCTTTTTGTGCTTCAATTGGTTTATAACCTAAAGCAATCAAGGCAGCTTCTGCTTCCGTGACAGGTGAATCTGGCAATAATTGCAGACGTTCCAGACTTGGTGTGGCAGATGTGGCAGATGATTTACCCAAAGCTTTGAAGCGATCCCTTAACTCAATAATCAAGCGTTCAGCAGTTTTTTTACCGATTCCCGGGACTTTGATCAGGGTATTAATATCTTCATGTTCAATGGTGTGAATGAGCATGTCTACACTTAAACTGGAGAGAATAGCCAACGCCATTTTTGCACCAATACCATTGACCTTTAGTAGAGTACGAAAAATAATTTTGTCCTGAATTTCGGAGAAACCATATAATTGCTGTGCATCTTCACGTACTACAAAATGCGTCCATAACGTTACAGTTTGCCCTTTTTGTAACTGACAAAAAGTTGAAAGTGGCGTATCGATTTCATAACCGATACCGGAGACATTTAAAATAACGGTGGGTACTTCAAGATATTGTACTTCACCTGTAAGAGAGCCAATCATAGTGATAATTTCATAAAATTTGGTTAATGATAACGTGACATTGTGGAATTTAAATCCATCAAATTGTTTATTCCGGAAAAACTTTAACTTTCGGCCAACGTTGATTGTAGCATTTGCTCAGAATACGTTGCCGATAAGTTTCAACGCTGACTCTTTTCGGGTTGCGACGGATTTGCATGGCAAACAGATCATCCAATCCATAAGGGGCAATAATTTCAAGTTGATCTTCCGGTGTAAGAAATACTCCTACGCTTGTAGCATACTCCGGCCATGTTGAAATCGCATCCTGTAATGAATGTAATGGTGCAACAGGATGACCAAAATATTGTTCAAACCAGAGATGCACAAAAGCCTGATTGGTAATTTCCCATGAAAAATCTGGTGATTTTTCAGTAATACGTTTTTGATGCTGTTGTTCAATAGACAAGTTTTCCTCGGCATCAAAATAAACCAAATCAATATCACTAAGATAAGACGGTTGTTCATAATGATGTAAATGATCCCAGACTAGATTGCGGACTGCACCGGCACCAATGCACCATGAAGAGAAATTCATATCTCGGCCAATACGAAGAGCTGGCATAAACCAAGCTGAGTTTTCAATGATCAATGTTAATTGCTGTACTAATGTCTTATGGGTGGTTTGCATAATAAGTCATTGATAAGAATGTTTTCTTTTAAAATTTAAAGTAATCCGATTTTATTGCCTTGTAATTCCTGTGCAATCGCATAAGCCTGATGATCAGAAAATTTACTGATCACATCTAGTACCTGCATGACATTATGAAAATGATCATCGGCAAATTGCACGCCTAAACTGTTAAGAATTACCAGCAAACGCTGTTCTTTAAAACTGATTTGGCGCTTGGGATTAGTCAGTGGAATAAAGGCATCCAGAAGATGCTCCAGACTGGCATGTGCTAAAAGTTCCAGATCAGCTTTACTGCGATGATTAAAGATTTTTTCCCGAGCTAAATCTTTGGCAGCCTGAATACCTTGTGCAATATCCGGGCTACAATAATGCAATAAGCCGTATGGTAATTGGCCTGTCAATAATTGTTCGTGATGGTAAGCAAAAGCATTGGTGACTTCATCTACCAGACGCTTCATGACCCGCCCACGTAAGGCTGCAATTTTTTGCTGCCAAGTGGTTTTTTTGCCAAGTTCTTCAGGTAAACCATAATCTGCAATTAGATTGATAAAAAGCGGTTCAACCTCTTCATAACTCAACATGTTTAAAATAATGCCGTCTTCAAGATCAATCAGTGCATAACAAATATCATCCGCAGCTTCGAGTAAATAAGTCAATGGATGCCGGCAATAGTGATATTCGCCGTACTGGATTAATCCAAGTTGTTCTGCGATGAGTTTTAATAGTTCTTTTTCACTACGATAACAGCCGAACTTTGGCCGTAGATGATTGGGTGAGTCATCGTGATCAGAAATACATTGGCTTAACCAAGGATATTTAAGGTATGCACCCAATGTGGCATACGTTAAGCGCATGCCACCGTCATTAGGATGATAATCTAGTCGCGATAAAATTCTTAATCCTTGGGCATTGCCTTCAAACTGGCGTAAATCTGCCCATTGCTCATCGCTAAAATCATATAATTGACTTAAATAAGCCTGATCAAACCAGTCCCGAATGGCATATTCTCCAGCATGACCAAAAGGTGGATTGCCAATATCATGTGCCAGACAAGCTGCCTGAATGATGGCGCCAACATCAGCGGGACTGATCCATGCCGGCAAGTGTTTTTCAATTTTTTCTGCAGCCAACATTCCGAGAGAACGCCCGATGCAGGATACTTCCAGAGAATGAGTTAGGCGGGTATGGATACCATCTTGTTGGGTCAGTGGATGTACTTGAGTTTTTCGGTTTAATTGTCTAAAACTTTGTGAAAATACAATACGGTCATAGTCTTTATGGAATGGGCTGCGTGCTTGTTCTTTTGTACTTTTTTTACTGCCAAGTCGTGATGCGGCAAATAAGCTGATCCAGTTCATTTTTTCGGTCATAGATTAATCTTGTCTAACTTTTATCTTGGTATATTGCCTTCATCATGCCACGAATTGATAAAGAATGCATGTCATTTGCGACATAGTTTGACGTACAAATGAAGATTAAAAATGATGGCGATAAAAACCTTGCATGGCTTTGTTTGTGTTGCAAGGATAAAGATGTTTTTAAGGCCCCTGTCCCGAAAGGTTATGGCTAAAGCTTTCATAAACTTTGTTATGAAACTTGGCAAAGGAGTTACTATTACTTTCATTTCATATTTTGTGTATGTCATTTTAGTTCATAATCGAATACATGACTGAAATGTCAAAAGACCCTAATCTTTTTTTGCCAAAATATGTACAGTGGCAGTGCGGCCTGCAACAAAAGCTAGATTATGAGTTTGATCCTCATCCAGAACAATTTTTACTGGAACACGCTGGGCAAGACGTACCCAGGTAAACGTTGGATTGACATTGGCTAATAAGCCCGAGCTTGTGCTACGTTCACGGTCTTCAATGCCGGAGGCAATGCCTTGTACATGCCCTTTGATTTTATGAGAATCGCCCATTAATTCAACACTGGCTTGATCACCAATATTGATTTTATTGAGTTTGGTTTCTTCGAAATAACCCACCACATACATTTTTTTACGATCAATGAGTGCAGCGATTGCTTGGCCGGTCTGTACATAATTCCCGACACGCAATGAAAAATTGGATAATGTGCCATCTTCTGGTGCCACAACCTGTGAGCGATGTGCATTTAATTTGGCCAGATCAAGCGCACTTTGTGCTACAACCACTGAGGCTTTTTGTTGTTTGACGCTGGCATTGGCCTGTTGCAAGGCAGCAAGCATTTGTTGATACTCGGCATGCGATTGATCACGCTGGGCAAACATTTGATCCTGTTCCTGTCTGGAAATTGCCCCATCCATTAAGGTTGAATAACGCTGCGCATTACGATCAGCCAGTTTGATATCAGCTTTACTTTTGACAATATTGGCTTGTGCGGCAGCGACATTGGCTTCAGATTGTGCCAGACTGGCTTGTGCTTTAGCCAAATCCGATTGTGCCTGTTCAATCGCCAGTTGTTGGCGTGAAGTATCCAGCTTAAACAGAATTTGTCCTTTTTTTACGTTTTGATTGTCCTGTACTAATATTTCTGTCACCAGCCCGGAAACATCAGAGGCCACGTTGATGACATCAGCACGTACACGACCATCCCGTGTCCAGGGTTCATTGTTATAATAATTCCATAAATGCTGAATGGTAAAAATAGCAATGATGAGTACCACAATGAAAATGAGTGGACGCATGAAGGTTTTTAAATCCGGTTTGGATGAAGACGTCGTCATATATGCTTACCTTTTTTCATGTGGTTGAATTTAAGAACACAAACAGACCATGTATGCCAAGTAGGCATACAAAGTACCAGCATAAATAAAAAATATTGGGGAACATAATCCAGCCATGATTATGTAATTTGTCGATGATACGATTGCTAACGATAAATAAAATGTAGGCCAGAATACCCTGAATTAGTAATATAGGAATCAATAATCCATAAAAATCAACTTCACTCATACGGTATTCTCTCTATGGGGTGTAGCTTGTATTTGCAAATGCGCTTGCATTGAGGCGTGACAAATGCTGTAGCGTACATTGTTGATACTCATCCATAGACGGTGTTGAATGTCCTGATTTTGCAGTAAAAAAGATAAATCTCTTATTCTATCCAGACTTTGGAAAATTGCCTGTGTATCAACATGATGATGAATTGGATTTTTTTCAAGTTGCTGAAATGCCTGAAACAGTTTTTGTCGTAAATGCTGAATCTCTTCATGTAGGGCGAAAGGTATATCCTGATGCTGTGCCAATTCTTGTAATCGTGTTAAATCAATGGCAGCACTGGTTTCAATTAATGCCTCATTAATTTGTATTTTTACTTGCTGATCCTGAACCATTTTGTTGGATAACAAGCCTAAACGATCCAACATTCCCCGTACATGAATTTTTAATTGTGAACCAAAAGGTAAATCCAGTGTTTCATACATGGCGCGATAATGTGCAGATAATAAGCGTTGTGCGGTGATATCTGGCGACATGGCTCGGATATAATATAAAGCTAGCACTGGAATAATCGGACCAATCAGTCCGGCAATTGCGGCATCAATGGATGGAATTGGACTAATTTGATAATGATTCTGTAAATTTAATGCCATAATCACATTGATTGATATGGGAAGTCCCAAGCCAGTTAATGGTGGATGTGGGATAAGACACACGGAATAAATCATTACTGGTGCAAGCACAATAGCCAATTGCCAGAATTCCTTTACATCTGGAAGAATAAAAAATAAATACACAAATACAATCAGGGTTGCATAAAGCGTTCCGCGCATAAAGACTTTCAGCGTTGGGATTGGGTTATCCAGTGCGGTCAAAATACAGGCCACTACTGCTGCCATTTGAGCCATCATATAACCATATTGCCAGCCGGAATAAATCCAGATGGCGAATGCAATGGCAACAGAAAAAAACGCAGCTAACCCACCACGCACTGCCACACCATGATCACGGTGCAAACTTGGATAGTGCGTGGTTAACGGTGTAATAAAGTCCGGTAATTTTCGTTCGCCTTTTTGAATCAGTTCCCAAATAAATTTCACGGTATAAATATTCTGAATAAAATGGCGAATATCCATTTTTAGACTTTCCAGAACAATTTGTGCATGTCGAGAATGAGTTTGTTCAATGAGTATTTGAAAATCTTCATGAAAATTTTCAGGCAATACTTGAATTGAAGGAATTGTTATATCTGGTTTTTGTTTTAAAAATACCAGAATATTCTGAATGATGGGTTGCAACTGTTGACGTATTTGTGGTTCAAGTTCATCCAGTTGGGTAAGTCGCTGTGACATGGCAATCAAGTTCACGAATACCAGTGAAAATTGATGCAGTAATTCCTGTAAAGGTTTGGTCATGCCTTTAAGATGTCCTTTTTCATAAGACAAATGTACTGCCAAACCATGGATATCATTGGTATCACGATTAATTGCAGAGATTAAATCTGCTGCACTTCGTGAACTTTGTTTTTCATTGAATAATCGAATAAATACTGATTGTGTTTCGTCAAAAGCTTTTTGTAATCGTTTTTGGATGGCAGTGCCGATATGTAGTGGAAAAATACTGGAAAACACCACCGATGTTACAATTACCGCAACTGAGATTTCCAGAACTCGCCCTAGGGCAATGTCAAACATGGTGTAAGTTGAGGTTGTTGAACTCATATTGTTAATGGCATTGGTTACCACCATGACACAGGTATAACCTGCCAACATAAACATATAACTACGTGGTGTACGATCCAGCAAGGAAATATACAGACAAAAAGCAACCCAGGCTGCAATAATCAACGTAAACAACCATGGTGTATTGATTAGATGCGGTAACATGAGCAAAGCCATGGCTGCACCGAAAAAAGTACCCATCAAGCGATATAAGGCTTTTGAGCTTACCATGCCGGAATACGGATTTGCGAGAATAAACACCGTACCGATTGCCCACATTGGGTAGGGCAAATCCAGCCTGAATGCAATATATAGCGCAACCATGCCGGCAAAAAAAGTCTTGCTGGCAAAAATCAGATCTGTTCTATCTGGACGAAAAGCCAGTAATTGTTTGGTTAGTAACATATCGATGCGCAGAATATAAAAGCAATGACACAAACAGAAAAATTTGTGCTGTAAGAATATGTTGATATTTTGGTTGATAATATTGCTATAGTCAATAAAAATTATCTTATTTTGATAATAGTGTGGATATATTTACAAATTCAATCCCATTAAATTGGGTTAAATTATCCTGATAAGATATGTTTTGTGTTATAACTAATCTGTGCTTGAGTAATTGTAAACTTTAATTAACAATTCTCGTGGGATGTGTGGGAATGTCGCAAATCATAGTGACGGAATCTAATAATTTATCCTGATCATGGATAAACTGTCCACAGACTTAAATTTCAGCAGTTTTTTCAGGTTTTTAGCGATGAGCGTTTCTAGTTTTGCAAAAATATTAACGATACTTGACCTGTTTTCCGTTAATCGTTCGGTAATTAATGTAGATTTGATTTGTCAGGAACTCGGGGTATCCAAGCCGATGGGATATCGTTATCTCAAGGAATTGGTGGATACAGGATTATTAAAAAAATCAACCAATAATGTGGGTGATTATGTGTTGGGATCCAAGGTTGCAGTGTTGGATTATATCTCCAGAACGACTGATCCATTGGTACAGGTCAGTATTCCTGTTATGCAAGATATTGTAAAACGTACAGAAATGTTATGTTTACTGACGGCTCTAGATGGACAACATTGCATTGATATTCATCACGAATCGGTAAAAAACGTGGAAACGCTGGTATATGGACGGGGATGTCCAAGAGTTTTGTCTGCGGGTTCATCTGCAAAAATTATTCTGGCGTATTTACCCAAGAAAATTCAATTGGAATATTATGATTTCTTGGCAGAAGATTTAGCAAAAAGTAAATTTGCTCATTCAGCAGACGAGTTTATTCAGCAAATGCGTAGCATTAAAAAGCAGGGGTTTTACGTATCTAAAGGCGAATTGAGTCCAAATTTCTCCAGTATTTCTGTCCCATTGAAAATTTCCAGTAAAGATGCTCCGTGGGCATTATCTGCGGTAATGTCAAGCAATCGTCTGGAATTTATGAATATTAATAAAGTTGTAGATGTCCTCAAACAAGCAACAGAAGCCATTGAACAGCGTGTAATACTGGAAGACGTTTAAACAAAGGCAATTACATTGATAAATGATATTTTGTGCTATCTGATTAAAAACTTAAACAAGTGATGAAATCAAGCTAACTATTACGCTCTTGTCAAGTGATCATGTTGTTTTAAGAGAGGCATTGGTCTGAATGTTGATAAAAATCGGTTAGCGTCTAGCTGATTTTGCCTTTTCACAGTAGAATATGCGATCTTATCCTAGTTACATTGCGCTAAGGTTCAAAAGACCTGCCCGTGGAGCCAAAATCAACATGTTTATCGTGGCCGGTGCATCCGCACATTCTGCATTTAAGAAAACTCAACTATTAACTCAACTACAGTCAATTAGTTCTGTTCAATCTATAGATAGCCAATGGGTTTATTTGTTTGATCAAGCGCTTGATGAAGGGCGGTTAAATTCAGCATTACAACTATTAAATGATGGTCAGACTTTTGAATTGCGTCAGGGGGCGACAGATGAAATTCAAATTCTGGTAACACCTCGTATTGGTACCATTTCTCCATGGTCATCCAAAGCGACCGATATTTTTAAAAATTGTAATAGCCCGATACATCGTTTGGAACGAGGTATTTTATATACGTTAAAAGGTGTATCCGAAATTAGTCAGGCATTAAAACTGGCATTGCATGACCGTATGACCGAAAGTGTGTTTGTAAAGCTCGATGATGCACAGGCTTTATTTGTAGAAACTGCACCTAAGCCACTTAACAGTATCGATATTTTAGGGCAAGGTAAGCAAGCATTGGTGACAGCCAACAGTGAGTTTGGCTTTGCACTTTCTGATGAAGAAATTGATTATTTGACAGAGGCATTTACCAAGCTGGGGCGTAATCCGCATGATATCGAATTGATGATGTTTGCGCAGGCCAATTCAGAACATTGCCGACATAAAATCTTTAATGCACAGTGGACAATTGATGGTGAAAAACAACCATTATCTTTGTTCCAGATGATTAAAAATACTTATAAAGAATCGCCAACAGATGTATTGTCCGCTTATAAAGACAATGCTTCAGTGATTGTTGGTTATGACACCATGCGTTTTTATCCAAAAGCAGATGAAAATGGCCATTTTGTTTATAAATATAAAAGTCAGGCTGCACATATCCTGATGAAAGTGGAAACGCATAACCATCCTACGGCAATTTCTCCATTTGCCGGCGCGGCAACAGGTTCGGGTGGTGAAATCCGTGATGAAGGTGCAACTGGTCGTGGCGGTAAGCCTAAAGCGGGTTTAACGGGTTTTACCGTATCTAATTTGAATATTCCAGGCTTTGAACAGCCGTGGGAAGACAATTATGGTAAACCGGGTCGTATGGCATCTCCATTACAAATCATGATTGATGGGCCATTGGGCGGAGCGGCATTTAACAATGAATTTGGTCGTCCAAATTTAAACGGTTATTTTCGTACCTTTGAGCAAAATGTAAATGGTGATGTAAAAGGTTTCCACAAACCAATTATGATTGCTGGTGGTTATGGCAATATCCGTCCTGATCATGTAGAAAAGGATGCCATTCAACCCGGCGATTTATTAATTGTTCTGGGGGGGCCGGCCATGCTGATTGGTTTGGGCGGTGGTGCAGCATCATCAGTCGATAGTGGGACGATGGGTGAAAGTCTGGATTTTGCATCAGTACAACGTGAAAATCCGGAAATGGAACGCCGTTGTCAGGAAGTGATTGATAGCTGCTGGCGTATGGAAGATTTTAACCCAATCGTATCAGTCCATGATGTCGGTGCAGGCGGTATCTCGAATGCTATGCCGGAACTGGTCAATGATCATGAGCTTGGGGCTATTCTTAATCTTCGTAAAATTCCATCACTTGAACCGGGCATGAGTCCAATGGAAATCTGGTCAAATGAAGCGCAGGAGCGTTACGTATTGGCCATTCATCCGGAATCTCTGCAATTATTTGAATCTATTTGTGCTCGTGAGCGCTGTCCATTTGCGGTATTGGGTGAAGCAACAGAAGCTCGGCATTTAACCGTTGAAGATCCACTGTTTGACAATAAGGCAGTGGATATGCCAATGCAAGTCATGCTGGGTGGTACGCCTCGTATGCAACGTAGCTATGATCGTACTGAGCGTCAAGGTAATGATTTTGATGAAAATGCTATTGATTTAACGGATGCAATTTTCCGTGTTCTAAAAAATCCGACTGTAGCATCCAAATCCTTTCTAATTACCATTGGCGATCGCTCGATTACTGGTATGGTAGCACGTGATCAGATGGTGGGCCGATGGCAAGTGCCGGTAGCAGATGCTGCGGTGACCACTACCAGTTTACAGGGTTTTACCGGCGAAGCCATGGCAATGGGAGAGCGTCCACCTGTAGCATTATTGAATCCAGCTGCATCAGCACGTTTGGCAGTAGCAGAAGCAATTACCAATATTGCTTCGACCAATATTGAGCAATTAAGTGACATTAAAATGTCTGCGAACTGGATGGCAGCAGCAGGGCAAAAAGGCGAAGATCAAGCACTGTTTGAAGCAGTCAAAACAGTTGGTATGGAAATCTGTCCAGCATTGGGTATTGCTATTCCAGTTGGTAAAGACTCATTGTCTATGCGTACCACATGGCAGGATGAAGGAAAAGATAAATCGGTAACCTCGCCAATGTCTTTGATTATTACTGCATTTGCACCAGTTAATGATGTCCGTAAAACGTTAACACCTGAATTAAAAGCCATTGAAGATAGTGTATTGGTTCGTATCGATTTATCTCGAGGCCAATTCCGTTTGGGGGCTTCAATTCTCACACAGGTGTATAAAGCCATTGGTCATACTGCACCGGATGTTGATGATTTTGAAGATGTTAAAGAATTCTTTGCCTTAATTCAGGATTGGAATAATCGTGGTTTAATTCAGGCATATCATGATATTGGTGATGGTGGTTTACTGGCAACGGTAACGGAAATGATGTTTGCTTCCCGTCTGGGTGTGGCATTAAATCAGCAAAGCATTGCCAGTCTGTTTGCAGAAGAAATTGGCGCGGTGTTACAGCTTAAAGCGAATGACTGGCAAATATTACAGGCAGAGCTCACCAATTCAAGTTTAAAAGATATGATCGTAGTGGTTGGTCAGGTGAATAGTAATGATCGACTTACAGTCAATGGTTTGACTTTTGAACGTGCGCAGTTACAACAGGCGTGGACTGAAGTTTCTCATCAAATTCAGCGTTTACGTGACAATAGTGACACTGCAGATCAGGAATTTGCCTTAATTGGCAATCAGCAACATCAAGGGCTTATTGCTCAGGCAACTTTTGATTTAAATGAAGAAATTGAAGCGCCTTATTTGAATCTACGCCGCCCTAATATGGCGATCCTGCGTGAGCAAGGAGTCAATGGTCATATTGAAATGGCCGCAGCTTTTGATAAAGTTGGTTTTAATACCATTGATGTGCACATGAGTGATTTACTTGCAGGTCGTATTAGTCTGGATGAGTTTGAGGGTCTGGTGGCATGTGGTGGATTCTCTTATGGCGACGTATTAGGTGCCGGCGGAGGTTGGGCAAAATCAGTATTATTTAATGCTAAATTGCGTGATCAATTCGAACGATTCTTCCATCGTCAAGAAACCTTTAGTTTAGGGGTTTGTAATGGCTGTCAAATGTTATCACAACTGGCGCCATTAATTCCGGGTGCTGAAGACTGGCCACGTTTTCATCGCAATACTTCAGAAGTGTTTGAAGCACGTAGTGTGAATGTGCAAATTGAAAAATCTCGTTCCGTATTACTAGAAGACATGCAGGGTTCAATTTTACCAATTGCAGTAGCGCATGGCGAAGGTCGTGTTGTGGCCGGTGAAGATCAATTGAATCATTTAAATGCCAATTCACAAGTAATTTTGCGTTATGTGGATAGTCAAGGCAATGCTACTCAGCATTATCCATTGAATCCGAATGGTTCACCACAAGCCATTGCCGGTGTAACATCTAAGGATGGCCGTGCAACAATTATGATGCCACATCCAGAGCGTAATTTTCGTGCTTTGCAACATTCATGGAAGCCGGACGATTGGCAGGAAGATGGTGCATGGTTACGCATGTTCCGTAATGCTCGCAAATTTTTAGCTTAATTGGCTTTAGTGATTATGTTTTGATTTAAGCTCGCTACCAGCGGGCTTTTTCGTATCAATATTTTGTATTGTTGGTATTTTATTAATTAAAACTGGTATCTACTTTAAGTAAAATACATAAAATAAATATAACTATTTGATTTTAATATTTTTGTTTTATAAACATTTATTTATTAAAAAAATCGAAGAGAAAATATAAACATGCATAGCACATCTATTTCTATCGTTGAGTTAAAAAGTTGTTGTTAACAACTTTTTAAAATAGTATAAATATTGTCATAATTAAATTTTATGTATTGATGATTTTTTGGGGAAATAATGCAGCAAAGAGCAATTGAATCTGATATTCGAATGGTAGAACAAGCCATCTTGTTGCTTTGTGAAGGCGGGGTTAAAGCCGTTACTTTAGAAGCTGTTGGTCAGCGAGCGGGTTATAGTCGTGGTTTGGTCACACGTCGTTATGGATCAAAAAACCAGTTACTGATACGTGTTTTAAAGTATCTGGAAAACTGGTGTCTGGACAATATGCGAAGTGTGAATAACCAAAAAAAGGGTTTGGAAACACTTCATTTTCTTGTCAGGAATACGATTTCCCGTATTAAAACCCATCCGGAGAATTACCGTGCAATGTTCATATTATGGGCGTACGCCCTTGAGTCCGATTCAATTGTAAAAGAAGAGTTTTTACAATTATCCAGAAAAATGCGGGAACAACACAGAGTTTGGTTATTACAAGCACAGGAATTAGGTGAAATTCCAACGACAATTGATTTGGAGCTCATAATAAACTTTATTGTCCAGCAATCTATTGGGATTTTTAATCAATGGTTATTGGAACCGGATTTTAAGATCGAAGATCAATTACAAAGAATGATTGCTGTGCAGGTGTTTTTGGTCAGCCAATATGCAGGCTTTCGTGAAGATAAAATGTCTTCAGGAGGTTATGATGCAGATTAAGTATAAGCCCCAATCGGTTTATTCCGGCATATTTATTTCTATTTGTGCAATTGGTTGGCATAGCAATAGCTATGCCGTACCGGATAGTGTTATACCAGACTATTTGCCCAAACCGACTTCTGCGGAAGCATGTGTTGGGCTGACGTTTAACAGTGCCCGACTCGCCTGTTATGATGCGCTTTATAAATTACCGATGCAACAAAAAGAATTAGATCAGCAGGCAGAGCAGTTCGCTATACTGCAACCAGTTGATGTTGAAGAAGTAAATAAAATAGATCAGCCCAAACCATTCACAACATTATTACGGGAACCAGAAATAGATTTTGATACCAGTAGCTCTTTACTGGATCAACGCTGGGAGCTTTCCAGTCAGGCAAAACTGGGAACATGGCAGCTTCGTGGTTATCAACCACTTTATTTATTTCCAGTGATGTGGATGTCGGATAAGAATGCGTTACCGCATAGTCCTAATCCGGATAATACGGTAACAGTGCCGCAAGATTTGACCAGTACCGAAGCAAAATTTCAGCTTTCTTTTAAAACCAAGGCTTTGGAAAACGTCTTTGGTGATAATGGTGATGTGTGGATTGGTTATACCCAGTCCTCACGCTGGCAAGTTTACAATGAAGATGATTCCAGACCTTTTCGGGAAACCAATTATGAACCTGAAGCGATGTTGGTATTACGAACCAATTATAATTTATTTGGTTTAAATGGCAGATTACTGGGGATTGGTTTTAATCATCAGTCGAATGGCAGATCCGATCCGTTTTCCCGTAGCTGGAATAGGGCGGTACTCAATCTGGGTTTTGAGAAAGATAATTTTGTGTTGATGTTGCGTCCGTGGTATCGGCTTCCCAACTCGGATTCTAAAGATGAAAATCCAGATATTGAAGATTATGTAGGTCGGGGTGATTTAACCGCACACTATAAATGGAACTCACATCAATTTTCACTGATGTTACGCCATAGTTTAAAAGGTGGAGATGATAGTCATGGTGCCATGCAGTTTGACTGGGCATTTCCCTTATCTGGTGCATTACGGGGACATTTCCAGATTTTTGATGGTTATGGTGAAAGCCTGATTGATTATAACCATCGTGCAACCTATGTGGGTTTGGGGATTTCCTTGGTGAACTGGTTTTAATCTCAATTAGACATTTAAGGTATTGATGTAATAAAGCAAAAGCGTATTTCATAATGGGGAAAAAGTGTGATCAAGCTGAAAAAATTTGTATGGGTTGCTGTGGCGATTGTGGTTGTTCTGATTGCATATATGGTTTGGCAGCATTTTAATCAACCGGATACTGACGGGTTGATCAGTGGCAACGGGCGGATTGAGGCTACAGAAATTGACATTGCCAGTAAGTTATCAGGTCAACTGGAAGAAATTTATGTCAATGAAGGCGACTTTGTAGAAGCGGGTCAGGTGTTGGCAAAAATCAAAATTTCTGCTTTGGAAGCACAACTTCGTGAAGCACAGGCGCAATTGCAGCAGGCTAAAGATGCGATTGTGACTGCAAATGCACAAGTTGCCATGCGTGAGAGTGACAAACTTGCCAGTCTGGCTGTGGTTGAACAGCGGCAAACCGAGTTACAAGCGGCACAAAAGCGTTTGGCTCGAACCGAGATTTTGGTAAAGGATAATGCGGTATCCAAACAGCAACTGGATGATGAGCGAAGCACTGCACAAGGTGCAATGACTGCGATCAGTGCAGCCAAAGCGCAAGTTGCAAATGCGGAAGCCTCTATTGCTGCGGCCAAAGCACAGGTAACCGGTGCCAAATCCAATGTGGAAGCAGTTCAGGCCACGATTGAACGGATACAGTCAGATATTGACGATAGCCAGTTAAAATCTCCGTTAAAAGCAAGGGTGCAATATCGTGTTGCACAGCCGGGTGAGATGATTGCAGCCGGTGGTAAAGTCATGAATTTGATTGATTTATCTGATGTGTATATGACGTTCTTCTTGCCTGAAACAGTGGCCGGACGTGTAGCACTGGGTACGGAGGTTCGTATCGTACTGGATGCCGCACCGGGTACGGCGATTCCTGCACGGGTTTCACATATTGCAGATACAGCGCAATTTACGCCAAAAACTGTTGAAACTGAAAGTGAACGACAAAAATTGATGTTTAAGGTCAAAGCCAAAATTGATCCGACTTTATTGAATAAATACATTAAACAGGTGAAAACAGGCTTACCCGGTGTGGCCTGGATTAAATTGGACCCTGAACAGGCTTGGCCACAACAACTTGCAAAAGAGGCTAAATAATCATGCAGCAACAATCCTCCTCAAACCAGATTGTTGCCCATGTTGAACAGGTCAGTCTTTGTTACGGAAAAGTTCAGGCACTTAAAGACATCAGTCTTGAATTTCCAGCCTATTGCATGATTGGCTTAATTGGCCCGGACGGTGTCGGTAAATCGAGCCTTTTATCTTTACTGGCCGGTGCAAGAGTGATTCAACAGGGTAATGTCAATGTGCTGGATGGCGATATGGCAGATCGTCATCATCGGGAACAGGCGTGTCCACGTATTGCGTATATGCCACAAGGTTTGGGTAAAAATCTGTATAAAACATTGTCTGTTGAAGAAAATTTACAGTTTTTTGCTCGCCTGTTCGGTCATGATGCAGCAGAACGACGGCAGCGTATTGATGATTTGACCAAAAGTACCGGTCTGTATGCTTTTCTCGATCGTCCAGCGGGGAAACTGTCTGGTGGCATGAAACAGAAGCTGAGTTTATGTTGTGCCTTGATTCATGATCCTGATTTTTTGATTCTGGATGAGCCGACCACAGGTGTCGATCCATTGGCTCGGGCGCAGTTTTGGCAATTGATAGACCGAATTCGAGTGACTCGCCCACAAATGAGTGTGATTGTAGCCACGGCATATATGGATGAAGCGCAGGGTTTTGACTGGCTGGTGATGATAGATGATGGCAAGGTGCTGCAAACCGGTACGCCAGTAGAATTGTTAAGCACAACCCAAACCAGCAATCTTGAAGATGCGTTTATTCAACTTTTGCCAGAAGAAAAAAAACAGGGTTATCAACCCGTTGAAATTCCACCGTTACAGCATGATTCAGAGCAGGATTATGCCATTGAAGCGCAGCAGCTTACGGTGCGTTTTGGAGAGTTTACCGCAGTTGATCATGTCAATTTTAAGATTCGGCGTGGTGAAATTTTTGGTTTTCTGGGCTCAAATGGTTGTGGTAAATCCACCACCATGAAGGTGTTGACTGGATTGTTACCGGCATCAGAAGGAAAAGCATGGCTATTTGGACATGAAGTTGAGGGCGAAAATATTGAAATTCGTCGCAAGGTGGGCTACATGTCGCAGGCTTTTTCCTTATATACCGAATTGACTGTGCTGCAAAATCTGGTATTGCATGCCAAACTTTTTCATGTGCCTGCGGAACAGATTGATGAACGTGTTGAGGCAATGCTGGATCGTTTTGATCTGCATGAGATGACACATAGTTTGCCAGATCAGTTACCGCTTGGCGTGAAACAGCGTTTATCTTTGGCAGTTGCCATGGTGCATCAACCTGAAATCCTGATTCTGGATGAGCCGACTTCAGGTGTTGATCCGATTGCCCGTGATAATTTCTGGCGGCATCTGGTCTATTTATCCAGACAGGATAAGGTGACGATTTTTATTTCGACACATTTCATGAATGAAGCCATGCGCTGTGACCGGATGTCGATGATGCATGCCGGTAAAGTGCTGGACAGTGATACGCCGACAGCGTTAATGCAAAAACGCCATGCCGAAACACTCGAGCAGGCATTTATCGGCTATCTTGTTGATGCCGGTGCTGGAACTGACAATAGTAGTACTGAACAGCAAACGACTATCATCGAAGGACAGCATGATTCATCAACTGTTGTTCAACAGCGTGGTTTTAGTTTGCAGCGTTTATTTAGTTTTGCCTGGCGTGAAAGCCTTGAATTACTACGTGATCCCATACGTGCAACCATTGCCTTGATTGGTTCGATTATTCTGTTATTTGTTATGGGTTTTGGCATTAGCATGGATGTCGAGGATCTTAGCTATGCCATACTGGATCGGGATCAAAGTCAGCTCAGTCAAAGCTATAGTCTGGGCTTGTCCGGATCGCGCTATTTTTCCGAAAAAGCCCCCCTGAATGATTATCAGGAAATCGATCAGCGTATGCGCAATGGCAACATCGCTTTGGCGATTGAGATTCCACCAGATTTTGCCCAGAAAATTGCCCGTGGCGAAACGGTAAAAGTCGGTGCGTGGATCGATGGTTCCATGCCGGCAAGGGCAGAAACAGTATTGGGCTATGTTCAGGGTATTCACCAGTTATGGCTGGCACAACAAATCAAAGCCAGTACAGGATCTGATTTGAGCTCACTGGTTGATATTGAAACACGGTTTCGTTATAACCCAGATATGCAGAGTCTGCCGTCGATGGTGCCTGCAATCTTGCCTATTTTATTGCTGATGTTTCCTGCCATGTTGACTGCATTGGCTGTGGTTCGTGAAAAAGAACTGGGTTCAATCGTCAACCTATATGTTACCCCGACCACACGTACCGAGTTTTTGATCGGTAAACAATTGCCCTATATTGCACTGGGAATGCTCAATTATTTTCTGATGTGCCTGATTATTGTGACGATTTTCAAAGTGCCCATTACCGGAAGTTTTTTTACCCTCACTGTCGCAACTGTGTTGTATATCACCATTGCCACTGGTATGGGGCTGGTGGCATCTGCAATGACCAATAGTCAGATTGCTGCCATGTTTGTGGCAATGATGGGGACTTTATTGCCTGCGACACAATTTTCTGGATTGATTGACCCTGTATCGTCTTTAACCGGAAGTGGGCAAATGATCGGGCAAATGTATCCGGCGACGCACATGGTAGATATTAGTCGGGGTGTATTTAATAAAGCACTATTCTTTAATGACTTACATAAGTCTGTCTGGTCATTGTTGGTGACGGTTCCGGTCATTATGTTATTAGCAATTTTCTTGCTAAAAAAGCAGGAGAAATAAAATGTTCTGGAAAAAACTTGAAAATATTTATCGGCTTGGCGTCAAGGAATTATGGAGTTTGTGGCGTGATCCTGCCATGTTATTTCTGATCATTTTTATTTTTACCTTTGCGGTGTATTCTTCTGCATCATCTACGCCTGAAACACTTAACAATGCACCGATTGCCATTGTTGATGAAGATCAGTCACCACTTTCGCAGCGTATTGTATCTGCATTTTATCCGCCTTATTTTACTTATCCGGAAATGATTAATATCAATGAGATGGATAAGGGTATGGATGCAGGGCAATATACGTTTGCCTTGAATATACCTGCAAATTTTCAACGTGATGTTTTGGCAGGTAAAAGTTCAGCCTTACAATTAAATGTTGATGCAACCCGTATGACGCAGGCATTTTCCGGTAGTGGTTATATTCAGCAAATGATTCAATCCGAGGTGAACGAATTTGTTGCAGGCTACCGTACGACCAGCAGTTTGCCTGTCGAACTGGAACTTCGGGCACAGTTTAATCCGGCACTGGAAAAGAAATGGTTTGGCTCTTTGATGCAAATTGTCAATAACGTCACCATGCTCTCTATCATTCTCACGGGTGCAGCACTGATTCGGGAAAGAGAACACGGCACCATCGAGCATTTGCTGGTAATGCCGGTGACGGTTTTTGAAATTATGCTGGCCAAAGTCTGGTCTATGGGCGTGGTGGTGTTGATTGCTGCATCTGTTTCCCTGCATTTTGTGGTGATGGGATTGCTGGATGTGCCTGTGCAGGGTTCTGTTGCATTGTTTATTTGTGGGGCGGCTTTATCCTTGTTTGCGACAACATCAATGGGTATATTCTTGGCGACTATGGCCAAGTCCATGCCGCAATTTGGATTGTTGATTGTGTTAATTCTGATGCCGTTACAAATGTTATCCGGTGGAACCACACCGAGGGAAAACATGCCGGATATCGTTCAAAATATAATGTTTTTTGCCCCAACAACACATTTTGTTGATATGGGGCAGGCAATTTTATTCAGAGGTGCGGGTATTGAAGTGGTATGGCAGCCATTTTTGTGCATGTTTTTAATTGGTCTGGTATTTTTTTATTTTGCTTTCAAGCGATTCAAAGAAACCATTCATACTATGGCTTAAGTGTTTGTAATGATTTCATTTAATCCATGAATGGTCTGAATTTTATTTGGTTCATTCATGGAGAAGTGTAGGCTATTAGGAACTTTAAGATCTTATACATTGTCAATGTATATAAAAATATTCATAACATTAAAAATCAATATTATTTTATCAAGATCAAAAAAGTAAAAATTAATATATTTATTTGATAAAAAACTGCTTTTTTATTCTTACTATGAAAATATATTGCCAATATGTATCTTGTTTGGAAATAAAAAAGTCAATAGCATCTTTGATAATTTCTATTTTATTTTATGGAAATATGATATAAAACATTTCAGTGAACACTTGTACTAATTTTGGGAAATTTCATGGACATGAGCCGCGATACAATCAGCATTCATTTTGTTAATGCTGCATTAACAGGGGTGAAACGTTTAGGTTTGGATATCGATACTTTGCTTTCTCATGTAGGAATAGAAGCAGAACTCTTGCGTCAGCCTAAAGCCAGAATCTCGCCAGAACAATATGTGAAATTCGTCAGAATGTTATGGTTGGTAACTCAGGACGAGCATGTTGGATTTAGTAAACAACCCCGTCGATTAGGCACATTTGCCATGATGTGTCAGCTTATTATTCATTGTAAAACACTTGGACAGGCACTGGAGCGCTGCACTGAATTTTATCGATTATTTAGTGATGACTGGTCCGTAACCCTTGAGCGGGATAAACATGAAGCACGCTTGATTCCCAATATTTCATTAAAAGATGATCCCGATCATTTTATGACAGAAGGTATTTTGATGATCTGGCATGGTTTGGCTTCATGGCTCATTGAACGCAGATTACCTTTGGAACGTGTACATTTTAACTATGCACGTCCTGCGCATGCTGATGAATATGATGCCTTATTTTTTGCACCGGTGATGCAATTTGGTGTAAGCCGGACAGAAATCACCTTTGCTGCCGATTATCTGGATTTGCCAATTCGTCAGAATGAAGACACGCTTGAAGAATTTTTAAAAAGTGCACCTGCAATGTTACTGGTGAAGTTTAAAAACACTAATTCATTGACTAATCGTATTCGTGATGTATTAAAAAGCCAGATTGGTGAAGAAATGCCAACATTAAATGATGTTGCTTCAATGTTGTATTTATCACCTCAAACCTTACGTCGCCGCTTGGCTGCTGAAGGCAAAAGTTATCAAGGAGTTAAAGATGCTTTACGCCGCGATGCTGCAATACACTTATTGTTACGCCCTGAATTAACACTAGAGGATGTTGCTCAGCAAGTTGGTTTTAGTGAAACCAGTACGTTCCATCGCGCCTTTAAAAAATGGACAGGCGTTACTCCCGGGTTGTATCGTCAATTACATGGCACCTATCAACATGCTACATTATAAATGTAGGTTTAAGTCAAAATATTATTTGAAATTTTGAGGGAGATTAACTATAATCTTCGCTCCTTTTCGTTTGGGGTTTGAGTATCCCAAACCAACTATAATAGGTAGTATTGAATGAAAACTCTCAGTGCAAAGCCTGCTGAAGTGCAACACGACTGGTTTGTCGTAGATGCAACAGGTAAAACACTTGGTCGTTTAGCGACTGAAATTGCTCGTCGTTTACGTGGTAAGCATAAAACCACTTATACACCGCATGTCGATACTGGTGATTACATCATCGTTATTAATGCTGAGCAAGTTCAAGTAACTGGTAAAAAGTCACTTGATAAGAAATATTATCGCCATACAGAATTCCCAGGTGGTTTAAAAGAAACTAATTTTGAAAAATTAGTTGCACATAAACCAGCTGAAGTAATTGAACGTGCTGTAAAAGGTATGTTACCTAAAGGTCCTCTTGGTTATGCAATGATCAAGAAGATGAAAGTGTATGCAGGTAGCGAACATCCGCACACTGCACAACAGCCACAAGTTTTGGACATCTAAGGGATAAAGCACATGGCACAAAATTATGGTACAGGTCGCCGTAAGACCGCAACTGCACGTGTATTCTTATCTCCAGGTTCAGGCAAGTTGGTAATCAACAACCGTACTCTAGAAGAATACTTTGGTCGTGAAACTGCACAAATGGTTGTTCGTCAACCACTTGAGTTGTTAGAAGCAACTGGAAAATATGACCTTTATATCACTGTAAAAGGTGGTGGTATTGGTGGTCAGGCAGGCGCAATCCGTCACGGTATTACTCGTGCGCTAATTGCTTCTGATGAAACTTTAAAACCTGCACTACGTCAGGCTGGCTTTGTTACTCGTGATGCTCGTGAAGTTGAACGTAAGAAACTTGGTCTTCGTAAAGCACGTAAACGCCCTCAATTCTCTAAACGTTAATTCGTTTACGAATTGGATAAAGACCCTGAAATTTCTCAGGGTTTTTTTATTGAAAAATTCACAATCTCTTATGTTATTAAAAATAGTTTTTTGATAATTTATGGTTTTGATCGTTTCTAGTTGCTTATGACTTATATTCCTTCTTCTTCTAATAATCAGCATATTAAAAAATCTAAACGTGCGTCATCCTGGAAAGTCATTATTTTATTGATTCTGGTTTTTTCATTTATTCCGGCAATCTTTGCGTATCAATGGGGCGTATTTCAAAAAGAATTTGTGGCCAATAAATATCAGGTTGCGATAGAAATTGATCATAAATTATATGTTATTGATCAAAGTGGTAATTTTGCTTTTACCAAGTCATTTTTTCAACCACAGCAAGTCTATTTGAATACAGATCAAATGTATTTGTATGAGCCATTGGCACGGATTGCATTACATCAATTTAAACTTGATGACTCTGTTATACAAAAATCTTCCAATCCATATTTTAGTGGTTATCTTTCCATGTATTTTCAGAACTCTCAACGTTCCTTTATAAAAACCACAATACATTATCTCAATGCAAAAGATAGTTATCAGCTCAATCAGCTTTTTAATGCTCAAGGCGATATGATTCTTGAGTTTAGTGATGATCGATATGCACCAGATCAATATAGAAAAACTGCTGATATCAAACAAATTGTGATGGCGGGGATGTGCCGGAGTTCTGGTGGTGGCAAAGGCTGTAATGTCGTTAAAGATCCGTATCTAAATCTTACGCAATTATTTGCTCGACACTTTCAACAGCGTTTAATTTACTCTGTGAATAAACAGAATAAAATGATTACTTTGTCTTTTCAGCCAATCTCTTAGTTGCGTGTAATGAATGAATTACTGATGATTTAAGGCTTTTAACAGATAATCTGCATGATTTTTTAAGCTCTTTCTTGTATGCTTGATTTTTTGATCTTTTTATTCGTATCACATCTATGTCTGTTATTGACACTTCGCCTTATCATGGCATCACTTTGTATTGTCACCCCAATGACCACTATAGCCATAGTGTTCGTTTTGTTTTATCAGAAAAAAAGATTCAATATCGACAAATTCTTATTGAAGATGCAGAAGAAGATTTAAGTCAGCTTAATCCTTATGCAACACTACCTACTTTGGTTGACCCACAAGTTAAATTATTCAATACAGCAATTATTAATGAATATATTGATGATCGTTATCGTCAGTCAAGATTATATGCCGATGCGCCTGCTGAAAAAGCTCAACAAAGACAATTTATCTGGCGAATAGAGCAGGATTGGTTTCGTCTGGCCAATATTTTATTACGTCATCCGGATACGCTGGATGCACAGCAGCAACAGCACGCTAAAAAAGAATTACAGGATATTTTGATCAGTTTAAATCCTTTATTCCAGCATTATCCATATTTTATGTCAGAAAATTTATCAATTTTGGATTGTACGCTAGCACCAATGTTGTTGCGTATACTGACACTCACATCGGGAATTAATATGAAAAATAGTAAAGGGTTAATATTGTATTGCAAACGTGTGTTCAATCGTGACAGTTTTCAACAATCACTAACGGTCATGGAACAAACACGCTATACTGAAATCTTAAAGACGTTGAAATGATAAGGAAAAAGAGATGACTGAATCGGCATTGACTCCAACACGACCATATCTTGCCCGTGCAATTTATGAGTGGATTTGTGACAATCAGTTAACCCCTTATTTATTGGTAGATGCTGTACAAAAATTTGTGCAAGTTCCACAGCAATATATAAAAGATGGACAGATTGTCTTAAATATTGCACCACATGCAGTTAATCATTTGCAAATACAAAATGACGCCATTCATTTTAGTGCCAGATTTGGTGGTGTGGCACAAGAAGTTTATGTACCGATGTCAGCCGTTTTAGGTATTTATAGCCGTGAAAATGGTCAAGGTTTATTTTTTGATCCACTGGAATATCAGGATTTTGAAACCACAGAAGATGCTTTACCTGAACAAAAACAAGAAGTAACGACAGAACAATCCGAGGGTAAGAAAAAGCCAAGTTTACGTTTATTGGACTAAGAATATTATTTGGCTGCTTACACGTTCCTGTTATTCGTTTGATGCAAGAGAAAATCAGGAGCTTATAGGGGTTTTGGCAAGGTTTATGAATTAAGGATAAATTATGGCTTTTGATTTTTTAAGTTATATCGTACAACAGGCAGAGCAGCAGCATCCAAGTATCTTTACTGATGAAACCAAGCTCCAACGCCATGAATTAATTACACATTTGATTGCATTGCATCTTGCTGAATTACAGGATATTGCAGAGCAAAAACCTGATAGATTATATGAAGTGATTCATGAAGTTGAAGACGACTGGTTATCTAAAAAATCTCTGAAAAATATTCAGGAACATGATGTTGCACATGCATTTTTTAATCATCAGCGTTTAAAAATGCAGAGTGCCGGTTTACAGACAGCACATTTGCTATTAACCGAGCTAAAACAGCTTGATCAAAATGCCAATTTAGAAATTGATGGTTTAAAGGAGTTATTGCAGGGTCAATTTTTATGGATGCAACAGCAGGTTCAATCTTGGTTTTGGGATACAATTGATAAACCTGAATATAAAGTTGTCGAATCTGAACCTGAGCCTGAATTTGATCAGGCACAGGTTACCAAGGAGTTTAATCAAATGATCCATCAGCAAAATCATGAACACCATGAACCAGTTGTACATGTTGCAGCCCCAAATGTTGAGCCGGTAGAAGCTTCTGTATTATTTAAATTAATTAACCCTATTGTTGCATTATTGATCATTATCTTTTTGTTCAAAGCAATTTTTTAGCTTGCTTATTACTTAAATCGCAGCCAGTATATTAAACTTATGCTGGTTTTTTTATGTTCAATTGAATTAAATCATTTATATAAAATAGACAATAGCACCTCTTTTTAACAAAATAATCATGCATTAATAAGAAAAACAGCATAATCTACCCGACTTTTTAACGGACAAGGAAAATTGAGGTCTAATATGAAAAAAGTATCGCAATTAGTGTTTGCTATATGTATGGCAACAGCGGGTTTCTCTCAAATTGGACATACTGCCGATGCCTTTGATTATAATAGTCAGTGGATGCTAGGTGACTGGAATGGTGAACGTAGTGCATTAGAACAGCAAGGCTATCATTTTGATATTGGTTATACTGGCGAATCTGCTACTTTGATAGACGCTTCACGTGATGCTAGTCATAAAACAGCGTATTCTGGGCAATTGGCTGTGGGCGCAGATTTTAATCTGGAAAAAATTCTGGGATGGCAAGATACCGAAGCTAAAGTTGCGGTGACTTGGCGTGATGGTCATGATTTAAAAAATAATTCTTCTGCTTTGGATGGACAGTTAAGCTCTGTACAGGAAGTATACGGGCGTGGTCAGACATGGCGCTTAACAGATTTCTGGATCAAGAAAAAATTTCTAGATCGGCGTTTGGATATCAAGGTTGGTCGATTTGGTGAAAGTGAGGATTTCAATGCTGTTGCATGTGATTTCCAGAATCTAGCGCTATGCGGAGACCAGATGGGGAATTGGAGTGCTGGTGATCAGATTCATAACTGGCCAGTAAGCCAATGGGCAGCACGAGTGAAGTATGCTATTGCGGTGGATGTCTTTGCCCAAGTTGGTGTTTATGAATATAATCCCGAAAATTTAAAACGTGGTAAAGGATTTAATTTAAGCACAGATGGTTCCAAAGGTGCGGTTATTCCTGTAGAGGTTGTATGGCAACCACAAGCAGCCATAAATGGTTTACCTGGTGAATACCGTGTCGGCTATTATTACAGTACGGCTGATGTTGACGAATTAAATACTAATAAGACCACTCATGCTCAAGGTGGATGGTTGTCATTTAAACAACAATTGAGCACAGTAAGTGGTAACAAAGATCGTGGTTTATCTTTAATCGGACAATTTGCCTTCTTTGATAAGGATTCTTCTGAAAAAAGTGATTCTCAAAGCTTGGCTTTGGCATATAAAGGTTTAACCGATCACCGTCCACGGGATGAATTGGCGATTGGTGTTGCCCGAATCGGTTTAAATGATAAAGCTGTGACCAATGTAAATAAGGATGCCGAATATAATGCAGAAATTTATTATGGAATTCATGCAACAAATTGGTTAACCGTGCGCCCAAATTTACAATATGTCAGTCATATTGGCGGCATTGATCGAAATCATGATGATGCTTGGGTCGGTGGGATTAAATTTATCACGGCATTCTAATGATGTTTTGCTTTAACTGGAAATAAAAATTGTGATGAAAATTCATTACAATTTTTATATATTTTGTCGATAAAAACCATACGGTAACCAGTATGATTTTTATCAGAACATAACAACAATGAGGTGGCGCTATGACATTTCCTGAAAAAGCTTCAGGATTGCGCAAAATTACAGTTATTCTCATAGCTTTATTTGGCGCAGTTTTATTGGGTGGTGGTGTTTATCTCGCCATTCTGGGAGGATCCTGGTATTACATTGTGACAGGTATTATCTTACTTGTGACCACTATTTTGCTTGGGCAACGTTCTAATCTGGCCATTACACTTTACGCAATATTAATGCTTGCAACGACAATATGGGCCATCTGGGAAGTTGGAACAGACTTCTGGGCATTGGCACCACGATTGGATATTATTGGTCTTGTTGGTTTGTGGTTATTATTGCCAGCAGTAACGTCAGACTTTAGTGTTTCGGCAAAATCATCAAAAATATTTTTATCAGCAACTCTTCTTTTGGCAGTTGTTGTTTTGGGCTTTTCAATCTTTAACGATCCTCAGGAAATCAATGGCAGCATTAAGCAGGTTCAGCCACAAACTGCAACAGTAATAGAGGGGGTTGCACCTGCGGATTGGCCTGCTTATGGCCGTACTCAGGCTGGTCAGCGTTACTCACCACTAACTCAGATTAATGATAGTAACGTTAAAGATTTAAAAGTGGCATGGACATTTCGGACAGGTGATGTCAAAACAGGTCATGATGCAGGTGAAACCACTAATCAAGTCACACCAATCAAAATCGGCAATAACATGTATATGTGTACTACACATCAATGGTTGATTGCACTTGATCCTGCCACAGGCAAGGAAAAATGGCGTTTTGATCCAAAATTAAAAGCAGATAAAACCTTTCAGCATTTAACCTGTCGTGGCGTTTCTTATCATGATGCTAATAACACAACAGAATTTGCAAAAAGTCTGGAATCTAAAAAATCTACATCGACTCAATGTCCTCGTAAGGTTATTTTACCTGTAAATGATGGACGTCTTGTTGCAGTTAATGCCGATAACGGTCAGCGTTGTAGTGATTTTGGTACAAACGGTGAAGTCGATTTGCAAAAAGATATGCCGTTTGCATATCCAGGCGGTTATAACCCAACATCACCTCCTGTTGTTACTGGCACCACTATTGTAATTGCTGGCTCTGTAACGGATAACTATTCATCGAAAGAACCTTCTGGTGTTATTCGTGGTTATGATGTGAATACTGGTAAATTATTATGGGTATTTGATACGGGTGCCGAAGATCCAAATGCAATACCTGCACCGGGTCAAACTTTTGTCCATAACTCACCAAATGCATGGGCACCATTGGCTTATGACAGTAAGCTGGATATTGCTTATATTCCTACTGGTGTTGGAACACCTGATATCTGGGGAGGCGATCGTACTGAATTAAAAGAACGCTATGCCAACTCTGTTTTGGCAATCAATGCAAGTACGGGTAAATTGGTCTGGAGTTTCCAAACCACACATCATGATTTATGGGATATGGATGTACCTTCTCAGCCGACATTGGCGGATATTAATAAAGATGGCCAATCTATTCCAGCAGTCTATGTCACCACCAAAACAGGTAATGTTTTTGTACTGGATCGCCGTAATGGTCAGGCAATTGTACCAATTACCGAAAAACCTGTACCACAAACTGTAAAACGTGGCCCACAAACTAAAGGTGAGCGTTATTCACCGACACAGCCTTTTTCTGATTTTGATCTCGCTCCGCAGCAAAAATTGACAGATAAAGATATGTGGGGTGCAACAATGTTTGATCAACTGGTTTGCCGTATTCAATTTAAAAAATTGAACTATGATGGTATTTATACTCCGCCATCAGAAAATGGCACAGTCGTTTTCCCAGGAAATTTAGGTGTATTTGAGTGGGGCGGTATTTCTGTTAACCCTGATCGTCAGGTGGCTGTCATGAACCCGATAGGTTTACCATTTATCTCCAGACTCATTCCGGAAGATCCAAATCGTGCCAAAGGTGCTAAGGGTGCCGGAACTGAGCAAGGAGTACAACCTATGTACGGTGTACCTTATGGTGTAGAGATTTCAGCATTCCTGTCACCAATCGGTTTACCTTGTAAGCAGCCAGCATGGGGTTATGTTGCAGGTGTTGATTTGAACACCCATCAGGTTGTATGGAAAAAACGTATTGGTACGATCCGTGATAGCTTGCCAAACTTGTTTCAACTACCACCATTAAAAATTGGTGTGCCAGGTTTGGGTGGCTCAATTTCTACCGCAGGGAATGTCATGTTTGTTGCAGCGACACAAGATAATTATATCCGTGCCTATAATGTAACTAATGGTGACAAACTTTGGGAAGCACGATTACCTGCAGGTGGTCAGGCTACACCAATGACTTACGAAATTAATGGTAAACAATATCTGGTTATTATGGCTGGAGGTCATGGTTCATTTGGAACAAAGATGGGAGACTATCTGATTGCTTATGCATTACCTGATCAAAAATAAAATACTATAGCCGTAAACTCCTAGAATGCTCGCTTTGGCGAGCATTTTTTTATGTATATTGTACCGTAACAATAAAAGTAGGGAAAAAGTAGGCTAAATGTTGAAGCTAAATTTGTTAAAAAATTTGACCAAACTTGCGTTATGTTGTCTGTTGTTTTTCATTTTTGAAAAATAGATTATCCAAAAGATCAGACAAATAAACGTTAACCAAGCTTGATGTATTCATGAACAGTACATCATAGATAGAAGGACGTTAAAAATGGCTTATGCTACAGTCAATCCATACACTGGTGAAACATTAAAAACTTTTGCGAATGCAAGTGAAGAACAAGTCATTACAGCGATTGATCAAGCGCACCAAACATTTCAGTCATGGAAAGAAACCAGTTTTGCACAACGTGCAGAAATTTTAAATAAAGCGGCAAGCATTTTACGGAAAGAAACCGATAAATATGCACAATATTTGACGCTTGAAATGGGTAAACTGTTTACAGAAGCAAAACTGGAAACAATTTTATCTGCTGAAATTTTTGAATACTATGCAAAAAATGCAGAACAATTATTGGCACCAGAAAAATTGTCAACTGACACAAATGGTATTGAAGCGACAATTTATCATGAACCACAAGGCGTTTTGCTTGCCGTAGAACCATGGAATTTTCCGTTCTATCAAATTGCACGTATTCTTGCACCGCAACTTTCAGCAGGCAATACTGTTATTTTAAAACATGCATCTAATGTTCCACAAAGTGCCAATGTTTTTGAAGAATTAATGTTGGAAGCCGGATTACCACAAGGTGCATTTAAAAATCTGTATCTTGCACATGAACACACAGAATTGGTATTGAATGACCCACGCGTTATTGGTGTTGCATTAACGGGTTCTGAAACAGCAGGAGCAATTGTTGCTGGTGCAGCAGGTAAAGCATTAAAAAAATCTACACTGGAATTAGGTGGTGCTGATGCATTCGTCGTGTTAGATGATGCCGATCTGGAAAAAACAGTTGAATGGGCAGTCATGGGACGTCACTGGAATGCAGGTCAGGTTTGTGTTTCTGCAAAACGACTTATTGTTGTAGATGCTATTTATGATAAGTTTGTTGAACTGTATAAACAGGGCGTTGCAAAACTTAAAGCTGGTGATCCAATGGATCCTGAAACAACACTTGCACCGTTATCCTCCCAAAAAGCTGCTGATGATTTGAAAAAACAAGTTGCAAAAGCAGTAGAAGCGGGTGCAGAGGTTGAAATTATTGGTGCAGCAGTTCCAGAGCAGGGTGCTTTCTTTCAACCAGTATTAATGACCAATTTGCACGAACAAAACGAAGCTCGTCATTGGGAGTTTTTTGGCCCGGTAACACAATTGTACCGTGCTAAAGATGAGGCCGATGCAATTCGTATTGCCAATGATTCGCCATTTGGTTTGGGTGGTTCAGTCTTTACTCAAGATCATGATCGTGGCGTAAAAGTAGCAAGACAAATTTATACTGGTATGGTTTATATTAACCATCCAACTATGGTGAAAGCAGACTTACCATTTGGTGGTGTTGCTCGCTCTGGTTATGGTCGTGAATTGATTGGTCTGGGCATTAAAGAGTTTGTGAACCACAAACTTGTCGGTGTTGTGGACATTGATGCGCCATTCTAATCAATGAAGAGTGGATATTGAATATTATAAAGCTGATCCATTGGGTCAGCTTTTTTATTGACAGACTATGCTTATCAAAAAAATCGAATTAAATTATACAAAAAAAGCATTTTGTTGATGATGAAAAACGGTATATTCTGCAAGCCTTTAGAATGACTCTTACTAGCCTTACGCCATGTATTCTTATACCGAATTCGATCAACAGCTCGTCAATGAACGAGTTGCACAGTTTCGTGACCAGACAGAACGCTATTTAGCGGGAAAACTTACTGAGGATGAGTATCGTCCTTTACGTCTTCAAAATGGTTTATATGTACAGCGTTATGCACCCATGTTGCGTATTGCTGTACCTTATGGGCTGTTAAATAGTAAACAATTACGAAAAATTGCTGAAATTAGTCTGAATTATGATCGTGGCTATGCACATGTATCAACACGCCAAAATTTCCAGTTGAACTGGCCAGCATTGGAACAGGTACCTGATATTTTACAGGAACTGGCTTCAGTACAAATGCATGCCATTCAGACTTCTGGTAACTGTATTCGTAACACAACAACAGATCAGTATGCAGGTGTGATCGCAGGTGAAATTACAGATCCTCGTCCAACCTGCGAGTTGATTCGTCAGTGGAGTACATTTCACCCTGAGTTCGCATTTTTACCACGTAAATTTAAGATTGCTGTATCTGCGTTTAGTGAAACTGACCGGGCAGCGACATCATTTCATGATATTGGCGTTTACATTGTAAAAAATGCAGCAGGTGAGATTGGCTATAAGATTAAAGTGGGCGGTGGTCTTGGGCGAACACCAGTTATTGGTAGTTTTATTCGTGATTTCTTACCACGTGAAGATTTAATTGCCTATCTGGAAGCAGTTTTACGTGTGTATAACTTACATGGTCGCCGTGATAATAAATATAAAGCGCGTATCAAAATTCTGGTTAAAGCATTAACACCACAAGTTTTTGCAGAAAAAGTAGAAGCTGAATTCGTTCAAATCCGGGATCAATTGCGCATTGAGGCTAATGTACTGGCAGGTCTTGATCAACAATTTACACCATTTGATTATCAAGATTTTGAAGATGAAGACTTTGAACCTTTATTTTCTCAATATCCAAAGTTTAAACAATGGTTTAATGTCAATACGCATCAACATAAAGTGAAAGGCTATCGTGTTGTGGTCATTAACCTGAAACGTGCAGGTATTGCGCCGGGCGATATCACTACCGAAGAAATGAATTTTATTGCAGATTTGGCAGATCAATATACCTTTGGCGAATTAAGAACGACTCATGAGCAAAATATTGTCTTGGCTGATGTCCCGCAAAAAGATATTTTTAAACTATGGCAAACACTTGATAACGCGAATCTTGCACGGGCACATATTGGCTTTTTGACAGATATTATTTGCTGTCCAGGTGGTGATTTCTGTTCATTGGCAAATGCAAAATCTATCCCGATTTCTGAAGCCATTACACGCCGTTTCAATGATCTGGATACCATTTATAATCTTGGTAAACTGGACTTAAATATTTCGGGCTGTATGAATGCATGTGGTCATCATCATGTTGGTCATATCGGTATTCTCGGTGTAGACAAAAAAGGTGAAGAATTTTATCAAATCATGTTAGGTGGTAATGCTGATCATGATGCTTCTCTGGGAGATATTCTGGGGCCATCTTTTGCTGCAGAACTTGTTCCTGATGTCGTGGAAGAATTATTAAATACCTATCTGGATCTTCGTGAAGAAGGTGAACGGTTTATTGATACTTATCGTCGAGTGGGGATCAAACCATTTAAGGAGAGAGCGTATGCTTAATCTTGACTTAGCTGTATTGTATAAAGACGGTAGCATTTTTCAGAATACGTATCAGCCTATTTCTGAAGATGGTCAATTACCTCAAGGTGACGTGGTTTTAACTGCTGATCAATTGGATCAATTGCAGCAAATTTCTGGTAAAAAAGCGCTTTATGTTACAGTCGATGTTTCACCAGAAAATCATCAATTCCCTTTAGATCAATTGGATACTATCTTTATTGAATTTGCAGGTTTTAATGATGGCCGAGGCTATTCATTTGCTGCCTTATTGCGTCGTCAGGGATTTAAAGGTGAATTGCGTGCGATTGGGGACATTTTTAAGGATGTATTGAATTATTTAAAACGTTGTGGTTTTGATAGCTTTGTGATTAAAGCCGACAAAGATATTGCTGAAACTGCTGCAGGATTAAATGATTTTACTCATCCATATCAAGCTTCAGTTGCGGTGCAACAAACAGGTTATCAAACTGGTGAATAAACATTGAGAAAATGAAAATAAGGTATGAATAAATATACCTTATTTTTGTATCTGATCACTTAATCTTCACATTGTTGAATTGTTTCATGGCGAGTATTCCCCATGTAGCTTAAAATCAATCTTCTGGAATTTACTGCATCATTGGCACAATAAAAAAAAGAGCCTTGTGAACCTCTGGGTAAACCTGAGTCGGATTGAAAAACAAGATTTCTACCTGCTGCACCTTTCCACGATAAAGAACCATGTTTTAAATTTAGAGCATAGTAATGCAAAATCGTTTCCTCGGATTGCCTGATTCGATCCGGTGATTTTTGATCAATAAAAACCAATAAACCTGTACTCCAACCATCATCACTGCAACTGATCTGATCATGACTACCACAAATTGCGATTCGATCATGATGAATAAAAGCACGATGTTTGCTGTCATTTAAAACAGTATTGATAAAGGTAATGGTCTTTTTACTTTCGAGATTTGCAATTAAAGAAGAAAAATGTGGAATCGCTAAAACCACAATTGCACTTGTAATAAAAATAGAAACAAGTAGTTCCGTAATTGTTAATCCCTTACAGCTTTTATTAGGTAAAAAATGCTTTTCCATCATTGTTTTACTATAAATATTATTAGTTTGTAGAATAATGACTCTTCATAAAAAAGTCTAGCACTTACAAAACTTGATGAAAATTTGTAGAAAACTGCCAAAGAAATCACTAAAATCAAAAAGTGGTTAATATTGACGATTGATTTACGAAATCACAACGAAATTTGTAAGTGAATTTGTCAATATCATTGACAAATAATGTTACGAACTATTGGCTTTCTTATGCACAAGTTGTAGAATTGCTAAAAATTAGCTTGAAAGCCGATAGCATTGTATCCATTATGTACATACAATAAGTTTTAAGCTGAGTTAAACAACAAAATGTTAATCTGGAGGAACTCCATGAAAATGAGTCGTATTGCGCTTGCAATGTTAGTTGCAGCTCCTTTCGCTGCTGCAAACGCTGGTGTAACGGTTACACCGTTAATGTTAGGTTATCACTGGTACCCTGAAAACTTTGATAAACAAATCGGTAGCTGGGTAGGTGCCACCAACTCTACAGATGTGAAAGATGATCTTTCTGTAGGTGCTGCAATCGGTGCTGAATTAACACCTTGGTTACAAGCTGAAGTTGAATATCAACAAACTAAACCAGATGTTGAAACTCCAGCAGGTAAATTTGATGGTAAACATCAAACTGTTAGCTTAAACTTTATCGCAACTTCTGACGTATTTACTGGTAACTACGACAGCAAAGTTAAACCATACGCTTTAATCGGTGGTGGTTGGTCTAAGTTTGAAGCTAAAGATCTTGATGTTTCTACCAAAGATACCATTGGTAACGTTGGTTTAGGTCTTTTATGGCAACTTAACGATGCTTTGACACTTCGTACAGAAGCTCGTGCTACCAACAACTTCGATCTTAACACTTGGGATCACCAGGGTATTGCTGCACTTCAAGTCGTACTTGGCGGTCACTTGAAACCTGCTGCTCCAGTAGTAGAAGTTGAGCCAGTTCAGCCTCCAGTTGAAGTTCAACCAGTTGAAGAACCTAAAGAAGTAACTGAAAATCTTAAAATGGAACTTCGTGTATTCTTTGACTTGAATAAATCAAACATCAAGCCACAGTACAAACCAGAAATTGCTAAAGTAGCTGAAAAATTGGTTGAATATCCAAATGCTACTGCTCAAATTGATGGTCACACTGATAACACTGGTCCACGTAAACTTAACGAACGTTTATCTCTAGCTCGTGCTAATTCAGTTAAAGCGTCTCTTGTTAACGAATTTGGTATCGATGCAAATCGTTTAACAACTCAAGGTTTCGCATGGGATCAACCAATTGCTGACAACAGTACAGCTGAAGGCCGTGCAATGAACCGTCGTGTATTTGCTACAATTACTGGTAGCAAAACAGTTGTAGTTCAACCAGGTCAGCAATAATAAGCTTCTGCTTAATCTAACGAAGTTAGATTAAATATCAGAAGTAGTCTTATGGATTGCTAATAAAAGGTTCTACATTCGTGTAGAACCTTTTTATAATTAAAAAATAGATAAATTGCTCATGATTATAATTTTACTATCAAATGATAATTTCATGACCAAAGGCTAGTATCGTGTTGCAATCAGAAAAGTCTAAATTCTGGAAAAATATTCGTGTTGTCATTTTATTAATAATATTGGCGATCGTGGCCATGAATGCCTGGAAGGATTCAAATCAGAACTGGAAAAATCCTATCTTTGTTATGCTGTATCCTATAAATGCAGATGGTTCAATCACAACAGCACAATATATTGAACAGCTTGATGTTCAAGATTTTCAACCTATTTCTGAATTTTTACAGCAACAAGCCCAACAATATCACCAATCGATTACAATCTATTTTAAGTTGGGTTCAGAAATTAAACAATTGACTCCACAAGCACCAAATTCATCATCAGTTTTAGGAATCATGTTATGGAGTTTGAAATTTCGCTATTATGCATGGCGCTATCAGCAAAATTTTAATGCTCCAGCCAGTTTATCGCTTTATCTTAATTTTTATGATATGAAAACACATTCTGTCTTACAACATTCTACAGCACTGGAAAAAGGGCGTGTGGGATTAGTAAATTTATTTGCATCTGCTCAGCAGCATGATCAGAATCAAATTGTAATTGCACATGAAATGTTACATGCATTTGGTGCGACTGATAAATATGATTTTATTAGTAATCAACCAATTTATCCAGAAGGTTATGCTGATCCAGATCAACAACCTTTGTATCCTCAACATCGTGCAGAATTAATGTCCGGAAAGATAGCATGGAATGCAGAGCAGAGCAAAATGGCTGATCATTTAAATCAGATTGTGGTTCGTAATCAGACTGCACAGGAAATTGGTTGGATAAAACCATAAATTTTGTAAGTAATTCTGTTTTCTTGATAGCTTTTGCGTACAATATATAAAATAAATATTTGGGAATAATCATGATTACAGTTAGTAATGATTTAATTCGTAAGCATTTGCACGCAGAAAGTAAATGGTATGTTGTCTTGGGCATTAGTTTTATTCTGGCGGGAATTGCATTATTTTTGATGCTACCTTTAGCAACTTTATCGGTTGTATATTTTTTCGGTATCTTGATGATGTGTGCTGGTATGTTGCAGCTTATAGTTGCATTTACCCTATTGAGGTCAGATTCACGCTGGCTCTGGGCATTATTTAGTATTTTTTATTTCATGGCAGGGTACTTTGCTTTTAGTTCACCAAATAAAGCAGCGATTGTATTAACATCATTGATGGGAATGTTTTTGTTATTTGCTGGTGCTGCACGCATGGCTTATGCAACGTTCTTAAAGGAAATATCCAACTGGAAATGGGCATTTTTATCCGGCTTATTAATTTTTATTGCTGGTGTGCTGATTTTATTAAATCTTACTACATCTTTTTGGATATTAGGTGCAATTCTGGCAATTGATGTATTACTTCAGGGCATTTATTATTTGACAGTTGCTCGCTTGATTAAGTCAATTCCGCCTGTATCTACTACAATAAATAAAGAAGAGTAATGGAGTAGACGTTTTTATTAAATTAACAAAGTTGTGATTTGATCGTCTAGCTGATCAAATCACTTGTGATACATGAAATGCTTATGTCTATTTCATTTTAATGATCAGACCAAATTGCTAATTCATATCCGTCTGGATCAGTGAAATGGAAACGTCTTCCACCTGGAAAATCAAAAATATTTTTTATAATTCGTCCACCTGCTAATTTGATGATTTCAAGCGTTTGTTCTAATTGTGCTGTATATAGAATGATTAATGCACCACCTTGTGTAGTAATGTCATCATTCTGAGTAAAGCCACCTTTTAAACTTCCTGAATCAAACTCACAATAGTCTTTGCTGTAATCTGTAAACGACCAACCTAAATGTGTATAAAAGGTTTTAGTTTTTTCGATGTCACGAACATTAAATTCAATATAGTTAATAGTGACTTTGTTAAAGATTGCATCTTCAAGCATGATCAGATGTCCTTTAGTAGTAGATTTGGAAGGGGAAAGATAATCATTAGAATACAATAAAATATGCAAAATATACTGTTTTATCGATAGATTCACTGATGACAGAATACATGATTTGATATTTGAAGATATTGATAAAACTACCTAATCAATTGCATTATTTTTTACAAAACAAAGGTAAAATAGTGCTAAAAATATATTGTTATAATGGCTAAATGATTGATGAATATTGAAACCAATAGATTAATACTCACATCTTGGCAAGATACTGATGAGCAATCATTGTACGCTTTAAATAGTGATGCACAAGCCATGCAATATTTTTTACATTCACTTTCTAAAACACAGAATCAGCAGTTTTTTGCTCAATTAAGGTTGCGTTTTGTTCAACAAGGATATGGTTTATACAAAGTTACTTTAAAAAATACTCATCAATTTATTGGTTTTGTAGGATTAAATCATCCACATTATGATTTACCGTTTATATGTCCTGTAGAAATTTCGTGGCGGCTCTTGCCTATGTTTTGGCATCAAGGTTTAGCATTTGAGGCAGCTCAGGCAGTTTTACAATATGGATTTGATCAGTTAAAGTTTAGTCAAATTATGGCATTTACTGCAAAATGCAACCGACCTTCATGGACACTCATGCAGCGCTTAGGTATGCAATTCCAGCAAGAATTTCAACATCCTTTAGTTGATATACAACATAGACTGGCATCCCATGTATTATATTCAATGCAATCTTCTGACTTCAGGCATGTTAAACTTGAAAAAATTTAGATGATATCCAGTCAATTTGCATGACCATTCAGCGCCTTTTAGATGAACTTAATCCTGAACAACTTAATGCAGCCACCACAACTGCACAAAATGCACTGATATTGGCTGGGGCAGGTTGTGGTAAAACCAAAACCATTGTTGCTCGTGCTGCTTATCTGATTAATCAGGGTGTGCCACCTGAACAAATTCAGATTGTCACATTTACCCGCCGTGCGGCCAGTGAAATTATCACACGAGTTGAGCAATATCTTGGAGCGCAATCACAGGGACTAAAAGCTTCTACCTTTCATACTTTTTGTATGGGAATTTTACGCCGTTATGCCAAAGCATTTGATTTGGGGCAATTTAATGTCATTGATCGTGATGATCAACTATTGATGTTTCGTTTATTACGTGGTCAGCAAAAAGACATTGAATTACCTAAGGCTGCACAATTACTAGATGTTTATTCGTTTGCCCGCAATACCCAATGTAAACTTAGTGAGGCATTGATAAAACATCTTCCTGAGATGATGGATTTTAAAGATGCCATTATGGCAGTGATGAAAGCTTATGAACAGCAAAAACGTGAGCGTGGGTATCTGGATTATGATGATATTCTAGAATATGTTGCGAAATATTTGAATCAATCTGATGCTTTGCTGGAGCAAGTGCTTTATCGCTGTCAATATTTATTGGTTGATGAAATGCAAGATACCAATCCTTTGCAGTGGTCATTGCTTAAACCATTTATTGGTAAAGCCCATCTATTCTGTGTTGGTGATGATGCACAATCTATTTATGGTTTTCGTGGTGCAGATTTTCAAAATATTCATGCGTTTAAACAGCGTGTACCAGATGCTGAAATTTTGACTCTGGCAAAAAACTATCGCTCTACACAAGAAATTCTGGATGTATCTAATTGGTTGTTAAAAATTAGCCCGCTGGATTATCAAAAACAATTAACTGCACATCGAGGATCAGGTCTTAAACCACAATTACATACCCTTGCCAATGAATTTGAAGAAGCCAATTGGATTGCACAAAATCTGAAAAGACGTTATCAAAAAGGTGCTGCATGGCAACAACACATGATTTTGGTACGTTCAGGTTTTGCAGGGCGCACGATTGAAAGTGCATTGGTTGCTGCTGATATTCCTTATCAGTTTATTGGCGGTGTAAAATTACTGGAATCTGCGCATGTTAAAGATGTGCTAAGTGTCTTGCGTATTGTCGCCAACCATAAGGATGAGCTGGCATGGATGCGATTTTTAACGTTATGGAATGGTATTGGTGATGTGTCTGCAAGTCGGATGGCTACCGGATTTTTACAATGTGATGATTTAACAGCATGTATTCAAAAGTTAAAAAAAAGCAGTAAAGTTCCAGCAATTGCTATATCGGCATTAGAGCAATTAATACAAATTCAGCATTTGGTAAAACAAAGTTTGCAAGTCGTACTTAGTGCTTTACAAACACAGCTTGAACATAATTATCGTAATCAGGATTGGTCACGCCGGATGCGTGATTTTGAACTGGTTATGCAATTGGCTGATAAACATAGTAATGTCACTGATTTTATTGAAGAATATATATTAGAACCTATTTCCCATAGTGAGGTAGAACGAGAAAAAGACAAAGATGTAGTGACACTAATTACTATCCATTCAGCTAAGGGAACTGAACGCGAAGTTTGTTATGTTGCTAATGCTTCAGTTGGACAATTTCCACATGCTAGATCACAAGGCAATTTTGATGAGGTAGAAGAAGAGCGTCGAGTACTTTATGTCGCACTGACACGAGCAAAAAACGAACTTATTATTACACGTCAAAATTTATTTACCTGGGTAAAGGATCAACTTGATGTACAAGGCAGAGTTGTAACAGGTTATTTTTTAAGTGATTTTCTGATGTCACTTTGTACAGAAACCTTGCATCAACGTGGTGAACAGCGACAAAGAACCTGGAATTTTGAACGAGAGTCCACAATCACTAAACCTGAAATTGGTGTAAATTGGGATTGATTTTGCCACTATCTAATCATTACTAATAATTTTACAATAACATGAAAATTATTTGTGATTAAGGAACTGTGATGTCCCGTGTTGCCCGTTATCATGCCGACCGTACCAATCAGAAACTATATTTTGCCCGTCTAGCATGCCAGCAATCAGAAAAAACCGAACACGTTCAGCAGGCGCAGGCACACCGTGAAGCAGCAGTATTTCATTTACAAGGCGCAGTATTGGCATTCTTGCAGGAATTGGTGCGCTATTACCGTTTGACAGAATTACGTCCCACTTTGCAAAATATTGAGCAATACATGGCAGAGCGTGGGCAAGTTTCTCCTGAGGTGCAAGTATTAAAACAATTAAGTCAGGACGGTTTTTTGGCGGAACTTAATCGAGCTTTTCGTTTGTGCCAATATGCACCTGAGCCGGCAGCACCTGAACCAGAACATGAAACTTCCTCCAATCTGATTATTAAGGTGACGCAAAGTCCGCAGGCATGGTTACCTGATGCGCAAATTTTACGCGAATGGCATGCAGATTTAGTGCACCTTATTGATGGTTTTCGTAATGAAATGGTGGAATTTTAACTCATTATCAGACAAACACTTGAAATTTGGTCTATTTGATTGCATTAATATGACTTATATTAAGTGCAAATTTGGCAATAGAGATATTGCGGGAGGTTGTGTATGTCAATTGAGGAGATGAAAGACCTGTTGGGTACTCAGGAAACCGTACTGGAATTGGTGCAACTTGAAGATGGTGCATTGGCTTTACGTGCAGTTGGTTCTGACAAAGCACCTATAGTCAGAATTGAGTTTAATGATGAAGTACGCCAAATGCTTGGAGAAAGTACAGGTATTGTTGCACAACATATGGTACAGGCCGCTTTTTTTGCTGTAATGGAACAACAGTCAAATAAATGGCATGCGCAAGTGATTGATCAAAAACCTGAGTTTTATAGCTGAAAAGTAAATTGGCGGTAAAATTTCTTGAAGATTTATATCACATTATGATTGTAAATTAATTGACTGAAAATTTATAAACAAAAGCACCTAAAGACAATAACTTTTAGGTGCTTTTTAGTGGTCAATTTAATGTGTTAAATGATGTGCACGTTGCATTTGTTCCAGAATATGCTCACTCATATTTTTTGCCATTTCTTCTTTTGCAAAAAATACAGGTCCGATATTTTCTTCTCGAAGTAAACGTGCCTGTTCTGTAGAATCAGCGGTTAGGATAATTTCCAATAAAGGGTTAAGTTGTTTGGCAATATTAACAATTTGATGGATTTCCAGTGCATCACAACCAGAAAGTACCAAAGCACGGGCGTGCATAATATGTGCTTGAATCAGAACACTAGGTTCGGTGGCAGAACCACTTACCGCAGCAACGCCTTTTTCCCTTAAATTTTCCACAATCTCTCGGTTTTCTTCAGCAATCACGACTTTGACATGATTGGCCTGTAAGGTTTCGACAATGCGGCGTCCTGTTTCACCATAACCGACCATAACAATCTGATCTCGTAAATAATCTTGACTGACTTCATCCGGTAGCATTGCCAGTGGATCACTTTTGCGTTCTAGTAAGCGTGCCAGATAGGAACGTTCCCGAATCCATTTTTGTAATGGTTCTATTGCTGCAAATACAAATGAATTTAATGTAATTGAAATCAACGCTCCAGCTAAAATCAGATTCTGTGCATCAAGACTAAGTAACTTTAGAGATACGCCAAGTGTGGCGAGAATAAAAGAAAATTCTCCAATTTGAGCTAGGCTGGCACCTACGGTTAATGCAGTATTTAGAGGGTAACGGAAAAATAATACCAGTGCCATTGCAGCAATGGTTTTACCAATCATAATAATGGCAACAACAGCCATAATATGTCCGGGTTGTTGAATTAAAATACTTGGATCAAATAACATCCCTACGGAAACAAAGAATAAAATTGAAAAAATTTCCCGTAGTGGTAGCGTTTCTTCTTCTGCACGATGGCTAAAATCAGATTCCTTGACCACCATTCCGGCAAAAAACGCTCCTAAAGCCATTGATACACCAAAGATGGCATAGGAGCCATAAGCAATCGATACTGCTGCTGCCACAACAGTCAGTGTAAATAACTCCCGAGAACCCAGACGAGCTACAAACTGAATAATCATTGGCACTAATCGTTTACCAATAATAAGCATAAATGCAATAAAGCCTGCAACTTTTAATAAGGTAATCCCTAAAGTAAGCCAGATGTTACTTGAACTATCGGGACCATTGGTCAGTGCTTCACCACCCAATAAAACTGCTGTTGCTGGTAATAAGACTAAGACCAGTACCATAACCAGATCTTCAACCAATAACCACCCTACTGCAATTTTTCCATTAACTGAATCAAGGACACCACGATCGCCCAAAGCTTTTAGGAGTACAACCGTACTAGCACAGGATAAGCTTAAACCAAACACTAGCGCCGATCCAAATGACCAACCCCATAGCATGGTAACCCCTATTCCCAATACTGTTGCTACAGCAATTTGTATAATGGCACCAGGCAAGGCAATACGACGAACCTGCATTAAATCATTGAGTGAAAAATGCATGCCTACGCCAAACATTAAAAACATTACACCAAGCTCAGCCAATTGATTGGCAAGATGGATGTCTCCAACAACTCCTGGAGTATTCGGACTAATCAAAACTCCAGCAATCAAATAACCAATCAGAGGGGGGAGGCGTAAGCGGGCAGCAATATAGCCAAAAATCAGCGCCAAACCAAAACCAACAGCTAATAATATTATGAGATCTACATCATGAGGCACTGATATCTCCTTAATCAGAATGGGTTAAGGGGGGATAATATAAGCATGAATAATGCCAATATTCTAATTTTTAAAGTTTAACAAATATGTGAAATTATAGGCAAAAAAAAACGACTCCAAAGAGCCGCTTTTTTCCAAAAGCTAAAATTATTTGATTTTAGCTTCTTTAAAAATTACGTGTTGACGGATTTTTGGATCAAATTTTTTGATTTCCATTTTTTCCGGCATAGTACGTTTGTTTTTAGTAGTGGTATAGAAATAACCAGTACCAGCACTTGAAACTAGACGAATCTTATCACGCATGGCAATGACTCCTTAGATCTTTTGACCTTGAGCGCGAAGATCGGCAACAACCTTCTCAATGCCCAATTTGTCGATAATACGCATACCTTTGCTAGACAAGCGTAAACGAACAAAGCGTTTCTCGCTTTCTAACCAAAAGCGGTGATGGTGCAGGTTCGGCTCGAACCGGCGCTTGGTTTTGTTGTTTGCGTGCGAAACGTTGTTACCAACGATTGGACGCTTGCCGGTAACTTGGCAAACCTTAGACATGGTGAACTCCATTGATTCAGCTAAACAATAATCGATTGTTAAGCTCATCAGTAAAAGTAAAACTGGGTGAACTTATTCAAGGGGCGTTTTATACCAAAAAATGAGCTAAAACACAAGTACACCCGCCTAAATCAATCATTAAACCTGATTAATGGTTTATATAATGATCAAAACCTATAGAAAGCTCACTTTTTTAAAAGTGTCTTATACAGGAAGTTGTGAATTGATTTATTAAAAGGTGGCAAGATATATTTCAGAGAATAAAATCTTGGGTTGGACATCATGGAGCGTTCGTGCGAAAAACTGACGAAACCCTCAGGGCCATGATATTTTCCCATTCCTGATGCACCTACACCACCGAAAGGCAAGTCGTCCTGTGCAACATGTGTTAACACCTGATTATGACCAAAGTGCCCAGAGTGGGTATGACTGGCAACATAATTTGCCCGATCTTTATTGTAATCAAAATAATACAATGCCAAAGGGCGGGGACGAGCATTAATAAACTCAATTACGTCGTCTATTGTATCATATTCTAACAGTGGAAGAATCGGACCAAAGATTTCATTTTGCATAATTTGTAAATCGGATGAAACATGTGTAAGGAGTGTTGGCGCAATTTTTCGAGTTGTACTTAAATCTGAATTATCATGATTGATTTCAATAATTTGTGCGCCATTTTTTTGTGCATCCTCTAGATAATGCTGTAAACGCAAATATTGTTTGTCATTAATGATTGAGGTGTAATCCTGATTGTCTTTTAGACTAGGATAAAGCGCTTTAACATATTTTTTGTAATGTTGGATAAATTCAGCACTTTGTCCACGAGGTAGAAATAAATAATCTGGCGCAACACAGGTTTGCCCTGCATTCCATAATTTCCCTGCCACAATGCGTTGTGCAGCATCCTGTAATGACATGGACTGATGAATGATTGCAGGAGATTTCCCGCCAAGTTCAAGAATTACTGGCACTAGATGATCCGATGCAGCGCGCATGATCACTTTGCCTACACTTGTTGAACCAGTAAAAACAATTTTATCAAAGGCTAAATGGCTAAAGGCATCAGAAATTGTACCACCACCATTGATTACACAAACCAATTCTTTGGGAAATGCTTCTGCTAAAGCTTTTTCTAGTAGTTTGCCAAAGTTATAGGACGCACTGGAAATTTTTAGCATGGCGTGGTTGCCGGCTGCTAAGGCACAAATTAAAGGGCCGACAGAAAGAAGCAGGGGATAATTCCATGGTGCAATAATGCCAATTACACCTAATGGTTGATATTCAACCCAAGCTTTTGCTGGTTGATGGATTAGGGCGATATGGCGTTTTGATGGTTTCATCCACTGTTTGATATTCTTTTTATAGTATTGGATCTGTTCAAGGCAGGTCAGGACTTCGCCTATTTTTGTTTCACCAATTGCTCGGTTACCATAATCCTGATTAATTGCTGTAGCAAAATCATCCTGATATTTAATAATAATTCTTTGTAAGGTAGACAATCGCTTGATTCTTTCTGCGTAAGAAGCATTGGGTAAGCGGTTATATGCTCGTTTTTGTTCAATTAGCAAATCATTTAACACTTGAGCATTCAGGGTAATAATGGATGATTCTGAATGATGAGAAGTTAAGTTATTCATTATGGTTTGCCATGAGGAAAAAGATAAGATAAATTTATTTTTAGAGTAAAAGCTCTAATTAGTCAAGTTTTAAGCAGTGTCATCTACCTTAGCAAAAAAATATGGAAGGATCATATTGGTGAAAGCATCAAAAACCAAACAACGAATTCTGGATGTGAGTTTGATGTTGTTTAATTTGCGTGGCGAACGTTTGGTGACCACCAATCATATTGCTGAAGCATTGCAAATGAGTCCGGGTAATTTGTATTACCATTATCGAAATAAACAACAGATTATTGATGCATTATTTCAGCAATATCAACAGAGTATTTTCAATGTATTGGCAATTCCAGAAAATCGTCAAGTCACTGGTGAAGATAAAATTCAATATTTTCGGCAATTGAATCATCAGTTATGGCATTATCGTTTTTTGCATCGCGATGTTCAGTATCTTCTTGATTATAATGAACAGTTTAAAGAAAAATATCAGCATTTTTTGATTGAGGTAATGTTGCAGGCAAGACGAATTTATGAAGCTTTTGTTGTTGCTGGATTAATGCGAATTTCTTCTGAAGAAATTGAGGCATTGATTATTAATATTTGGTTAATTTTGACTAACTGGATGAATTTTTTGCAGGGAATCGGGTTAAATAAACAGGAACAGCTCTCTGAGCGCTGGATGTGGTATGGCTTGCGACAAATTTTATTTTTGGAAGCACCTTATTTGACTCAAGAAAGCCATTTAAATGATCAGCAACTTATGGCAGGAACCAAAAATTTTAATTTTTTTGTGAAGCTTGCCGAGCTAAAGTCAATCAATAACGAAAAAATCAGAACGATCTAAGCTAAAAAAGAGTAAACTAGTGCGTTTTTCAAATTGATGTGAATTAAAGCAAAATGAATATGTCTACAGTGAATACAGCACGTTTGTTGATTACATGTGAGGATCGCCCAGGCATTGTGCAGGCGGTATCGAGTTTTTTATATCATCAAGGTGCAAACATTACGGCTTTGGATCAATATGCAACTGAGGCGCAAGGTGGGCGTTATTTCATGCGTGTTGAATTTGAGCTGGATCATCTGGAAACTCGTCAGGATGCTTTAATTGATACATTTCAAAAAAATGTTGCAGAAAAATATGCCATGCAATGGCATTTAAGCTGTGTACGTGATATCAAAAAAGTCGGTATTCTAGTTTCCAAAGTTGACCATGCTTTACTAGAGTTATTATGGCGCCATGCTCGTGGTTCATTGCCTTGTGAAATTACACAAGTTATTTCAAACCATGAAGATTTAAGGGAATCTGTAGAGAATTTTGGTATTCCGTTTACCGTTGTTCCTGTGAATAAAGACAATAAAGTAGAAGCTTATGCAAGAATTGATGAATTAATGCAAGGAAATGATTTATTGGTCCTTGCCCGTTATATGCAAATTCTGAATGAGGATTTTGTCAACAAATGGCCAATGAAAATCATTAATATTCATCATTCCTTCTTACCAGCGTTTGTGGGTGCCAACCCTTATAAACAAGCGTATGAAAAAGGTGTAAAATTGATCGGTGCGACAGCACATTATGTGACTGCTGATCTGGATCAAGGGCCAATTATTGAGCAAGACGTTGAACGTGTAAGCCATGATTGCACAGTAGAGCAATTACGTGAAATGGGTGAAGATGTTGAGCGTAATGTATTAGCTCGTGCAGTAAAATGGCATTTGGAAGACCGAATTATTGTTGATGGAAATAAAACAGTTGTTTTTCAATAAATAATCTCTTTGAATGCAATCTTTTATCGAAAAACGCAGTCTAAACTGCGTTTTTTATGATTTAAAAAAATAAATAAAAAGCTTGAAAATGAAAACACTTCTCATTTATCATGATGGGCGAAAATTTTAAGTGCTATACTTATATATTATGAGTTTAGTATTTTGACATTACAAATTAGGATATCCCGAATGGGTCAACTTTCTGTAGCATCTTCTCCCAATCCGACACCAAATACCAAAAAGGTTGTTGTGATTGCGGCTGTGCTGGTTGGTCATGTGGGTGCTTTATGGGCGCTTGCACACATGAAGCCAATTGAATTACGTCCAATTGAACCACCTAAACCCGTACAAGTACGTTTTGTAAAAATTGTGGAGCCTAAACCTGAGCTTCCAAAACCAAAACAGCCAGAAAAACCTAAAGAGCCGCCTAAACCACAAAAAGTTAAAATTGTGGAGAAGCCACGACCTCAGCCACCAAAAGCACCACCAAAAGTTCAACAGGTTAAACAGCCTGTACAGAACAAACCCGTTGTAGATCAGCCTCCAGCGGAAACAAAAGTGTTGAGCTCTACTACTGTATCTGAAACCAAAGTTACAACACCTCAGAAGACTTCAGAACCTGCGAAGGAAACAAAACCACCAGTAGATACTTCACCACGTCAAATTTCTGAAGGTGAAATTAGCTGGAAGTCACGCCCTAAGCCAAGTATTCAAAAATCAGATCTGGATAGAGCGAATAGTAGTACGGTTGTTGTTCGTATTAGTGCTGATACTCGAGGCAAGATTACCAATGTGACACTGATTAAAAGTAGCGGTGTTTCCAGAATTGATAATGAAGTGTTACGAGCGGTGAGAAGAGCAAGTTTTAATCCATATATTGTTAGTGGTGTTGGGGTGCCTGTGTATGCAGACCTTCCTATTCATATCCAATAATCAGCCGCAGGGCTAAACCGAAATATTTGAATTAAGGAGTTCGAATAATGAACTTTTCAGTGTATTGGCAACATGCAGATGCGGTAAGTAAAACGCTGTATTTTATCTTGCTTGCAATGTCGATTACGACATGGACTTTTTTTGTGATCCGTTTATTGGGTACCAAACAAATTAAACAACAGGCAAAACAGCATTTACAAACTGCGGTTGAAAACCTTAAAACACGAATCAGTGCATTAACTTATGATCAGCGTAAATCTGCTGCTGAACAAGCACTATTACAACAGATTTCTCGTGAAAAATCTGCAGCTGATAAAGGTGTAGCAGTTTTGGGAACGATCGCTTCAATTGCACCATTTGTCGGCTTATTCGGTACAGTTTGGGGAATTTTCCATGCATTGGTTGCGGTAGGTAGTAGCGGTCAGGCTGGCCTGGCACAAGTTGCTACACCTGTGGGTGAAGCTTTGATTATGACCGGTTTGGGTCTGGCTGTTGCGATTCCAGCAGTACTGGCTTATAACATTTGTGTTCGTCAAAATCGTACATTATCCAATGATCTACAAGATTATGCACATGGTTTATTGATTGATACTATTTTACAGGATCAAAAATCAGCAGTTGCAGAAGCTGTAGTGAATGGTAAAACTCAATATGCTGGAGGTCAGGCATAATGGCATTCTCATTAGGAGAAGATGATAATCAAGGCATGACGGAGATGAATCTCATTCCGTTGATTGATATCATGCTGGTATTAATGATCATCTTCTTGGTGACAGCAACGGTTGCGAATCCATCTATTCCATTGACATTGCCACAAACTACGGCTGAAATTCAGCCACCGCCACCAAAAGAATTTTCGATTAGTATTAGTGCAGATAATCAGGTGGCAGTTAATGGTACAGTTGTAAGTATGGATCAGTTAACACAACAATTACAGCAAGCAGCACAATCCCCTGAAAAGCCAGCAATCCAACTTCGGGCAGATAAAGAAGCAAAGTATGATACTGTGGCTCAGGTCATGGGGCATGCAACAGAAGCAGGTTTATCTAATATTGCTTTTGTAACAGATAATTAACCTGAATTTATCAAAATAGACCTGTTGAATCAGAAATGATGCAATGGGTTTTTTTATTTAAAAGAAAAAATTTATTTGCTGTTATATTTTGAAAATAGCGATATGATCTAAAATTGATGAAGAGTACATTTTATCTGTTCTTCAAATGCATGAATGTTCTGATATAGCAAATTATAGATTAGGCGTATTTCATTATTTATACAAGGGAGAGTTCAGAACAGAACTTTATTATAGTAACTTAGATAAAAGATGAAAATATTTTTGAAATTTTAGAGTAAGTTAATCGAGTCCGGATTAACACATGATGCTTAAACTTGGTACGGATATTTTATGATTCATATCGAATACTCAATACCGTTGGTTTTGATTTCAATTGTTGTTGCAATTGTAGCATGTTATCTAGCATTACTTGTTAGACAACTTATGTTTACGCAACCTCATCAAAAAGCAGAAAAATGGATACTGGTGGGTGGTGGAGCGATTTTAGGGCTTGCAATTTGGTTGATGCATTATATCGGTATGCTGGCCTGCTCTTTCCCAGATGGTTATTACTTTGATATACAGTTTACTATTATTTCTTATTTTATTGCAGCAATTGCAGCGACTTTTGCATTGTGGCTCAATTCCAGACAAGTAATATCACTTCCTCGTTTGATGATTGGTGCTGTTTTGTTGGGATTAGGAATTTCTGGCATGCATTATACTGGTATGATGGGGCTGAATATTCCGGGTTATAAAATTTCTTATGATCCAATTGTTGTTGTCTTATCCGTATTTATTGCGATTGGTGGTGCCACACTATCATTTTTTCTCTCAGCAAAATACAAACATACTACGAATGATTCTCCACGATATATGCTAATTTTGACTGCCTCAATTTTAGGGATGAGTATCGTTGGTATGCATTATTTAGGCATGTCTGCAGTAGAATTTATTCGGGTAGACCATATTCAATTACCAACATCAATACAAAATCATGCAATTTTTATATTTAGTATCATTCTTATTCTTGGTCTAGTGTGTGCAATTATTATCTTTGTTTCTTTACTGGAACGTCGACTTCAGGAAAAAGATATTGCATTACATTCACTTAATCAGCAATTAGAAAAAGCAATACAACAAAACCATTTAACTAAGCTGCCTAATCGGGCATTTTTGAATGAAAATGTTCCAAAAATATTAATTGCAGGAAATCATATTGCTTTCTTACATCTGGATTTAGATTATTTCAAGGTTGTAAATGATGCGTATGGACATCAAGTTGGTGATCAATTATTACAAAAGGTTGTAGAGCGTATTTATCAGGTCTTGCTAAAGAATATGACTTTTATTCATCTTGGCGGAGATGAGTTTTTGTTAATTACGGCTGTGACACGAATTGATCGTTTAAAAATTCTTGCTAATCGAATATTACGTGAAATTCATCATAGTTATTATATTGCCGATAAGGAAATTAAAATTTCAGCCAGTATGGGAATTGCACTTTATCCCGAACATGGAAATAATTTGCAGGAATTGTTGATTAATGCAGATATTGCAATGTATGCAGCAAAAGATCAAGGGCGTAATAGCTATAGTTTTTATGATCCATCTATCGATACTCAAAAGATTAAAGAGCGTTCGCAATTATTAAATGAATTAAATAAGGCTGTTGCTGATCGGCAGTTTGTTTTATTTTATCAACCCAAATATACACCTGCAGGAGTGTTGAGTGGTCTAGAAGCATTGATTCGTTGGCAGCACCCAAAACTTGGTATTGTCGGGCCAAATTATTTTATTGAAATTATAGAAAATACCGGATTAATTATTGATGTAGGTTATTGGGTAATGGAGCAGGCCTGTAAACAAATTCAGCAATGGGAAAAAGAACAGAAGGATTATTTTCCGGTATCGATTAATCTTTCCGCATTACAATTTGAACATCAATATTTATTGGAGCGATTAAGTGCTGTAATCAATAAATATGGTATTCAGGCAAAACACTTAATGATTGAAGTTACTGAAACCACAGCAATGCGGAAAATTGATAAGAGTGTGCAGAATTTTAAACGACTTCGAGAGTTGGGTATTCTGATTGCAATTGATGATTTTGGTACAGGATACTCAAGTTTTTCTTATTTAAAGGATTTACCTGTAGATGAATTGAAAATTGATCGTGGATTTATTGTCGATGTTGAGTCGAATTATAAACAGGAAATTATTTTAGCCAGTATTATTGAACTGGCAACTAAATTGGGACTGATTGTAACTGCTGAGGGTGTTGAAAATGTTAAACAAGTTGAAATTTTAGCTAAGCTGGGTTGTCAGCAAATACAGGGATTTTATTTTTCTAAACCCGTACCTGCAACTGAATTACCTTTGGAGTAATTCAGTAAGTATTGGCATAAATAATTAAGAAGGTAATTGTGACTGATCATCGTCTTTATAAGGTGTAACATCCATTTCTGCATAGCTAATCAAGCGGGATTTATGTTTGATTCGATACGCTAGCCAAACTGCCAGAAACATTGGGATAGTAATATACGTTGATACGATACCTTTCCAGTCAATTTGATTAGAAATAAATGCCTGATAATTTTGTCCTAGAGTAATAAATAAACATAGTGCAAACGCAAACAATGGACCAAATGGAAATAATTTGGCACGGTATGGCAAATCTTCCAAACGATAGCCTTGTTTAATATAGCCTTTACGAAAACGATAATGTGAAATGGCGATTCCTAGCCAGACAATGAATCCACACATGCCTGACATATTGAGTAACCAGAAATAAATTTCTGTTTCACTGACAAAATAGGTAAGTAAACAAAAAGCAGCAATGATAGTTGTTGCGAACAAAGCATTCATGGGAACCCCACGATGATCGAGTTTTGCAAAAATTTTAGGTGCACGACATTCTTTTGCCATATTCCATAACATTCGGGTTGATGAATACATGCCAGAGTTCCCTGCTGATAGCACTGCGGTTAGAATTACGGTATTCATTACGCTGGCGGCAAATGCTAACCCTGCTTTCTCATACAGCAATGTAAATGGTGAAAGTGAAATATCATTGTTATCTGCTGCTTTTAGTAGTAATGGATCATCATAGGGAATCAGTGTTCCAATGATGGCAATACATAGAATATAAAATAGTAAAATTCGCCAGAAGATTTGTTTAATGGCCAGAGGAATGGTTTTTTCTGGATTTTTTGATTCACCGGCAGCAACACCGACCATTTCAGTTCCCTGAAAAGAAAAACCGGCAATCATGGCTACGCCGATCATGGCTTGCAGACCGCCTGCAAATGGCGCATCTTTAAGTGTCCAATTTTTGAGAATGTGATCTGGAGCGGAACTCATGATATGAATAATCATGTAGATACCTAGTCCAACAAAGACAATAATCGCAAGTACTTTAATTAGTGAAAAATAAAATTCACTTTCCCCAAAACCTTTAACAGTTAAGGCATTAATACCAAAAATAATACATAAAAAAATCAAGCTCCACCAAAATCCAGGGATATCGGGAAACCAGAATTTCATGATAAATTGAACAGCTACCAGCTCAAAAGCTACGGTAATGGCCCAGTTATACCAATAGTTCCAGCCAAGCGCAAAACCGAAACCCTCTTCAACGTATTTGCTGCCATAGGTAAAAAATGCTCCAGAACTTGGATAATGTGTGGCAAGTTCTCCCAGGCTGGTCATTAAAAAGTAAATCATTATTCCAATGACAGCATAGGCAAGCAATGCGCCACCAGGACCTGCATTGGCAATAGTTGAGCCAGAAGCCAGAAATAAACCTGTACCTATTGAGCCGCCAATTGCGATCATGTTTAAGTGACGAGCACTTAATTGACGTTGAAGGTGCTGATTTGAAACTTCACTCATAGATAGTCCTAAGCCTGATTATTTTTTTGCATAAAGTACTTTAAAACCGTTTTGATCGGTTTTAATCTGACAATGCCCAAAGCGATGTTCGATAAATGGGGCATAATTCAGAAAACGGTTGGCAACAATCCATAATTCACCTTTTGATTTAAGACGATCAAAAGCAAACTGACATAAATTTTCACTGGCCTGATAATGGGTTTTAATCCCTTGATGAAAAGGCGGGTTACTTACAATGGCATCAAAATTTTCAGGAATATCCTGAATATCTGTAATTGCAATGGTTTTTAATTGCGTGCTGCGGTCATTTTCTGCAAATGTGCGTGCCGTGGATTCTAATGCAAAGGCATCAATATCTACAGCAGTCATTGAGTTATTTGTATTTTGTATGGCCAGCAAGATAGAAATAATTCCAGCACCGCAACCAAAATCCAAAATTTCTCCAGACTTAACCTGAGAGAGGTAGGGTAATAATTCCGCAGTACCGATATCCAGATGTTGCTGGCTAAATACGCCCGGCAAAGCACAAATTGTGATACGTTGTTGAAAAATATCAAGACTATAGGTGCTGATCCAATGCTGTAATGGTTTTGCATGATGTTCTTTACATAAAGTAAGCTGCCAAAGTTGGCAGTGTCGTGCGCTATCTAATTTCAGATATTTGCCATAATCAGCCAATTGTTTGGCTGCACCTTCAATTCCGGCTTTTTTTTCTCCCACAAGAAAAATTTGTTGACCTTGTTGTAGTAGCGCAGCACATTGATCTAATACATATTGAAGCTGTTGTCTGGCTTTGGGAATAAAAATAATAATTTGCTGAAATGCTTGTTGTGGCGGGACAATATCAAAATATGAGGTAAAATTCTGATGTGTAAAATAATGATGATCTGCATAATTCCATGTCCAGATCAAAGACTGTTGAAAATGTGTGGCTAAAATATCTTGTGGCGGATTAACCAAAAGGGTTGTCCCAAGCCAGTCATGATCCTGACGAAGAATAACTTCACTTTTTGCATCCATAACTGATCTCCAGACTGGTAAGTATTCATGATAAAACGCTTTCCAATCATTAAACTAGAAAGTGGGTTCTATCTGTAAATGTTAAGGATTTTCTGTTTTTTGTTCAGGAAGTAACATGTTCAAAATAAGTGCGGCAATACCACCAGTAGCGACACCTGAACTAAAAATATTTTGAATCAACTGAGGAAGATGCTTCAAGAAATCAGGAACCTGAGCAATTCCTAAACCTAATCCTAAGGAAATAGCAATAATCAATAAAGCACGGCGGTCCAATTTAATTCCTGAAAGAATATTAATTCCAGATGCAGCAACAGCACCAAACATGACCATTACGGCACCGCCTAAAACTGCCTGAGGGACAGCTTGGATAATCCCGGCAATTTTTGGAAATAAGCCCAAAATGATTAATAAAGCTGCAATCCAGATTCCAACATAACGACTGGCAACACCAGTGAGCTGGATTACACCATTATTTTGTGCAAACACTGAGCTTGGGAATGTATTAAAGATTCCTGCCAGTAAGGAGTTTGCCCCATTGACCAATACGCCACCTTTAATACGTTGCATCCAAGTTTCACCTGAAACAGGTTCTCTGGAAATTTTACTGGTTGCTGTAACATCACCAATGGCTTCGAGTGAGGTCACCAGATAAATAAAAGCAAGTGGAATAAACAACGACCAGGAAAAACTCAAACCAAAGTGTAAAGGTGTCGGTGATTGAAACACTGGTGCCTGCTGTAAGGCAGAAAAATCCAGATGTCCCATAAAAGCAGCAAGAATATAGCCAATTACCAGTGCCAATAAAATTGCAGCGCTTTTGACCCAGACAAAGGCCAATCGGTTTAATAAAATAATAATGGCTAAAACACTACAGGACATAATGAGATTATCGCTATTGGCAAATGTTCCATCTGCCATGGCAGTATAACCACCCCCCATGCTGATCAAACCCTCTTTAATTAGTGTGAGGCCGATCAATAGCACGACAATTCCAGTAACCAAAGGGGTAATCAATCGTTTAATCCATGGCAAAATACGGGAAACACCCATTTCAATAAATGCGCCACAAATTACCACACCAAAAATTGCTGCCATTACTTGTTGATATGGTGTTCCATTGGCAATCATGGTGCCACCAATTGCCATAATCGGACCAATAAAATTAAAACTGGTACCTTGAACAATCAATAAACCAGCACCAAATGGTCCAACGCGTTTGCATTGTAAAAAAGTTGCAATTCCTGAAATGACCAGTGACATGGATAAAATCATGGTGGTTTCATGTGCGGGAACATTTAATGCACCACAAATTAATAAACCAGGAGTAACAATTGGAACTAAAATTGCCAATAGATGTTGTAATGCGGCAAAAAATGCGGCCACTGGTTTTGGACGATCATTAATTCCATAAACCAGTTCATGGTTGTTTGCTGAATTTAAAGTTGTATCTTGATCTGACATGGCATATCAATCATGATGGGAGGAGAAGAGCTGTATTCTAATCGTTCAGTTTGATCAGGCAAAGTAAAAATCTATTGATTTGCAAAAAAGTTATCAAATTGTCGTGAAACTGTCACTACCCCTCGTTATGCTTTTTGCTGTATAATTTGCCCTCAGAATTTTTCATTTAGTAGTATTCACGTTCATGTCAGATATTAAAAATCTCCGCAACATCGCAATCATTGCGCACGTTGACCATGGTAAAACAACACTTGTCGATAAACTTTTACAGCAGTCTGGTGCGCTTGGTGAGCGTGCAGGCGAGATTGAGCGTGTCATGGACTCGAATGCGCTTGAGAGCGAGCGTGGGATTACCATTCTTGCCAAAAACACTGCCATTACTTGGTTGGATAAACGTACCGATACCACCTATCGTATTAATATCGTTGATACTCCGGGGCACGCCGACTTTGGTGGCGAAGTAGAGCGTGTATTGTCTATGGTTGACTGCGTGTTACTTCTGGTTGATGCACAAGAAGGTCCAATGCCACAAACGCGTTTTGTGACTCAAAAAGCCTTTGCTCGTGGTTTAAAACCAATCGTGATTATCAACAAGGTTGATAAACCAAGTGCACGTCCAGACTGGGTGATTGATCAGGTATTTGATTTATTTGATAATCTTGGTGCAACAGACGAACAATTGGATTTCCCTATTGTTTATGCATCAGGTCTACGCGGTGTTGCAGGTCCGGCACCAGAAGAACTTGCTGAAGACATGACGCCATTGTTCGAAACAATTGTTGACATTGTTGAACCACCAGCAGTTGATGTTGACGGTCCTTTCCAGATGCAAATTTCATCGCTTGACTATAATAGTTTTGTGGGTGTGATTGGTGTTGGCCGTATCCAACGTGGATCAGTGACTTTAAATACACCTGTTACCGTCATTGATAAAGATGGTAAAACCCGTAATGGCCGTATCTTAAAAATTATGGGCTATCATGGACTTGAGCGTATTGATGTTGAAGAAGCATCTGCTGGGGACATCGTATGTATTACAGGTATTGATGCCCTTAATATTTCAGATACCATTTGTGATCCTAAAAATGTTGAAGCTTTACCTCCATTGTCTGTGGATGAACCAACTGTATCCATGACATTCCAAGTAAACAATTCACCATTTGCTGGTAAAGAAGGTAAATTTGTGACTTCACGTAATATTCGTGAGCGTTTGGATCGTGAATTGATTCATAATGTTGCACTTCGCGTTGAAGATACTGATAGTCCTGATCGTTTCAAAGTATCTGGTCGTGGTGAGTTACATCTTTCTGTCTTGATCGAAAACATGCGCCGTGAAGGCTTTGAAATGGGTGTTTCACGTCCACAAGTGATCATCAAGGAAGTTGATGGTGAAAAACAAGAGCCATACGAAAATGTTACTTTTGATGTAGAAGAACAACATCAGGGTGCAGTAATGGAACAAATGGGTCATCGTAAAGGTGAAATGACCAATATGGAAGTTGATGGTAAAGGTCGTATCCGTATTGAAGCGACTGTTCCATCACGTGGTTTGATTGGTTTCCGTTCGGAATTCTTGACCATGACTTCTGGTACAGGAATTATGACTTCAAGCTTTTCGCATTATGGTCCTGTGAAACAAGGTACTGTCGCTAAACGTCAAAACGGTGTATTAATTTCTATGGTTCAGGGTACTTGCTTGGGCTATGCATTGTTTGGTTTACAAGATCGTGGTCGTCTGTTCGCGAAACCTCAATTAGAAGTTTATGAAGGCATGATCGTTGGTATCAACTCCCGTTCAGATGATATGGTGGTTAACCCAACTAAAGCAAAACAATTAACCAACGTGCGTGCGTCTGGTACAGATGATGCGTTGACTTTGGTTCCACCAATCGAATATACACTTGAGCAAGCACTTGAATTTATTGAAGATGATGAATTGGTTGAAGTAACACCTAAATCAATTCGTATCCGTAAACGTTATTTAAGTGAAAATGATCGTAAACGTGCTGCACGTGGTATGTAATAAACAAACATAAAATTTACATGAATCTGTAGTTTTTCTGTTCTCAAAGCCGAATACTTGTATGGTATTCGGCTTTTTTTGATTATGACATTTTGATAAAGACACTTAAACTTCTGGTGTAGAAGACAAAATAAAAACAGGGTGCTATAAATATTTTCTTAAAAAAATCAATGAATAAATAAGATGCATTTTTTAGAGGGAAAAAATTTATTGCTTCAAACAAGAACATAATTTTAATTTTTAGATTTAAATTAGATTGGTTTTAAAACAATATAGAAATAATTAAGCACTAAAATGATGCAATTTGTGATTTAGAGATTTTTATTTAATCAATTAGTCCTATTAGAAATATTGTAAATTATTATTGTTATCAAAAATAAGAAAAGTATATTTCACCATAAATAATTTCAATCTATAACCAAATGGATGATATTTAATCGTTTTAATCTAAGAGTTTGGCATATCAATTGCTTTTTTCTATTTGATTAAGGCAATTGAATAGATCAATACCTGCATAAACATGAATTGCAAGAGGATGATTAAGTATATGACTAAATTCGCAATTGCAGGTGTGCAAATGGCTGTATCAGCCTACGAAGAAAATATTACACGCATGGCGCAATATGCCGAGCATATCAAACAGCGTTTTCCATGGGTCAATATGCTGGTATTTTCAGAATTATGTGCATTAGGTCCTAGTCCATTTAAAGCAGAACCTATGCCGGGAAATGCTGAACAACGATTGCAGGAAATTGCCCGAAAAACTGGCCTTTGGCTTATTCCAGGTTCTTTATTTGAACAACGGGAAGATGGTGTTTATAACACTGCACCAGTCATTAATCCTCAGGGTGAAGTGGTGACTCGTTTTCGTAAACTTTTTCCATTTCTACCCTATGAAGCTGGCATTAATTCCGGTAATGAGTTTGTGGTCTTTGATGTACCTAATGCGGGGAGAATTGGTGTTTCAATTTGTTATGACATGTGGTTTCCGGAAACCACACGCACATTGGTGGCAATGGGCGCAGAAGTCATTATTCATCCAACCATGACAGACACCATTGATCGAGATGTAGAGTTAGCAATTGCACGGGCATCTGCGGCGACAAATCAGGTTTATTTCTTTGATATTAATGGCGTTGGAGATGGCGGTGTTGGTCGTTCAATCATTGTAGATCCTTCTGGTTATGTGTTACATCAGGCAGCCAATGGTACAGAAATTATGCCGATAGAAGTAGATTTTGAAAAAGTTCGCCATGAGCGAGAAAAGGGAATACGTGGTTTGGGACAACCACTTAAAAGTTTTAGAGATCGTGTCTGTCAATTTGATGTTTATCAAAAAGGAAGTCATACAGAAAGCTATCTACATACTTTAGGTACATTGGAAAAACCTGTTGCAAATAATAGCTTATTTACACAACCACAATCTTATGTCACAGAAAAAGACTTATCACAGGCGCAACCAGCCAGTGATTGGCCAGTATGGGAATAAGTATTAATCAATGTATAAAAACGATTTTGATAAAAAATCATAGACAGGACAGAATCTTTGATACAAAGAATCCTTGAATGGTTTCGAACACTGGGTAAAAAGGACCAAAACATGCCATCGGCATGTATACCCAGCGACAATCCTCCAGAATCAATGGCCATTAATGAGGCATCTATGACTAAAATACGCAATATTTCTGAATTAAGGTTATTGTTTCATCGTAATGAACGGCCAATATACTTTATCAGTGCAACAAATTTTAATTTGTTAGGGCTGGAACAATGGGTTAGAAACTTTAAATATATTAACTATATTGATTGTTTTGATGGACGTCATCCAAACGTATTTGTGCCTAAAGAAACAGATCATGATGAATTTACTTCAATTGAGGATATTAATAATTATTTACTACAACATAAATCTGTTGTTGATTTGGCAGAAAAATCACAACAACCTCCAGTTGCGGTTTTTTTGATGTTTGATGAACAAACCGAGCAATTATGTAAAGAAATCGGTATAGATGTCTGGTTTCCAGATGCAGCCTTACGTTCACGATGTGACAATAAAATGGAAACTGTGCGTATTGGTAACAAGGCAGGTGTTCCTTCCGTACCAAATGTTTTGGCCAAAGTAGACAGTTATCAACATTTACAACAATTGGCAAAAATGCATGGTTTGGGGGAAAATCTTGTTGTTCAGACAGCGTTTGGAGATTCAGGACACACCACCTTTTTTATTTCCAGCGAAGATGAGTTTAATCAACATGCCGATGAGATCATTAACGATCCTGAAGTCAAGATTATGAAACGAATCAATTGCCGTGGTGCAACCATGGAAGCCTGTGTTACACGTTCAGGTACACTGGTTGGGCCATTGTTGACAGAAGTTGTCGGTGAGCCTGAATTAACCCCTTATCGTGGTGGCTGGTGTGGTAATGAAATATTTCCAGAAGCATTTTCCGAAACAATCCGCACTAAAGCACGTGAAATGGCTTCCCGTTTTGGTAATCAGTTAAAAGAAGAAGGGTATCGTGGTTGTTTTGATCTGGACTTTCTGATTGATAAAGATGATGGTGAAGTTTATTTAGGTGAATTGAATCCAAGAATTTGTGGCGCTAGTCCAATGACCAATCACGTAGCTTTTGCCTACGCTGATGCACCTTTGTTTCTATTTCATTTACTGGAATTTTCTGGTGTAGAATATGAACTGGACGTCAATGAATTAAATGCCCGTTGGGCTGATCCAGTGTTTATCGACAGTTGGAGTCAATTGGTCATTAAATACACTGAAGATCAGGTTGATATCATTACTACTGCGCCTGAATCCGGAATTTATCGTATGGCAGAAAATGGAACAGTATCATTTCACCGATTTGATTATTCAAGAGAAGGTATTGCATCAGAGAATGAAGCATTTTTCCTACGTATTAGCGGTCCGGGTGATTATCGCTATGAAGGTGCAGATCTGGGAATTCTAATTACTCGTGGTCGCGCGATGAATGATCAATTTGAATTAAATACACGTGCCCATCACTGGATTGCAGGAATAAAAGCTTATTATTCAGCTCAGCCACTTGCGGTCGTGAATACTCAGCCAGTTCCTCAACATGGCGCATTTAAAATTCTGTAATATGAATGAACTAGAGAAAGAGGTAAACCATGCACTGTCAATTTGAGGCAATTCGTGAAGATGTTCCCGGATCTCGCTGGCAGGCACTGTTTCAAAAACGCTGGCCTGGTTATTGCCGCTGGTTTTTAAGAGATAGCCATCATTTTCGGCCATCTTATTTATCTTGTCGCCGTGCACTAAAGACTTATATGCCAGAACTGGTTCCTTTGTATGAGCAATTGGTCAATTTAGCCGGAGAGGGGGATCTGGAGGCTAGATTTCTTTCTCTGTGGTGTCCTCCTTCTTATATTACAGGATGTACTCAAGCTGTTTGGCATGATCCGCAGGGTTTACAGCAACCCATGTTGATTCGTAATTATGATTATGTGCCAGCTTTACTTGAAGGCAGTTGGTTGGCAACACGCTGGTGTGGTCAATCCGTTTTGGCTATGAGTGATTGCTTATGGGGTGTTCTGGACGGAATCAATGAATCTGGTTTGGTTGCATCATTGACTTATGGTGGAAGTCGAGAAATTGGTGAAGGATTTGGCATTCCATTGGTATTACGCTATGTCTTGGAAGTGGCAACGTCAACAGCAGAAGCTATTGTAATCTTAAAGCGTATTCCTGTGCACATGTCATATAACGTAAGTTTACTTGACCGACAGGGACATTGGGCAACTGTATTTTTGGGGCCGAATCGTCAGGCAGAAGTGCTTTATCAACCCGTGGTTGCCAATCACCAACATCAGATTCAATGGCCAGCACATGCACGTGCAACAAAAACACTGGAACGGGAAGCTGCACTAAATAATATTGTTAAAAAGTCTATGGATTGCCATGCAATAGAACGTGCATTGCTTAAACCGCCATTATTTCAAACATCATATAACAAGGGCTATGGCACACTTTATACGGCACGTTACAATCCTTATGATTTGACAGCGGAACTGATTTGGCCAAATCAACGCTGGTTACAGCATTGTCAGGATATTCAGGAAGGTAGTTACTTGGTTGATTTTGGTTATTCATATTAGATCAATATGATGTTTTTGCAATGTGATAAATTAGGATTAAGCCAGTATGTAAGCATTGTGGTTACTTAGATAATTTAAAAAACCTTTATTTTTTCATGGTTTTATTTTATTTAAAAAAACAGTACAGTTAACGATTAACAAAAAATAAATCAAGCTTTTCTATATTTTAAGAAAAAGCGATTTATCTGATTGCGTATATTGGAGTGAAAGATGAGTATTATTCAAGAATTTAAAGAATTTGCCGTAAAAGGTAACATGATTGATTTGGCTGTGGGTGTCATCATTGGTGGTGCATTTGGTAAAATTGTGGATTCCTTAGTGAAAGATATCATCATGCCAATTATCTCTGTCATCACAGGTGGCGGTGTTGATTTTACCCAGAAATTTATCGTACTTGGTGATAATCCAAATAATTTACAATCACTGGATGCATTACAAAAAGCAGGTGTGAATGTCCTGACCTATGGTAACTTTTTAACGATTTTTATCAATTTTATCATTCTTGCGTGGATCGTATTTTTAATGGTGAAATTATTGAATAAGTTGCGCCGTAGTAAAGAAGAAGCTCCAGTAGAGCCAGCGCCAACGCCGGAAGATGTGCAATTATTACGTGAAATTCGTGATGCATTAAAAAATAAAACAAATTAAGTTGAATTAAACGGTAGATTACCTCTACCGTTTTATCAGAACTTATTTTGTATCAGAGTCAAGGGTACAGATGCGTTCATGTAATCGTAATACCACAAATTATTAAAAGGATAAAAAAATAAATGAATCATCTGTTTACTTATGGAACATTGCGTCCCAACCATGAAAATGCACATATTTTGAAGCACATTGAGGGAACATGGCAAAAGGGCTTTGTTCATGGTGTGGTGCATATACTTGATTGGGGGCCTGATCAAGGTTTACCTGCGATTGTACTTGATGAACAAGCTGAGCGAATTGAAGGCTATGTATTGAGTTCAGATAAACTTGTCGAGCATTGGGAGATGCTGGATGAGTTTGAAGGTTTCCAGTATAAACGTGTCAGAGTAGATGTCGAACTTGAATCCGGTGAAATAACTAGAGCATGGATTTATGTTATGCAATCTGATGGCAGACGTTAAAAATCTGTACGGAACTTCACTTCTACCAGATGAAAACCAAATTTACTTTTTGTTGGCCCCTGTATAATGCGTTCCGGTGCTGAAAAAACCAGTTTATCAATCACTGGGACAAGTTGTCCCTTCTTGACTTCTCCAAGTTCTCCACCACGTTTTGCAGAATTACATAATGAATACTTTTTGGCTAAGGCTGCAAAATCAGCACCATCCTTAAGCTTTTGCTTTAATTGTGTGGCAAGAACCAATTCTTTAACTAAAATATGTCTTACGATTGCCCGATTCATTTGCATTTCCGTGGTTTGATCTTGCTGGGAATATTATTTTTGAGCGGTTGACATTGCGGGCAAAATACACTGGCACGTTGTCCAAGTTTAATGTTCTGCAAAGTGGTTTCACAGTTGACACACATTTCACCGGCACGACCGTAAGCCAGCAAAGTTTGCTGGAAATAGCCATTTTCTCCCATAGCATTGGAGTAATCTCTTAAGGTTGAACCTCCAAGTTGAATAGCCTGTTGTAAAATTCTTTTAATTTCATTAACCAATTGCGCCACTTGTGATGAAGACAGGGATGAAGCTGTTTGTGCAGGATGAATACCACAATTAAACAAACTTTCTGTGGCATAAATATTTCCAACACCTACCACAACATGATTATCCATTAATGCCACTTTAATCGCGCTTTGTTTATGATGCAGTTTTTGTTGTAGATACTCGGTATTGAAATCTTTTGATAACGGCTCGGGGCCGAGTGGATCAAGTAGTTTTTTTTGAGTATTTTGATCTAACCAAAGCAGACAGCCAAATCTGCGCGGATCATGATAACGTAACTGTTGCTTGCCAAAGTCAAAAATTACATGATCATGCTTGCGTAGTTCTTCTTTGGGATCGCAAATACGAAAACTACCAGACATGCCTAAATGCCACAGCATTTTTTTATCACCAAAAGATGCAATGATATATTTTGATCGACGTTGCAATTGGTTCAGTGTCAAGCCACAAAGTAATATAAGATCATCAGGAACAGTCCAGCGTAAACTTGCATTGCGCACAACGATATTTTTCACTTTTTGGTGAATTAATGGTTGCAGGCTCAACTTGGTTGTTTCAACTTCAGGTAATTCAGGCATAGATTTTTTCGTATAAAGATAAAACTTGACCTAATATGAGGTTCAGCCCCATAAAATTCAATTCTAGGCTACAATATGGGTTTTTCAATGAGGTTGTCTATAAATGTTTTTTACAAATCATAAAAAAAATTTTAAAAAGCTGATTCTGGGAATAAGTGTTTTACAAACTATGGCTGTATATGCGGATCAACAGACAATTCAGCAATTACCTGAACTTGAAGTGCAGGCAATTCGTACCAGTGATCATCTTGCTACTACACCAGCTTCCATTTATAAGGTGCAGCAAAGCGAGCATCAAAATAATACAAATGTAAATTTTTCCGAGGTTTTACAGGGTGTTGCTGGTTTACAAATTAATAATCGGGAAAATTATGCACAGGATTTACAAATTTCTATGCGAGGTTTTGGCGCACGATCTACTTTTGGAGTGCGGGGAATTCGTTTGTATATTGATGGTATTCCTGCGACCATGCCGGATGGTCAGGGCCAAAGCTCAAATATTGATTTAAATAGCTTGAATGATGTGGAGGTGTTAACAGGTCCTTTTTCATCGTTATATGGTAATTCTTCAGGAGGGACAATTCTTGCAACAACACGGCAAGGGCAGGGCAAAGATTCAGTGACATTGGGCTATTTGGCAGGGAGTCATGGGAAGCAGCAAGCGAATGTTGTTTTACAAGGTGGCGCAGATAAAATCACTGAGCCAGCTTATGTGATTAGTTCTTCTTATTTTGATACAGATGGTTATCGTGAGCATAGTGGTGCAAATAAGGCTCTGACCAATGCCAAACTTAGCTGGAATTTGGATGATGGCAGTAAAGTAAACTGGGTGATCAACCATGTTAATATTAATGCGGCAGATCCGGGCGGTTTAAGTAAGGCAGATTGGCAAGCGAATCCTAAACAGTTAAATAGCTATCTTAAACGAATGGGATTTAATTCTCGTAAAGAAATTGAACAAACACAAACTGGTGTCACCTGGACAAAATCACTGAATGAGCATAATGAATTATATGCAATGGCTTATCTTGGAAATCGTCAGGTAACGCAATATCAGACGATTCCTGCTGCAACTCAATTGAATAATCCGAAACACGCCGGTGCAGTAATCGATTTTGATCGTAATTATTATGGACTGGATTTACGTTGGACAGGCAAAGAATTACTACCGAATACTACATTGGTAGCAGGTGTTGCACTGGATCAACTTGATGAAGATAGGAGGGGCTATGAAAATTTTGTTACGTCAAATGGTGTGATAACTTATGGTGTTAAAGGTGATTTACGCCGTAATGAAGACAATACACAATGGAATATTGATCCTTATGTACAGGCTTCATGGCAGTTTTTACCACATTGGCATCTGGATACCGGTCTGCGTTATAGCAATGTGCATTTTAAATCTAAAGATCAATATATTACGACAACCAATCCTGATGATAGTGGCGCTACGGATTATCAAAAAGTTTTACCATCCGTTGCTTTGGGGTGGAATATTTTGCCTAAATTATATGGGTATATGAGTTATGGGAAAGGCTTTGAAACACCAACTTTTACCGAAATGTCTTACAAACCAAGCCTGACAGAATCAGGTTTGAATCTGGATTTGAAACCATCAAGTAGTGACAATTATGAAATTGGATTAAAATTGGATCACCAATATGGTCTATTTACATTGGCAGCTTTTCGTACTGAGACGAAAAATGACATTGTATCGGCAGGAAGTTATGGTGGTCGTGCAACATTCCGTAATGCTGATCAAACTTTACGTCAGGGTGCAGAAGTTTCATGGCAAAATAAATTCTGGAAAGACTTATCCGCGCAAGCCAGTTATAGCTATATTGATGCAACGTTTGATGCTGATATTCCAGCAACAGGTTCTGTTTCTGCCATCTCCAAAGGAAGTTTTATTCCCGGTATTGCTAAAAATCAAGCGTTTGCTCGTTTAGCATGGCAGCCTGAACAGGGTTTTCAGGCGGGTCTAGATGTACGTTATATGGATAAAATGTATGTGAATGATCGTAACTCAGAATATGTCGATAGCTACACAGTTACAGGTATTAATGTGGGATATGTTTGGGCTTATCAGGACTGGAAAATTAATAGCTATGCACGAGTAGATAATCTTTTCGATCGTAACTATGTGGGTTCAGTGATCGTAAATGACAGTAATAGCCGTTACTATGAAGCAGCTGATGGACGTAATTTTAGTGCTGGTTTAAGTATCACTAAGGCTTTTTAAGCTGAAATAGAGAGGGATGATGACTTCAGGCATTGTTAATTGTTGATCCAAATAGTTTCTGTATACAATACAAAATAAAGTCATCATCACTTCAAGCTGATTTAAGAAATAGATTTGTTCATAATCAATTACTTAGATTCACTATGAAAGTATCTATAACCTGATTAAATTTCTTTTCATAGGGAAATTTAATGGTTTTCAAAAGATATTTTTAAATTTTTTATTGTTTGGTGTTGGAATATATTTAGGGCTGGATATGGTTTTACAGGTCATTTTACCTTTACTGCTTTTAATGAGTATTGGTTATTTATGTGCTTATTTTAAAGTCATGACCAAAGAGCATTTTCTGGCCATGAATACTTATGTCATTAAAATTGCTTTACCTGCTTTTTTACTTTATGCATTGAGTAGTAAAAACATTAATGAGCTTTGGCATCCGGCGTATTTTATTGCCTATGGTGGTGGTTCTTTAATTTTATTTTTTTTAGCGTACTTTCTATATTGGCGAGTATTTGATTTCAATGTGAGTCAAGCCGCAGTTATGTCGATGGGTGCATCCATGTCCAACACCGGATTTATGGGGACTGCAATTCTGACCTTATTAATTGGGACGCATGCAGCAATATATATTTCACTCACCCTAATTATAGAAAATATACTGATTGTGTTACTGATGCTGACTTTGGCTGAGTTAGGTAAGCAGCAAGGTGCGCTGGTACATATATTTCTGCAAACGTTAAAAAAAGTTTTTAAAAATCCACTCATTATTGCAATTGTATTGGGATTATTTCTGGCGATTCTGGATCTGCATTTGCCCAAGCCAGTGTTTCATGCCCTCGAACTATTGGGAAAAACAGCTTCTCCAGTTGCATTATTTGTGATTGGCGGTAGTTTGGCCATGATGCCAAGAATACAAATTAATCTTCCCAGTATGGTATTGGTAATATTTAGTGTGATCTTAATGCCTCTGTTGGTTTATGGTATTTTTCATTTATTTCCTGATGTTAGCCGGGAAATGCTATATGCTGGGACATTACTTGCGGCATTACCGATGCCAACTGCTTTTGGAATTTTTGGGCAAGCGTATGGTTTACATGAGAAAGCATTAACACCCTTAATGATCAGTACAGTATTGGGTTTTATTGGTGTAAGTAGTCTGATTTATTTTTGGTATTAAAAGAAAAAATTTTCTGGCTAGTAGATTTAAATCATTCCAAAATTAAACTTCTTACGAAAGTATCTATTATTGCTTTATTTTCCTTTTCGAGAGGAAATCTAAGACCTTTCGCAAGAATGTTTGAGGATGGCTTATTTTACTGTATTAAGTAGTTGTTCAATTTGTTGTGCTGAACGGGCACCGCTTATACGTTGTCCATCTTTTAAAAAGAAAGTTGGTGTACCATCAACACCCAATTGTTTACCCAATTGACTATTGGCCTCAATAGGATTTTTACAGTTTGTTGAACCTGTCGGTTGTTTATCCTGAAGTACGTAACTTTGCCATGCTTCGTATGGTTTGGCCGAACACCAGATCTTTTGGGCAGTAGTGGCAGCATTAGGATGTAGTGCAGTAATTGGATAAGGGAAAATGTATAAGGTAATATTATTGACTTGTGTCAAATCTTTTTCCAATTGTTTGCAATATGGACAATCAGGATCGGTAAAAATATATAATACACGCTGTCCATTCCCTTTCACATGCTTGATCGCCTGAGTTAAAGGTAGTTTTTTGACATCAATACGAGAAAGTTCTTGCATACGTTGTTGTGACACGCTACGTTTATTTGGATAGTCAATCAAATTCCCAATAAAGAAATAACGACCATTATCATCTGTATACGTCAGCTCACCTTCTACCATTACTTCATAAATTCCTGAAATTGGTGACTTGCCGGTAACTTGTGCGTGTAGTTCAGGATAAGTTTGATCAAGTTTGTTTTGTAAGGTTTTTTCATCTGCATGGCTGATAGAAATTGTCAGTAAACTGAGTGCAAGTGAAGAAATTAATTTTTTCATGTGAAGGCTCTAAACTGGATTGGTTTTATCCTTGCATAATTACAATATCATGTACAAGCAAATTTTAGCCTGTAGCATATTGATTTTGTAAAGGATTAACAGATCCTCAATATAATTTTAAGAAAATACTACGACTAAAAAGCGTATTTTGGTTATGCTGAGAGTATTGGTCGAGTAGACAGGAAATGTATGTGAATAAAACTTTAAAAACTTCCATTGTTGTCATACTTTTACTGACTGCTGCCTATATTTATTTATCGCCTTATTTGGTGTTATATCAGCTTAAGCAGGCGGCTGAACGCCATGATGCACAGCAACTTTCACAATATATTGACTACCCAAGTGTGAGAAAAAGTCTGAAAGGGCAGATGGGCAATTACTTATTGCATAAATTGCACCAACCTGAAAAAAATGTGCCAGGACATGAGGCATTGGCGGCCATATTTGCTTCAAGTATTGCCGATAAAGCGGTAGATTTGATACTTACTCCAGAAGCAATCGCTTTATTAATGAAAGGTCAACAATTTACTGCAACTTCGTCAATTAAAAATTCATCTACGTCAACTGATCAAGTTTCTTCAGCATCCTCTGGATCAACAAATGAATTGAAATATGATCTGGGATATCGTTCTTTTTCCCAGTTCAATGCCAGTATTTATCCTGATCCTCAACATACTGATCAAGCCATTCAGATTATTATGACACGTCAGGGATTAAGCTGGAAAATTACAGCAATTGAATTACCAAAGACATCTTTCTAAAACGAAAAAGACCTGATTGGGTAGATTCAGGTCTGATCGGTACAGCAACGATGATCATGTCAAAATAAAATTATTTGGCACGTGCAACATCGCCATTTAATCCTTCAGGTAAGTCGAGAATCTGCACGTCCAATGTAGTCAGGGCTTCAGGTTTTGCACTGACCAATGCTTTCCAGCCATTTGTTGTCGCAAGACTATTTACAACTTCAACATCGTGATGAAGTTGTGAGGCAGGAGCTGGCACATCACCTTGTCCTGTAATCAAATGCAACCAGTGTTTTGGTTTTGCCTTAAACCAAAGGCGAGCAATAATTTCTTGCCCTAGATAACACCCTTTATCATAATCAACACCATGACGCTGGTGTAAACGTAATTCTTGCGGCTGAAATAAATGTACTGTTTGTTGCGTAATCCATGCTTGCCCTTGATCAATGGCGATGGATTGCCAAAGTTTGATATCAACCTGCTGTGTAGCATCTTCGGTAAAACTTGCTTGTTGGTCAACGATTGCAGGATAAAGTGTAGATTCAGCACTAAGTTTTGCTTTTGAAAAAGCTCCATATTTTTTCACATGTGCTGCGAATTCATCAGCCAGATCATGACTAATCACAATTTCAATGTGTTCTGCTGAATGTCGTTTTAACCATAAGCCAAAATGAATACGTCCTTTGAGATCACAAATTGCAGTTGGTCGAAATTCATCAGCCGTTAATTTACTGACATTGACAGTGACTTGTCCCTGTAAAAATTTTTCGGCATCAACACCTTGATAAACAAATTGTGAAAATTGCAGCGTATCTTTAGACATAGGGAACGAAATCCTCTGAATGGTCAAGGTTTATATCATCGCTGATTTTTGCTGAATTTGCATCTCTTGTAAAAGAAATTCATCATACCTTGCGACAATATCTTTCTGAAAAAATATCTATTAAAAATACGGTTTAAAAGAATAAAAAATGTGATATGAACATACTTTTAATATAATTTTCTTATAAAAATATAATTTATGAAAAAAACTTCAAAAATATATAGAAAAAAAGCCATTTTAGGGAAATAATTCAATCAGGATGTTGTTAAATTATATCGCAAGGGTGTGAGAGGGATCAAAAAGATCAATATGCGCTGAACGGCTTAACGAGTTAGAGCGTATTGACCCATCAGGTCTCGATTTGACTTTGGACGCTATAGACCATAAATCTGTAGGCACAGGCGATATCTTACAAAGGTAAAGTTGTTAAAGTAAACCTCTTCAACAGGTTTTCCCTTGACACCCTAAAAAATTTGTCAATAAGAATAACAACTGCCTTGCATCCTGCCCAATATTTTTTGATCATTCATTGGAGTAAGTGATGCAACTTGATCATTTTGATAAACAAATCCTCGAAATTTTAACCCATGAAGATGTCAATCTGAATGAATTATCAGAACGTATTCATCTATCTGTCAGTTCCGTACATCGCCGTATCAGAAGTTTAATGGACCAAAAAATTCTTGGAGCATTACGCCGTAATTTAAACTATCAAAAGCTTGGTTTTGCCTTGCATGTGATTTTACAGGTATCACTCAGTAAGCATGACAGTGACACCTTTTCCCGATTTTTAGAAGAACTACAGCAAATTCCTGAAGTCATTAATGCATTTTTAATTACAGGTCAATCCGCAGACTTTTTAGTGGAAGTGGTTGCTAAAGACATGGAAAATTATAGTGACGTACTATTGAAACGTCTGGGAAAAATAGAGCATGTTTCTGCCCTGCATTCCAGTTTTGTGATTAAAGAATATGATGTATTTAACTGTGGTGGTTTACTCGGTAAAATATAAGCTTTATCGGTCGCTTTTGCTGAATTTAATCTGTTGTTAAAGCAGTGTATGTAGACTAAAAAGATATCCTATTAAGTTTGATGAAATTTATTCTGCAAAAAGTTCTATGGAGTAGTAGGCATTTGTTGGTAGCAAATTTTGAACGTATTTTCCTGAGTCATATTGTCATACGGCGCTGTATTATTCTCCTGATTCTGTTACTGATGGGTATCATGGATTATATTACAGGCATTGAATATTCCTTTTCGATTTTTTATCTTATTCCGGTTGCAATTGCATCTTGGTATGACACCAGCAAAGCAACTATCGTTACTATCATCACCGCAGTTATTGTATGGTTATGGGCGGATTATGCAACCCGACATCATTATTCTTCATGGGTTGTGCCAGTATGGAATAGCCTAGTGCGTGTGATTTTTTTCTTCATCGTGGCTTCACTCATCATTAAAGTTCGTAAAAATTGGCTTGAAATGAAAACAATGGCCATGAAGGATCAATTAACAGATATTGATAATTTATGTGCTCTGGAACTGGAATATCGTGTATTAAGAAAAATAAGTTTAAGAAAAAATATTTCTTTTGCAATTGCTATGATTGATTTGGATGGTTTTAAGGCTGTGAATGACACTTATGGTCATCAACAGGGAGATACAGTACTGATTACTTTTGCAAAAATATTAAAGCGGGTAAATCGGGCATCCGATACCGTAGGACGGCTAGGTGGTGATGAGTTTGTGGTGATGTTCTTAAATATTGATGGTGTTGCTATACATAAATATGATGAACGATTGAGATTGTTTTTTGATAAATCCGAGTTAAAACAAAAATTTGGGGTAGATTATAGTATGGGAGTTGCGGTATTTGATCATTTACCTAGAACACTGGAAGATGCTTTGAAATCTGCCGATCAGTTGATGTATCAGTCAAAAAATGCCGGTAAGTCCAGAACAACAATCGGCTATTATCACGAATAACAGTATGATGATTTGTTACATCCAACCACATATCCTCTATTGATTAAGGGTAATTATGTCAGAGCAACAACAACCATTTATTTATCGACCTCCGCAGCAGGCACTAGAGATTTTGTTTGAGGATGATGATCTGGTTATTATTAATAAACCAGTCGGTTTACTCTCTGTCCCTGGGCGTCTGCCGGAACATTATGATAGTTGCTATACTAGAATTTTAAAATTATATCCTACCGCAAAAGTGACACATCGTTTGGATATGGCAACATCAGGAATTTTAATGTTTGCCAAACATCGTGATGCTGAAGTTGCTGTGAGTAAAATGTTCCAGAAGAAAAACATTGAAAAACATTATCTTGCTTTGGTTGAAGGACAATTATCTGGAGTAGGGGATGTTGAAGCACCGATAATGACAGACTGGCCTAATCGTCCAAAACAAAAAATTGATTTTATTGAAGGTAAAGCTGCAAAAACTTTATATTATTCAATGGGGTTTGATGGACAACATCAAATTAGCCGAATCAGGTTGATACCGATTACGGGTCGTTCACATCAATTAAGATTGCACATGGCATATATTGGTCATCCAATTACTGGCGACAAACTTTATCATCCAGAACCTCAACGTAGCATGTTGAACCGTATGGCTTTACATGCCAGCTATCTGGCATTGCAACATCCATTACGGCATAACAGACTGGAAATTATTTCAGCACCAGAATTTTAATTTGGTTGACTGGCACGTTTACTGTTGCGGTAACAACGCCGAGTGGATCGGGTATTATAAGGTTCGGCAAAAGTACCAATACCTTCTATGGTCTGACAGACTTTGTTTTTACGGTAGGCTTTACGATAATACACACCATTATTAAAGCCATGATTGACAATAAAATCTACACAGTCAGCAAACACAATATTTCCTGCACCATGAATGGTAATAAAACGACAATTACCTTTTAGTGTAATGGTTTGCCCAATTCCTTTAATAAATACATCCTGTCCATCGCAGGAAAAATTCACATTCTGGTAAGCGCCCGAAATAATAATATTATTTTTACTGTTTTGATCCTGCTCTCTTAAAGCATGGGCTTGCTGGTGATGTTTGATTTGTTCAACCGTCAGACTGCTAATGCGAGTAAAAAGAGAAATATGATCCGAACATATAATTTGTGTTGTAATCATCAATGTGGCCTATCATTATATATGCTTCAAAGAGTTGCAAATGTGATTATATCGAAAAGATTATCATTTGTATTCATGTAAAATGGGAAATCCTCTGGTTTATGAAGATTTCCTGTTTAAAACTACCATGCTTGATGCAAAATTTGTAGTAGATCTTGAAGCGTCAACTCTTTAGGATTATAAATAATAGAACCATCATCAAGCGCTTTTTGAGCAATCTCCATAAATTGTGCCTGAGTAACTTTACCTGTTTCCTGTAATGTGCGAGGAAGTTTTGCCAAACTAAATAGCTGATCCCGCATTTCACGGATATATTGAATGGCACGAGTTGCTCGCTGATCATAAGGAGTAAGTGCGTAAACATCTGCACCAGCAAGCGGAAGTAATAATTCGGCAATCTTATCTGAATTGATTGATGCGTTATAGTCAAGTACATAGGGTAAGAACAAATTCATGCATAAACCATGAGGTAAATGTGCAACTGCACCTAAAGCATGCCCCAGAGAATGTACAGCACCTACCATGGAATTGGAAAAGGCGATTCCTGCCATGGTTGATGCCTGAGCCAGTTCCAGACGCGCATCAGTATGGTTTGGCTGGGCTATGACTTTAAATAAATTTTCACTGATTTTTTTGATGGCAGCTGTCGCATAAGCATTACTTAAAGGGTTTGCTGCTAAACCAGTATAAGCCTCAACGGCATGGGTCATGGCATCCATGGCGGTCATGGCAGTCAGATGAACAGGCAAGGTCTGGGTCATCCGTGGATCTAAAATAGCTGCATTCGGTATAAGGTAATAGGATGCAAAAGGCAGTTTGACATTTTTTTCTGGATCAGACACTACGGCAATCATGGTTACTTCTGAACCAGTGCCTGCAGTGGTCGGAATGACAAATAATGGCTTAAGTGGACGGGGAAGATTATGCGCACCGGAGTATTTCAATAAATCATCACCACCTTCAGACACCAGAATATTCATGGCTTTAGCTGTATCAATAACAGAACCGCCACCTACTGCCAGAATGGCATCACATTGATGTTCACGATATGTTTGCGCCGCCTGACGCACGGTGATTAAGCTGCTATCTGGAGGTACATCATCAAAAATAGCAGAGATTTTGACATCAGTTCCAATAAATGCTTGCTCAATTGGCGCAAGTAAACCATTTTGACGGACACCTTCGTCGGTAATAATCAAAGCATTTTTGGCATTGAGTGTGGCGAGTTCAAAAGGAATATGCTCTAGTGCTGCATGACCTGCAATCACTTTGACCGGACAAAAAAACTCATAATATGCTTTGGTCATGTTATGCACTCCGTTTCCAGTAAGACTGGGCAATTTTGAAATAAATATTACCCGCCAGACTGATTTTTTCTTTAAAGTTTAGATGTTGCGGATAAGCTTTTACAGCTAGGCTGGCGAGGGCTTTGGGTAAAATAGTAGCTTCCATTTTATTTAAACAGCGTACCAAACGAATTGCATAGGAAAGTTCGCCATCTGCAATCATACGATCATTCGCAAAAGCCTGTGCAGTGCTTTCCTGAAAGGAAAATACCATAAATGCGTGATGTAAGTGTTTAAAGCGAATGTTTAAATCTACAGATTGCTGTTTGCTTTGTAATAAAATCAGTTGATGCTGTGCCGTGACCTGTGCCCGAAATTCCGGGCCATGTGGAAATACCGACATGGAAAATATTAAGCCTTCAGGAAAACCCTGAATTTCCTGTTGAATTTCTGGATCAACCTGACTTGCAACCACTAAACCGCGACCAATAATGTCCATCATGGCATTAACATAGTATTTTTCTAATTGCGATTTGAAGCTTTTTGTACTTTGCATGATTATTCCGATGATGAGTCAATGAGCCAGATTGTATGAAAAGTTTATAGATACAGTAACATTAAACATCAACCTGAGATTGACTTATTGGTCAATGACTTCAATCTTTTGATAGATATTTTGTTGCTGGATGAATTGTATACATAAATCGGTAATTTCAGTAAAGCTGGGTGCTTGATCCAATAGATCTGAAAAACGTACCATTTCCAGTCCAGCATATCCACAGGGATTGATGGTTTGAAAACCGCTAAGATCACAATCAATATTCAATCCAATACCATGATAGCTACGTCCTCGGCGAATTTTAAATCCTAACGAGCCAATTTTTCGGTTATTTACATAAACTCCCGGGGCATCTTTTTTGGTATAAGCATCAATTTGATAATGTTGTAATAACCATAGCATGATATTTTCACCAAAATCGACTAGATCACGGACATGCCATTTCAAACGGTTTAGATCAAATAAAAAATAACCTACCAATTGTCCGGGACCATGCCAAGTGACTTGTCCACCACGATCAGTTTGTACTACGGGAATATCCGAAGGAATGAGAATGTGTTCTGGTTTTCCGGTTTGCCCCTGCGTCAAAACAGCATGATGTTGTAATAACCATAACTCATCAATCGTATCTTCTTGACGATTGAAGGTGAAGTCTTTCATTGCATTAAATTTTTCAGTGTAATCCTGATGATTTGCCCATCTACGAATAATCAAGCATTGAGAATCTGTATTACGCACAAACATGTCCTTTTGCTGTTTGATTTAATTGTTGTATCTTACTGCGCAAAACTTTTTGAGAAAACCTTAAAATAAAAAAAGCAGCAAAACCTTGATCTTGCTGCTGGAGGAAGCGAATTTAAAAATAAATTAAATGCTTGCAAAATTCATTAAATTCTCTCTGAGGAGGTGAGGCTTAAATGAATATCAATACTTTGTTAAAAGATTTCATTAGTGAAAACGCCATGTAATTCCTGCATAAGTACCAAAACCTTCACCTGGAATTGAGCGAGCTACATCCTGTCCCTTATCGTTATATCCCGGTGTTACGATGGCAGCATAGTGCTTATTGCCGATGTTGCGAAAATCTAGCCAGCCTTGCCAATACTGGTTAGGGGCATTAAACCCAAGTGTCGCTCCCCAGATTTGATAACGATCTGCATAAAAACTATTTGCATAATCAGTATAGCGTTTGGATGCATATTCAGTATTTAAAGCACCATAGAAACCTGTGGGATGGCTGTATCGTAATTCTGCTTGATAATAATGTTTGGGAATCCCCGCCAGTTGATTACTTCCAAATGTTGCATCATCTTCATAATGAAAATCACTGAGCGTATAGGATTGACGCAGATTAATTTCCCCTTGTTGTTGACCATCCCACAACAGGCTATTCAGACTAAGTTCTATACCTTGGTGGATAGTTGGGCTGGCATTGTATTCCACAATATATCCTGAATTAGGTAATATATCCTGTAAAAACTCATTACGTACCCATGATTTATATACGCTTAGATCCCATTGCCCAATAATTGATTCACCACGACTACCCAGCTCAATACTATTGGCTGTTTGAGTTTTTAATTTCGCATAACCACTTGGTCGTCCACTTGCTGCACCATCCGTTGAACTAAAATAAGCACTACCACTCCAGCCTAAAGCCCATGGATGTGCTGGCTCAATGGAACGGCTTACATTACCATAAAACTGTATATCAGGTTGAATCTCATAGCGAAAACCTAATCTTGGTGCGAGATGAAACTCATGATTAGAATATCGATCATCCGTTGCAGGGTAAGTTACTTCATAAGCACGTGTATTGTAGATGCCAGCCAGTTCGGTAATCAGCCAAAAATCAGGTGTTAATGCCAATTCATTGCTTAGAGTCAGCGCATTATCTGATCCTTGTAAATGGTATTTACGAGCAATCGTTCCAGCAGTGTATTGGTTATTTCCAAAGCGTGTACCATAAGTTCCAGAACTAGAATTAAAACGCAAAGATTCTGTGCCATAGGTATTAGGCAAATGCGAAGTTGTCCGTAACGAAATTTTGCCAGTACTATCTAAACCAAACAATTGATAAGGCTGTTGATAACTTAAAATTGCACTCAGATCACGATAATTAATTTGTGTGCGATACAAGCTTTCCTGTAAATCCATAGGATAATCATGATAAGACAATCCTGCTGTCAGGATACCCCCATGATCAAAATGCACAGTCGTTTTATTGGCAATCCATGTACTGCCAGGCTGTTTGCGAAAAGCACCATAATTGAGGTTAAAACTATTTGCTGTACGAGGATTCTCAGCAATCTGTTGCTTGGTTAACGCTCCCGGTGTTTTATGATCAGTTTCCCGATAACGTACATAAAAACGGGTTTCAATCTCTGGTGTGATTTGCCAACCGACATTTGCACTTACACCTTTACTATTACCAGAAGCATGATGTTGATAACCATCTGTATCTGAACCAGTGAAAGATACATAGTAATCGTAATGACCAAAATCCTGCCCGGAACTCAGACTGTATTTTTGATAACCATAGCGACCTGTTTCATAATGTAGTTGTAATTTATCGGCATCTTTACCTGTTTTACTAACATAATTTAAAGCACCGCCCAGATTTAAAGCACCTTTTTCAAAACCATTGGCACCACGATAAACATCAACATGATCCAACCATAAGGGTTCCTGTAGCTCATAAGGCGTTCCTCCGGGACCAGTTAAAGGTAGATCATCAAGTAAAATGAGCAAACCGGAAGCGTGTGCACCGGAGGCCCGGTTGACTCCAGAACCACGAATAGAAATTTTACTGCCTTCGTTACCTGGAGATTGAGCATAAACTCCGGCTTGATACGCTAAAACATCTTTATTGTTAGATAATCTGCTTTGTTCAAGTTGTGTCGAATCTACAAAATTAGTTGCACCAGAAACTTGTTTTAAATGTTGTTGAGCTTGTTGTTTTGCTGTTGTTTTGACAGTGCTAACTTCCAGTGTATCAAGTTGCTGAAATTTTTGTGTTGATCTATCTTCTGCGTATACATGAGAAAAAATACAACTCAATACTGCACAACTTAATGACGATATCGTCATTTTTCTGGTAATTTTTTTCACTGATTTCATCTCAATTATTCCAATAAAAATATTACTGATAAAAAATTAAAAAATATTGCAATTAATTTGCAGTAAACAAGCATGATTTTGCAATCAATTAATTTTTTTCCAGAATAAATTATTCTGCTTAACCTAATGGTGTACATTTTTCTATGATTACAAAGTTTGGTCAATAACATGATTTAACCATCATGATTATTTACTAATGTTTTTATTTTATTTAATGCAGAATCTAAACTTTGTAAGTAACAGGTAAAAAAATAATTAAGTTTAGCTGATCCTAATGATGACAAGTTTTAGCTTAATAATAAACTTTGTTAGCATCTTTTTTAAATTACAGTGTCAAAAATTTAAAGAGATATCAACTTAAAATTCTATAAAATAATGTTGGAAAACGAAAAAAATTATCAAGAGAAGGCTTAAAAATAACTAAAATCTTTATAAATAATTTGCAAAAAGTATCTTCATCAAACAAGCATAAAAAAATTCTCATCGTTTTGATGAGAATTTTAAAGTTTACAGCGCGGTTTTAATATGAGGACATGCAGCTAAGTCAGCATATAAAGCATGTACTTGTTCTAATTCCTCAAAACGCAATTGAGCAGTAATCGAATGATATTTACCTGTACGTGAAGGTTGAACCTTCAATGTATTTTCGTCAAATTCTGGAAAATGTTTTAACAGAATTTCAATGACTGCAACACGTAAATCTTCGCCTGCATGACCTATTAATTTAATTGGATAATCCATTGGAAATACCCAAAGATGCTCCTGAAGTTCACGAGATGGTGTGCGGTCAATCATAAGATGCCTCTGTATGTGAAACGCCTGCAATCGAGCAGGCGTTTTTAAATTACTTTAATACTTTATAAGGATAAAGTTCTAAAATTCAACCCTCAAGAAAATCACCAGACTTAGTCATTTTCAAGGAAAGAGCGTAAATGTTCAGAACGGGAAGGGTGACGAAGTTTGCGTAAAGCTTTCGCTTCAATTTGACGGATACGTTCACGGGTCACATCAAATTGTTTACCTACTTCTTCTAGTGTATGGTCAGTTGGCATATCAATACCAAAGCGCATTTTTAAAACTTTTGCTTCACGTTCAGTCAGATTTTCTAGTACTTCACGCGTAGCTTCACGTAAACCTTCAGACGTTGCTGCATCTACAGGTGAGGTGATATTTTGGTCTTCAATAAAATCGCCAAGATGTGAATCTTCATCATCACCAATTGGAGTTTCCATTGAAATTGGCTCTTTGGCAATTTTCAGCACTTTGCGGATTTTAATCTCATCCATATCCAAACGTTCACCCAATTCTTCAGGAGTTGGTTCACGTCCCATTTCTTGAAGTAATTGGCGTTGTACACGGTTGATTTTATTAATGGTTTCAATCATGTGGACTGGAATACGAATCGTTCTGGCCTGATCGGCAATTGAACGAGTAATGGCCTGACGAATCCACCATGTTGCATAAGTTGAGAATTTATAACCACGGCGATATTCGAATTTATCCACCGCTTTCATCAAACCGATATTACCTTCCTGAATAAGATCAAGGAATTGCAAACCACGGTTGGTATATTTTTTCGCAATTGAAATTACCAGACGTAAATTTGCTTCAACCATTTCTTTTTTTGCACGGCGAGCTTTGGCTTCACCAATTGCCATACGTTTGGAAATTTCTTTAATTTCCTTCACATTCAGACTTAAATCATTTTCGATTTCAGCAATTTTTTGCTGAAATGCCAAAATATCTGGGCGAACTTTTTCCAGATGACCTTTGGTGGTTACATCAACAACGGTCATTTGCTCATCTAACCAAGCAAAGTTGGATTCGTTACTTGGGAAAGTTTTACGAAACAGATCACGGCTCATACGTCCCCGGCGGATACTGTAACGCATAATTTCTTTTTCGCTATATTTGATTTGATCGTGCGTACCACGAATCATTTCTGAAACCAGATCAAACAGGCGAGGGGTTAATTTAAACATCATAAAAATTGATGCCAAGGATTCAAGTTGTTGTTTCGCTTCAAGGCTATTACGACCATGTTTAGCGATCACTTCCTTGGTGGTTAACCAAACACTTTCTAGTTCTGCAAAACGTTGTCTTGCAATTTCTGGATCTGGGCCTGAATCACCATCTGCATCGCTGTCACTGTCATCCGATTCTTCTTCCTCATCATCGTCATCAAGTTTGACTTCTTTAGTTGATTTACTTGAAGAGTCTTCATCGTCTTCATCAAGTGATTCATCTTCAAGAACTTCAGGAATTTCTTCTTCACTTTCCGGATCAAGATAACCAGACAATACATCAGCTAAACGGCGTTGTGGCTCGTCACTTAAAGTTTCTTTATATTCGTTTAAAACGACTTCAACAGTATTTGGCCAATAGGCAATAGCATGTAAAACGTCACGAATACCATCTTCTATGCGTTTTGCAATGCTAATTTCACCTTCACGGGTAAGTAATTCAACTGTTCCCATTTCACGCATATACATACGTACAGGGTCAGTAGTACGTCCCGGTTCACTTTCCACTGATGCCAATACGGCCGCAGCTTCTTCTGCTGCAACTTCATCACCTGCGTCAGGCGCTTCATCAAACATCGCATCATCAGATTCTGGAGCCCGCTCATGGACTGGAATACCGACATCGTTGAGCATTTGAATAATATCTTCTATCTGCTCACTTTCGGTAATAGAGTCTGGGAGATGATCGTTAACCTCAGCGTAAGTTAAATAGCCCTGCTCCTTGCCTCGGCTAATTAGTGCCGCAACTTGGGAGGTTGGGGAATGCATATCGCTCATCTTAGCTCACTCTTATAAGAATCAAATGACTGTGAAACAGCGCATAATAGCATAAAAAGCATCGTTATGATTTAGCTAACCTGTTTTTTATGGCGAAAAATGCACCAGAATTGTGGGTTTCCTTTATATTGGGTTGTGGTAGACAATTTCAAGAGGAATTCAGTTTTAATAAATGTGCACAAGTATTTTATTTGATGAAGAAACAACAGTAAATTCTTGGGAGATGATTTTATAGCTTTTATGAATTATTAATAAACTTATTTAAATCATAGTCTTAATAAAAAAATCTTGACAAGTTGAAAAACTATAGATAAATAGCGCCTAACGCTCTTAAATTTTTATTTGGGGTATTTATAGGTGAGCAGTTCTCAGGATTTTGAATTGGATGATAGCTTTGTCGAAGATGATACTCAGTTTGATGAAACTGCCAGTAAAATCAGCGCCAAGGAATCTCTGGAAAAACGTCGACTGATTGATGATCTTCTGGCTCAGCGCCGTTTGGAGCGTGAGTTGAAAGAGCTTGATTATGAGTTTGATGATGATGATTTAGCTGATGACTTCGATGACGAAGATTGATGTTATCATGCGAGATATCGATAAGCGATAAACTAAACAGGAACATGTTATGGCAGCTTTGGATTTAGACCTTTTAAGTGATTACCTTGATGGTGACCAGAATGAGTATGGCTTGGATTTTGCTGCTACACATGGTTTTCTATGTGCGATTGCAGTGGGACCACAGCAACAAAACTGGCTTTCCTTACTTTTTGATCAAAATGAGCAGCAAGTACCTGTAGAAATTATTACTCAGATTAAGTTATGGCTTGCAGATATTCAGCAAACTTTGTCGAATGAAGAGTTAATTGAATTTCCATTTGAAATTGAAGAAGCTGATGTGGATTCTAGTTTAGGCGATTGGAGCGTTGGTTTTGTTGATGCGATGTTTACAAATGAAGAAGCATGGTTTCAGGATGAAATTGAAGAAACACTGGTTGAGCTGACTTTACCCATGATGGTATTTAGTGGCATTGATGATGAAGATCCACAAATGGAATCTTTTCGTCGTAATGGTCAGTTGATGGATGAGTTAGCAGAAGAAATTCCAGATAACCTCACCGAAATTTATTTGCTATATCATGCCCCTGAAGCATAGCAATTTAATGAGATAGTGTGTAAGTTTTATCTGCATGTTGCTGTAATATACAATTTGATACACTATAATAGCGAAAGCACCACGAGATGTGAGTGCTTTTCTTTTTTTATGCGGTCATGTTTTGATGTATTCAACTTAATTTTTTAGTTAAATCAGTATAAATTTTTGGGTTGTAATTTTTAGGAGTGTTTATGGATTATATTCTAAGTCCTACTTTTAGTTTAATGTTGGCAGTTCTGGTACTTTATACCGGTCGAATATTAAATAAACAAATTCCTTTTTTAACTAAATATAATATTCCTGAACCTGTTGCTGGTGGTCTGGTCGGTGCCATTATTTTTTATATTGTGCATCAATATTTTGGCTATACCGTTTCTGTCAATAAAACCATGCAAGATACTTTTATGTTGATGTTTTTCGCATCAATCGGTTTAAGTGCTAATTTTTCCAAGTTAAGAGAAGGTGGTAAACCACTGGTTATTTTTCTGATCGCAATTTCATTTTTTGTCTTAATACAAAATGGTATCGGAATGGCGGTTGCTAAAGCAGTTGGACTTGATCCATTAATGGGTATTGTGGCCGGTTCAATTGCGTTAATTGGTGGTTTGGGTACGGCTGGTGCATGGGGGCCAATCTTTGAGAGCAAATATGCTGTTGAAGGAGCATTGCCTATGGGAATTGCCAGTGCAACTTTTGGTATGGTCATTGGCGGATTAATGGGTGGGCCGTTGGCGCGTTATTTAATCCGTAAGCATAAACTTGCAATGCCAATTAGTCAGCAGGAGCAAACAGAAAGTAATGATGTGCCTGTTTCTGAACAGGAATATGTGTTTGAACAACCGCATCGAGTGCGTCTGATTACATCTGATAATGCCATTACAACATTGGGTATGTTTGCATTTACCTTGGCTTTTGCCACAATTATGCGTGATATTACAATGGATACAATGTTTGAGTTACCAACTTTTGTCTGGGCATTGGGTGGTGGTATTTTATTGCGTAATGTTTTGGAAAGTGTTTTTAAACAGGAAATTTTTGATCGTTCTATTGACGTTTTTGGTAATACGGCTTTGGCATTATTTTTGGCAATGGCATTGGTATCACTGAAATTATGGCAACTTGCCGATCTGGCATTACCTATGATCTTATTATTAATTGCTCAGACTATTACCATGTGGTTATTTGCTGTATATGTATCTTTTCGAGTGATGGGCAGCAACTATGATTCAGCCGTTTTGGGCGCTGGATTATGTGGTTTTGGTATGGGTGGAACTGCAAATGCAATTGCGAATATGCAAGCGATTACCAATATGTATGGTCCCTCACATAAGGCCTTTTTGATTGTGCCATTGGTTGGTGCGTTTTTTATTGACTTGGTGAATGTCGTCGTCATTCAAGGCTTTTTAAAGTTTTTTGGTTAAGGTTATAGTTGATTAGCCTAAGTCCGATATCACTCGTGATATCGGATTTTTTATTTTCTAAATTTTTTATAAAGAATTTTTGCAGTAATCGCTAGGGCAATAACCAATATAATCAGTCCAGTATTCTGTAAGACTTGATGCATCAATACGGGATTATTTCCCAAATAATATCCAATACAGGCGAGAAAGCTGGTCCAGATTAGCGTTCCCATTGTGCTGTATAACATAAATTTGGTAAATGGCATTTGACTCATACCAGCCGGAATGCTAATCAACGAACGTACTGCAGGAATCATACGTCCAAAAAATACAATGCGATGTCCATATTTCTCAAACCAGATTAATGCCTTGTTCACATCCTTGGATTGAATAAATAGATATTTTCCATAATGATCTATCCATTTAAATAGTAGTGATTTTGGAATTTTTCTTCCAATCCAGTAAAGTGTTGCAGCAGCCAATATTGAGCCTACACTACCGGCAATAATGACACCTAATAATTGAAGCTGTCCTTGAGAAGCAGTGTAACCTGCGGAGGGCATAATAATTTCAGATGGAATTGGTGGAAATATATTGTCCAGAAACATGAGCAAGGCAATACCGAAGTAACCCAGTTGCTCCATGATATTTAATACCCATTCTTTTAAATCCATACCATATATTTTTTTGTGATCAGAATATTCATGTTGCAAAAAAAACAGGTTAAATACCAGATGTTTTAAGTTATTTTGTTTGTCATGTGTCTATGCAGATTTGGGGGAGAAGTTGCCAGATATATCCATTAATTGCTTCTCGATTTTTAAATTTTTCCATTAGTTTATCTTCGTCCAATGTATGATGTTGTAATAAGCAAATGTCGTACTTAAATTGATAATAATAATTCACTTGACTGTGAAAAATTTCAGATGATTCTCGATTCAATAAAATAAATCCAGTAAATAAAAAATGCCATAGATGATCTATGGCATGAAAATATTGAGTAATATAAAAATATTACAGGCGTTTACGTTTGGCTGATACAATCTGTGATTGACGCATACGGAAACCTTCTTTTTGTTGTTCTGTAGTTTTATCAATACAGTGTATACAGGAAACACCATGTTCATAACTTGGTAAGGCCCGCTCTTCTGGTGTAGTTGGCCAACCACAAGCATGACATTTCTCGTTAATCCCTTCCTGAAGACCATGTGTAACAGCTGTACGTCCATCAAAAACGAAACATTCACCTTTCCATAGACTTTTTTCTGCCGGCATTTCTTCTAAATATTTTAAAATACCACCTTTCAGGTGATAAACATCTTTAAAACCTTCCTGTAATAATAGGGAAGTAGATTTTTCGCAGCGAATTCCACCAGTACAAAACATGGCAACTTTTTTATCTTTATGATTTGCCAGTTGTTGACGTACATAATCAGGAAATTCACGGAAAGTTTCTGTTTGTGGGTCAATGGCACCTTGAAAGGTTCCTGCTTTATATTCATAGTCATTACGGGTATCGATGAGAATCACATCGTCACGACTAATTAATTCGTTCCACTCTTCAGGATCACAGTAATGTCCAACCAAACTACGTGGTTTAACTTCTACACCTAATGTTACAATTTCTTTTTTTAGTTTGATTTTCATTTTGCGAAAAGGTTTTTCATGACTTTCAGACTCTTTATACTCAAGATTATCAAAGCCTTCATTTTGCAAAAATTGGTTAATGCTATCGATCGCATGTCGATCACCAGCAACTGTACCGTTAATCCCTTCACCTGCTACAATAAGCGTGCCACACAAATTAATTGATTGAACAAGATTAATTAAACGTTCACGTAAATCTGCTGGATCAGCAACTTCACGGAATTGATAAAGTGCAGCAACAACCCAAGGGGTGTTCGCTTGTTCTGCGACAGGTGCAAGCTGTTCTACAGTAGCGTTCATGGGATTAACTCCAATTGGTTGATAGAAATAATCAGTGCGCTATTCTAGCGGATTATTTATGATAAAGCGATTAACCCGTAATTTTTATGGGGAAATAGATAGGTTGTTGTTTGATGTCTAACTTAATCATTAAAACACAGACTTATGTGGCGCTTACACCTTGTGCTGGACGTTGTTCAACAGTTTTTGGTGATAGTGTCTGCCGAGGATGTCGACGATTTAACCATGAAGTTATTCAATGGAATAAATATAGTATTGCCGAAAAAGCTGCGGTCTGGAAAAGATTAGATGCGCAACTGGATCAGATTTTGATTCCTATGTTGCCACAGCATCAGTTACAGCAAGTCATGCATTTTCTTGAACATAAACGCGTAAAATTAATGCCGGATGCAAGTTTAGGGCGTAAGTTATATCACGCACTCAAATTATGTGAAAAGAATATAGGTTTTGCAGATGAAAGTGGTCTGGGATTGAATAAGCAGCAAGTTAAAGCGGTTTGGAAAACTTTTGAAGCCAGAGTCTTACAACTAGCACAGGCAAGTTACGAAGTGGCCTGGTTAAGAGCGAATTTTATTCAGCAGAATATTCAAGGATTAGAAAATGACACAGAATAGTGCTTAGCTAAAAATGTATCAGAAAATTTATCCATAGGTTCCAAACTATTTTTTTATATCACATCGAAAAATACAGAGAATACCTGATGTAAATATATTTACATCAGGCCATTGGTTAAAATATTTTATAGATGATTTTCCAGACGATATTTCACAATTTCTTCAATGGTTAATACACTGAGATGATGGGTTTGGGCATAGGCTAATACCTGAATACCCTTGGCCATTGAACCATCTTGATTGGTTAATTCAACCAATACGCCAGCCGGTTTTAAACCAGCCATTCTGGCCAGATCAACACTGGCCTCAGTATGACCACGCCGAGTCAGCAAACCACCTTCACGTGCCCGTAATGGAAAAACATGACCTGGATGATTTAAGTCAGATGCTTGAGCATGATCACGAATCGCCGTTTGAATGGTCGTCACCCGATCTTGGGCCGATACACCTGTGGTGACGCCTTCTTTTGCTTCAATAGTAATCGTAAACGCAGTTTGAAATTGACTGGAATTGTCTTGAACCATAGGGTTTAAAGCCAAATGATCAGCCCATTGTTCAGTTAAACATAAACACACAATGCCGGAACCATCCCGAATCATTTGTGCCATCGTGGCTACATTTAATGTTTCCGCAGCTACAATCAGATCTGCTTCATTTTCACGATCAAAATCGTCCATGACCACAATGGGTTTTCCAGCGCGCAGATCAGCAAAAGCCTGTTGAATACGTTGCTTGGCAGGGGTAAGGGCAGAATAAAATAAATCTGTTGCAAATAAACTTGACATGATGAAACGCTCTCGTAAAAAACAAATACGGCTGAACATTTCAGGACATAGAGAAAAACAGGCTAAAAACCAGTAGTTGAAAACATACAGGTATGATGGTCGTCTTCTTTCATCCGGACTATACCGTCGGCTTTGGAATTACACCAAATCAGCAATAAGAAAAATTTATCGCTCGTGGGCTTTTGCAGTTGCAATTTACCACCGGTGGGGAATCACACCCCGCCCTGAAGATATAATTATTTTAGTGGTCATAAATTTGCAGAACAAGTCATAATGATAAAAAATTATAGATGAATTTCTGCTAAATTTATGAAAATTACCATTTTGTCATCTTGTATTCATAATAGAGCATTAGCTTTCCTACCGTAATTCAAAACAAAAGATCAGGACAACGTATGCAACATAAAATGTTAATGTTACCGATACTCATGGCAATGGTTGTGGGATGCACTACATCTGCCAATCAGCAGAGTTCAAAACCGACAGTATCTACGGCAACATCTATGAATGCGGCATTAATTGATGCGAGTGCTAAAGGTGATTTAACTGTACTGGGTGGGGCAACACGATTAAAACAGGAACGTAGTGAATTATTAAAATCATCAATTAATAGTGCGAAAGCGAAGAATGTTATCTTATTCATTGGTGATGGTACCAGCGATTCAGAAATTACAATTGCTCGTAATTATATTGAAGGTGCTTCTGGTTATTTAAAAGGTATTGATGTTCTACCATTTACGGGAAGTTATACCACCTATTCTATTGATAAAAGCGGTACGATTAATTACGTCACAGATTCTGCAGCTTCTGCAACAGCCTGGGCAACAGGGACTAAGGCATACAATGGTGCAATTGGTGTTAATTTGAAAGGGCAAGCTCAGGCTAGCTTACTGGAAATTGCTAAAAAAGCAGGTTTAGCAACAGGTAATGTAACCACCACAGAAATACAGGATGCGACACCTGCCGCGATGTATGCACATGTGACCTATCGCAAATGTTATGGCCCATCCGCAACGACTAAAAGCTGCCCAACCAATGCACTTGAAAATGGTGGCCTAGGGTCGATTACGGAACAATTGATACGTTCTCATGCGGATGTCACTCTGGGCGGTGGTGCAGCAACTTTTAATGAAGTGGCCACAGCCGGTGCATTTAAAGGGCAGACTTTATTTGCTCAAGCACAAGCAAAAGGATTTAACATTGTAAAAAATGCCTCAGAACTACAGGCTGTAACGAAAGCAAACCAGCAAAAACCAGTTCTTGGTTTGTTTGCAGAAGGTAATTTACCTGTGATTTGGACGGGACCTGCATCTGTTGTAGGTGGAAATAAACTTGCTCCCGTGAGTTGCCAGAATAATGCTGCATTCACTGCACAAACACCATTACTTAAAGATATGACAGCAAAAGCCATTGAATTACTAAAAGATAATCCTAAGGGGTTTTTCTTGCAGGTAGAAAGTGGTTCTATTGATAAAGAAAACCATGCTGGCAATATTTGTGGTCAGATTGGCGAAACTAAACAACTTGATGAAGCAATGCAAGTCGCACTACAATTCGCTAAACAACATGGAGATACTTTGATTATTGTTACAGGCGATCATGCACATACTAGCCAGATTATTCCAATAGGGGCAAATAGTCCTGGTCGTACAGTATCTTTACTTACTGCTAAAGATCACGCACCGATGGCAATTAATTATGCTACAGAAACTGGTAGTAGCCAGACACATACTGGCGTACAGGTTCGTATCGCTGCATTCGGCCCACGTGCGGCCAATGTGAATGGCTTGCTTGATCAAACAGATTTATTCTTTGTTATTCGTGATGCACTTGGCTTGCAATCCAAATAATATAATAAAAAGCCCTTTTGATCTTTGTATTGAAAGGGCTTTATTCTTATTGGCTTATACTTTAAGCAATTTGTACCGGAATACAATTTGCAGTGTGGTTCACGGTATTATCAGGATTAGCATAGACTAAGCGAGGCTTGTGCTCAGTAGCCTCTTTTTCATCAAAATCACCAAACGTTGCAATAATGACGATATCACCTACTTCTGCTTGATGTGCTGCACCACCATTGACAGAAATAATTCCTGAGTGATCTTCACCACGAATGGCATAGGTCGTAAAACGTTTACCATTGGTTACGTTCCAGACATGAATTTCTTCATATTCCTTAATACCTGCAATATCCATTAATACACCATCAATTGCACAGGATCCTTCGTAATGTAATTCTGCCTGAGTTACAATGGCGCGGTGGATTTTGCATTTTAATAAACGAGATTGCATGGATTGTGTCCTCCAAATACTTTATGAGCATCAATTTTCATAAAGGTACATGCATTTTTCAACGCGGGAAATTGCAGTTTAAAATCGTAATTAAGTGGCTTTAAATGCATTGATTGCATTCATGGCTTTGGCAATATCACCTTGAGCTAATGCTTTGGTTTGAGTTAATGCATGATCAATGGCTTGATCCATTAAATTTTGCTCATTTTTAGCTGCTTTGCTCAAAACATGTCCAGATACCCGATCCTTACTTCCAGGATGGCCAATGCCGATTCTTAAACGTAAAAAATCAGCACCTAAATGAGGGACAATATCACGTAGACCATTATGTCCACCATGTCCACCACCATTTTTTAGACGAATTACACCGGGATTCATATCCAGTTCGTCATGTGCAATGAGAATTTGATTTGTAGGAATTTGATAGAATTTGGCAAAGGGTACAACACTTTGACCAGAACGGTTCATATATGTGAGCGGTAATAATAAACGAACATCATGCCCTTCAATTTGCCCACGACCACTAATTGCATTGTATTTATTATCATTTTTAAGCTGGATGTTGTAGCGTTCAGCGAGCTGTTCTACATACCAGAAGCCTGCATTATGTCGAGTTTGGGCATATTCCGCACCCGGATTGCCCAAACCAACAATGAGTGAAAGATGATTCACGACATTGTTCTCTTTACACGCGATTAAGCACGTTTGAAGTCAGCGTGCATAGGTGTATTTTTAGCTGGATGACGTTGTAAAGCCTGAATTTTAACATTTTCAACTTTGTCACCAACTTTAATTTCAATTACTTCTTCAAAAAAGTTTGCGCTTTCCAACGCTTTAACAACTTCACGAAGTTCAAGAGTAACTGTTACTGGTGCTGCATCACCACCATAGATAATTGCAGGAACCAATGCTTCACGACGAAGGCGGCGGCTCGCACCTTTCCCTTGTTTGTCATCAGCACGTGTTTGAGCATTTAATACAAAATTTGCCATGAGAATATCCTCATTAAGTTAAATATAAGCTAGATTTGCGACCAATCCAGCAAAGAAAAACCCTATAACCTGAAGTTACAGGGCTTGAAAGCGCAATATTATAGATAAGAATCGAACATTGCGCTAATAGATTCTTCGTTATTAATACGACGAATTGTTTCAGCGACCATTGCAGTTACAGAAACCTGACGAATTTTTCCAAGTTCCAGCGCTTCCTGAGAAAGCGGAATTGTGTCAGTTACAACCAATTCATCAATCACGGAATTTTTTAAGTTTTCAATGGCTTTACCTGACAATACAGGGTGAGTTGCATAGGCCAGTACACGGCTTGCGCCAAACTGTTTTAATGCATCAGCTGCTTTGCACAGTGTGCCGGCTGTATCCACCATGTCATCAACAATCACGCAATCACGGCCTTTCACATCACCAATCAAATGCATTACCTGAGATTCATTGGCTTTCTGACGGCGTTTATCAATAATTGCAAGATCAATATCGCCCATGAGTTTTGCAACAGCACGAGCACGTACTACACCACCGACATCGGGTGAAACCACCATCAGATTATCATGTGATTGTTGGCGTAGGTCAGCAAGTAAAGCTGGTGTACCGTAAATATTGTCAACAGGGATGTCAAAGAAGCCCTGAATCTGGTCGGCATGGAGATCAATCATCACTACACGATCAATGCCAACGGTTGTTAGCATGTCAGCAATAACTTTAGCCGTAATTGGTACACGAGCTGAACGCGGGCGGCGATCCTGACGTGCATAGCCAAAGTAAGGAATTACAGCGGTAATACGACCAGCGCTGGCACGGCGAAGTGCATCAGCCATAACCAGAATTTCCATCAGGTTATCATTGGTCGGGGCACAGGTTGATTGCACAATAAATACGTCTTTACCACGTACATTCTCAGTAATTTCAACAGCAATTTCACCGTCAGAAAAACGGGTCACTGATGCAGAACCTAGCGGAATATGTAAATGGCTAACAACTTTATGAGCAAATTGTGGATGTGCGTTTCCACTAAAAACGACAAGATTGGGCATGTAACACCCTTGTTTGTTGGCTAACTGAGAAAACTTTTGAAATGGCAGGGGCGGCTGGATTCGAACCAACGGATGGCGAGATCAAAACCCGCTGCCTTACCACTTGGCGACGCCCCTATAGGATGTGAACTTTAATTGCAAAAAGTGTTTTTGTCAACAGTCATTTGCAAGAAAGTTTTTTAAAATAGAGTTATAAGATATTGAATTTTATCAAATAATCTATTTTAAGATGGCAGGGGCGGCTGGATTCGAACCAACGGATGGCGAGATCAAAACCCGCTGCCTTACCACTTGGCGACGCCCCTAACATGCTGACAACTTTATTATTGAAATGGCAGGGGCGGCTGGATTCGAACCAACGGATGGCGAGATCAAAACCCGCTGCCTTACCACTTGGCGACGCCCCTATAGCGCATTGACATAATCTAGTACAGGTGAGTGATTCAGACTGTGAGCAACATATACAGTACATGGTGCTTGTTTCAGAATCTTTGTTGTATCTAGATCATCTGCAATTTCAATAAAAACACAAGCACCAGTTCCAGTGAGTTTTGCTTGACCGTATTGATTTAAATACTGAAAAGCTTGTTCAACTGCTGGATATAATTGTCGAGCTAGTGGTTCGAAATTATTTCCAAAGTTGCTTGGGTTGTCTTGATAGGCGGCAAATTTAGAGGGCTTTGAATCTCTTGTCAATGTTTTTTGTGAAAATAACGATTGAGTGCTGATAAAACAGTCAGGTTTCAAGATGATATAACGTTTTTTGGGCAAACTATAGAGTGGTGTGATCTTTTCACCGATACCTTCAGCCCATGCATTGTGACCTGAAACAAAAATCGGAACGTCAGCACCAAGTTTGCTTGCGATATCCATTAATTGTGTTTTTGATAATTGACATTGCCATAATTGATTCAGTACCAGTAGTGTGGTCGCGGCATTGGAAGAGCCTCCACCCAGACCTGCACCCATGGGAATGGTTTTTTTAAGCTGAATATGACAGCCCATGGTGCCGTGTTGACGAAATGGCTTAAGTTGCATGGCTGCACGATAAATAAGATTATTTTCTAATTCAACGTGATCAAGACCTTTAATCTGGATCAGATCATCTTCGTTATATTGAAAACTTAGCTCATCACATAGGTCAATCAGCTGAAAAATAGTTTGCAATTCATGATAACCATTTTCACGACGACCTGTGATATGTAAAAACAAATTGAGCTTTGCGGGGGACGCAACATGAAGTGTTTGTATCATGCTATTCACGGGTTTGAATGGTGAGGGTGACTCGATTTTGCTGTGCATCATCAACTAATACAAGTTTACTTGGTTGTTTTTCCTGATTATTATAACTCAGATTAGCAGTCCAGCCACCTTCATGAACAGTGCTTAAACGACCTTGTGCATCAGTTTGTTGTTCGGCTTGAGCAGTCGCCGTTTTGGCATTGATCCATGCAACCAGATGTGTGATTGGTGCTTGCCAACCGGTTGCCTTAAATAATAATTCCTCTGGCGTCGTTGCTTCAATCGTACCTGTTTTACTGGAAGTCAGGCTGACATCACCGGGTTTGCCTCGAATTGAGGTTTGTCCAACGCCAAGTGCGCCGGTTAAATCTATGGCAAATTGATCACCGATCTGAGTCCAGCCATAAAAAGCTGAACCATTTTGTTGTGGAGTACGTACACCAATTTTTCCAGTAATTTTAAATTGCTCAACGTTTTCTGGTTGCGTCATGCTAAGTGCAGGCGTTTTACTGATTTGCTGGCAACCAGTGAACAAAAAACCAATGCAACTGCATAGAATAAGAAGTTGTTTTTTCATCATGTCAATTTATGAAACCTGTGTACTTTGAATGGGAATTAGAAGATGTTGTAACTCCAGAACTTCCGGGCTGTCTGGGTAGTGCTCTGCCAGAATTTCGCATAATTTCGCAAATTGCTCGATATCGCCATACATGTATAGTGCTTTTGCGTAGCGAATACCAATGGATAGATTTGGAGATAAATTATAAGCTTCTGCCAGTGATTTGACTGCGACATCAAGATCATTTTGTAAAAAGGCGATATACCCGAGCGTATCTAGAATGGAGGCTTGTTGCGGAGCATAATTCAAGGCTTGTTCAGCATATTTTCTGGCAATGTCAAGTTTACGATTTTGTAAGGCGAGTGTGTAGGCGTAGGCATTTAGGAATGTTGGGCTATTGGGCTCAATATCCAGTAACCGATTTAATGCATGGTCTAAACGATCTCGATCTTGAAATGGATCAAATAATAATACTTGTGCGTAAATTAATTCGGCATCATCAGGCATTTGCTGAATGGCATCATCTAGTAACGTAATCGCACGCTGTTTTTGTCCAATTTTATCTAGAATTTGTGCTTGTAATTGATATAAGAAGCTGGCTTGATAGGGATGGCTGACTCGCTCCTGAGTTAAAAAGCGAATTGCGTCACCTGAATTGTTGGCAGCAAGATAAATAGCGACGAGATTTTTTCTGGACACGGTATAGAAATTACCATCTACAGCTTTGTAGAGTTCAATAGCATCAGCGAAATCTTTTTTTCGTTCGGCATTGACTGCCAGATAATAATTGGCTTGATCTTGATAATTGATCGACCCTTGTAAAGTGCGTAGATACTTTTCTGCTTGATCATATTGTTTTAAGTCAATACTGGTAATGCCTGCCAAAAATAATAGTTGTTCCTCTTCTGGCCATTTTTGAATCATTTTTTTCAATTTATTTAACGCAGGTTGCATTTGATTTTGTCGAATAAGATGTTGGACTTCAAATAATCCAACATCTGAGGTTTTTTGTTTTAGACTATTATTATTCAACCATTTAAGTGCATCCTTTTCCTGATCGGAAGCAAAAAGTAAATTGGCTTTCAAAATAATAAAACTGGCCACATTTGGTCGTTGTTTGAGTGCTGCATTTACTTTCTTTAAAGCACTGTTAAACTGGCCATTTTGTGCTTCAAGTCCAGCGACAATGACCAATAGAGAGGGATTATTCTGTTTGTTAATATGATCTAGCGCAATCAATAATGCCTGACGGGCTTCAAGAGATTCAGGGTAAATGCCGTCCAGAATTCCCTCCAGATCAGCATTCGTGTCTAGACTGAGAATGTGATCCAGTGTTTGTGCTGCCAATTCGTATTGTTGTGCGCGTAATGCGAGGTGGGCAAGATAAAACATGGCTGGGACATCGTTAGGATATTGCTGAACCCAGTGTTTGGCAATTTCTAGTGCTGCATCAATATCATTGACTTGTAAGGCAATTTCTAGAGCGCGCTGATTAATATTGGGTACATTGTAATGCATCACCAAATCGTGGTAAGTGCTTAGTGATTGTTCAATATTACCTTGTCCTAATGCAAATTCCGCAGTAAAAACGGATAAAAATGCGCTATGATGATCAGTGTTTCGCATTTCAGCAGCGTATAGTGTAGACGTAGCAGTGATACTTCCTATAAGAAGGAATGTGATAGAATAGTATCTGGCAGTTTTCTGCATGAAATTATCTGAAATTTGCTGCATTCGAATTACATTTTTGTATCATGGTTGTTTAACATATATGCACGTTTGTATCATATCTTTTCCACTTGATGAAGTAATATGACTTTCTTGGCTTTGGGTGTCAATCATCATACGGCTTCTGTTGAACTCCGTGAACAAATTGCTTTTAATCCAGAGCGATTAAATACAGTCTTTTCTGAAACACGACAACATCCTGAATTAGCGGATATGGTGGTTGTTTCAACCTGCAATCGTACAGAAATTTATGCATTAACCAAAAATACTGACGATGTACTGCATTGGATGGCACAGTGTAATGGAATTGATGTAAATACTCTGTTGCGTCATGTTTATCATTATGAAAATGTAGATGCCATGACGCACTTGATGCGTGTAGCCAGTGGGCTGGATTCATTGATGCTGGGTGAGCCACAAATTTTAGGTCAAATCAAAAATGCATTAATATTGGCCAAAGATGCCGAAGTCGTTTCTCCACATTTAAATCGTTTATTTGAATATGCATTCTATGCAGCAAAGAAGGTGCGTTCTGAAACTGCTGTGGGTGCCCATGCCATTTCCATGGGTTATGCTGTTGCACAACTTTCAACACAGGTTTTTAGCCATGTGTCGCAGATGACGGTATTGATTGTCGCAGCAGGTGAAATGAATACGCTGGTTGCAAAACATCTGGCTGAAATGGGTGTGGCAAAAATGATTATTTGTAATCGAACTCGCAGTAAAGCTGAACATCTGGCACAGGAACTCGCTACTCGTGTTGAGGTGGAGGTAATTGATTTTGATCAACTAGAAAATAATTTGTATCGTGCGGATGTTGTCTCAAGTTGTACTGGAAGTTTACATCAGGTAATTTCATATTCTGCGGTAAAACGTGCCGTTAAACAGCGAAAATATCAACCGATGTTAATGGTTGATCTAGCTGTTCCTCGTGATATTGATGCTAAAGTAGACGATTTGGATAGTGTTTACTTATATGGAGTTGATGATTTACAGGCAGTAATTGATGATAATTTGTCACAGCGTCGTCAGGCTGCACTTGATGCAGAGATTTTAGTCTCACAACTGGCATCACAGTTTGTCATTAATGAAAAAGTACAACGGGCAGGACATGATATTCAACAATATCGTGACTTTGCAGAACATCAGCGCCAGAAAGAGCTTCAATTGGCATTGCAACAATTACAACAAGGCGTTGATCCAGCAGAATTATTAGAAAGGTTGTCGCAGCGATTAACCAATAAAATGTTGCATATTCCATCTAAGTTGTTTCGTGAAGCGGCCAGAGCAGAGCAACCGGAACACGCCCAATGGCTGAATGAAACGATACAAGACATTCATGACAACATGCGTAAAACTAAGGCTCGCTGATCTGTAATTCAGTTAAGCTTCTGGAAGCATCGTTGAGTTGTTTTTTGAGGTTATGTGCTTCTTTGACTGATGCAGGATGCTTGAGTTTGAGTTTTAAATAATAAATTTTCATCGATACAAATAATGATTGGGCATGTTTATCCAACTCTTCGGGGTGATTAATCTGTAAATCTTCAATATCAACCTGATTGAGAATGGGTAAAATTTTCCCATGTAAATTTGCAGCTGCACCTAAAGCAAAATAACGACTCAATTCAATGTCTTTAGGCAAGGTATCGTAAATTTTATCCAAAATATCCAATAATTGCCGAATCGGTGTATTACTTTGGCTGGGGATAAATGCTCTGAGGGTTTCAAAATGAGGAAATAGCAATGGATAATGCATAAGTAATGCTACCAATAAATGATTGCGGTCAATGCGGTCAAAACTTAAATCCTTATCTTGTGTGCTACTATCAAATTTCTTGCGACCAAAGCCCAAACGTTCCCGAAAAGATTGTGATAATAAGTATTTATATGAGCCATTTGGTAAGGTGTTGGTCAGTTGGCGTAATTCTGCCATCACCATACCTTTACCTTCAGGGTGACTAATATCGTAACGTTTGGTCAATTGAGCAAATAAGTAGTCAGACAGTAATGGGGCTTTGTTAAGTAATTGTTGAAATTGTTCTAAACCAAGCTGGCGTATTAATGAATCGGGGTCATGTTGGTCGGGCAGAATAAAAAATCGTAATTCTCTACCATCATTGAGTAATGGTAAGGCAATTTCCAGTGTCCGCCATGCGGCTTTTTGTCCGGCTGCATCCCCATCAAATGCTAATGTCAGGCGTGGATTTTGTTTAAATAAAATATTTAGATGGTCGGTATTGCTGGCGGTTCCTAATGTGGCAACTGCACCTGTGATTCCTGCTTGGTGTAAGGCAATAACATCCATGTAACCTTCGACCATTAACCAGTCGATGCTTTTGTTTTTTCGACCTTCATACAATCCATAAAGTAATTGATTTTTATGGAAAACTTCCGAGTCTGGAGAGTTAATATATTTAGGTTTGATTTCATCATTCAGGGCACGGCCACCAAATCCTACAACACGGCCTTTACTGTCACGAATTGGAAAAATTACACGATCACGTAATAGATCAAAATTTTTTCCAGAATCATTTTCTCTAATTAAACCGACCAGTTTTAAACCTTCAATATCTAATGGAAAAGCTTTTTCTAAATGATTCCAATCGGCAGGTGCATAACCTAATCGCCATGTGGTAATGGTATTCTCGTTTAATGCCCGATTATGGAAATAGTTTTGTGCATGTGGTGCAGCACTGAGTTGTTTTTGGTAATACAGAGTGACTTGTTCTAGAAGATCATAAAGTGAGTGTTCTTCAGTGGTCGCATCATTTGCTGACAAAGCGGCATAATCATCACCAGGCATAGGTTCCATTGCATAAAAATCAGCAAAAGGATCAACTGATAGAGAGGGTGCGTCAGTAATTTCATTAGACGTGATTATTGCATCAGTCGATGGTGCAATTGTGGTGGTTTCGGTAATTTTACGTTGATACGTGGCTTTTTTTGCTGAAAAATCATCTTTAGGCAGTTCAATGCCGGTTTGCTGCGCCAGATCCTTAATAACATCAATAAAGTTACGATTATCCAGATCCATGAGGAATCGAATGGCATTTCCATTGGCTTGACAACCAAAACAATGATAATACGCTTTGTCTCGATAGACGTGGAAAGATGGCGTTTTTTCTTGATGAAATGGACAGCAGCCAGAATAAGTTCGTCCAGTTTTTTTAAGTTTTACACGTTGACTAATGAGATCGACAATATCGACACGATCCAGAATTTGATCAATGGTATGCTGAGGAATTGCCATTTTAAAAAATCTCAATACAAATAAAAAAATTTGAGCATCATGTGATGCTCAAATTACTTTAATCAAAATTACAGCAAAAAAACATTTAGTTTTGCTGATCTTTATCCAGTAAACCTAAACTTAAACGGTTTAACCAGCTACGCTTTGGCTGTTCAGCAGGTGTTTGTTCGGCTTGCGGCACAACAGAATGTGGTGCAGCAACTTCAGAAGATGCGCTGGCGCTATTTTGAGCAGAGCGACCAAAAATTCCTAAAGAGAAGCGATTAAATAAGCTGGCCTGATGACGTGCTGCCTTTAGATTAACCGTTCCGTTAGATTTAAGCAGTTCAGGATAGTTTGCTTGTAACAGTTTGATATATTGTTGTGCAGATTCCTGATCACCCAATTGTTGATAGGCATACGCTGCGGTAGCAATTGCTTCAGCAGTTTGTGGGGCTTGTGGATAATATTCTAAAACCCAGCGGGCACGTTGTAATGCAGCAACCCATGCTTTACGCTCAATATTAAAGCGTGCGGCATTCATTTCACTTTCAGCCAGTTCCTGCCCGATAAATTGCATGCGTTGCGCAGCATCTACTGCATATTTGCTGCTTGTATAACGACGAATGAAGTCGGCAAAATTCTGATAAGCAACTTTAAGATATCCTGTATCACGATGTGCCTGTTTTAGTGAGGTATAGCGTAGCAAACCATCATAGTTTTGCTCCATATTAGCTACACCGCGTAAATAATAAGCATAGTCCGCTTGAGGATGCTGTGGATTCAAGCGAATAAAACGATCTGCAATCGTGACAGCCTCAGCATAATTTCCCTGTTTGAATTTGGTATACATCAGGTCAAGCTGTGCCTGTTGAGAATAACGACCAGTTGGAAAATAAGTATCTAAAGCTTCAAGTTGTTTACCAGCTTCAGTATATTGCCCTTTATCAAGTGCTTGAACAGCTTTTTCATAGTATACCTGTTCGCTTGATTGTGGCCCGGTATCGACAACCTTTTTGGGATTACTGCTACAGCCCACCATTACAGAAGTGATGCCTATGGATAAAGACAACACTAAAACATTAAAACGTGGTAGCGACATAAAAACTCCTCTGTGTCATGATGGGCAATCAGCTACAATACGCCTATTAAACCATTTTTATTGAAATGTGAGCAAATGACTTCCACGCAATCTGCACAAAATTCTACAATACTTGAAACGGCATCTGAATTTGATGAGATTCAAGAACAATTTTCAACACCGCAAGCTACGCATATTCAACGCCATTGTCAATTGGATGAGCGTTATTTAGGACAAAGATTTGATCAAATTGCTGCACAGCTCTGGGATGACTTTTCTAGAGAGAAAATAAAATCATGGATCAGTGATGGTGTACTCAAAATTAATGGACAACACGTCAAGCCCAAAAATCGTAGTGAAGGCAATGAAACTTTAACTCTGGATGTTAAGCTTGAAGCACAATTATTCAATCAACCAGAAAATATCGCATTAAATATTGTTTATGAAGATGATGCAATTTTGGTCATTAATAAACCGGTTGGTATGGTGGTGCATCCAGGCGCAGGTAATCCATCAGGAACATTGGTTAATGCTTTACTTTACCATTATCCCCAATCTCGTGAGTTGGCCAGAGCAGGCCTAGTACATCGTATTGACAAGGATACCAGTGGATTATTGGTTATTGCCAAAACACTGGAAGCACAACATGCACTTACACGGCAACTTGCTAGTAAATCGGTCTATCGGGTCTATGATCTGGTCTGTTATGGACATATTATTGCTGGAGGAACAGTTGATGCACCAATTAAACGTCATCCGGTAGAGCGTACCAAGATGGCGGTTGTTAATGGGGGTAAACCTGCGGTAACGCATTACAATGTGCTACAGCGATTTGAGTATTTTAGTCTAGTACAAGCGCAACTTGAGACTGGTCGTACTCACCAGATTCGTGTTCATTTTGCTCACATGGGACATCCTTTGGTGGGTGATCAAACCTATGCTCGTTTGAAATTACCCAAAAGTATTGGTATTGAATTGACACAGTATTTACAGCAGCTTAAACGTCAGGCTTTGCATGCTCGTTGTTTGGGACTTATCCATCCTGTAACTGGCGAAGAAATGCGATTTGAAGCAGAATGGCCTGAAGATTTTTCCAGATTGGTCCAGCTATTACAGCAGGATGCACAAAGTAAGGGAGAATAATTGAATGATTAAAGCACCCCAAATATTCTTATGGCATCAGGCACAAGGCTTGCCGAAGGACATATTTGCAGGACAAACATTGGCAATCATTGATTCTGAGCAAACACAACAACAGCCTTATTTGCAGTTTAATTTAGGCCTGCATGTAGGCGATTCTGCGTCACAAGTACAAAAACGCCGTATCGCATTGCTAAAAGCATTACAGCCTTATGGTGTAACACGCCTGCAATGGCTAAACCAAACGCATAGTACAACAGCTTATCTGGTAGATGATCAAATCGAGGCAACATTGCTAGATGGTGATGGTTTAGTCACACAGCAAAAAGGTGTGGCATTGATGATGATGACAGCCGATTGCCTGCCGATCGTGGTCAGTAATGCACAAGGAACAGAAATTGCCTGTCTGCATGCTGGCTGGCGTGGACTGGCCAATGGGATTATTGAAGCCACACTCGCTAAAATGCAGACTCAGCCTGTTTATGCATGGATTGGTGCTGCAATTAGTCAAGCAAATTTTGAAGTTGGGGCAGAAGTAAAAGCCGCTTTTGTCAGTCAAAATTCTGATTTTGAAAATGACTTTATTGCACGACAGAATGGTAAATATCTCGCCGATTTATATGCCATTGCGACTAAAAAATTACAGGCTTTGGGAATAACGTCGGTAACAGGTGGCGATCGCTGTAGCTATGCTGAAACAGACTCGTTTTATTCTTATCGTCGACAGGCAAAAACAGGACGAATGGCAACGTTTATCTTTATTTCTGCACAAGACGATAGACTTGCGTAAATGATTTAATTTTTTCATTTAGAGTATGTTGATATAACGCAAGTGATAAAATCTAAAACGTTATACCGCTTTTTAACGATTTAAATACTGTAAAAATGTTTGGTGCGTATTTGATCGCTGCAAAGTAGGGCTTATTGAATTTGTATTATGTTGCATAGGCATATTTTTTTGCAAATCCCACACAACACAAAACTGCCATACTGATAGCGATAAATTGCCATTCAATGGTCTCATGTAAGAATAGGGCAGCCAACAAAAAACCAAAAAATGGTTGTAATAATTGAAGTTGTCCTACCGCAGCAATGCCGCCTTGTGCTAAACCTTTGTACCAAAAAATAAATCCCAGAAACATGCTAAAAACAGAAACGTAGAATAGGCTTAACATTCCTGATAGCGTAACCTGATGAAATGTTTTGGGAAGATAAAAGCAAGTAAAAATCAGCATGATCGGTAGGGAAAAAATTAATGCCCATGCAATCACTTGCCATCCACCTAAAGTTCGGGATAGTTTTCCACCTTCGGCATAAGCTAGACCGCAAACCACAATGGCACAAATCATCCAGAAATAACCAAGTAAGTCATTTTTACTTTGCGTTTGTAGATAAATAAAATAGATAATGCATGCACTGCCTAAAATAGCAAATAACCAGAACTTGGATTGAGGTCGTTCTTTTGCTCGTATAACAGCAAAAATTGCTGTTGATAAAGGTAATAAGCCAATAAAAACAATAGACTGTGCTGAAGTGATAGATTGTAAGGCTAAAGCAGTGAAAAATGGAAATCCAAATACTGCACCAAATGCTACAATTGCAAGAGAGGCGTAGTGCTTTATTTCAGGTTTACCCTGCTTGAAAATAATGATAATAGCCAGACTTAATATTCCTGCAATAACGGCTCTGATACCCGTTAAAAATTCCGGATTGAAGTCCCTCAGCGCCAGTCGTGTAGCAGGCAATGATCCGGCAAAAATAATAACGCCAAGTAAACCATTCAACCAGCCTTGTGATTTTTGATGCATAAGTAGCCCCTTAAAAATAGGCTTACTTTGGCTGTGAATCAGATCAATCACTATGTACAATCCAGTACAATTTAAACTAACTGTTATGTATGATATTCCAATACAGTGTATTGAAATGGAAAATATTTTTATGACAAAAATTGAAAAAACCATGCAACATATCAGGTCAAAAATTGAAAATCATCATCTGATGATGGGGGCACGTTTGCCTTCGGTAAGGATGTTAGCCAAAACACTTGGTTATTCTGTTTCAACCGTTATAGAAAGCTATGATCGACTGGTGGCAGAGAAAGTGATTGAATCAAGGCAAGGTGCCGGCTATTTTGTATCAGGTACTCAGACTGCTTTTCCTCAGCACGAACTCACACGATTGGTCGATCGTGAAATTGATCCATTATGGATTTCCCGTCAATCCCTGATTGCACAACCACAAGTACTTAAACCCGGGTGTGGCTGGTTACCCGGGCATTGGATGCCGGAACTCAGCATTCGCAAGGCACTACGCAAAGTATCCAAACAACATACCGATCTACTGGTAAATTATGCCAATCCATGGGGACACCAGCCCTTACGGCACTGGATTGCACGACGTATAGAGCAAAAGGGAATTTATATTCAACCGGATCAAGTTTTGTTAACGGAGTCTGGCACTCAGGCCATAGATCTGATTTGCAGATTATTTTTGCAAGCAGGCGATAGCGTACTGGTTGATGATCCTTACTATTTTAATTTTCAAAGTTTACTCAAAGTCCATCGTGTCAATATTGTTGCTGTGCCTTATACCGAGAATGGTCCGGATATTGAGCAATTTGAGCAGATCGTACAATTGCATCAGCCCAAACTTTATATTACTAATGCAGGCATTCATAATCCCACTGGGGCAACACTTTCCACGCATACCGCTTATCAGATTTTAAAAGTGGCAGAACAGGCCAATTTAACCATTGTCGAAGACGATATTTTTGCAGATTTTGAATTTGTTCCGGCACCGCGTTATCTGGATTTAAATGGTTTTACCAATGTTATTCAAATGGGTAGTTTTTCCAAAACAGTTTCTGCATCTATCCGTTGTGGCTATATTGCAGCCCACCCACGTTTGATTGATGGTTTAATTAATCTGAAAATTGCCACTAATTTTGGCTGTGGCTTGTTAAATGCAGGAATTATTTATACAGTTTTATCTGACAGTAGTTTTAGGAAACATCTGGAAGGATTAAAACTGCATTTAGCCGATCACATGAGTAAAGCCATTCGACAATTGGAAAAATTAGATATTACGCCATGGGTAATTCCCAAAGGCGGTATTTTTTTGTGGTGCCAATTACCGAAACATATTGATGCTGCCGAATTATCAAAGATCTGTTTAAAGTATAATGTGATTTTGGCGCCCGGTAATGCCTTTAGTCAATCGAATAACGCAAGTCATTTTTTAAGATTTAACGTAGCACAATGTCATGATCAACGGATATACGAAGTGCTAGAGAAAGCGATGCAAGAATTAAGTGATGAAGCGTAGAAGTGAGGATTTTGCTTGATAAATAAAAATTAAAAAAATAATTCGTGAGACATTATTTGTCTCATAACCTTGATATTCTTATTGCACCAGAACAATGTATATGAGAATACAGAATGAGTGAAATTGTTCCCAGTCAAATAAAACGTATATTGAGAATTTATCAGATTTTACCTCGTCAATCATCCAAGGCTTATTCCATTGAGCAACTAAAAACATATCTTAGAAGTTTGTATAGTGATGTAATTGATGAAAAGTCAATTAATAAGGCAATTCGACGTGATTTAAAAACATTAAATGTCATTTTGACGAGTGGAACACTTGAGAAAATTATATTAAAAGGTAATCAACCTGATAAGTATTATTTAAGCCAAGATGCTTCAATAGAGCCGTTAAGTGCAGAAAAAGCGTTAGTATTAGTTATGGCAAATGAGTATCTGCAACACTATTTACCTCACGAAATTTATCACAAAGTATCAGATTTTTTTGAATCAGCTGAACAACAACTGGTTAAAAATACCAAATTACAAGATTGGCGATCACGTATTCGTTTTGTGTCGGTAGGCTATTCTCCTGAATATATCGATGATTTTGACTGTGATGAAATTAAAAAAATTTATAAAGCACTTTTAGACAGTGAATTGTGGTTAGAATGTTTATATTGTAAAGAAGGACAGACTGAAAAACAGGCATATACATTAAAACCACATGGCATTATTCAGCATGGACATAAACAATTTTTAATGGCAAGTAAAATAATGGGTCATCGTAGTGTTTTGAGAACCTTTAATCTACAAAGATTTGATCAGGTAAAATTGATTGAACAGCGAATTAGTGTAGATATTGATGCTTTTGATTTAGATAACTTGATCGAAGAAAAAGAATATGAATATGCTTATTTTGAGCGCGATGAATTAGAAATTAAATTGCGTTGTGAAAATGATTTGCTTGATGATCTACAGAATAATCCAATTCATTTTTCTCAGGAAATTACGGAATTTGATGATGATTATTTTACTTTAACTGCAAGTAGTATAATCACAAATAGTCTTCTAAACTGGTTAATTGAAAAGGCACATTCAATACAGGTTTTGGAGCCACAGGAGTTATTTGAAAAAGTCCAAAGGTATATTTATGATGCGATTGAAAATTATGATATGGATTTTGAAGATTTAGAGCAATACAAACAATCTTATAAAGGTTTTGATGGTGCGGTTGATACTTTGGAGGATTTTTTGCAAGAAGATCATTTTGATGAAAATATAAATGCAGATATATCAGCTAGCACTCATATTCTGCATATGGATAAATGTGAGCAATCCTATAATATTCCAAATTTAGATTTGCTAGATAAAATTGATCCGCAAAGAAAACAATTAGGCTTAATTCAAATACTGGAAGCAGAAAATTATTCTAATAGCAATGTATTGATTACGCTGGCACTTGGAAAAAATACTAAAGGTGAAATCATTACAACAGATTTGAATAAAGCACCACATTTATTAATAGCGGGCTCAATAAATTCCAATCAATCATCTTTGATCCATTCGATGATATTATCGATTTTGTTAAAATATACGCCCGATCAAATCCGTTTAATTTTGATTGATTGTAAACAGTCTGAACTGGCAAATTATCAAGATATTCCTCATTTATTGACACCCGTTGTCACAAATGAGAAAGATACATTGAATGTATTAAACTGGTGTATTCATGAAATGGAGCGACGTTATACACTTTTTTCTTCTATAAATGTTCGTACATTAAAAAATTATAATACAAAAATCAAAGAAACCAATGTTCAAAATATTGAATTAGATTTACCACAAATTGTGGTTGTTGTGAATGAACTTGCTGATGTGATGCAAAAAGACAGTAAAAAAATCGAAAAAATGATTTCATATTTGGCACAAAAATCTCGTGCGGCAGGTATTCATCTGGTACTTGCTACACAAAATTTATCGAAAAATATAATCACAGAGCGAATTAAAGCTAATATTCCAAGTCGTATTGCCTTGAAAGTCGATCACCATATTCAATCATGTCTTATTTTGGATCATGATGGTGCTGAGAATTTATCTGCTCAAGGCGATATGTTGTTTCTTGGGCCGGGTAAAGTAGAGCCTGAATATGTGTCTGGTGCTTTTGTTTCCACTGATGAAATTAATCGTATTTGTGATGTATGGCGTCAATGTGCTAAACCTCAGTATATTAAGGCACTTTTAGAATCTTATAGGCTAAATCCATTTGACATTAGTTCCTATGATGATGGTTACGATATTGATGCTGATCTGCTTTATCAATGTACATTATTTGTGCTTAAAACCCGTAAGGTGTCGGTGTCATCATTACAACATCAATTTGGGTTAGGCTATACTCAAGCTGCTCGAATTATTGATCAGATGGAAGACGACGAAATTGTTAGCCCAATGGACGCAGATGGCAAGCGGGAGATTTTGGTTTAATTATATAATAATCAATTTCTTATGTTGTATTAATATGTGTGTATTTGATGAAATTTATAGAGGTATTACCTTAGACAACTAAAAGACAAAATATACTATAGATTGGACAAATTTTATAAATATTGGAGTAGTGATGGAATTACGTATGAATGATATTTCTCCTCAGCTATTAGATTTTTTTGAAGGCTGGAAAGAAATAGAACGGCAGCAACAAAGAGAATTACAGAATCTATCATTAGATCGAAGACTTGAACTGTTCTTTAAGGATTGGCGAAAGGTTTTTATTGATTATCAAAAATTGAAACGCTTTTTTACTGTATATAAATCAGATGAAGTACAGCAACCTATAAGAGAAGCCAAAAAACAAGGTTTGCATGCCAATGTTTGGCAGACTGCTGGCTTGGGAAGAGATGAAGTAAAAAATAGTCAAGTTCTAAAATGGTTTTTAGATTATCGAGGAGATCATGGGCGAGGTAATGAGTTTTTAAAAGAACTTATATCTTTATTGCCAGAACGATTTCAAATTTACAACGTTGAAAGATACTCAACCATAGCTGAATGTTGTCCTTTAGGTCAACAAGAAAATCGAATTGATATTGAAATTGATACATCTCAGTTTTTATTGTTTATTGAAATAAAAATTGATGCGACTGAAGGACAAGATCAATTGCAGCGTTACATTAATTTAGTACAAGCTAAGGCCGGATTAACAAGAGATTGGGCAGTGATTTATTTAACTAAAAATGGAAAATTACCCGTAAGATACCAAGATCAAGGAAATCAAAAAAGATTGATAGGTATTTCATGGTTACAGATATCCAGATTGTTTTATAAATATGCCAAAAAATCTGATGTAAATAATCGTAGCGCTTGGTTAGCAAAACAATTTGCTGATCATATTAAAACTTTTTAATAATTTATTTTCTAAGTATATAGGAATAAGAAAATGAGTAATAGTAATACAAATGCAGCTAAACTGATTATTGAAAATATTCAATTATTGGAACAGGCAAATAATTTACTTAATGGTGAATTAAGTGAAAAAATTTTCAATGCAGTCGATAATTTAATTGAAGAGTTTGTAGAAAATTTTAATGATGATAGTCTTATAGGTTCCTATGATTTTCATGAAAATGAAACGTGGTTTTTATCATCGAAATGGAAAAATGAAGATTTTGATTTTGAAGATTCTAAAACATGGAAAAATCTTTATGCATTTTATGAATTAACGAATGAAGGCGAAAATGATGAAACAAATAACTGGTGGCTTACTAATTTCTTTATAAATGATAACGATCGAATGATCCTCAATTTTGCTTTATGGAAAAATGGTTTTAATAAAACTTTTGCAAAAGAATGGAAAGAGTTTGTTATTGCAATGAATAAGCAATATCCACAGATTGAACAATTAGGTTTTAAGTTTAATCCAGAAGGTAACTGGTATCTTCTGATTACGAGCTTAGATAAACAAACAGTTATATATAATTATGAACACAATACATTAGAAGATGCTTTAACACCAATTACAGATGCGTTGGATAAATTAAAACAGGCACATCCATATTTTGATGAAATTGTTCAAGCTGCGATAGCAAAATTTGGTCTTATTGAAAACGAAGAGTGATATTTAAATACGATTGTTAGCAAAGCGTTTAAGCTAGCGCTTTGCTATACAGCTAACTTCATCTGAATGATTGAGTAATCGTATTTGGTCACATGGTAAAAATTAAATAGAAGATTATCTGCAATAAATTAAGAATAAAATTATCTGTTTGTTTAAATTGTATCATAACGAGCGATTATCTATATTAACTTGGAACAATAATTGCTTATTTCTGTTGTCAAAATAACAGAGAACTTTGCTATGGCGTTAAACGAAACACATGATGAATATGAACAACAAGATCTCAAGCGTAATCTGAGTAACAGACATTTACAATTAATTGCGATTGGTGGAGCAATAGGTACCGGATTATTCATGGGATCAGGAAAAACCATTAGTTTGGCCGGTCCATCGATTGTGTTTATTTATATGATCATTGGTTGTGCATTATTTT